>NZ_BAAAFD010000002.1:0-718982 GCF_039523355.1 Aliiglaciecola litoralis | reverse complement strand
CCAAATGTCAGCGAACCACAAGCATTAGGTTTCGTATCTCCTGATTCGGACAATAAGCTGATAGTATTTATAGATTATTCATGCCCAGATGGTTTTTCATCAGATAGTCGCCGCTATGAAGTGTCTATTAATTAAAGTGCGTGCATATAACAATCCATTCAACCTGACCCAAACTCGCTGGCTGGAGCCACTTCGTTCCCAGTATAGCCAGCTCAAACCGCCCGTAATTGGAGCGTTATACGCAAAAGATTAGAGTGACTTTTTGACATCTCGGTAAAAGTTTTCGTGTGATCCCAAGGCTATTAACTCTAAAGTTACCGTTTCATCCTCATGACTATAGCCAAGTAATGTTAGCTGTTTTACCATTTTAAATTTATAGACTCGCAAAAAATATAAATCCCCCTTTTTTTGCTCTCCCAGCATCGGGTTCTTGATAAGGTCTTGGACTGCTTTGTCCAGATCTTTCTTTTGGTTTTGATGCAGTTTTTTTACTACTTTTTTAAAGTTCTGTGTCTGAAGAACAGTGGTTATATTAGCCAAATTTATACGGCTCCAATTTTCCTGCTTCTTTTTCAGCTTTCGAAATAATCGCTTGTCTAACGAACTCATAAGGCAAATCAGGATTATCTTCCATAATTTCCCCGATCTTTGCCCAATGTTCAATTTGCTTTGGTGTAGTTCGGTGTAGCGCTTTACCAATGATTGTTGCTTTCTCTACCAAATCTTCATCTAGCCTTATGCTCGTTGTTGCCATAACATATCTCCAATTAAAGTTTTATTATTGTAGCAGTACGCATCAATTGTGGCAATCTGCGCATAGCAAACCAATCAACCGGACAAATACTCGCTGGCTGGGGCTCATTCTTCGCCAGTATAGCCAGCAAGTATTTGCCAGTTATGCGAAGCGTTATAACTAAAGGTGAAAGCTGTTGTATTTTATATTGGGTAGCTCTATAGAGGATGTGGGCGACTATCCTCAGCACCAAACAATGGGAGACAGATATGATTATGATGGAAAGTGCTCTGTCTACAATCTCTTACGTGATTTCGAATTTACCCCCAATTTTTCAGGTGCAAAAATAGAACGTAAGGCAAAGCGAACCGACTTAATTAGCTCTGTTCCTATCCCATGCAACTGCTTAATCTTTAATGACAATCTCAAAAACTTACTAGGGCAGTTTAAAATGCCCCCGCATCGCCTCTTTCAATTACCATTGAAACATAAATGGCGAACCTACTCTTATTGGTGTTTACAAATTGTAGAACCAGAGGATATATTCAGTTATTTAGACTTTTCTGAAACAAACTTTTTCGTTAAATCATTTGATACTAATAAACGACAAAAAATCAATGTTGCGAATGAGCAAGAGCTTTGTGAACTAAAACGAACGCTTTCATCAGACCAAGACCTCTATAATACGAGTTACAGGTTTAAAGAGGGTTACCTTGGGCGTTATGACTTATTTACAAATGGCTTCCTAGACATTGATATATATATTAGCGAGTCTCTTCGCAACGCCCTTGATTCGTCAAGTTTTAGTGGTGTAAGTATTGGCAAAAGTAGGTTGTTGAAGTGGTAATTTAGGTATAACAAGCCAATTAATTCGCTCACAGGTTCGCTAGGACGTCAACTCGCTGGCTGGGTCTCGTTCCTCGCCAGTATAACCAACAAGATTGCGCCGTTTAATAGGGGCGTTATGTGCTCTTAATGAAGTACGGTGTTTAATGAGGAATATGTGAGAGATTTTAAATTTTATTTGTTGGGGCTAATCTCTTTTGTGCTTGGTGGTTGGGAATTGTATTTTTCAATTCTAAATGCGAAGTCTGGTGAACCTATAAATATATTGCATGTTGTTTTCCTGGCTCTAGGCATGCTCGGCGCAGTGTTTTGCTATATGGTTCGTTTCAGGAAAGCTGCAAAGTGGTTGTTGGGAATCTTTTATCTACTTCAAACTGTTTTTATCTATAGCAAAACGTTTGTTTTCAAATTCGTTGCGAGCTTCGCGTTCCCATTTCACTATTTTATTAAGAATGAAAACGGCATCGAGCAAACTTTTAATAACCCTGTGGGCTTAGGTGTAAATCTTTTTGCCTTATTAATGTTATTTTTCGTTTATAAAGTGTTCAATGAAAAATCGAGCACATAACACGTTGTCCTAAATCGCTACAAACAACGTGCCGGGGACAAATACTCATTGGGCTTCGCCCTACAACGTTCGCATTTGACCATTGGCAAAGCGTTAGGCCTATAGAGGTTAAACATGATTTCAGAGGAAGATTGGAAACATTTCAAACGTGTTAAGGCTGATGCATTAGACAAATGCTGTCAGCAAGTTTTGGACGATGTACGTGAAGGTATCGATAATCCAGAACTTTCAAATCACGCAAAGTACCTTTATTTATATAAGTTGGTCGAAAATAGTGACAAGCGTATCGCCAACATATTCGATTACAATTCGAGGTCAAAAGCGATGTTACAACTTGCATTAATGAAATCAGATGGTCTTCTAGAAAATCTACAAATCGATGGCTTCTCAGATGAGTTGCAAAATTTTATTAATAGCCATGACTAGCTTATCTGCACGGCTTAACAATTCAACAAACTCACTCACTACGTTCGCTGAGACGCATGCACGCAGGGCAGCTTCGCCAAAGAGTAGAGCTGGTAACAACATTAAAGCGACAAGCAACCAAGATATTGGCTGACCTACACTCGTCAAATGAGCCCGTGTTAATAACAGAACATGGACAACCGTCTGCTTATTTAGTTGATGTAGATGATTACGAATTCATGCTACAACGAATGCAGGTACTCGAAGGTGTTGCTCGTGGCGAGCAAGCTATTAGAAATGGCGATACATTCTCTAATGAAGATGCAAAAGAGAAAATGAGTAAATGGCTGAAATAAAATGGACTGCTCCTGCTTTAACTGACTTAAACGAAATAGTTGAATATATTGCGTTAAGTAATTTACCTGCAGCCAAAAATTTAACACAAAAGGTGTTTGATAAAGTTACAAGACTAAAGAGTCATCCTGAATCGAGAAGGAGCCCGCTTGAATTACAAAACTTAACCTATATAGAAGTTATTGTTAATCCATGCCGAATTTTTTATAAAATAGATAATGATCTGGTTTATATACTTCATGTTATGCGGCACGAGCGTGATCTGAGAAAGTTTATGTTACGCAGCTAAATACGGCTAACAAAAACATCATGGTGGGAATATTACTCGCTGGTAAAGCGCTCCTAAAATCCCCATATGCGAAACGTTGTACGTACAAGGAAAGTTATGATTAAGCATTTTTTGATGTTGTCTGTAGTGTTTTTATCTAACGTGGCAATTGCCAAAGGAATTACGGATATTGCTGAACTTACTAAGGGTTTGGACAGTGACATACCGAAGATTTTAGAGAACCACAACGCTCCCGGCGTAGCGCTGGCATTTGTAAATGGTAACGAGATAATTGGATTCCGCTCTTATGGTTTCGCCAATATAAAGAGCAAAGCAGGAATTACCCAAAGCACTATGTTTAACGTAGGTTCTATTTCAAAACTCGTTACTGCTTGGGGAGCAATGCAACTGGTTTACGAAGGTAAAGTAGATTTAGATACCCCAATTAATCAATATCTTAAACGCTGGAAAATTCCTGAATCTGAGTTTGATGTAGAGAAAGTAACATTAAGAAATATCTTATCTCATACTTCTGGATTGTCGCTGGGCCCTTATGCAGGGTGGGATTCTCGCGAAAAACTATCATCAATTGTTGATTCGCTTAACGGACATAATAATGGTGCAGGGCCCGTTGAGCTCATCCATGCGCCCAACACCAAGTGGTCTTATTCTGGTGGTGGTTATTCAGTCGTGCAACTTTTAATTGAAGAAGTATCCGAAATGACGTTTGAAGACTATATGCAGCAAAACGTGCTCAAACCTCTAAGTATGAAAAATTCAAGCTTTAATATTACAGAAAAAGTCATGAATAAGTCGGCAACACCTTATGACGAGACTGGCAAAGTAACGGGTATGGTGTACTTCAATGAAAAAGCTGCAGCAGGGTTACAAACAACCGCTATAGATTTAGCTCGTTTTAATATGGCGGTGTTACGCAATAAGAATGGAAAGTATAACGGATCAAGGTTGTTGCCAGAAAAACTCATTGACCTCATGATTAAGCCTACTCCGAATACTAACGGGCGCTGGAGCATGAGCTATGTAATTGATGCACAAAACAATAGTTTGGGCTTTGCGGGATTTAACCGAGGCTGGATTGCGCTAACACGTTCTATAACAGACTTGAATTTTGGTTACGTCATATTAACCAACAGTAGTATTGGGGCCGTGAGCAACGAAATTGATAGCCTTATTCTTTCGACCGTTAAACACAAGTACAATTAAAGTGCGTACAACAAAGCATTTCAGCAGACAAGTTGCTGAATGCAAACGTTAGAGATAAAGGCCGCATCTGAATGCAAAAAGAGGCACCAACCAAATTGATTATTCTTTGGCAAGCGGGTGGAGTCGTTTTTGCTTGGGCCCTAACTGTATTGGGTATATTGAGCGGTTCCCTCTATGTTCCATTTGAGAATGAATTTATCAATATTAATACTGACACGGAAAGCTTCAGTTTAGCTGTTTCTATCTATATGCTTTTATCAACATTGCTTACTGTATTAACATATTCAAATTATCGAAAATTAAATCAGCATAATGATAAGTAGATTCACCTGTAACAAACCAATCAACCTGACCCAAACTCGCGGCCATTGCTCGTGCCTCGCAACGTGTAGGCCACAAGTTTTACTGGCGTTATTCGACAATCAAAAACATAGGAACTGAATATGGGCACTGAATTTAAGCCATCGATTGAACAACAAATGTTGTTTCGGGTACCTACCGCACGTGCATTCGCCGCCTTCATTGATCCCTCCATTACAACGAAATTCTGGTTTTCGCATAGTGATGGGCCTCTCGTGGAGGGTAAAACCGTCACTTGGGAATGGAGACCCTATCGACACTCCGTGGCAGTGAACGTAGTGAGTATCGAGCCAGACAAACGAATTATCATCCGCTGGGGTGACGAAATCAAAAACTCGATAGTGGAATGGAACTTCGAACCGCGTGGCGATGACGCAACGCTGGTGACCGTCAGCAATAGCGATTTCGCTGGCTTCTCCGCCGATCAACTTGTGCCAGTTGCCATAGATTCGATGGGAGGATTCTCGTTGGTGCTTGCAAATGCCAAGGCCTATTTGGAGCACGGCATCCAACTGAATTTGATATTCGACAAGGCTCCTGATGCTATTAAAAATTAACGCCAACGGTTAACGCTGGGTAACTGTGCGATGAACTGAAGCCGCAGAGGGGGACGACTTTGACACGGACTATCATATCCTGCTACTCGGTTATCGCGGACGTTATATGCCATAGTGATATCGAAGTTGAGCGATAAAAATAGTGCCGTCCTGATATCAGTAAACTAATCGGTCTTCATCTGTGCTCCGACTTGACCAATAGCCCGACAAACCATGTTACAAAGGGTCGAGTTTGCCGAACCCCTCATATGGCGATCTGCTTATCTCTTTAATATGTGAACTGGCCCTTTCTAAAATTTTTTTATCGGTGCTCTGCCAATAAAGATAGTTTTCCCACGCAGTAGTTGAAAAGGTTAGCTCCACTCAATGAGTTTCTTTTCATGGCCACGACCAGCTTCCAATTCCGCAATTGACTTTAATAACGTCCTTGCATTTTCAGGAGAGTGCAACAAATAAGTTGTTTCTTCCATTGACTGATAGTCCTCTAAAGGCACCATTACAACTGAAGGTTGCATTTTTCTTGAAATAATTACTGGAGCATGAGCATTGCAAACCAGCTCCATAGCAGTTGCCAATCGGGCCTGCACTCGCGGCTATTGCCTGTTCACGTTATGAAGCTGTTCAGATACTATAAACCGCAATGATTTGATAACGATCCTGTGCCGTTTACTAGGGGGAAACTTTGGACGGTTTGAATGTAACGAAAGTAAAGCTACTCGTCTTGGTAATCTTTAGTGTCTTTTTTATCTCGTTCATTGTCATCTCAAATGAGGCGAGAAAAGAAATTTACTACCTTTGCGGAAATTTCGGTAAAGGCGATTCACTGTCGAATGTTACAAGGCAATTGAATACGGTAAATTTATCTAATTATCAAGCCTATAGAGTGGGGGCTAACAAGAAAATTGTGCATAGTAGTCTATTCAATTTTCATGTTTTTAAATGCACTATTAACTTCGATACAGATGAAAAGGTAACGTCAGCGGTTTATAGCGGGTAACCAAAATTGACATTGGAATAAGTTTATTCTTTCGATAATGACTCTCATCTGTTTTTAATGAATATTTTTCTGGGCTCGCGCTGACCCATTATTTGCTTGTCATTGGTTAGAATAGATTGTTGATTTTGCCCCAAACGGGAATTGTTTTACTTACCTTATGGATTTGGACAGTTTTATTCTTATCAGTGTATTTTGTATCTTAAACTCGCTAGGGGTCGTTCCTGGCCATTTTAGCCACCAAATTTATCTCGTTTTCAAGGAGCGAATGTGAATAACACGATTTTGTTGAAATTTTTAAATATGCCTTTGTTTGTATTGTTGTTAGCCGGTTGTCAAACTACCGTGGCTGATTACAACTCCCCCCAAATTTATACTAATGATTCAGACGCGGTGGAGATGTGGATGAATGATGATGGCGTGAATAGTGCGGTAGTGCTTAAACTAAATGGTCAAGAAGCGTGGCAAAGAAAGCCGATGCAAGGAGCGGCTATGTCGGTAGTTCTACCAAGCGGTAGTAACGATATATCCATACGCATGATCTATCAGGAGTTCATGGAGTTCCCCTTAGAACAGGTTGTAAATATTAAGGTCGAGTTAGCCCCTCAATTTAAATATATATTTGTGTCTAACTACGATGAACATGAAAAGTCTTTTACTTATCGCTTAGAAAAAATTGCTCGTGAGGCAGAATGCAAATATGGCCCAACAAATTTCAAGCGCATTGTTACGGGAAAATTGTCTTGTCGACATTCCGGTTCGGTATATAGCTTCAACTAACGAAATGTTGATAGGGTCGAAAACGGTAGGGATGCTAAGCGCCTGGCTAGCGCAGCTTATTAGAGCCACAATAAAATAAGGAGTAGGGATATGCTATTGATCGCAGCGCTAATTTTGGTTTTGATCGCAGTGGCTCATTCGTATCTCGGTGAGAGATATATACTCATGAGGTTGTTTCGGCGAGACAATATCCCGTATTTGTTTGGAAGCGACCATTTCACAAAAGGGACGCTGCGTTTTTGTTGGCATACTATGTCAGTGGCGGCTCTGGGTTTTGCGGCAATATTGTTTAATCACTCGGCAGAAGACGCTTTTAACCTGTATGTGATTGGTACTGTGTTTTTGATAGGTGCGCTACTCTCAATCTTCTACACTCGGGGTATGCACTTGTCGTGGATCGCATTTTTGGTTGTTAGCGGAATCTGTTTTTTTGAAGCATGGCGCGTATAAAAAACCATTAAACGGCATGGCTGTCGCTGGCTGGAAATTGCATAGCTCAACAAATGTTATGGATTAAAAGGAATTGTATGGAAAAGAATAATCACCTCATAATAGCGGGTTACTTGAGCTTTCTGGCCTCATTACTACATATTAGTTGTATCTTCGGTGGTCCTGATTGGTATCGCTTTTTTGGTGCGGGGGAAAGAATGGCTCAGCTTGCGGCGGCAGGTGACGCCTACCCCACCATAGCAACACTGGTCATTGCCGCTATCTTAGCGGTCTGGGGGCTTTATGCGCTCTCAGGAGCGGGTGTCATTTTAAAGTTACCTCTTCTTAAAACCGGCTTGGTTTTAATCACGGCTATTTACTTAGTTCGCGGTGTAGCAGGCTTAATAGTTCCCTTTGTCACATCAGATCCGATAGTGCATCAAAACTCAATCACGTTTTGGATAGTAAGCTCTTTAATTTGTAGTATTTTTGGCATCTACTATATGCTTGGTACTCGGAAACTTTGGCTCTAAATGTTGCTGTGTAGCGCGTAATCAGTCTTTAACGCGCCGGCAGCTGCCTGCTTTGTTTTTATAAGAGTCAGCTGCCCTATGTTGTTTATTCGGCGTCATTGTTGCGAGAAATACCAGAATTGGAGTAAAGATGGAAATCACCATTGATATCGATATAGAGGCAAGCCTAAATGACGTTTGGCATGTATGGACGACGCCCGAAGAAATTACCCATTGGAACTTTGCATCGGACGAATGGTGTTGTCCGACGGCGAAGATTCATCTTGTCGAGGGAGGGAAATTCAATTATCGAATGGAAGCCAAAGACGGTTCGATGGGATTTGACTTTGAAGGACAATTTACCAAGATAGAATTATGTAAATCCATCCACTACAAAATGGACGATGACCGACACGTTAAGGTTGAATTTAGGAATATCGCAAAAGGGACAAAGGTTGTCGAAACTTTTGAGGCTGAAAGCGAGCATTCTGCCGAACAGCAACGTCAAGGTTGGCTATGCATTTTAGCGAACTTTAAGCAGCGCGTTGAGTCAAAAGGTGAAGAAAAGAGCGCTTAAAGAAGTTATTTAAACAACGTCAGTCCTGTTTTTGAAGAGCTTTGCGCCACGGGTTTGAGGGTGTTATTTAATCTGAGGAAGTGTAATTGAATATCATTTTTGTGTTTCTTATTTTTTTAGTGATCTGGGTTTTACCTATTCTTTTAATCGCAAAGTCTAACCGAACAAGTGGCGGAGAGAAGGCTGCGTGGATCTTGCTTATAATTTTCGTGTCTTGGTTGGCATGGATATTTTATCTTCTGCTTGCTCCGCTGAAATCAGATGTTGATAACCGTCTTTAGACGTTAAGTTCAACTGCCGAAGGTATGTATTCTTTGCCGCTGTCTTGCTGTCTAACTTTTAGCGCTAAGGATCTTAGAAGTGGTGAAACCCTGTTTACTCAATGCAAATTGAGAATGGATAAAAGTAGAATTTACTATGCATCATTATAGCGGTCATTGTCTTTGTAAACGGGTTTCTGTGCAGTTAAGTTTGCCTAAGCCTATCGAACACTATTCAGCTAGAAACTGTGATTGTGATTATTGCCTCGCAAAAGGGGCGTCTTACCTATCGGATCCCGCGTCTAAATTAGAAATACACTCAGGTGTTGAGCTTAAACGAGAATCACAAGGCTCTGGTCAAGCCGATTTTTTAGTGTGCCCAAGCTGTAATATTCTGATAGCGGTAACTGTGGCTGTAAACAATGAGCTCAAAGGCTCGGTGAATGCTAACGTATTGGAGGATAGAAGCAGATTGTTAGCGGCTAAGAATGTATCGCCTAAACACTTCAGCGCACAACAAAAGCTTAGTCGTTGGAAGGAACTTTGGTCTATAGTAACTTTGGATGAGGCTTGCACAACTTAACGCCTGAATGTGTCTTTTATTGTAATTTTGCCAACACTAGCTGAGCAGCTACTTTGTAAAAAGTAAACAGACTATTGGTTAATTAGCGGCTAGTGCGCCATAACTGCTGTAGTATCGATCTTTTCGCCACTATCTGTAGGCAACGGTAGAAAACCGAACCGCTGCGAATTAGTCATGGAATAATCTGGTTGGCCGTAAGATAAACTATAAAAAGCAAATTTCACACGTCTTATTTTTTGTTCATATGGAGTTAACAATGAAAAACATAATATTAACTAGCGCAATGATGTTGGCGCTGTTCACCTCATTTTCACAGGCGCAACAATCACCTAATTTTTTATACGATAGTTTAAGTGACAAATTATCCGATCAGCTAAAAGCAACGTTAAAGGTAATGAATGATCCTGAGATTGTCGCCGCTAATGCCGCATATATAAAAAGCCTTTACGATGCCCTGATCAAGCAAGGTTTCACTAAAGAAGAGGCGTTGACCTTAGTCTCAGCTTCCCTATCAGCACAGAAAAATCACTGAGTTGTTTGGCGGCACTTTGGTTGTTGGTGGTCTGCTAATTTACGCTACCATTTCAGGTTGGCCGCAAAGCAATTGCGGCACATAGCGTTTTGTCATTGTACTTACTAAGTAAGTGTTGAACAGCTAACAAGGCGATGAGTTAAAGTATGAAATGTGGAAAGTTACATAAAACACTGACAACACTGACGTTCAGTATATTGCTGAGTGCATTTGTTGGTGGCTGCGTCGTGCTGCCGCAAAAAGACCTTTCAGAAACAGTGGAATGTGGTCTTTCTAGCGATAGAAAGGTATTGAGGGTGGTGAATCTCACTGATGGTGATACCAGTTTTTATCGTTGGAGCGATGAGCTGGTGGCGTTTATTACAATCCCAGCCTCGGCGATTGTGTCGGGCACTTATGTACTGGTTAATAATATCTATCACACAGCTGAGAAGACCATTAAGTGCGGCAATACGGCTGCAGTGTCGAGCACACAAACCAAGCCAAACGTGCAAAACGCCACAGAGGATAATATTGAACCCAATAAACCATAAAAAACTGCTCAACAGCAAATGGACAGCGGTGGTGACGCAAAACAAAGAAAAGCATTTCATGATCACCGATGTGGAATTTGATGAGCTGGGTAAAGTCGTCGCTTGTACTATGGAGGCGATTATCAGTAAGCGCGAGTTTTGCTTATCGTGGCGCGATCTAAAAGACAGTGAAAAATGGCGTCAGGGTTGGAAGTAGTGATTGCTCAGATGACTCTATTGACGAAAAAATCAGGCGAAATAACACCAATCTTAACTAGGCGAAAACGTGGAATTTAAACCTAAAATTTTAGACGAAAACCAACTGTTTGAGGTGGCGTCTGTGTGCTTCTTTAAGCGCTTAGACAGTATTAAAGCCGAGAATGAAGCTGAGTACAGCCAGTTTCTAGCTGGCTACAGCGAAAACGTGATCCAAGTGCATTTATCACAAATATCCTATTCCAAGAACTATGAAGTAAAGGATCTGTTTTACTTCGACAAATCATCAGAATTTCATTTTTACGTGCAACTTTACATCTTTGTAGAGGGCAATGACCAAGAGCGAGTGCTTTTAGGAACCTATACGCTGATGCTCAATGAGTCACTTGAGCCGGTCGATGATTTTATTCATTAGTCATTTGGCAGTAATCAATCGCTAACAACAAACCAATATTTACAACGTATACGACTATGCAGCGTATTATTTGATAGGTTTTTATCGTCGAGAGTTTACCCCAAGGACAAGCTAATTTATGCTAAAGGCATGAGTCATCATTGCTGATCTCTAAGATCTACCATCAGCGCGATACGCGAGATTTGGTTTGCAAAGAAAAAAACATCTGACATTTTTAGCTGAAACTGTACTGGGATTTTTGCCCGTGGTTAGCCTCTGGATCATCGGCATAGACGCTGGGTTTATGGCGGGCATGGAGATGATCGCCAAAGGTAGCATGCTCGGCTATTTCATTATTTTTGGTATCATTCTCGGTGCCGTGGGAGTATGGGGATTGTTCCAGATTTTACTCAAACTGATATTTCCTGATGCGTATGATGACAGTATATCGTTTTATCGATTTCACCTAATGTGCGGCAGTGTCGGGTTTTTGCTTTGCGGGGTTTTCTTTGTGGTTACTTATCCCACTATTGCTCTTTTTTGTCCGTTGCCATTAGCCGTTGCATATTATTTATATAACAAGTGTCGTAAGTTTGAGCAGCTTAATTATTTGTAAGCGGTTACCATGTCGTTCAAAAAGCGGGTAATGATTTACCTGGGTCCGGGCATTGAATCGCGTTTTGCGATGATCAGTTTGGATTGCATTACGTGTAACAAAGCATAAAGGTCAATATGAGTCAGCCATCTCCTTCACAAAATAACGCCCCTGCGAGTAAGTCGACGAAAAAACTACCACCGAACGTGCGGGTGATGATCGGCATAGTCGCGTCGCCTACTTTATTGGTGATCGCTTTTTGTGTGTATGCACTTTTGTATGGAAATTGGCAGGACCCTGGGGTGGGCGGGATCATTTTCTCACTGTTGGGGGTGTTTGCTTACTACTTGGTGATATTTGGTCGTTTACCGCGCTGGTTTAATTTCAAGTAGCGCTGTGCGCAAAGCACGGTGGAGCCCAACCGCTGCTGTGTTCAGACATTCAACACTTGGGTATAAATTGCTCGATGTTTTTTTGCATCGCATTAAAGACCGTGATGAGCGGTTGCGTGTCGACATTGAAAAGGTGTTGTAAGGCGTGAGATGTGGCTTCAATGGTCGATAAACTGTGAGCCAATTGAGATTTACGAACACGATAGTCAGCCTTTGGAAGTTGCTCAAAATGCCAGCTAGGTAGACTGTGTAACCACGGGTTTAATTGCCACATTTTATGCGCTTTTCGCCAAGTGGCGTCAATCAATATTAATGTATCGGGCGGTGTGAAGTCTGCCCGCTGTTTAGCACTTTCCAATGCCATACTATGTTGATGCGGATACAAGACGCCAGCATTAATGTTTTGCTGTTTGATGGTCTCTTGCAACACGTTGAAATCCTCTGCGCTTTCTCCCACCATTAGCTCACAGTCAGGCACACAGAGTTTGATCAATCGAGCGGTGTTTTTAGCGTGCTTAGTTTCAAGTGGATGTTGCAGCACGACGAGCTTAACGGGGATGGTCAAAGGCGAGATAGCATGACACAAGCAGATCGTCATAGGATAGTGACAGCGTGAACAAATAGTGCGTTTGGTCATCTTTATTTATTAAACTTTATCAGGGAATAAAACAAGTCGGTCAAATTTCAACAATAAATACTTCTCGATAGCATACTATATTTTATACTTTCTCTTTCATTCAAATGGCATTAAAGCATGGGCGTTATCGCCAAAAAACAAGGGCGATTTTGTACGAAATGGCTGACTGTGACTGGCAAATTCAACGCCATTAGTTACAAAATGCTGGTGCTCAATGGCATGGCTTCTCTTAGGTTCAGGTTTCTAACCTTGTTGATAGTATTTTGATCCCACAGAAAAACATTCAATAATGCGTTGGGCTTAGTTAATATGATTCGCTGCGCCTAACTATAGCTGATAACCTAATGCACAATGACCATAGCGCTAGAGGTTTGTTGCTCGAACCTTTAAAAGAATACGGAAATAAAACATGGCCTTTAATGACAATGTTGAAGTGATTTCACCTCAGTTTGATACCGGTCGCAGCGACGCAATCGCCGCGGCAGAAGCAAAGAAACTGCAAAAACAGAAATGGTGGGTACTACTTGGTACATTTACCCTAGTGATGGTTGGCTTACTCATCTGGGTTTGGTCCCGTGCGCCTATTTTTCAAAGCCAGGCTATTTTGCACTTTAGTTACGCCCAGCAGATTAGCGAAGAGCAAGCGGCCGTCCCACAAGAGCAAATTACCTTAAACAGCCAACGACTCACCAGTTATCGCGTGTTGGAAACACTCAGTGCGCGCTTAGATCAAGAAGAAAGCATGCTGTTCACCCCAGAAGAGTTGTCAAAGTTATTGTCTACTCAAGAGCAGCTAGAAAGTCGTATTATCAACCTTTACGCCACCGGCTCACAGGCGGACATTCTGCAACCTGTGTTGACTCATTGGGTGGCGGTGTATTTAGAATCTTTAGCTCAAGAAACCGTTGAAACAACCGAGCAAGATCTTGATTTAGGGCAGCAAAAACTCATTGCGCTTGAGGCGAAAATACTTGAACAGCGACAGCTGGTGGAGCAATACGGCGAAGATAATAATATCATTTCGATGGAACGAGATGAGAATCGAGCCCTGACTAAAATCAAAGCAATGGGCGCATCTTTGGATGAGGCCGAAGCCAAACAGGCCGAGGCAACTGCAACCTTAAGCAGTGTAAAACAAAGTATTGAAAATGGTGAAATCGTTACGCATCCCGAGGACAAAGTTCGACTTGATACCTTGCGTAGTCGCATTGGCGATATTGAGTCTGAAATGGTGCAGCTGGCGCGCCGCTATACGGCAGAATATATGAATCTGGATCCCGATGTGGTGAATAAAAAACGTGTTCTGGAGGAATTAAAAGCGCGTTACCAAACCGTGCAATTAGAGAGTCAACAACGCTTCTTAGAAGATTTACAACGCACGGTTGTGGCGTCTTTTGAAAAACAAAAACAATTGGAAGTTCAGCTCGATGAACTGGGTCGAGAAGCACAAAACTTCAACCAAAAGCTTGAAGAATATGGGCGCCAGACTCGTTCATTAAAACAACTTCAAGAACAAGCACAAGCCTTAAAAGACCAACTGGTTGAGACTGAAGTACAAAAACCTTTTCAAGCTAAAATCAACGTATTGGAAGAGCCGTTTGTTCCCACCTACCCTATTTCGCCGCACTATTGGCGCGATACAGCAATAGCCACGGGTATTGCATTGCTAGTAAGTTTGTTGGCCTTACTGATATTTAGTTTTATTAATCGTCAACGTCAAACAGGGCCAACCATGACCAGTTATAACGTGGTTCCCCCGTCAAGCGGTTTGACGTTAGAGCAGCAGATGGCTCACCAAGCACTTGAGCAGCAAAAAGTGGCGATGTTAGAAAAACAACAAGCGCCGCTGCAATTGGCGCAAGCCGAGCCTGCTAAAGCAGCAAGACTACTTAGTAATATGGAATGTGAAGCCTTGTTCAAGGTCGCCAACCGAGACGGTAAAGTCGCTATGTCGTTCATTATGGCCGGGGTGAGCCCAGAAGAAATGTTGCAAATCCAAGTCGGCGATATCGATGTGGCGGCGGAGTTATTGCTGCTTGCTGGTGATTATCCTCGATCTGTGCCGCTTAGCCCATTGTGCATTGACCATATTGTTGCGATGACGGCGAACAAAGATCCTCAAAGCGATTTCTGGGCCCAACGTTTGGATGTTGAGCAGTTCGACCAGATGATGATCAACATGGCGCACGATGCTGGACTTGCTTACCCTGAGCAGTTCTCGTTGGCTGCATTGCGCCACACTTACCTGACCTATTTAGTGAGCATGGGCGCGCGTCTCAATGATCTCGAACAGGTAGCAGGCTATGTTAGCCCTGGCGAGCTTAGCCTCTATCGACAGGTCAATCGTCGTGGTGAGCCGGTTAATATTGAAGATCTCAATACCCAATACCCATTAGCGTGACCGATGAATTCAGATCACTATCACCGGATCTGGAAAACCGTACAAAGTGTGCCATCTGGAAAAGTCGCAAGTTATGGACAAATTGCCGATCTGGCGGGCTTGCCAGGAAGGGCGCGCTTAGTCGGCAAAGCCCTTGGCTATGTGCCTGACAACATGCAAGTACCCTGGTATCGAATCTTGCGCTCCGACGGTAAAATCGCCTTCCCTGCGGGCAGTGAAGATGCGGTTCGTCAAATCGGATTGTTGCAACAAGAAGATATCGTGGTGCTCAACCACAGAGTCAAATTAGCGCAGTTTCAATGGCAGCCGGATTTGGCTGAATTACTATTTAAACTTGAGTACTAAATGGTTGAAATTGTCGACATTTCCATGCGAAAAGTTGCTAATGACTTGTGCAAGCAAAGCGGATCGTTTATTTTTGACGTTACTGTGATTTAACTGGGTTAATTTTCGTGTTTAAAGAAATTTCAATCAATGAATTGAAGCCAGGCATGTTTGTTCAAAGCATTGTTGAGCAACGTGGAAAGATGAAAATTAAGAGTCAAGGGAAAGTCACCAAACAAGCCGTTATCGATCAGATGCGTAGTAAAGGGATTTTAAAACTGCTCATTGATCCAAGCAAAGAGTTCATCCCCGAGTCTCAAGCCGCAGCTGAGCCAGAAGCGCCAATCGCAGAGCCTGAACCTGAAAATACACCCCCAGAACCTGAAATCGAAAGAGACGAAAAAGTTGCTTTTGAAGATGAAGTTTCGGTCGCTAAAAAATTACATGATCAAGGCAAGCTAGCGCAAAAGCGTATGTTCAACGCTGTCTCCAGAGGGTTACCCGTCGATCTGAAAATGCCGAAAGAATTCACCGAGCAGCTGGTAGGATCGATTGATAGAAACCCCAATGCGTTGATGTGTTTAACTAAAATACGTGAAAAAGATACCTACCTTCTTGAGCACTCACTGAATGTGGCCGTGTTATTAGCAAATTTTGCCAAATACCTAGGTATGGCAGAAGAAGAAGTACAAGAGCTTGCACTCGCTGGCTTTTTGCATGATATAGGTAAAATTAAGATCCCCGATGAGATATTGCATAAACCTGGTCGTTTGACGGATCCAGAAATGAACATCATGCGCGACCATGTTTTTCACGGTGTATGCACGCTCGAAGATATGGGCTTGCCAGAGCATATCGTTCGCACTATGTCAGAACATCACGAACGCCTCGACGGTTATGGCTATCCTGAGGGATTACGTGGCGATGAAATCAGTTTGTACGGACGCATGATAGCGATTGTCGACACTTATGATGCCATTACCGCCGATCGTGTTTACAAAGCAGGTATGTCATCGCAAAAAGCGCTGAAAATATTGATCGGCGACTCGCCCACAATGTATGACTTAGAGTTAGTGCAAAAATTTGTTAAATGTGTGGGCGTTTACCCTGTTGGTAGTCTGGTGATGCTCTCTAATGAGCACATCGGAATGGTGACTAAGTTAAATTACGAATCACCTACCCGACCACGGGTTAAGGTGTTCTACTCGGCACGCAACGAAACCTATTTACCAATCAAAGATGTTGATTTGAAAAACAGCCAAACCAAAGTTGAAAAAGGCGTCACACCGGCCGAATTCGGTCTGGATTTTAATCGCTTCTTTAGAGAGCGAATCGCAATATAATTAACCAGCGTTACGCTTAGTTAACTTTGATTTGCGTTGCGTAAGATTTCTCGCATCTGATCGTCGGTTATATGTGACGGACAAATCCCCAAGCCTATCAATTCATTTTTAACGTTTTCGACCGATTTATCTTCGACTAAATCATGACGTTTTTTCAAAAACTGAGTGAGCTTTTGTTGTAATTTTCGCGTTAAACAAGACATTTTCAACCCTTATACTGCAAGGAAAGCGACTATTTAAAAGTGAAAGATTTCATCACCGTTATTGTTCAATAGTTAATAGAGCATAAATCAAACCACAATTTCAATATTCAATAAAAACAACAAGATAGCCAATTTTGCTTACTGCTGATTTGACCGCTAGTGTCAAAATAGCTGACAGTTTTTGTCAGATTTACGTGGCTATGTGTTGCCACTACAAAGGGCAATGCGGTGCTGAGAACTCGACTAGCAAAAATCGCTCACTGTCTGGGAGTTGGACCTAAACCATTAAGCCAGTCTAGATATGCTTGGTCGATTTGGGACTTTTGTCCGTTTTGATCCAGTTCGTTTAATGCTTGATTAAACTGTTTGATGATCACTTCGGCTGAAGGGATTTTTTTGGATACGATAAAGTGCAGCGGTATTTGCCCGACCTCTTCTTGTAAAATACGCACTTCATCTGAAGAGCCAAATCGAGCTTTCAATTGTGGCTCAGTAAAGTAGCCATTGATAAAACCAAAATCACTCCAGCGTTTAAGCACTTTATTGGCACAGCCAATGGCGTTTTTCGCTCTGCTGATGGTAAATTCATAGTCAGCAAAAAAACGTTCTGACCATGAATCCATGACGTAGCCATAGGGTAAGCACAAGGACTTTTTATTTAACGACGGCAAGTCCGTAATATCACTTTTGGCAGCCACATAAATGCGCACAGGAACGGTGTTTATCGGCTCGGAAAAATAGAATTCGTTTGCTCTGGCTTTCGAGTGGACGTAGGGAAAAGTGCCAATGTATTGCCCTTCTAACGCCCATTGATAACCACGCTGCCAAGGTAAAGATTCTATTTCTATGGGGTGTTTCATCTGATTAAAGACGGCAACAACAATAGCTTGTGACCACCCCCCCTTAAGTGCACTGCTGCTTGCAAAGGGAAAATAGTTATCGCCTGTAACGAGTGAATATGGGGGCTGATCTTCTGCCGCGGCAAGTGATATCGCCAATGACCAACACCATGTTGACAAGAACAACAGCTTACCTAAATGCGTCTTGAGCAAGCGCTTCACTCTAAAAGCCAATCGAAATCCTTATATTTGATAGAACGCAGATACTAATCTAAGTAATCAGAAACGCTGCTATCTGATAACTTTAGAGCAGAAAATGAGAAAGACCAAACGGCAATTGCTTTTATTTTTAGATAGTTATGAATTGATGACAGTTCTTCGATGTTAGCCTTGAGCGCGTTTAATCCAGTTTAATAATGATCTAGCAAGTAACTCGAGATTTACTTAATTAGTGATTTTTAATTCTCAGCAACTTGTGCTAGTAACTTTCGTGCCATCTAACCCAAGTGGAGCATCACCTGCGTGGCGACTCAGTATGTGTTAATTTGCAGTCCTTTTTATGAATATTCTTATCTACACTTGCACTAAACAACGCGACTAATTGAAGAGTTTTATTGTATGTACTAAATGCTAATACACTTTTAGTAGAATTGAGCTTTTGATGGTTTTCCCATCTGACAGATTAAATTCAACGATTTGCCGAGAAACTGATAATTGAACGCATCCATGCTAAAGCGCCAGATAAAAACCAGAGTTAATTGATGCTTTAAAAGTTAACGCAATTTTTAATTCGACGGAAATTTATCAACAATATCTGAGGCCAGTAATTTATATTCTATTATTCAGGTAGTTACTGCAACCATTTAAGTTTAGTGCACCGACTTTTCAAATGTCAGATCTAAAAGTAAATTATCTTTAAGTTCAGATACAGTCAGATATAAAGCAGGCATTTCACTGTAATTTGCCATCGTCAATTTCAATATGGTTTTATTGTGAAGTTCAGTGACTTTCTGTTTATCGCTGTAATCTTGCAGAGACATTCTATAAACGGTTTTACCGTCATTGGTATAATAGAAATAGCTTTTATCCGCAGTCCACTTAATTGTAGAGGTGTCACTAAAAGACCCAATGTCAGTGCTTTCCCCAGTTTCTACGTTCATCAGCTGAATTTGTTCTTTGTCATCAAACAACAGTAATTGTTGTTGATCAATCATTTCGGCAGATTTGATAAGAGAGTTGGTTATCTTCACCAGATTTCTGCCTTCTAAATCATAAAACCAGCTGTTTTGCTGCCCTCGCTCGCTGTAGGTTAAAAGTAGTTTATTAAGTAACGGCCAAGAGGCGCTTTTTACCACACCGTCAAACTTAATATTATCCATTAATGTATAGTTATCTAAACTATAGATAAGTAATTCATGAGGCCTGGAGACAAGCAACATTTTATCGTCTGGTGAGACTTCAATTCCGGTTAAATCGGTAAAGGAAAGAGACAGCACTTTTTTACGCGCACCATCAACTAAACGCCATATGCTTTTAGAATTTTTGCCTACAACATAAACCCCAGCATCTTGAAAATGAAACGGTGCGATATAGGTTTCATGCATATCAGTATTTGAATAGCTGGAAACAGCAAAGTCAGGTGATGATAAATCTAACTTTAAGATATTAGTATCCAAATAATCCGTTGCAACAACAGCTCTACTGTTGTTAACCATTTGCAAGCCAAAAGTATTGTCAAACGCATAATCGGACTCGACTTTTTGGCTCGCCACTTGCTGAGTGTTAAAAGAATAGGTATTAACCTTTTTGTCCTTCACATTTAGCCAAGATATAGAGTCATCAGAGCGATTCCAGCTAATGGAATTAATATAATAATTAAGTTCCAAAATTTCGCTTTGATCGCTGCCATCAATGTTGGCTAAAAATACCTTTGTACCTAAGGCATGTGACCTCAAAAAGACCACTTTATCTTCATTATTGGATATTTTGAGGTAATAATCACCGTAGGTGGAAATATTAGGAGAGGAGACCTGAAATTCATTACCTGTTATAAGGTCTCGAGATACAATTGCGGATAAGTCTTTCCGGCCTCTGTAATTATACTTGGTATATAGCAAAGAAGTACCGTCTGTGGTGGCATCGGCACTAATGATCTCGTCTGATTGACAATCAAAGAGCTTTTCATGAGCTGCGTCGGTAACGTTTTTAGCTAAATTTACCTTCCAAATCTCGCAAATTGGCTGATCGCTTAACTGAATTAGCTGATAAAAAAGCTCATCTTTACCAGACCAGCCAATTGGGAAGATATCCGCTTTGTTTTCCGCGACTTTAAACTCTTTAAGTGTATCTAGATCTTTAATGTAAAGATCAATTCCACTGGCATTTGCATCGCGAAATGAATAGGCAAGGTAATTAAAACTTTTCGATATTTGAGGAGTAAAAGAGGTTCCCTTTTTCCATGATAGTAAAGTGCTAGCAGCCGTTATAGTGCCAATTTTTTCAACTTCTGAAGTTACAGGCGTTAATCGATAATAGGAGGCAACTGCCACAGAAAAAACAAGCAGTAAGCCAGCTAATATTGGTACTTTTATTTTAAAGTGAGGCGTTTTACGGGGTAATTTTTTAGGTACTGTAAGTTCAGGTTTTTCTTCACTTACTTGATTTGATTCAGTTACTTCGAGCTTCTTAGTATCAAAATAAATTATATTTACATCAAGTGAAAAGCTATATCCTTTTCTATAGTGAGTCTTTATGACTTGCGATCGTTGTTTTTCTGATTTTAAGACTTTACGCAGTTCAGATATCGCTCTGTTTATCGCGTTATCATCAACATACGTCTGCTTCCATACCTCCTCTACCAACTCTTGGCGGGATACGATCCTATCATTATGTTTAATGAAATACGTAAGTAAACTAAACAGGAGAGGTTCTAACTCTCTTAGTATGCTTCCATCGCTTATAGTTTGATATTTAGGTGATAACTTCCAATGACCTAATGTGACTTCTTTAACTTTTCTAGAAAAGCTCACTTCACTTTCGTCAATAAAATCCATTATATAGCTCTTTCCGAATACTTTCAGAGTGATTTTTCATACAAGGTAAGGATATCTGTTAGAGCAGATTAAATCCCACAATTACGACTGATAGACATTTATAAACGAAGCGCAACGTTTATAAAAGTCTTTTATCCTATTAAAGTCATTTTAAAAATCATATCGAACGAAAAGGATTTTTTTTGCGTTAGTAAACACCTTGGTTTTAGGTTACTAAAAGCGCATTAAATTAGAAGGGAGGTGATGCTGGAGTGTGCGATAGGCAAAATAATGCGCCTCCACATAGGAAGGCGCAACTTGTTTGTCAGCTAATCAATCTATTAAAACGCCTGATCGATTGGAAAGCCACCTTCTTCACCTAACGCCATAGTTGAGGCGATAGGGGGGAATGGCTGCGGAATACAACCGCCGGTTTCATTAATTCCAAAGGTGATAGCTTGGTATACGCCGCCGGTGACTTCTTTGGTGTTTTCTTGCTTCAATGAAAATGGGTGCATTGTTTTATCCTTATTACATGTTAATAGTTGGTTGTGTGCTTTCCCGCCAGAATGCACGGTTTGTTTTTTTAATATTGGTTAATTAGAACTTTTGGTCGATTGGAAAACCACCTTCTTCTCCCAAAGCCAAGGTTGTGGCTTGAGGAGGAAAAGGGAATGGCTGCGGAATACAACCGCCGGTTTCATCAATTCCTAAGGTGACAACTTGGTATACGCCGCCGGTAACTTCTTTCGTGTTTTCTTGCTTCAATGAAAATGGGTGCATTGTTTTATCCTTATTACATGTTAATGGTTGGTTGTGTGCTTTCCCGCCAGAAAGCACGGTTTATTTTTAATAATGGTCAATTAAAAATTTTGATCGATTGGAAAACCACCTTCTTCACCTAGTGCCATGGTTGAGGCGATAGGAGGAAAGGGCTTTGGCTGCGGTATGCAACCGCCGGTTTCATTAATTCCATACGTAATCGATTGCATTACGCCACCGGTGACTTCTTTAGTGCTTTCTTGCTTCAATGAAAATGGATGCATTATTTTTTTCCTTATTACATGTTAATGGTTGGTTGTGCACTTTCCCGCCAGAAAGTACGGTTGATACTTATAGTATTTGGGTAATTAAAACGTTCGGTCGATTGGAAAACCACCTTCTTCACCTAAGGCCATCGTTGTCTCTGTTGGAGGAAAGTTAGGTGGTATAATGCCACCCCCAGCCTCAGTGCATCCTATGGTTACCGGCTGCAAAGCGCCGCCGGTAACTTCTTTGGTAGTTTCTTGCTTCAATGAAAATGGATGCATTGTTTTTTCCTTATTACATGTTAATGGTTGGTTGTGCACTTTCCCGCCAGAAAGTGCATGAGTTAAATTTAATTTCAGTCTTCACCAGCAAACTATTTAGCAAGCCTGTTTAATCTTTACTTGCTGTTGAGGATTTAACGTTTTTAACTTGCTATTTTGCGTCATCATATCTATTAAATATTCGCTGATAGGAATACCTGAGCGATGTTGAAAGCCAAGAAACATCGGTGATGGATTTGCTTCCAAGAAATAATAATTGCCGTGTTTATCTCGTCGCCAATCTATTGCAGTCCAATTAAGATGCAGTTCTTTGGCAATCTGCCTAGATTGTTCTTGGATATGATGTGGCGTATCCAGAGTAATAATCTCCATATCCTGATCCTCTCTGAAATCTGCACAATCACTGCGTAATTCAGCTGAGATGACTTTATTGCCAATGACATAGGTTCTGATATTGGTGCCTTCAATATATTCTTGAACCGTGATGGGTGCCTTAGACAGTGCCTGTGAAACTCGGCTTGATTCCAAATGCTCATCCGTCAGTATTTCAGTTTGTGCCCCGCCAAAGACGGGTTTGAATATACTTTTTTCAACATTTTGGTAAGCCGATTTAATCTGTTCGATATCATTCCCCACGAGAGTATTGGGAATAAGCACACCGAGTTGTTTGACTTTCCATAGTTGAAGAGGCTTTTCTTGATGGTGTTGAAATGCCTTCCAGCTATTCGCCCAAAGCGTATTGTTGTTCAATTCAAACCATGTTCGAATACACGCCATGCTGTCACGAGCCGCAATATCGTCTTGCGTGGTAAAGTTTTCTCTCGTTGATTCATCACTGACGCCACAAAAGTTACGCCAATACACCGATTGAATATCATTGAGGTTCAACCTAGTACCATCCTTCAAAACTATGCTGCCATCCCCGTTTGAGGGCGAAAATGCTAATTGTACTTTCCGTGGAAAATCATGCGTTTCAAGTAAATGAACTTCATGCCCTTTTCGTTTCATCTCTTCCATCATATAGATTGCATGCTGGTCTTTATGGTGACCTAATACGATATGTTGCATTTTCGCCCTCCTTACATTTGGGTTAGTAAATTGAATCACTATCGAATAGATTCAATTCGCCAGGTTGTCCTTCCAACAATGAACAAAGTGAGTCCGTTTCCAGATATTCGTTGCTTGATCCAGATATAGAGTCAATAAAATCCATCGTGATGCTTTTTTTAAGCAATGAGTCTAGAGATTCGTTGCTATAAGTTTGTCTAGCCATAACCGTTGTCCTTCTTGTTTAAAGTGGCGATTCAATGACACACTTAACCTAATGAACTACAACTTGATGAATCATCACTTCACTTTGCTACTGATTAATGTTTGTCGAATTCAACTTACTTGCTCGTTTCGACGGGAATAATCATTCATCAAAAACGAACAAAAATCAAAACCGCACAAAAAACTAAAATAACTATCAATATCAACAGTTTATTGCGAAATGTTATTGCGTGATAATATGCTGGTTGCGGTTATATATGGATTGATAAGAGAACAATAAATGTACATTTAAGGGCTGCCCTCATATGTAGACTTTTTACGAGGTTTAATACTCAAACTACTTTTACAATATTTCAAATGAGACCGTTTTGGATGAAATGCGGATGGCCATCAGCAACTTCATTGAATGATTTGTTGTAAGACTGACACCAATTTATTTTCAAAAGAGGGGCTACTCGGCTGGATATGGTCACCGAAGTATAGAAGGTCGTGAACTGGTTGCGTTTGATCTTCTGTTTATTGTTCTTTGCGACTTACTGCGTGGGTTAATTAGACGAGTTGCCCTTGGTTAATTAATGCCATTTCAATCACCTAGCCACAAATAATGAGAACCACGCTTCAACGTTAAAGCGAACCTAGTAAAAAGAATGGTCAATATCGAATGAATTAAGACGGCCTGGTTTGGTTGCATTGGTTAATTTAGGGCAAAAAAAAGGAGCTTTCGCTCCTTATTAATTCTCGTTTTCTCTTATGGTTTTGAATGCCGCCACAGATTGGTAACAAAACCATATTTCGACTCACCCTGGCTTAACTCAATGCAAGTAATAGATATTTCTACATCATTAACCTGAATTTTCCTGAATGAATTCAATGCTAAAAACCTCTTTCTAACTATCTTTTCGGCTTTGAAACAGCGTCAATATTAAAACCAACAGTACCGATGCATTCAAAATTATCGTTTGTACACTTGGCGATAACCCTTCATGTAAATATCTATAAGCACTGATACTGATCAACACCAAAAACATACACAACATGATTGTTTTAAGTGCTCTGAACAGAGATTTGGTAGTAAACATTACTTTCACCTAAATTAGTTAGAATATTAATCTTGTGAAATATCGCCTACTAATATCATTCCTAAGACATTCCCTTCATTGGACGCACCAACTAAGGTCGAAAACCCCGTTCGCAGATCACCGATGATATAGGCATTTTTGAGTTGCGATCTACCAACAGGATCAGTTGGGTAGACACTCATATTGACCGCTGGGTTAAATACCATTTCAATACCCAGTTGGCTTGGCAAAGACGCTTTTACATAGTCTTTCATACTCGCTAAATATACATATTCGGCTTCTATCTGCTCACCGTTTTGCATTGCAATATATTCTACCTGTCCGTTTTCGCTATGAATTTGTTCAATAGGAGCAGAGCTTGATGCAAAGTTTGACACCACGCCCGTGCTTAGCTCACTACCATTGCTAAGTATCGTTATGTCATTTGTATAACGTGACAGCAAGTTTGCCAAAGGAACGGCAGCTTGTTGTTCACCAATGACAGTCACTTTTTTATCTTTCATTTCATAACCGTGACAAAAAGGACAGTTAAAAATTGATACCCCAAATGCGTCAGACAACCCTTTAGGTGCACTATCAAAGTTGTAGCTGCTTCCTGTCGCGAACACAATTCTCTTTCCGGTAACTCTTACGCCTGAATCATTTTCTACATGAAATAAGTTACCGTCATAACTTACTTTATCAATTGATAAATCTTTAAAATCTACACTTTCGTATTTTGATACGTCTGCTTTAGCGTCACGTAGCATTTCAGCAAGACTTTTACTGTCATTAGTAATAAAATTATGGGGTTCAAGACCTTTAGATACACCGAAATGTTCACGCGAAATAATACAACAATTAACAAGTGTTCTACCTAACACTAGCGCTGTACTTAAACCAGCCATTCCGCCACCTACAATTAAAACTTCATACTCTTTCATCGTCGTTCCTTATTACTCAATTAATACAAAACAGGCAATCAAGTTTGAACCCATTATGCTAAAAGTCAAAAGTGAGATAAAATATAAAAATTCATATTATTCAATAGGTTAGCTTTGTTTGTTATTTTTAGATAAGGAAGTAATTGGTAGTTAATATGGCAATATAAGAAAGTAAAATTTCAGAGGAGATAGTTCATACTATTAGAGGCAAAAGAAAGGAGCGAACCCGCTCCTTATTAATCAATTTTAGTTTTCTCGACTTGCTTTTAGCTATGCCGCCACATAGTTAAAACAGTGCTTTGGCAATTTTACCTACCAGTATACCGAGAAAGAAAAGACTAACTGCGGCAATAGGTATCAGTATCAATGCTTGTTCAACTGATATTTCAAATGGTTTCATTTGATCTCCTTACTTTTTCATCGCATTGCCAACAGTGATACCACTGGCAAATAACACGGCTCCAGCAGAAATGGCGCCCAGTACACATAATCCACCACAAATAAAACCGCCTGATACTTGTTCTAATTGAGTATTCGTTAACTGATTCATTTTTAATCCTTATTTTTTAAATTTATCGCCAATTGCCATCCCGCCGGTAAATAGACCAACACCGGCGACAATTGCACCAAGAACACATGCACCACCGCAGATAAGACCGCCTGATACTTGTTCTAATTGAGTATTCGTTAACTGATTCATTTTTAATCCTTATTTTTTAAATTTATCGCCAATTGCCATCCCGCCGGTAAATAGACCAACACCGGCGACAATTGCACCAAGAACACATGCACCACCGCAGATAAAACCACCTGATACTTGTTCTAATTGAGTTTTCGTTAACTGATTCATTTTTAATCCTTATTTTTTAAATTTATCGCCAATCGCCATTCCGCCGGTAAACAATGCGATTCCAGCTCCAATCGCGCCAAGCACACACAATCCTCCACAGAGCAACCCGCCGGAAACGTATTCCGTTTCAACATGATTAAGTTCTTTCATTTTTTTCTCCTAGTGTAATATTAGGTATTTCTACCCACTGCGATACCTGCACCAAATAGTGCTCCTGCTGCGAACGCCGCACCTGCGATGCATAAGCCTCCACAGACAAAACCACCACTTACTTCGTTAATTTCTACTTGTGTCAATTTATTCATTTTGTTCTCCTTAAATTAATTCATTGCCCAGTCAACAACGATGTATCCCAGTGCTGCACCTGCTACAAACGCGCCTGCTACACACAATCCAAGACATACAAATCCGCCATTTACTTCATTTAGTTCTACTTGAGTTAATGTATTCATTTTTGATTTCTCCTGTTAATTAATTCATCGCCCAGTCAACGACGATGTATCCCAGTGCTGCACCTGCTACAAACGCGCCTGCTACACACAATCCAAGACATACAAATCCGCCATTTACTTCATTTAGTTCTACTTGAGTTAATGTATTCATTTTTGATTTCTCCTGTTAATTAATTCATAGCCCAGTCAACGACGATGTATCCCAGTGCTGCACCTGCTACGAAAGCACCTGCTACACACAATCCAAGACATACAAATCCGCCATTTACTTCATTTAGTTCTACTTGAGTTAATGTATTCATTTTCTTCTCCTCTTATTGAATTAAGTATTTCTGCCAAATGCGACACCTGCACCGAACAGTGCGCCTGCTGCAAAGGCTGCCCCTGCAATGCATAAGCCACCACAGACAAATCCACCACTTACTTCGTTAAGCTCTACTTGCGTTAATGTTTTCATTTTGATTCCACTTTTTAGATTTAAATAAGACAAAGATTCGACTTCATCTCGCACATTCCCTATTACATTGTTGAAAAGCTGATGGGTTCTCCGTCAAAATCTTCATCAGTAATAGGCACTCTTTTAACAATTACATTGCTTTTAACTAGCAATCTAATTACTAAAAATTCTTAAAATTGACTAGGCTTACTTTCGTAACATTTGCAGCATATAGTCTGGCATTGGGTAGCCATGAAACTGCTCAAAAGCAATGGGGTTATCAGCATAAATAATGAAGTAGCCACCGCTAATGTTTTGAATTTCAGATAAATTTAAGTTTTTCATTTTGTATCTCACTTTTGTTTAAAATGAGATGAAGATAGGGCTTCATCTCGCACATTCCTTATTACACAACTTTGACTTGAAGGTTATGCCACCCGCCAGAGGGATAACCAGGTTGATAGCTTTAACACTATCGTCGAACAATTTATTCAGCTAAAGCTTCTTCGATAACTTCTCTACCACCACCGAAGTAGTACCAAGCAACTACCACAATGACTGCACCTGCAAGTCCACCGTTTACACCTTTAACTTCATTTTTATTTAATGTTTTCATAATTAACCTCACTTTTGTTTAAAATGAGACGAAGATAGGACTTCATCTCGCACATTCCTTATTACATTGTTGAAAACTGATGGGGTCTCCGCCAAGATTGCCACCAGCAATAGGAATTTTTATTGAGCCTACTAACCGCAAGGGCCAGAAACTTCAGGCTTTCCCTCTATTAGTTCTATTAGGTCTTGTAGGATTTTTGTGATGATGCCGCCATTTACATCATGAATTTGCTCTCTATTTAATTCATTCATAATCTATTTCCAAAAATTAATATTTATAAACTTCTGCTCATTGAGATGAGTTTCATCTCGCGTTTCCCCACCAAATAGGTACTAACGTATTACAGCTGCACTGACTATCTAAAACGCCGACTATCGAATGTAGCTTGAAACTAGGGATTGGTAACACCGGGTGCCAACTTGCCAATCTCTCTCGCCACGGGGAGTGTCACTAAAATGATTGCCATGCCGCCACTAACATTTTCTAGTTCAGATAGATTTAAAGTTTTCATTTTGGATCTCACTTTTGTTTAAAAATGAGATGAAGATAGGGCTTCATCTCGCACATACCTTATTACATGTTCTGATTTGAAGATTACGCCACCCGCCAGAGGGGTAATCCAAAGCCAATACTAAATTGTATTAGTTAACGCTAAGTAAATACGGATACTTGCGCATTAGCTCAAGCCACTCTTGGTAATCACCGCCGGTGTATGCCAGGCCACCATTTACTTGTTGTACGTCTGATTGATTTAATGTTTTCATTTTGGATCTCACTTTTGTTTAAAAATGAGACGAAGATAGGACTTCATCTCGCACATACCTTATTACATGTTCTGATTTGAAGATTACGCCACCCGCCAGAGGGGTAATCCAAAGCCAATACTAAATTGTATTAGTTAACGCTAAGTAAATACGGATACTTGCGCATTAGCTCAAGCCACTCTTGGAGATCACCGCCAGTGTATGCCAGGCCACCATTTACTTGTTGTACGTCTGATTGATTTAATGTTTTCATTTTGGATCTCACTTTTGTTTAAAAATGAGATGAAGATAGGACTTCATCTCGCACATACCTTATTACATGTTCTGATTTGAAGATTACGCCACCCGCCAGAGGGGTAATCTTTTTGTTTAAGGTTAAATCCGCCAACTCAACCTTGAACTCTACACTACGCTTTTAATTTCAAAATGTCAATAGAAGAAAGTAAAAATATCTTTAATAATCAATGGTTTGACATCGTTTTTGCGCGCATCACAAAGGATCCGCACATGCATTAAATAACGCGGACGTCGCATCATCACGGCTCATTGGCTAACGTTACTCGTTGCACCAATAAGCCACTAAAACACTAAATTAAGCCAACTCTAAATCACAATCTAACGGGCCATCCATACCAGTAGGAACTTCATTGCTAACATCGAGATTTATCTTTTTCGACACTTCCCGGTTTCCGCTCAGTGTGGGTTTTTCAACTTCAATCACTTTGCCATAGCGTAATTCCAGTACTCTGTCCGCACTGGCTATCGTTTCAGGCCTGTGGGCAATAATAATACGGGTGATATCCAACCCTTTAACCGCGTCGTTAACAGATGCTTCAAGTTTGGTATCTAGATTACTTGTAGCCTCATCCATAAATAGGATTTTGGGTTTTCTATACAGTGCCCTTGCCAAAAACAAACGCTGGATCTGGCCGCCAGAAAGTGCAGCCCCCATGTCACCAACAAGTGTGTTGTAGCCCATTGTCATTTGCATAATATCTGTATCTATCGCGGCCACTTTGGCAGCCCACTCTACTTTCTGCATATCTAACTCTGGATCAAAGAACCCAATATTATCGGCAATAGAGCCAGAAAGAAGTTGGTCGTCTTGCATGACCGCCGATATCTGTTTACGGTATTCACCTAATCCCAATTGCTTAATATCAACGCCATCCACTTCGACTTTTCCAGCTTCAGGCTCAAACAACCCCAACATAATTTTTGCCAATGTCGTTTTTCCGCAACCCGATGGACCAACCAGAGCGACTGATTCACCTGCATTTATCTTTAAATTGACGTCACTAAATACTGGCTCTTCCTTTTCACTATATCGGTATTTCACGTTTTTAATTTCAATGCAGCCGGTTAACGTTCTGGCCGTGCTATTTCCTTGCAGATTTTGCTCTTTATCAGTTAATGAAATGTCCGCTAATCGATTGAAATGCAAGCTTAACATTTTGAATTCTATGAACTTTTCAATTAGGCTTGCGGTCTTTTCGGTGAATTGGCGTTTATACGCCATAAACGCAAATAACATTCCAACAGTGAGCTCACCTTCCATTACCAACATCGCTGCAAAATACACCACGACTACATTTTCCAGGCCGAAAATAAACTTGTTAAATGCCTCATAACCTATATTGAGGTGCCCAACGCGGATGCCTGCATTTAAACTGTCGGCAAACTTATTGTGCCAAACACCTTGCCTTTGTACTTCTCGGCCGAACAACTTAATGGTTTGGATCCCTCGAACCGTCTCCATGAAATTGGACTGTTCTTTGGCTTGATTGACAATGACCTCTTCCGACATTTGTCTTAAGGGACGATACATTACCACCCGAAATACCGCATAAAGTACAATTGCGATCAGGACCACGAAACTCAATTTAGGGCTATACAGAAAGATCATCACCAAGGTCGTGATTGCCATCAGCCCATCTATAACCGCCTCTATTACGCCTTTGGTGAGTAACTCTTTAACCTGCTGTAACGAGCCGAAACGAGAAACTACATCACCTATGTGACGCTTCTCAAAATATTGCAGTGGCAAACGGACTAAATGATGGAACAAATTTGCTCCTAGCTGGATACTCATCAAGTTCCCAAAGTGCAATAAAAGCGTGCTTCTCACGGCCCCCGTAATCATTTCAATGAACATCAATGCGCCAAACCCAATGGCTAATACCACGAGTAAGTTTTGGTCATAACTTAAGATGACTTCATCGACAACAAGTTGCATGTAGTAAGGACTGGCAATGGCAAAAATCTGTAATAACAAAGAAAGCACAAACACTTTGGATAACGTTGATTTTAAGCCGGTGATGGCTCCCCAAAAGTCGGATAACTTCATGTTTACGCGCGTATCTTCTGATTTAAACTCCTTTGTAGGAGCTAACTCCAGAGCGACGCCGGTAAAGTGTTTAGAAAACTCTTCCAAAGAGTATCGACGTTCTCCCAAACCAGGATCATGAATATCGACACTGTTTTTTCTGACTTTTTTAAGGACCACAAAGTGATTCATATCCCAATGCAAAATGCAGGGCGTTTTAAGCTGCGGAAGGTGTTCTAGCTCTAACCTTAACGCGCGCGAGCTCATGTGCATCTTGTCGGATATTTCCATCAGTTCTTCAAGGCTTGCTCCCTTCAAAGATACGGAATGATTCTGACGTAAATGTGTTAAATCCGTTTTGTAACCGTGATAACCGGCAACCATTGCAAGGCACGCCAGACCACACTCAGCGGCTTCGGTTTGCATTATTAGCGGCAAGCGTTTGGTACCGCTAAATTTCAGTAAGTGTCTTGGGTTCTCCATTATACCGCTCCCTTGATACTGTAAATTGGTTCAAATAACCACTCAAAGAGTGTACGACTGTCGACCATAATGTCAGCTTCCAACAACATGCCTGCCTGCAAAGGAACAGAAACGCCATAAGCCATTGCGCCTTGTTCTTGTAGCTTAACTACCACCCGATATACAGGTTCATTAAACGCAACCGGTAAAGAGGTTTCATTGGGTAAAATAACGGACTTAGAGACTTCTACAATTTCTCCTTCATAGATGCCGAATCGCTGATAAGGAAACGCTTGATAACGAATCCGCGTAAGTTGTTTTTCTTTTACAAATCCATAGGCTCTAGTTGGCACAAATAAAACCGCTTCTAGCGAGGCTTCAACGGGTAAAATAGTCATGAGCGGCTGATTCGTGTTTGCCAACATGCCAGGTTTAACTAATAAGCTTGTCACCGAGCCTTCTCGATTGCTGACAATATCAAAACTACGCTGCGAATCTGCTTGAGAGATCTGTTGATTGATACCAGCCAATTGTGACTTTAATTGGCCAACTTGCTCTTCATACTGAAGTGGCATTTGCTTATACTGATAACGTAATTGGCTCAATTGATCTTGCATAGACAAGATGTTTGTTTGGGTATCTTCCAGTTGTTGCTTGACGGTTAGAAGGCTGTCCTGCTGATTGGCATACTCTCGTTGCGAAGCAAACCCTTTAGCTATCAATGACGCTATGTCAGCTAACTTCTTCTCACTTAATCCCAATCGCTCTTGTAGCAGTTTTTGTTGATTATTGGCCTGTTGTAACTGCGCTTCAGCACTTTTTATTTGTGCGGCTAGCTTGTCTGTATTGACACTAAGTAATTGCTCCTGACTACGCATATTGCTCGTCACCAGGTTTTTTTGAATAACTAGCTCCTGAATAATGGCATCATTGACTCGGGTGCCTGAGCTCAAGTGCCTATCCAGTCGTATCCTCGCTAAGCGCTGACCTTTAACGACCGTATCGCCTTCTTTTACGTAGACCTCGTCAACTAGACCTGGAGTAACCGAATACACTTTAGTTAGTCCTGTGGTTGGCCTTAAGTATCCGGAAACGACTTCTTTACGGTGGTATTCGCCCCAAAACAAGTAGACTGTGCCAATGACGACAATGAAGACGATTAAAGCGGCAACAACGTTAAATGACATGTGGGTCGCTATAGTCACTTCACCATCGAGCTTCTGACCTTGATGATCTATCGCTTCTTTTCTGAATAAATTCGACATTTGTCGTTATGCCCCCGCAATGGAAATACAAGAAGTAGAGTGAACTCTCCATTCACCTTCGTGCTTTCTCGTTAATATATGGACATTTCCAGAGCGATTTTTCTGAGTTGCGCCGTCTTTACTTCCTTCGAACAAAATATTGTCTCGTACAACCAGTAAATCGTCTTGTTTTGCGACCAGCTCTAAAGACTCAATTTCAATTTTCATCTCTAACTGCTTGCGAATTGACTCATATTGACTTTTCACACCTATCAAAAAAGGTGAATCACTGTGATAAAGCTGGTCTAAACCATCTAAATCCCCATTACATACTATGTCGTAATAATGTTTGAAAAACTCATTAATTGTCATACTGCATTCCCGCCTGCTGTCGTACTTACGGTCAATACCATCGTTAGTACTTGCTCTATGCGCTTCAATATCTGGAAGCAAAGCCGTTATAAGTTGTACTCATCATGTTGAGATTTAACGGTAAAGTCAAATATCACTCCTTGATCGAAAAACTTTCGTATTTTCAATGGCTTGAGTCTATTTGTTATCGAGATATAACGATTGAAAAATAACTTTATATGTGTTGCTAAGGGCATTTTTTTATAGGCGTAATAGCTAAAAAACCATGCAAAAAAACTAAACGGGAACGCGATACATATGATTGTGTAAACCCGCTTCCTATTCAATCTTTACGCTTTTGAGAGCCTTCGTATGAGACAGCTTGCAAACGAATTCAGCCGCAACAACAAAGAACGGCCCACTGTTATTTGGGCCAAAAGGCGCAAGGTATTCTTCGACTGGTTTGGTGTTTACATACCCAAGGCGAATGACCGAATAATAAAGTAAATAGAAGACAGGTTTTAAGCGTTACGCAGCTCTATAAAAGTAATTTTTATTAAGAAATATATTTGCAATTAGAGCTACTTTTTTGTGTCGAATGGCGAGGTACATTCCAAGGCTAGAACTTAAAGCGGCCAATGGGAGGTGTTAATGAGTAAAGCCGCTGAATTTAACGTGTGTATGCTATTCAAATGTTTCTGGGGAGGTTAAACGCAAATAGGCACTCCCCTCTCAGTATTGAATGGGTTTCCAATGCATAGCGATAGAGCACGGCTACTTTTTAGATAACATATTCTGCGATGGTGCTATCTTTTCAACAAACTCAAACCTAACATTTGGGTTTGCAGCAGTATTGTCTTGTATCAATGACAGAAAAGCAGGGCCATCGAGAATGGAAAAGTAAAACCAGGTGACTTTACCGACTTTTTTAATATCTAAAATTTGGATGTTAAAATCAGTATCGCCAGCATTCAAACAGCAATAAGTGCTTTGCGTACTTAATAAATGAGGAAAAGCGTCTCCTTCTTTGGAAACCAATGCGCCTTTTACTTCATCATTTACCAATACCGCGATGACGTCCCCTTTTTGAACGTCAGCCCCAACACGAATGGCCTGTGCATAGTCTTTTAGCAAGCCATCGGAGGGGGCCGTGACGCTTTGACGTTCTTGCCCATGATAAAGAATGAGAATTTCTTCTCCACTTTGCACCAATTGATTAATATCGAGCAACTTTTCAGCCACTGTCCCTTCATTTCTGGCAACGACAATGGTAGAGGTTTGGTCAAATAGGTGAACATCTATTTCACTGCTAACTGCACCACTTCCCCAAATTAATAGTGCCAACCCAACTTTGCCTACAGACATCAAATTTCCTTCTCAAATGGAGACATCGGGTTAACCTGACGTTGCTCAAAAGTAGTAGGACGAAAAGTAGCGTAGTTTGCGCGACAACTCCCCCCAACTACGTTTGCGGCAGCGTCACGGGAAAGAACTCTGATAGTCCGCTCAGAGCTCTCCTTATTAGTCACACCTAAACGCTCTACAAAAAGCTTACAAGCCATAATATTTACTAATTCTACTTTCGACCATTCAAAAGCGTTCCGGTTAATGACGTTTTGGTAATCGAGTTAGATGGAGCGGCAGTCAAGCCACCACCAATTTGATCTGTGAAGCTTAGTGGTATTACCTTTTCATCTAACGTTAAATTTTTAAGATTCTTCTTGTTTAATTTAAGTTCTAATTTATTTGTTACGTTCATCATGTATTCCTTCAATTATTTTTTGTTTTTTGGTAATACCCAATTTGCTTAGGCAGATTTACCTTAACAAAAAAATGGCAAATGTAACTTATGAACAAATTATTAATTACCCATAACATTCCATGCTATTTCATTGTTTTTATGGGTTTTTATAAATCCTGATAAGAATTCATAATGTTTTATATTTGGCTTCCTGCAAAGATTCTTGAAAGTCATTGATTAATTTATCTATGTAACGTACTCTTTATATTCCTTATTACATCTGCGTTTTCTCGCACATGTAGGTTGAAGCCCCTGCACCGCCATGCTAGGGGCTTTATTATTTGTCTTCCGAATACGCTCGAACATCTATTTAGCACGCTAAGCTCTTCCACCTTTAATAAAAAACCCTTTGTTTACAAGCCGCTCGAAATGAATAATCATTTGTTCTTTTATGTCGCTACAAATCAATAATTTATTGCTGAACTTAGTTGATTTAGACATTAGCCCTGCAATCCAAAACAATGAAAGTTGAATCAAAAATAGGGAAATAAATGGGACAAATAATGAAATCCGATAACTTTTTTGTTATTCGCACGCCTCGAATGTCATTCATTAACCTTTTTGAGATCCCAAAAGATAGACTGGATACTAGAAAGCACATTTTAGAATGGTTAGATAAAGACGGTGTTATTGAAAGCCTTTATATTGCCAGTCCATCTCTAATTGACAGATTAGATACATGGAAGAAGTCCCCTAATTCTAAACAAGGGAAAAAGATAGAATTAGCTTTATTGAAGTATTTTATTCGGATGTGCTCCCGTCCAACGCCTTTTGGGCTTTTTTCTGGCATACATATGGGGGCGATCTCGCAATCGACCCAATTGCATACTATGGAGTTCAAATTTGACAAAAGAAAAACTCGTTTAGACATGTTTTTCTTATCAACACTAAAAGAATATTTTCAAGGTCTGAGTGCAGATTCCGTTTCATACAGCCCAAATAATTCACTTTATAAAGTCGCTAATCAATATCGCTACATACAGGCTTATCATTCAAACAATACACGACAGTTTCGATTAAGTGCGGTTGAGGCTGATGAGTACTTTACCTTTATTATGGATGCTGCCGCGCAAGGTGGATCCGTTACCGAATTAGCTGAAAAATTTGTAGAGCGCTATCCCAACGCAAATATTCAAGACGTTACAGACTATATATCGCTGCTGATAGAGGAGTCGTTATTAGTGGCTAATATAACGCTACCTATTACTGGGATTTCGCCGGATGAGGCGTTTCTTCGTTCTATTAAAAACCTTAATCAGGACGCCATTTCAACAATTTATGAATCAGCACTCAACAGTCTCGAGACAATAGATAACAAAGGTGCGGCTACAGTTGATGATTATAAAAAATTACACCAGCATCTTCGACAGCTGCCAATTTCAGTCGAAGAAAACAAGCTTTTTCAAGTGGACATTTACCAAGATTTTAAAAAATGCGAACTAGATGAGAAGTTAGCTACCACACTTTACGATCAAATTACGCTGATTCATGCGTTATCCAATGAGCATAAAAATCCACTGACAGATTTTATCAACCAATTTCATGCTCGATACGAAGGGCAACTTGTGCCACTCAATTTATTACTCGATGACGAGACTGGAATTGGTTTTTCGAACGAAACGGGTTATGAATCATCACTTATTGCGGGGCTAAACTTATATGCAGAATCCAGTGAACAGCATGCAACTGATGAGCCTGTTTCTGTTTTAGAGTCCGCTATTTTACATGCACTTAGTTTGCCAGAAAATAGTGGTAAGCCGATCATTCAACTTGATCGTAAGACCCTTAAAAAAGCGACTAATGGACAACAAAAGCTCGACAGTCTTCCTGCCTCCTTTGCCGCAATTGTTTCACTATTTCATGACAGCAACAATGAACCCATAGTGAAGCTGAGTAGCTGTTATGGTCCTTCAGCGGCAAATTTGTTGGGTCGATTCTGTCATTTAAATCAATCTCTCAAAGACCGCGTATCAGAGCTTCTTAGCAAAGAAGAGCAGCTATCACCGGATGTTATTTTTGCCGAAGTCGTTCATATGCCAGATGGGCGTCCAGGAAATGTCATTGCTCGTCCCAAGCTAAGGCGCTACGAAATTGTGTTTATGGCTGACACGGATATTGAAGATGAATACAAAATTTCTATCGATGATCTTTACGTATGGGTAGAAGATGCAACGGTGAAGCTTTGGTCTAAACGATTGAAAAAGCAAATAATACCAAGGCTCTCATCTGCACATAATTTTACGACGCGAAGTTTAAGCATTTATAAATTTCTTTGTACTATGCAGTATCAGTCTTCCTTTGCGCCAAATTTTTCAGCGCCATCCAGTTTTAAACATGCTCACTTTACGCCAAGAATAATGTTAGACAACCTAATACTTCGAGAAAAAACATGGCGAATTCCTAGAAACGAGTTGCTCGATTTGTTTGCCTGCGAAGATCAAAACGAACAGCCATTTAATCGTTTAAAGCAAAAGTATCACCTTGATCAATATGTTTGCTTTCACAATTCAGACAACGTGTTACATCTTGATTTAAAAAATAAATCAATGGTTGAGATTTTATCCTCCGAAACTAAAAACCTAGAATATGTAGAGCTTAAAGAAGCCTTAATTACCCAATATGATAGCCCGGTCCAAACATTAGATAGGGGAAAAATAAATAATGAAGTAATTATCCCGTTTTGGAATGAGTCAGCTAAGCCATATCAAACGTTCAACAGGAATATAAGCAGGAAATTAGATGGTCAAGATATTACCAGACGGTTTCCTCCCGGCTCTAAATGGCTGAGCTTGAAACTTTATTCGGGCAATACAGCCACTGAAAGCCTGTTACTAGAACAATTGTCATCGTTAATAGAGCAATGCAATTCGTTATACGAAAAGTGGTTCTTTATTCGATATGCCGATCCGCAATGGCACTTAAGAGTTCGGTTTTACGGTGATCCAACACTTCTTTACAGTGAGCTTCTACCAAGGTTAAGCCAAATCTTCGAGCCAATGTTAACCAGTGGAGCATTACATAAAGTTGAACTTTTCACCTATGAACGAGAAGTAGAACGCTATGGCGGTCCAGAGTTAATTGAACTAGTAGAAAGTATATTTAGTGCTGAAAGTGACCTTGTCGTTAACGGTCTCAAAGAACTAGGCGTTTTTACAGAGGATATGAGATGGCGCTTAGTCGCGATAATAACCGACCAACTGCTGGAGCTATTCAATTTCTCTAATGAGGAAAGATTGCTGTTAATATCATATTTAAGAGATGGCTTTGGACAGGAATTTAACGAAACCGGTGACTTACGTAAAATGATTGGTACTAAATATCAGACTCGTAAAGCCATTCTGAACAGTGATCTTGAGAAGCTCTCAACAACCGAACCAGCGGACTATGATGAAGTTCAACAGGTATTATTCCCTCTAATTCACAAATGGAGAGAAGCAGCACAACCATTGATAGAGAAAATTAACCAGTTACTTCTCACTACGGAGGCTATTTCTAAAGATGAGCTTCTAGAGTCTATTCTCCACATGACCAACAATAGAGTATTCAAAGCATACGGAAGAGAACATGAGTTCGCCATACATGACTTTATGAGGCGCTATTACCTTTCTAAAAGTAAAAGGGACAAAATAGCCTTGTCTAGTCCTAGTGACCATGAGGAAACGCTCGCGTGACATGCTAGCACTGGCTAAATAACGGTCCCTTCGACACTGATTCGAGAGTACAAAGACCATTATCAACTCAGTATCGATCAATTGTTTTGGCTCTAAATGGTGACCTGGTTTGGGCGCAATTGATGAGAAAGCGAAAATTGGTGAACGCTAGCTTTATCGCATAACCCTTAGAATTTCAGCACCTTTCCTGTCACCAAAATTATGACACTGCAAGGTGACAATTGAATTAATATGAACGAACGGCCAGAAAATAAAGCATGCAAAATCAATTGCTTGGTGTTTTTTGATTTATTGCGCTTTATTATTCTATGTTCTGGATCTGCTCACGCATTTGTTCAATAAGCACTTTAAGTTCGACCGCGGATTGGGTGATGTCGGCGTGAATGGATTTGGAGCCGAGGGTATTGGATTCGCGATTGAATTCTTGCATCATGAAATCGAGTCTGCGGCCAACCGCGCCACCTTTTTTGAGAATGTTGCGGGTTTCACCGATGTGAGATTCGAGTCGGTCTAGCTCTTCGGCAACATCGACCTTTTGGGCGAGCATGATCATTTCTTGTTCGACGCGTCCGGCTTCGAGTTCTATTTTTGCTTCTTCAAATTTGCTTAGAATGCGGTCTTTTTGCCACGCTAGTATTTCTGGCATTCTTGCTTTGACCAACACTACTTGTTCTTGGATGCCGTCTAATCGTTGCTCAATCATTGCTTTTAGATTGCTACCTTCGTCAGCTCTTGCTTGAATGAATTCGGTTAGGGTGTCATCAAATGCCGCTAAGATATCGGTTTGGATTGCATCCATGTCGGTTTCTTCGGTTGCGATCACGCCAGGCCAGCGCAGGATGTCAACGGGATTCACGCCGCTTGATTGGCCATGGGATTGGACCCAGTCGGCAGCTTGCATGAGCTGTTTTGCTAATTCTTCATTTAAATTGAGCTTGCCTACTGCACCATCGTTTGGAGTATAACGCAGCGCACATTCAACTTTGCCGCGTTGCAGTTGTTTGCGAAAGCGCTCGCGCAGTACGGGCTCTAAAGAGCGAAACTGTTCGGGCAAACGGAAAAAGGTTTCTAAGTAACGTTGGTTTACCGAGCGGATTTCCCAAACAGCAGTTCCCCACTCTGCGGTAATTTCTTTGCGGGCGAAGGCGGTCATACTGTAAATCATGGAGTTTCCTTTTTGGCGATTAAATCGTTCAACGTACATTTGCCTTTTAGTTTACCTACAAATAGTCGAAAAGTAGAGAAGGGCGTTCAGCATTGTTTATTTTTTGTTAAGGTAAAACTTGTACCCAATAAAAGTTTTGCTATTATCCGGCTGTAACATTTTGTTACAGGGACCCAATTCAACCAAAACAATAATAATATTACACAGGTAACAAGGTTTACCTGGCAGTAATCAAAAGGATACTTTGATGAAGTCAATCAACACACTTTTTGTCAGCGTGCTCGCTGGGCTGATAATCTTGCTTCTTTCTACCTCTGCTTACTCTCTTGAACCAGCCGATTTCGCCAAGGATTATCAGTATCAAGGCGCGAAGATTTCGCCTGATGGTAAACATATAGCGATGGCAATATTGCAAGATGGAATGCGTAAACTAGCCATTGTCAGTTCTAAAGATTTCTCGGCCGTTGGTGGCGCTAACTTTGGAGAACGACAGGAGGTAGGAAATTTCTACTGGGCTAACAATGAACGTATTGTAATGCAGGTTTGGGTGAATGAACCGTGGAAAGAAGAGCCTTCTAATTACGGTGAGCTATTTGCGGTTAACATTGATGGCAGATACGGGCGCATGATCTATGGCTACCGTGCCGGAGCAAGCTCTGTAGGCACTAAGCTTAAAAAGAAAGAAAGCACTTATGGGTGGGCGGAAATTATCAGCCTGTATCCTCAAGAAGAGGATGAGATTTTGATTTCCTCGACGCCAATGTCTGAAGGCGGAGAGCGTATCCCTACCGTCCACAGGCTCAACATTTATACCGGTAAAATGAGTGGTATTGTTGCAGGTGGTCCAGTTCCTTATGCTAACTTTATTGCCGATAGGCAAGGCAATGTAAAGCTTGCTGTAGGCACAGATAGAAATGATGAGAAGCGTGTTTATAGTTTCATAGAAGACGAAAATGATTGGCGAGAAGTGCCAACTGAGTCATTTGGTGATGGCTATTACCCATTGACCTTTGATGAGAGTGGTAAGAGTTTGCTGTTCATTGACAATAAAGATCACGACTTAGATGGTATATACAAACTTGATTTGGATACAGGTAAAAAATCGTTACTTTACCGCGACGACAAAGTAGATATCACTGGCATTGAATATAATTTAGATCGTTCAAATGTTTATGCTGTTCGAGTCGATCCTGACTATCCTACTTACGTGATGTTGGACAAGAAAAGCGAAGAAGGTCAAATATTCAAATTCTTGCTTGGTACTTTTCCTGGTTACAAATTAAACATTACCAGTCGTAGCAAGGATGGCAATTTATGGATGATATACGCTAGCAACGATCGTTCAGCAGGCGGCTACTATCTTTACAACAAGAAAACGAATAAATTCTCACTGCTTTTTGCCAATATGAACCATCTTCCAGCGAATTCTCTTTCAGAGTCTATTCCGATTGCTTTTAAGGCCTCAGATGGTGTCACCGTAAGTGGTTACATTACTTATCCTGCGGGCATCCCTGAAACGCAGAATGTACCAATGATAACGTTAGTTCATGGTGGACCAATGTCCCGTGATTTCTGGACGTTCGATCGCGAACTGCAGATGCTAGCTTCACAAGGATATGCGGTGCTGCGACTCAATTTCAGAGGATCTACTGGATATGGCTCTAAATTCCAAGCCGGCTCTAAAAAACAATGGGGAAGTCGAGTTCAGCAAGACATTATTGAAGGTACTAAGTGGGTGATTCAACAAGGAGGTATCAGTCAAGACAAAGTGTGTATTATGGGCAGCAGCTTTGGCGGATACTCTGCTCTGCAATCAGCAACTATGGCACCTGATCTTTTTGCATGTGTAGTGGGCATTGCCGGCGTATATGATTTGCAAATGATGTTTGAAGAGGGAGATATCCCGGATCTTCTTTATGGTAAATCGTACTTAGAGAGCCAACTTGGTACAAACAAGCAATTAATGCGAGAGTTTTCACCAGTACATAACGTGCACAAACTTAAAGCGCCTGTGCTGATTGCCCATGGCGAAAAAGACGTACGTGTTCCTATAGAGCACGCAGAAGCGCTACGTGACGCTATGGAGAAACACGGAAAGAAATTTGAGTGGTTTGTAAAAGATACAGAAACCCATGGTTTTTACGATGAAACTAATCGAACAGAGTTTTTCCAAAAGGTATCTGAATTTCTTCGCAAGCATCTTAAGTAGTTGGCTATAGAAGAAAATCATTATCTAGTTCCAGAGACAAAGGACAGTTAATCACTGTCCTTTTTTATTTCTTTCTCAGCTCCAACATTGGCGCCAGTTGCGCTATAATCCTGCGCCATATCAATTAGGAGTGTGAATATGCGTCCAAGTGGAAGAACTGTCAGTCAAATCCGTCCGGTTACCTTAACTCGTCAATATACCTGTCATGCAGAAGGGTCAGTACTGGTTGAGTTTGGGAATACCAAAGTGTTGTGTAATGCCACTGTAGAAGAAGGCGTGCCACGCTTTATGAAAGGGCAAGGAAAAGGCTGGATCACTGCGGAGTACAGTATGTTACCGCGCGCCACTCACACTCGCTCTGGTCGTGAAGCTGCTCGTGGCAAACAAGGTGGCCGGACACTTGAAATTCAGCGTTTAATCGCCCGTTCGTTGCGTGCTGCGGTTGATCTGAAGTTATTGGGTGAGAACACCATCACCTTGGATTGCGATGTGATACAAGCTGACGGCGGAACCCGCACTGCATCTATTACCGGCGCTTGTGTTGCTATGGTCGATGCGCTGTCGTACATGCGCAGCAAAGGGATCATCAAAACCAACCCGCTTAAACATATGATTGCAGCCTTATCGGTTGGTATTTACAAAGGTAACGCCATTGCCGATCTTGAGTATCTTGAAGATTCTGACGCTGAAACCGATATGAACGTGGTCATGACCGATACTGGCAAGTTAATCGAAGTGCAAGGCACCGCTGAGGGCGAACCTTTCAGCTTTGATGAGATGACCGAAATGCTTGAGCTGGCAAAGCACGGTTTGCGTGAATTGTTCGATATTCAAAAAAGCGCCTTAAACTAGTCTGTTTGGAACTCAGTTATGCAAGATTATCAAAAAGCCTTTATTGAATTTGCCCTTCAAAGGCAGGTGTTGAAATTTGGCCAGTTTACCTTGAAATCCGGGCGCACTAGCCCGTACTTCTTCAACGCAGGTCTTTTTAACACCGGCAAAGACTTGGCTAAATTGGGTCAGTACTACGCCCAAGCGCTGGTGGCCTCGAACATTGAGTTTGACGTGTTGTTTGGCCCAGCCTATAAAGGCATTCCCATCGCGACCACGACAGCGGTGGCGTTGGCAGATAAGCATGATATCGATACGCCGTATTGTTTTAATCGTAAAGAAGCCAAAGCGCACGGAGAAGGTGGTACTTTGGTCGGCAGCCCACTGTCGGGTCGTATTATGCTGGTGGATGACGTGATCACTGCTGGTACTGCTATTCGTGAGTCGATGGAGCTGATTGACGCCCATGGCGCGTCTTTGGCAGGGGTATTAATCGCACTGGATCGTCAAGAGAAAGGTAAAGGTGAGCTTTCAGCAATCCAAGAAGTGGAGCGCGACTTTAACACTCAAGTCATTTCCATCGTGTGTTTAGCTGATCTGGTTGAATATTTACAAGATCAGCCAGATATGGCCACGCACTTGGCTAACATTGAGCAATATCGACAAGATTACGGGATCTAACCTTATGGCGGAAAGTCGTTTTGAGGCCGATTTCCATCTCGACGCACTGGGCTTGCGTTGCCCTGAGCCGGTGATGATGGTGCGCTTGAAAATCCGTCATATGCAAGACGGTGAATCTTTAAGTGTGATTGCGGATGATCATTCTACTACCCGAGATATGCCAAGCTTCTGTCGATTCATGGGGCACACCTTGGTAAGCGCTTACACTGACGATAGCCCCTACGAGTATTTAATTCGCAAAGGTAACTAAACCGAGTTTTGTCCAACGAAGATAAAAAAAGCCGCTGTGATAGCAAGCCGTTTACTTAACGTGGATCTATAAAGCCCTCTGATGAGGGCTTTATTTTTATATCTCTATAGTTAACTTTCTTCGTAGGTTTTGGTCGATGGATTCCACGTATATTGTGTGTCATACGGTGCATCTAACAGGTGGACAAACCTATCACATCTATTTAACACCGCACCGAGGGAAACGTAGTGCCAATTATCACCGTTATCTAGGTACTCGTCAGTTTCGTGACCATTAATGAATGTCCAACCACTGTAATTGTCTTGCTCTTTAGTTGGCTCCTCTCTATACATAACCTCAACTGACTGACCGTCATATAGAACAGCACTAGATACAAAACATCTGGCTGAATACTTCTCTACGATGTTTGGCTCTTCGTCTTCTATATCGGTCTGAATAATGTGGTTGATGCAAAACTCAATTTCGTCGCCTGCTGTTAAATCTGGAATATAGTTTGGGTCATTATCAAGGTTGCCTTTAAAGCGGTCTCCCTCGCGTTGCGTTATTTCAACCCACATCCTTTCTGCCGACCACCCATTATCATTTTCAACATCGCAGTCGAAAATTAACTTAACGAAATTACCTTTTGATAATCTAGATAATGTGCAATCAGGAGGAATATAGAATGTATATTTTGCTTCATTGGCACGCTCTTTTGCGTCACCCAATGTCCATGTTCTTGTTGTATCCATGTCTTTAATTTTTAGTCCTATTTTTCATACTTTCCATAGTAAACTATTTTCTCAGTGGCTACAGGGCCATTAGCTAACCCCAGTCTCATAGCTGGCGTTTCTCGTTTGTCATTAATGTTGACGTAGTTGTAATAGACACGATAGATATCGCCCAATTTGGTGAGCATAGCAGGGTCATAGGGTGAATAGCCATTCCAAACTCTGGATTGATTTGTTGCCGAGTGAAACGGCCTCTCTAACAAGTTTACGTCTCGTCTGGCTACCATGAAAAACCTATCAATGGCATGTAGAGATGCCTTTCGGTATAAGTGCGCTTTGTGTTGTAATTCGTATCTCGATATATCGGTAATGGCGGCAACTACTTTCTCTGGCTCAGGCATAGTCGCAATAGGGTAACGCAGCCACAGTTCAGGTGAATTACCAATTCTCACCATGTTATTCAGAGCCTCACCAACCAACGCTGTTACAACCTTGATAAAATCTCTGCTGCTAAGTTGCTTGCGAGGTACGCCAGTTAACCTGCGGATGAGAGCATTAGTTTCTGCTAGTGCTCTGCGCTTATCGTCAACGGTGAAGCCCTTTTCGGAGCGGACTAGGAAACCGTCACTATTACCAGCCTTAATCTCATTGTGGAAAATGCTTAAGTACGCATTTTTCATACCTGCATCCTGATCCATATAGAAGCGTGTTTTACCCACATGTCGAAACAAGTGCTTTAAGTGTAAGAAATGGCCTAGCATTGTATATTCGTTATGAACTAACACGCCTTTTGCGGGAAGCCTAGTGGACGAATCAAAGTCTTCTGAGGCAAGGTTTTCGTTAAAGGCTTCGTCTATTTTCGCCTTCTGCGCAGCGGCATCAATTAAGTCCATTGCAGCTACAGTAGGTGCTTTCATTGCCCTCTTAGCTGCTTCTTCAAACTCTTCCTCAAGCCATACTCTTGCAGTGTCACGGTGATGCTTAGGGCGAGCGCTATCGTTAACGAATCTGGCATAGGCTTCTATGTCTTCTTGAAGCTCGTGGTGATCAAAGTTGAAGTTAAATGCAAACACGTAGCCTGTTTTCAAACAAGCTGTGCCAATGCCGTACAACTCTGTATTTCGTTTATCTTCACGCTTAACCCAATTGGTAATTTGGACTTGTCTATCCGTAGAAAGATACAGCCGATGTAGCTTGAGCTTTCCATCAAGTAGCCTCTGCTCTCTCTCCGCAACGAACTTCATACACTGGCTATGTATGAAGTCGATTTTGTCGTAGATGGTCTTCTGTGAAATGTGAAGTAACTTAGCAATTTTACGAAGTGGTACTTTGGACACTAACAGGTCGAACAGTCTTAGGTTTATCTCCGCTCTTCTGTGTGTTCTGGAACCATCGCTATCTGTAAGGCTTTTGCCACAAGTTAAGCATTGGTAGCGCTGATGACCAGCCTTGGTAAACCCACGCTTTTTCAGCTTCAGGGGCTTACCATTCAAATTGGTTGGGCATTCTCTATTTCGACACTTTAGCTCATCAGATTCCAGATACGCAGAAATGCGGTGGTACTCTTCATTTACCGCTTGGTTGCTCTTCATCATAAATGAGACTTGTACTGGCTCACCATCAGCTTTTCTTGCACTACATAGTTTACAGACTAGTGATGCTTCGCCCTTACCAGTGCCTGATGTCTTATAAACGACATGAGCTTTCCTTGCTTGACCCTCTTTAAGGCCGCCAGTAACCTGTTGAATTTCATTATTTTCAACGACAACACTCAACTCAGGAGCAAGCCCAAAAGCAGGGCATGTAGGAGATTTGCAGAAATTGATTTGTAAGTCTTGGTGGGGTTCAGGGAACTGCGGCCAATCCTTCTGGCAAGATTTCTTTCTCAATAAAAAAGCACCATAACCGAAATAAGTATTTCAATTATAGTGCTTTTGTTACCCAGCGCCAGAAATTAGATCCACGTTAAGTAAACGGCTTGCTGTGATAGCGGCTTTTTAATGATATTCAATACTTAGGGTTTACGAAACTTTAAGGTCCAGCGGTCGGTATTACCGGTGACTGATTTAGCACCTACTTCGTACTCAAGCTCATCGTCTTCACGATAATGTAAGTCACTGTAATCAACAAACTCAAAGCCCGCCGCTAAAATCTCTTTGATGGCAAGTACTGGATCGACACGTCGTCCATTAGACGCATTATCAGGTTCCATATGGCGTGCAGTGTGATCAACCACCGCGTAAATGCCGCCGGATTTGAGCGCTTTAAATGCCACGTTATTCATCGCAGCACGGCCTTCGGCGTTAAAGTTATGGTAATTACGGAAGGTTAGCACCATGTCCAAATTGTCGACGCCCAGTGAATCAATTTCCATGGAGTTGAATCGAGCGCCTTCTTCACGCCATATTTTGGCATCTTCTGCGACAATTTGGATTTTTTCAAAGCCTGGTTTTCCGACCAAGGATTCTTTAATCCGTCGAGTACCAATGGCACCGTAGTATTGGCCTTTTTCGGCTACTAAAGGTGCTAATATCTTGGTATACCAGCCGCCGCCAGGGATGAGTTCAGCGATACGCATATCGTCTCGCAAACCAAAGAATTCAAGTGTTTGCGCCGGTTTGCGATTTCTATCACGTTGTTTTTCACTTTCGGTGCGCCAATCACTGTCAAGTAATGCCTTCACTTGCTCTTTAATGTCGTGACCGTGGCCATCTGCCAATGCAGGCGCGCTTATTCCAAGCGCCATGGTGACGACCAGTGATAAAGCTGTTGTGCGTAACTTCATGGTTTCTATCCTCCTAGAGTGTTTCCATTAAATCGATGCTATTCATACTTTCCACCACCAAAAAATGACCACAAAAAATGTCAACGCGATCATGAAGGGCAGTTTATATTTTTTAAACCAGTTTTCGGCTTGATTACCCGCAACCTTAACTAAGATCGCCAAGCCAAAATAACGGATTGAACGAGCAATCAATGTGGCGAGTAAAAATAGCCAGATTGAATAACCTGTCGCACCGGCTGCCAGCATTGCAATCTGAAACGGCACAGGGATAAGGCCTATCGTTAACACATACCAAAAACCGTCCTGCGCTATCTTGTCTCTAACGGTTTGCATTTGATCTGGATTGGAAAACCAGTTGACTAAGGTGTCGCCAATGAGATCAAACAGCAAGTAGCCAATACCGTAGCCCACCAATGCACCGGCAATACAGCCCAGAGTAGCCATCAGGGCAATTGACCAAAGTTTATCGCGCTTTGCTTGCATCAACGGGATCAATACCGCTTCTAACGGAATCGGCACAATTGTCGATTCCAAGAAAGAGGCAAACGCCACACTCCACAACATGTGTTTAGAGTCGATAAGTTTGCGCGTTTTATGTGCTAATTTTCCCATTGTTCAGTGGCTTATTTTTGTATATAGACTTTGCCGTCTTTCATAACAAAATCGATATCTTGCATTTCACTGATGTTGGTTAACGGATCACCTTTCACGGCAACCATATCGGCCAATTTCCCGGCTTCCACTGTGCCTAAACGATCGAGCTGATTGAGCAAGGCTGCACCGTGGTAGGTGGCACTGCGGATCGCTTCGATGGGCTTCATGCCTGCTTGCACCATCAACACAAATTCCAAGCCATTATCGCCATGGGCGGAAACGCCAGAATCAGTGCCAAACGCAATCTTAACGCCGGCATTGTATGCAGCGGCAAAAGTCTGTTGGATAAGGGGGCCAATTTTGGCGGCTTTGGGTCTGACAATATCAGGGAAAAACCCGTCGATCTTGGCTTTTTCTGCCACCCAAGCGCCCGCCATTATAGTGGGTACGTAATAGGTGCCTTTTTGCTTCATCAACGCAAAAATGTCTTTGTCCATGTAGGTGCCGTGTTCGATCGAATCTACTCCGGCTTCGATGGCGCGTCGCATGCCTTCCTTGCCATGAGCATGCACAGCCACTGTCATGCCGTAGTCTTTGGCGGTCGCTACTATGGCCTCGAGCTCGTCATCCATAAATTGCGGATTCTGGCCGCTTTTAGCAACGGAAAGTACCCCACCGGTGGCGGTAATTTTTATTAAATCAGCACCGTCTTTATAACGTTGTCGAACTGCTTTTCGGGCCTCGGCAACGCCATTGATCACCCCTTCTTTGGGACCTGGATCTGTTTCAATTAATTTAGCTCGGCCATTGGTAGGATCGGCATGTCCGCCGGTTGTGGCTATCGATTTAGCTGCGGTAAAAACCCGTGGCCCTTCGATTAACCCGCGGTCGATGGCTCTGCGCAGAGCAACGGTTTCATTGTGACTATCCCCTAAGTTGCGCACAGTGGTAAATCCTGCCATTAGGGTTTTCTTGGCAAAACCGACTGACTGTAATGCGTAATCGGCCTCGTTAAGGGTAAAGCGTTGTAAGTAGCTTCCCGGTCCACTTTGTTCAAAGGTGAGATGGGTGTGCATGTCCATCAGCCCGGGCATCAAGGTATATTCTGATAAATCAATTACAGTGTCGTTTGGTGTGCCACTGACAAAGCCAGACTCGATGGATTTAATAATGTTGCCATCTACCACTACGGTGACCTTGTTTTTCACCTTATCTGAGTCCGCGGTGATCAATTTACCAGCATGAATATAGGTCGCGGCATAAGCTGAGGTAGTTAACAAGGAGGCGGTAATTGAAAGGGTAACTAAAGAAATTTTTAATAAAGACTTAGACTGGCTCAACATGTTTTTTCTCTTGTTTTGTGTCGATATAACCACAGTAGGGGAAATCAAAGAGTAGGTCAAAAGCTTCCGATTCAATTGGATCTTATCAATCGGACTGTTTTGTTTACTGCCCTAATAGTGCCTACTGAAGAGTTATGAAAACTTTAATAGCATCATGATAGCTTTAGTAACTTCCTAAGGAGAATGTGTAATCTCCGCTACTAAGCATTAATTGTTGCTGATCGCCCTGATGAGTTGGATTGGCAATCTCAACTAATTGATAATAAACATTTTGATGCAGTCGCGCCCATAAATTGCGACGAACTAACACATAAGGAAGCCAAGCTTGGGTTTTTGCGTCTTGATGAATTTCAACTGGATGTTCATCACCGACCACAAATGAATCATCAGTTTGGGTGCTAAATACCAGTAACGAGTCGCGCCGCTCCCATTGGGTAATAACAAAGGGCACGTCTTCTACTTGAATACCCACTTTCTCAACCGGTGTAACCAACACATAGCGGTCATCGTCTTTGCGGATAACGCTAGCAAACAGTTTGACCATGGCTTTGCGACCGATTGGCGTACCCATGTAAAACCAACTGCCGTCATGCTTAATGACCAGGTCTATTTCGCCACAAAACGCAGGATCCCACTTTTCAACTGGTGGGATCTTGCCTTGTTGCTCGGCGAGTTGCTGCTGCAGCTGATTTAAGTCCATCGCTCGTGCGTTTTATTGGATCGCTTGTTTGATGTCTCTCAGCTTAGCTTTAATACGGCGCATATTTTCTGGTCCAGTACGAAGTAGCTGTTTTTGCGGTGAAGATAAATTCTCAAGACGTTCATCTTTGAATTTAAACATCACACTGTCAGTGTGGACTTCAATAGGCACGGGCACTTCAGGAGTATCGAGCAAGTGGTTGATAGCGTCCATCATCACAAACTTGAAATCATCCTGTGGATCACCTATCTCTGCATAAATATCTTGCATCGCAGGTTTGTAGGTTTCCAGCATCGATACCAACGCATCGGTTTCCATTGATGTAAGTGTTTCAACATAGGGCGTGTAACGTTTGAAACTGGCGGCGTCAATAAAGGTTTGTCCTGCTTGATTGTAGACCTTAAAATCCTCCTCAGGCTCAACCACTACTTGATGATTATTGGCAGTCGATTTGTTCGCGATGTTTTGAGTGAGCACCACAAAACGTCTTAGCAGATCATCGTTGACTAACAGTTTGGCGGCAGCTTCGTAATTCGCGATATTTAACAGCGATGTCTTAATCGTCGCATCACTGGTATCTAGCGGCTCAGGAACAGGCTGTGGTTCTGGCATATCTATGATCACCGGCTCTTCAATAACAGGCGCATTATCTTCAGTCGCATATTCATCGGTTAAATCAAATTCGGACTCTGGCATAGGCTCTGCAATGGTTTCTTCAACCGCAGTTGGTAAATTACTTTGCTCTTGCTCGTCACCCTTTGAAAATCCAAAATAGGCAATAATCACCACGATGACCACAATAACCGTGATAATAATGTGTGGCGTTAACGATTTGGCTTGCGTTTCTTCAGTCATTTCGGTTCCTTACTAAAACAGTTCCCAGATATAGTATGACAACCTGATGCGCAGATTGTTGAATTTTTTTTAGCTTTGGTTAAATCATAGTCAAGCATAACTTAAGTTACAGGTTTGAATTTGTATTTAACCTGAACAGAAGGATAATAAGTGCCCTTCAATAATGCCCTATTTACGTTTATCTGCGTTGATTTTTCTTTTTTACTTGTCATCAGCAACACTTTAAAACATATAAGTAATATTTAGTTGCTTGACACATCTTATCCAGAGTTCAGGTTAAGTAACAAGTGTCTTTTTACGTTGCACTTGCGGTTTGTATTGGTCAGAGCATAATAGTCGAGGTGTGAACTTGAAAATGTGCTCGTTGCCGATATGACAATCATCTTATATGCCATTCCCGTGTTCTTTCTATTGATCGGTATTGAACTGCTCATGGAAAAGCGACGCAATACCCAATATTACCGAGTCAATGATGCAATTAGCAGTTTGAGTGCCGGTGTGCTCAGTCGCATGGTAGGTATTTTCAAAAGTCTGGTGCCCTTCACATTGTATATCTTGGTATATGAAAATGCGGCGCTAATGACTTTGCCTGAAACGCTTTGGGTTTGGATAATCGCGTTTGTGTTGTATGACTTTTTTTACTATTGGAACCACCGCTTTGGTCATGAAGTCAGTTTATTTTGGGCATCCCATGTGGTTCATCACTCCAGCGAAGATTACAACTTAACTACGGCGCTGCGGCAGACTTCTGGCGGCTTTTTTACCTTTATATTTTACATGCCTATGGCGTTGCTTGGGTTTGACCCGGTCATGTTACTCACCGTTGGGGCGCTCAATTTAGTCTACCAGTTCTGGGTGCATACGCAGCATATTGGCAAACTAGGCTGGTTGGAGTGGATCTTGGTTACGCCGTCCAACCATCGTGTGCATCACGCCCAAAACCAAATCTATCTTGATCGAAACTATGGTGGGGTTTTTATAATCTGGGATCGGCTGTTTGGCAGTTTTCAAGATGAACTTGAGGATGAAAAGCCAATCTATGGCGTGCGCAAGGCGCTGCATAGTTGGAACCCCTTTTGGGCCAATTTACAAATCTATTCGCAGCTGATAAAAGACAGTGTGCACACTAAAAAATGGTCAGATAAAGTGCGCGTGTGGTTTGGGCGCACCGGTTGGCGACCGGCAGATGTCAGTGCTGCCTATCCAATCACACCGGTCGATTTAACTCAATTTACACGCTTCGACACCGAGCTAACAAAAGCCACTAAAGTGTATGTCATTGTACAATATGTGCTGACTGCCATTGTCGGTGTGTATTTAATGATGAACGCCACTAATATGGCGATAGTCACACAATTATTAGTCGCTAGCTATGTGATCGCCAGCAGTGTTAATGTCGCTTGGGTGATGGAAAATCGCAGCGCCGCGATGCGTATAGAGTGGCTGAAAAATAGCCTAGTAATGCTGGCGAGTTTGCTCGTTTATATGCCTCAGTGGTTGTCGGCTACTTTGTTTGTAGGCGCGCTTTTATCACTCTGCCTTTTAGTTGCGGTGAAACGCAGTCAACCACAAGTTGATCAATCATCAGTGTCCCAACAAGACAGCTTGCATAAGTTAACCTGAACGGTAGGTTAATAAGTGCCCTTCAATAACGCCCTTTTTACGCCTATCTGCGTTGAGTTTTCTAGCAATAGGCCAGCTATTACGTACGAAAACTCGCCTTGAAAATCGCAAAAATTGCATCATTGAAGCGTGTTTATAAAGATTTGTTTTTATTTGTCCTTACTAACACATTGAAATACATGGGTAATCTTAATTTTCTCGACACATCTTATCCTTCAGCTCAGGTTAATATAGATACACCTTCAGTAAACTGAACTATTCTCCTTATTGCGACGTTCTATACTCAATGAACGAGGGGAGCGACATGAAGTTTGACTATGACAACGTGATCAACGGCAAGATAATCATCGAAGAGCTGGAAGTTCAATCGTTTGAAATGAATCTGTATCTGGTTAAACTAAAGATTGATGGTTCGAGCGGCATGTTGTATCAAAATAAAGCCTTAAAACGTTTCCATAGCGCTGAGCAGATACGCGATGAATTCAAAAGTGTGCATGTGGTCAAGGCATGGATGGTACATGAGTCGCCCTATGATGAAATGATAGGTAATCCGCCTAAATCAAGTACATCAATGACCCTGCCTTTTTCCATGACATAGTCTCAATGAGCTACGGATAGGTCTAACCTGAACAATAAATAACACGGTGATTTTTAAATTATGCAATATCTACACACTATGGTGCGTGTTTCTGATCTAGATGCTTCGCTGGCATTTTATTGTGATCAACTTGGCTTGATCCAAACCAAACGAACTGACTATGAAAAAGGTCGTTTTACTCTGGTTTATCTTGCGGCACCTGATGATGAAGAGCGCGCCAAAAGCGACTCTGCGCCATTAATTGAGCTCACGTATAATTGGGATCCTGAAGAGTATGATGGAGGACGTAACTTTGGCCACTTAGCCTTTAGCGTGGATGACATCTACGCCCTTTGTCAAAAGCTAAGTGATGCTGGCGTGACTATCAATCGGCCCCCTCGCGATGGACATATGGCTTTTGTGCGCTCACCGGATAATATCTCGATCGAACTATTACAAAAAGGTCAGGCCAAAGATCCACAAGAGCCGTGGGCGTCGATGCCAAACAGTGGCCAATGGTAGAGTGGCAATAACCCCTTAGTTAACAATCGTCGGTCAGGACTTTTTATCTATGGGTACGGCTAGTCCGAAAAGCGGAAAATAGCGCAGCAACCATTTGGTAAATTCTTGCCGACTCATGTCGAATTGCTCGTTAACGGTTTTTTTCCAACCCCGCTTGCCCATGCCTGTGGCTTTACAGGCACTGATGAATTGTTCGACGATCTGTGCGTCAACTTTTTCGACGTTTTTATTTCTCGCATTGACTTGTTCAGATGCCGTAGGCTGTACGCCAGGCAAATGATTGACATGATAGAAGCCGTCACTAAGCTGAATTGTTTGGTGGCCATTTCCAGCGTGATTAAGCAACCGTTCCATTCCCCTTACTGCAATCGCATTTTCGTATATGGCTCCATACTTGGTTTTTATTACACGATTACCCGGTTGTGAGTGGTTATGAAGCGACTTGGCCTTTTTTGAGCAAAGCTGATCGAAGATGCGATGTGCTTTGGTAAGGGCATCAACTTGTGGCTCATCATGGTGCTTTTCGGCTGGATTGTTTTGCTCTTCCAGCTTTTCGATCTGTTGACCTAACATTTCTGCTTGCTCGCAATTCAATCCTGAGTTGAGCACGGTCTGTTCCCACATTTCCCACAGGGTATCGATATCATTGGGAAATTGCATATTCAAAACCTCATTCGTTAGCAACGCAGTTATTGGCAGTTTCTTATATATGTGAATAGCGCAAAAAAAGATCGCAATTTAACGGTAAAATTAAGTCAAATCGCAGTAATTCAAGACGATATATTAAGCGTAGCAAGGATTACCGATTTAGTGATCCAATTGGTCAAAAATCACATACACTTTTAGCATGCATACACACACTCCGCTGGGCATACATTGGTTTAACCACGATTTACGCCTAGATGATAATTTGGCACTGCGTGAGATTGCCGGCAAAGTCAGTCATTTGCTGTGCGTCTATGTGGTTGATCCCCGCTGGTTTAAATCAGGTCATTATCAATCCGCTCACATGGGACAGCATCGTTGGGCGTTTTTGTTGCAAAGCTTAAAGGACTTAGATCAACAACTTAAGCAAGTAGGTAACGGCTTGCATGTGGTCTATGGTGAGCCGGTAGAGCAATTAAGCAAATTGATCAGTGAATCTGGCGCAAGCGTTTTATCTACCAACAGTCATAGCGGTGTCTATGAGCGTCAACAATGGCAAAGATTAAAGCGGCGCTTCGCAGGGGTAATTTACATCGAGCGGCCGGGCCATTGTTTGTTCGATTCCTCACAATTGCCTTTTGCTTCAGACCAACTTCCTGATTCATTTACGCCTTTTCGTAAACAGGTTGAGAGCATCAAGGTCGATCACCCGAGTAAAGCGATCGAATACCTGCCTACTTGTGGCGAACACGTTATGCCAAGTTGGGCTGCGCAACTGCCAACGAGCACCAGTCATTGCGATTTTGCTCAAGGTGGAGCGACAGCCGCTAAACAGCAACTCGCTTACTATTTGTTTGAAAGTGACTTAATTCAAAATTACAAACACACCCGTAATGGCTTAGATGGATGGGACTTTTCTAGCAAGTTATCCGCGTGGCTAGCCAATGGCAGTCTGTCTGTTAGGCAAGTATACGCTCAGATAAAACGTTACGAGGCACAAAGGACCAGTAACGAATCTACCTACTGGTTGGTCTTTGAGTTGTTGTGGCGAGAATATTTTTATTGGTACGCGTTAAAGCATCAACACAAACTGTTTCGCATTCAAGGCGTAAAATCCAAAAAGCCCCTGACCAGTTTTTGGCCACAACGTTTTGCTAAATGGTGTGCGGGTAATACCCCATATCCCATCGTTAATGCTTGTATGAAACAACTTAACCAAACCGGTTATATGTCGAACCGAGGACGACAATTAGTTGCAAGTTGTTTGGTTCATGAGTTGGAAATGGACTGGCGTTACGGCGCGGCATACTTCGAACAACAACTGATCGACTTTGACGTCGCGTCCAATTACGGTAATTGGCAATATTTGGCAGGTGTGGGCGCAGACCCCCGTGGTCATCGACGTTTCGATCTAGAAAAACAAGCGCGTACTTATGATCCCGATGGTCATTTTGTTAGCCGCTGGTCAGGTGAGGTGTCCTCAAAACAACTGGATGACGTTGACCCTTCCGATTGGCCTATATTCAGACACTAGATAGGAACATGCATTGTCGATGTGCTCCGCGCAAACATGTTATCCATTTTTGCTACTCTGTTTAGGTGCGACTAACTTACCACTTTCATATATAAAACCTGTTTAATACGTAATAAAATGTGTCATTGTTACAATTAACAGCTTGGCGCTACAGGGTACTGTTTTCAAGCGGTTGACCTGTGGCGAAGGTTGCAATATTGGGACAATAACATCTAATTTTGAGCCCATCTATATCTTGAAACATTTTCAAACACGCAATTCAACCCTACTGCCACTATAGTCTAATCAACACTTAATCAGTTATGTCCCAGTAAAACCTAACGAAAGGTATTCGTTAGCTCGATGGACTGAAAACAACAAGGAACACGACAATGCGCGCTTTAAAATCACTTATTTGTGCTGCAGCTCTAACATTACTTTTTGCACCTAGCTATGCTGCCGGTTATCTAACGTCAGTGGATGGATATCGATTCGATCAAGGAGATGCCAAGTTATCTCCCAACGGAAAGTATCTCGCCTTGGCTATCGTCAACGAAGGACGTCGCTCCTTGGTAGTAGTGGAAACGGATGGGTTAAATTCAGTTGGAGGCGTTAACTTTGGGCGCTGGCAGGATGTTGGAAATTTTCATTGGGGTACTGACGAGCGATTAGTGATGGAGATCTTGCATCGTGAAGAGTGGGATGAAACCCCGAAATTTTATGGCGAACTTTACACTGCCAAATATAACGGTAAACACGGTGAGCTGATCTACGGCTGGCGTGCGGGCGAGGAGCAAGTCGGTAGCAGACGCAAAAAGAAAGAAACGATCTACGGCTGGGCGAAATTGATTTCCTTGATGCCAAATGATGACGAAGAAATTTTGATCTCGTCTACCGAGATGCCAGGTGGTAGCGAATTATTTGAAGATCGCCAAAAGCGTGATTTAGTGCGAGGGGCACAGGTCAGCAAGCTATATTCTTCTGTTCATCGCCTCAACCTTAAAACGCGCAGAATGAGTTCGTCTTACACCCGTTCACCTGAGCCGAACACGACTTATATAGCGGGTAATGACGATAATTTGCTGTATGCATTTGGTGGTGAGCCTGGTACTCAGGTCCAGATGTATCGTTACGTTAATGATGATTGGCAAAAAATGAATATTGGTAACGGTGACTCTTTTATGCCCGTTGCCTTTAGCGCCGATCGCACAGAAATGGTGTACTTAGATAACTCGGCTTCACAGGCAGGATGTTTGTATCGATATAACCTGATGACGCAACAAAAGACCCAAATTTATGACCATTGTGATTTAGAGCCTGAACAATTGGTGTTGACTATTGATCAGTCAAATGTGTATGCGGTAAAGACTAATGATCTCGAAAGTCCCTATGCGATCATTGAACGTAACAGTGTCGAAGCGGATTTCTTTGCGCAAATTGTTGATATGTTCAATGGCCAAAAAGTCGACGTATACAGTCGTAGTAATGATGGCAAGTTTTGGATTGTGCGCACTCAAGGGGTGGACGATAAGTTAAATTTTTATCTGTACAGCACCAGCAAAAATGAATTTACGCAGATTTTGTAATAGGCCAGGTTAACTTTTGACATCTGGGGTACTCGTTATTAAAAAGAGTAGCCCTTGTCTATTTTTGAGATAAACCACCCCATGGTTTATCTCAGTTATTATTTTGCTTAACGGCCACGCTTCGATTAGGATCTCGCAGTAAATTGGCCTATTCAATGGACCCACAGTGACAAATTCATGCTCTATGATCCTGCTTAAAAATGCCAATGTGTATGCCCCTCAAGCGTTGGGAATAAAACACATATTGCTGGCAGCGGGTAAAATCATCCAATTGTTTGATCAATGCCCGAGTCTACCTAATGTTTTAAATCTTCAAACTCTCGATTTACAGGGTGCCACCTTGATCCCCGGTTTTATCGATGCGCATACTCACATCACCGGTGGTGGTGGCGAAGCTGGCTTTTCAACGCGTGTTCCACCGGTAGGCTTAAGCCAGTTCACTCGTGCTGGTGTGACAACCGCGGTGGGTTTACTTGGCACTGATGATACCACTCGTAGTACAGAATCATTGGTAGCTCAGGTCTATGCATTGCGAGAAGAGGGGCTTTCGGCCTACTGTTACACCGGTGGTTATCACCTGCCAGCCACTACCTTAACGGGGTCAGTAAAGACGGACATCGTATTTATTGAACCTATTGTGGCAGTTGGCGAGCTGGCGATCAGTGACCATCGTTCCAGTCAGCCAACGTTAAACGAATTGCTCAAGGTTGCCTCTGAAGCTCATGTTGCAAGATTAATGACTGGTAAAGCGGGCGTTGTGCATTTGCATTTAGGTGACGGTGAACGTGGCTTAAGCTTAGTGCGTGAAGCGCTAGAAGGCTCAGAAATCCCAGCCCGCACCTTTAATCCAACCCATATTAATCGACGCAAAGCCTTGTTTGAAGAAGCCTGCCAATTAACCCAGCAGGGCTGTTGGGTGGATGTCACCGCTTTTGAAACCGGTGATGTCGGTTATGAGCCCGCCGATGCTTTAATGCGTTATATGCGCAGTGATTTTGCCCAAGACAAGCTGACCATCAGCTCAGACGGTGGTGGGTGTTTGCCGTGTTTTGATCAACAAGGCCACTTGACCAAAATGGACTTTGCTAACTCCAGTGCCATGACCGATGTGTTCTATCAAATTTTAGGCGAAGGCGTGGCGTTACAAGATTGTTTACCCTTTTTCACTCAAAATGTCGCGACCTTGATGAATTTTCATAAAAAGGGCCAGATACAGGACGGCTTTGACGCAGATCTTGTTATACTAGATGATTCGCAACGCATCAGTCATGTTATGGCAAAAGGTGTGTGGCACGTGTTTGATAAATCCCTAGTTAAAAAAGGGACGTTTGAGGATTGAATATGCCGTCTCCCAATATTGAAGGACAGCAAAGAGGTTATGTGATCCCCATCGGCGGTGCCGAGGAAAAGATAGATAACCCTGAAATTTTACAAAAATTCGTTGAATTGGCCGGTGGCAAAGATGCTTATATTTGTGTCATTCCAACTGCATCGCAGTTGGAAGATACCGGTGATCGCTACCAAACCTTATTCAATGATCTAGGCGCGGGTAAAACCGTCTCTTTACCAATTACCGAGCGTAGTGATGCGCAAAATCAAGCTTATGTCGATTGTTTAGAAAATTGTACCGCGGTGTTTATCACGGGTGGTAACCAATTGCGTCTTTCCACCATACTTGGTGGTACACCGATTGCCAAAACCATCCGTCAGATAAATGCCCGAGGCGTGCACGTAGCAGGTACTTCAGCTGGTGCGGCTATTGTTTCACAGCATATGATCACCGGCGGCAGCACCGGTATTGTGCCTACCGAAGATGGCGTGAACTTAGCGCCAGGAATGGGCTTAATTAACACCGTTGTCATTGATCAACATTTCAATCAACGTAATCGTCTATCTCGATTGCTGAGTGCCGTGTCTTACAATCCGTTTTTAATCGGTATAGGCTTGGATGAAGATACCGCCGCATTTATTGATGAAAACAATGAGTTTACCGTAGTGGGGAGTGGCGCAATCACAGTCGTCGACCCTTCTGACATCGAATATTCATCGATGGCAGAAGCCCGACGTGGAGATGCACTGACGTTATTGAATTTGAAAGTTCATATTTTGGCGGCTGGAAGCAGATACAATATTGGTAATCGTCAAGCATTTGCTTAGGCCATTATTTTTCACTCAAGCTTTTTTAAAAACAGTGGCTTATGCCACTGTTTTTCTATAATCTCATTTTAAAGCTAGGGTAGTTTGCCTTTCATTCGCGATTTCACTACCCCATTTCTTTTCCAAAATTTGTCTGTTTTCCAAGGGCAGTCCATAATCAATTCTGAATTCTTGGCAAGCAAGATATAAGCATATGCAAGGGAACCACAATTATATGAAGATCCTCAGCAGAAACGTTTATGTTGGTCCTAACATTTACGCTAATTTTCCAGTAATACGCTACGAAATTGACTTAGGCGAGTTAGAGCATTGGCCTTCAGTCAAATTAGGTGACGAATTTATTAACGGATTGATCAGCGCGATCCCAACGCTTCAAAGCCATGGTTGCTCTTACCAAGAAGAGGGCGGCTTGATAAGACGTTTGAAAGAGGACGAAGGCACTTGGATGGGACATATCTGGGAGCATGTTGCACTGGAATTGCAAAACTTGGCTGGCTCTCCTGTAGGATTTGGCCGCACCCGAAGCCTTGAACAACCAGGTTGTTACAATGTGGTTTATCAATATAAGCAACAAGATGTTGGCTTGGAAGCTGGCGCGCTGGGCATGCGATTACTCATGCATCTTCTTCCCGAGCATGTGCAAAAATCGATACATGCTGAGATTGACGAACATTTTAATTTCACCGATGAACTGCAATCATTCGTGCGCATGGCGCAAAAGAAAGAATTTGGGCCTAGTACCGGCAGTTTGGTTAAGGCCGCAGAAGAGCGCGGTATTCCTTGGCTTAGACTGAATAATTACAGCTTGGTGCAATTTGGTCACGGCAAATACCAAAAACGTATTCAAGCCACTATCACCAGCGAAACTAAACATATTGCGGTGGAAATATCCTGCGATAAAGAAGACACCCATAATTTACTCAATGATTTGGGGTTGCCCGTACCTCAACAGCTCATGGTTTATTCTGACCAGCAAGCCGTTAGAGCGGCTCGTCGAATTGGTTACCCGGTCGTGATCAAGCCTCTCAATGCTAATCATGGTCGCGGCGTCAGTATCAACCTTACCGATGACCAACAAGTTATCACGGCATTTAATGATGCTCAGCAAGTGGGTACCAGTCGCGCTGTGCTGGTGGAAAGTTATTTGACTGGCTTTGATCATCGTATGCTGGTGGTGAATGACGAGCTCGTGGCCGTGGCCAAACGAGTGCCTGGTCATGTTATTGGCGATGGAAAACACACCATCGCTGAGCTGATTGATATTGTCAATCAAGATCCTCGTCGAGGTATAGGGCACGAAAAAGTCCTGACCAGATTAGAACTCGATAGCCAAGCAATGCGATTAATGTCAGAAGCAGGCTACGATGCAAACAGTGTACTTGAGGAAGGGCAACAATTTTTCCTTCGCTCGACAGCCAACTTATCTACCGGTGGCACAGCCATAGACGTCACCGACAGTGTGCATCCAGATAACCGTGATATGGCAGTAAGAGCAATAAAAGCCATAGGCTTGGATATCGGTGGAGTGGATTTTTTAACGGACGATATCAGCAAATCCTATAAGGACATTGGTGGCGGAATTTGTGAGTGTAATGCCGCGCCGGGGTTTCGTATGCACGTTGCTCCAAGTGAAGGTACGCCAAGAGATGTGGCTGGCAAAGTCATCGACATGTTGTTTCCTCCAACGGAGCAGTCACGCATCCCCATTGCCGCTATTACTGGCACCAACGGCAAGACGACTACTTCTAGAATGTTAGCCAGTATCATGAAGTCCGCCGGGTTCACAACCGGTATGACTTCCACCGATGGGGTTTACATCGACGGCGATCTAACCGTCAAAGGCGATATGACCGGCCCTACCTCAGCGCAAATTGTGCTTCGAGATCCGAATGTTGACTTTGCGATCATGGAAACAGCGCGAGGCGGCATTTTGAAGCGCGGTTTGGGCTATACCGATTGTAATGTCGGTGCCTGTTTGAATATCAGTGCCGATCACTTAGGTCAGCGCGGCATTGATACGCTCGAACAACTCGCTCAAATTAAACGGGTTGTAGTTGAAGTCGCCAAAGACTGTGTCGTGCTAAACGCGGATGACCGCTACTGTTTAGAAATGGCAGATTTTTGTGACGCTAAGCGAATTTGTTATGTCACCACAGATCCAGGACATGGCCTAGTCAGAGAGCATATCCGTAGTGGTGGTTTGGCGGTGGTACTGGAAAAAGGTATCAACGGTGACATGATCACTATTTACGATAAGGGCTCGCATATTCCACTGCTGTGGACTCATTTGATCCCAGCGACCATCGAAGGAAAAGCGACGCACAATGTGCAAAACGCCATGTTCGCGGCCGCCATGGCGTATAGTTTTGATACGTCATTGGAGCGTATAAGGCAAGGGTTACGCACCTTCAACACGTCTTTCTACCAGGCACCAGGTCGCTTGAATATCTATGATGAACATCCTTTTAAAGTGATCCTCGATTACGCGCACAACCCAGCGGCAATGAAGACCATTACCGATCTTGCAATGCGTTTAGACGTATCAGGCAAGCGCAGGTTAGTGGTTGCCATGCCTGGAGACAGACGTGACGAAGATGTGATTGAAGCGGCCACGATTACGGCTAAAGGGTTCGATGAAATTATCTGTAAAGCTGATGACGACCGCCGTGGACGCGGGCACGATGAAATACCGCAATTGCTCAAGAAAACCTTTATGCAAAATGGCATCGCCGAGTCAGCCATTCAGGTTATTCCGTCAGAATACGACGCCATTGAAAAAGCCTTACAAGACAGTGATAAAGGAGATCTGCTCATTATTCTAGGCGACAATATTACGCGCTGCTGGAAGCAAATAGTGCATTTCCAAAGTGATGGAAAAGCGGAGCCAATAACCGAGACTCCTTCGCAAGACTTCCCTGAGAAACTGTTTGAACCAGTAGAGCATGTGTTTGAATTGCAAGACGGGCAATCTCTCGTCCATGACGAGCGAGGTGTCCGATTGGTTGTAGAACGTGATGAAGACTCTGACTAATGCGCCTTGAACTTGACGAGGTTCGCCGACTCACCGGACCTAACTTGCTGTGGGATGAGCCTGGTGCCATTCTAGACGTTTTCATCAGTGGTACCGACAAATTGGCGGTGATCCAAACGTGGCAACAGTGGATGGATAAACTGTTGCTTGCGTTTGGTTGGCAACAAACTCACACCTACCGACTCTACTCTGGCGGTGCCAGCATGGCGTTGAGTGCGCCCATGGATGCATTATATGTGGCGTGTGATTTAGCTGAGCTTGCATGGGATTGCTGTGTTGCTGAGTTTGACCAACAGCCATTACCCGATTGGCGTAACCGGCTAGATGAACTGCGCATTGAACTCAATGACGAACTCAATCCAAGATTGATCACCTTATTAGGCTTAGCCAAGCAAAAAGGGGTGAGCGCGATCAGTGATGATGATGAGTTTAGTTTGGGGATGGGGGCCAGCGCTGAGATTTGGCCAATTCGTGCTTTACCCGATCCGCAGCAATTAGACTGGAGCAGATATAGCGATATTCCACGGGCGTTTATTACCGGTACCAATGGCAAGTCCACCAGTGTTAGGTTAGCCAGTGAAATCGCCAAAGCCGCCAATTTCTGTGCCGGTGTTACATCAACTGACTTTATCAAAGTCGGTGATGAAATTATCGATGAGGGTGACTACTCAGGCCCTGGCGGTGCGCGAATGCTACTGCGTGACTCGCGCACGGAAATGGCCTTTTTAGAAGTCGCTCGCGGTGGCATTTTGCGACGAGGCCTACCAATAGAAAAAGTCGATGCCGCGCTGATCACTAACGTCGCCAGCGACCACTTAGGACAATACGGTATTAATACCGTGGCTGAATTAGCCCAAGTCAAATTTGTAGTGACTAAGGGATTGGCTGACACGGGGGTGTTAGTCACGAATGCCGACAATCCATGGACGGTAGAGCAGGCTAAGTATGTCAACTGTGAGATTTGCTGGTTTAGCGAGTCTGCAAGCAATCCTCTTATCATGAAAAACCTTAGTGAAGGAAAGCCCGTCGTTTACGCAGACAATGGCAAGGTGATCTACGTTGATAACATAGGACAAAAAACCACTGCCACAGCGATTAAGGATATTCCTATGACCATTGCCGGAGCTGCCCATCATAATGTGCAAAATGCATTGGGGGTGGTTGGTTTGTGTATGGCGTTGAAGTTGCCATTGACGGCAATCCGTTCGGGATTACATTCTTTTGGTAGTGATGCGCAGGACAATCCCGGTCGAGGTAACTTATATCACTATCATGGCGCAACTGTGATGGTCGATTTTGCGCACAATGCGCACAGCGTTGCAGCGATGATCAACACTGCTAAACAGATGCCAGCGAAACGTTACATTGTGATGTTTAGCAATGCTGGGGATCGCAGTGACTCAGAAATTCGAAACCTCACTCAGGCCGTTGCTGATCTTAATGCTGATATGTATCTGGTGGCTGAAATTGAAAAGTACCTGCGCGGACGCAAACCCTTTGAGTTAGTAGAGATTGCGACTCAGGCGTTGATTGCGGCGGGTATTGAAAGTGAAAAAATTGTCACGCAGGACTCTCCTGTAAAGGGCGCGAAACTGGCCAAGCAAATAGCAAAAGACGGCGATGTCATTTTGTTGTTTACCTTGGATCAAAGAGACAAAGTGCATCAGCTATTTAGTGATACAGACAGCCTAGAATAAAAGTCTAATGCCGCAGAAATCATCTGGTCCAGGTGATTTCTCAAATACTTAAATAATGAACTAAAACCCATTTTTAGTTCATTATTTAACTCACCGCCTCAGCATCGACTCCATTTATTAACTCATTATTTTTATTTTGATTCAAAATTTAAGTCTATTTGTAACGCGGTCAAGCTTGATGTAATTTAAGTTGTTGATATTTATGAAATAATTTACGCCCCTGTTGCTTTGGCATTATATGTGCATTGGTTAGTGGAAATGTCATATGCAATATGTCGTAAATGAGGGAACAAATGTTAAATAAAATTGTGATCGTTGCCGTTAGTTTGGTGTGTATTGGAGGCGGGATTTCAGCACTTACCAGTTCTGAGCAGTCTAAAGCCTCATTTATTGTCCAAGGTGCTAGCCAAGATACCATGTACAAACAAATCGTCGCTGTGGGTGGTGAAGTCACGCACACGTTTCAAGTGATTGAAGCCGTTTCCGCGCAATTAACTGAAAATCAAATTGATAGGGTTAAACGAGTCAACCCTTTATTGCGCTTTTTCAGCAATGCCGATGTTAATATCAGTAGTAAAAATGGCTGGAAAACCAATAAACCGCTTAAGTACAAAATAAATAAAGATAAAGTGGTTTGGGTTGCTAAAAATCGAAGTGATGTAGATCAAAAAATTGAGCACATTTTATTAACTTGGCCTGCCGCAAACGGAACGCTCACCAAGTTGAAAGTCGCGGGCAAAAAATTACAGCCAGGCAATAGGAATGTCGACTTTGATCTCACCGGTGATAGCGCAACCATTACTTTGAAAGGCAAAAAGAAAATCTCAGTAAATGCAGGCAAGAAAGTCAGAATCATGATGGAATTTGATAAGATTTCAAGCGTTGTTGACGCTGACTATCAGATTGCCTTGATGATGCAAGACGGAACTTTAGTGCAGTTGCAAAAGGATCAAGACGTTACTCCAAGTTTGCCAATTCGATACAGTGTGGGTAAAAATGAAATTAGTTGGACCACTGCGAATAAATCTGAACGTGACCAATATGTTAGTAAAGTGACTTTTGATTGGCCTGCAACTAACGGGTTGGTCGAGCAACTTAAAATAAATGGTAAGAATGTACTGGCAAAGCCTGTCAGTGGCGGTACATCGTCAGTGAAACTCTCTGAGTATATTGCAATTGAAGGTGAAAAAGACATTGTTATCTCGATGGCTTTCTCAGAGCTTGCATCAGTAGATGATTTGGAATATGACGTTGAACTGGAATTTGCAGACAGAACCACACAGCAATTCAGAACCACCAATGCTACGCCTCAACAAGGTAATGATCGCGATACCTTTTATCCTTCGGTAGTCAACGCCGATCAGGCGCACGAAAGGGGCATTACTGGCGCTGGCGTAACCGTGGCGATCATTGACACTGGTTTTGAAGGGTATAAAACACTTGAAAAGACCACATCATCACAAGATCGATTCATTCATACTTATAATGTGTTGGATATCGAAGAAAGCGACAAGGTTGAAGATGGTAACGGCCATGGTACGCACATTGCCAGTGTGATAGCTAATAGTTCACAAACGTTCTCGCTAAACGGTCAAATGAGACATAGTTACAATGGCATCGCTCCTGATTCTGATCTGGTTATCATCAAAGCATTTGATGAGCAAGGTCGAGCAAGTTACGCAGATATCCTCAAAGCCATTGAATATGTGATTGAGAATCAAAGCCGATTAAATATTAAAGTGCTAAATCTGTCATTCAGTGCCACGCCAAGCTCAAACTATTGGGATGATCCTATTAACCAAGCTGTGATGCGCGCTTGGGATGCGGGTATCACCGTATTGGCTGCAGCAGGTAACCAAGGTCCTGAAGCTATGACCATTGGCGTACCGGGTAACACTCCCTACGTTATTACCGTTGGCGCTATGTCAGATGCCTATACGCCAGAAGATCCCAGTGATGACTTTGTCACTAGCTTTTCAAGTGCCGGACCGACTTTTGAAGGTTTTGTGAAGCCTGAGGTAATTGCGCCAGGAGGTCATATACAAGGTCTATTGGACGATGATTCCTATATCGGTGAAAACTACGAGATCTATGACGATAATGATAATTACTTTATTTTGTCGGGTTCATCACAGTCTACGGCTATTACCTCTGGTATCGTTGCGCTAATGCTACAGGCTGATCCCAGCCTGACACCAGATGACATCAAATGTCGTTTAATGTATACCGCCAAAATTGCTATTACTGAGGAAGGTGATTTAGCCTATAGCATATTTCAACAAGGTGCAGGACTGGTAGATGCCATTGCTGCAATCGATGAATCTGCCAAAGGCTGTGCTAATGAAGGCATGAGCATTGCACTAGACCTTGCGGGTGAAGATCATTATATCGGTCCAGCAATGCGCTACGAAAATGATGGTGATTACTATGTGCCGGGAACAGAAGGTATGAATTGGAATGGTTTGTACAATGATTCTCAATTATGGGGCAACAGAAATTTTGTAAGTAACTCGCAGTTATGGGGTAACCGTAACTTCAATAGTGATTCTCAACTATGGGGCAACCGAAACTTTAGCAGCGACTCACAATTGTGGGGCAATCGAAACTTTAATAGTGACTCGCAATTGTGGGGCAATAGAAACTTCAGTAGTGACTCGCAATTGTGGGGCAATCGAAACTTCAGTAGTGATAGTTCACTGACTGCAGATGCCGTTTCAATAAAATGGGTTGAACAGCAATAACGCTGCCAGCGTAGAATAATAAAGCGAGCCAATAAGGCTCGCTTTGTTATTGCATAATTTTGCTTATTACTATGTACAATATTAAGCAGAACCAGTAACGTAGATGCAATCCAAACTCCTTAAATGTATTAAATGACGTTTGCCAAAATAAACTTAGTTACGATTTCCATTGCCGTTTTCTGTCTACTTTTGACTGTGAGCGCGCCTGTCGCAGCAGACCACTCTCCAGATATTTTTAATGCTGACTTCCAACAAATTTATTTCAACAATATTGATGCTGAAAACTTCCCTATACACCCTGCAGTCACTGCGATTGAGCAAGATAAGCAGGGCTTTATTTGGTTTGGAACCCACGATGGCTTAGAACGCTATGATGGAAAAAACATGCGTCACTTTAGTGTGGTGCGAGGAGACCCTACAAGTTTAATCAATAACTGGGTGCGAGATTTACACACTGATAAGGAAGGGCGATTGTGGGTTGCCACTACAGGCGGCATCAATCTGTATATACCCGAACAAAATGGATTTAAACGATACACAAGTGAGCAATACTCCAACCTTATTGGCAAAGACTTTAATTCTATAGCGGAACAAAAAGACGGCAGTCTGTGGTTTAGCACACTTGCTAATGGGATATACCACTATGATGTGAATACCGACAAACTCATTCGCTATTCACACCAAGAATCTGATCCATCTAGTATTGTAAGTAATACCGTTTCATACTTGATGGTGGATAAAAATGATAATTTATGGGTAGCCACTAGCGATAATGGGATCTCTGTAAAGGCACCTGATGCGAGCGGTTTTAGACATATTTCTACCGTCACCGATATGCCCTTGCCCAGTGATAAAATTACCGCACTACATGAAGACTCCAACGGCTTAATCTGGGCGGCGACTCGGGGAGCTGGGGTGTTTGTTTATGACCCTTTAAACGGCGTGCAAGCTCACTATCAACATGATCCGGCGCAACCAAACAGCATCTGCTCGAACGAGCTGTTAAGCATCCATCAAGATACCCAAGGACGCATGTGGTTTGGCTCAGAAAAAGGGTTGTGTGAATTTAATCCCGACACTAATCGATTTCATTCCCATCAGCACGAGCCGGGTCGTATCAGTAGTTTACTCGATAATCGCATTAACACTTTGTTTCAAGACCAAGGCGGGGTGATGTGGGTCGGCACCATGAGTGGCATCAGTAGTTGGAACGCCTCCTTAGATAGCTTCGTTCACGTGAGTAAACACTTTGGTGTAGGTAAAGGGTTGACTAGCAACGTTATCACCTCTTTTGCAATGGATAGGGCTTCTCACATTTACGTGGGCACGTGGGGCGGTGGTGTTAATCGGATCAGTGCTCAAAGTGGCGTTATAACCCAAGTCAGTTCAGCAAATAGCGATGCGGGTATTAAAGACGACCGAGTAATGTCCCTGTTAGTTGATAACCAGGACACCTTATGGGTAGGCACTTATAGTCAAGGGCTGTTCCAACAACATTTGCCTAATGGTAACTTTAAAAATTACTATTTAGACGAAAGTGTTGAAAATTCGATAAGCTCAAATGCCATTAGTAAGATTATTCAATTACAGGATAATCGCATTGCAGTCGCGACCTATGGTGGCGGTTTAAATATTCTAGAGGCGGATGGGTCATTTACAGCGTATCAACACATCCCAGAACAAAATAATTCCCTTTCAGACAATAATGTCCTCGATCTAATTCAAGACACCGAAGGCAATATTTGGTTAGCGACTAACGGTGGTGGTCTCAATAAGTTTAATCTTGAGAGTCAAACCTTTGAGCGATTTATTGCAAATTCAGAGGTGGCGGGTTCATTACTTAGTAACGCGATATATGCCATCTTGGAAACCGATGACTTTCTTTATTTAGCCACTCAAAACGTTGGATTAGCGCGATTAGACAAACAGAAAATGGCTAATGGTGAAATTGTTTTTGATCATTTTACAATGAATGAGGGGCTCCCCAGCAATGCTGTTTATGGTTTGGTAGAAGATCCCAACGAGCAAATATGGTTCAGCCACTCGCGCGGACTTTCTAAATTTAACCCTGCAGACCAGTCTGTACAAAACTTCAATACGAGCCACGGTTTACAAGGCCGAGATTTTACTGCTGGTGCCTATTATCGGGCCGAAAATGGCAGAATGTTTTTCGGCGGTGCTAATGGATTTAACACCTTTTTAGCGGATCAGACACCGATCAACAAAAACAATGCGCCGATAAAGCTTCTGTCATTTAGTTTGTTCAACAGCAAAATTCCGCTTCACACGGTATTAAGAAGTGATGGGGTTTTACAACTGAATTACTCTGACTCGGTCATTGGTTTTGAATTTGCGGCACTGGATTACACTAAACCCGCTGACAATCAATACAAATATAAAATCAATGGTTTGCATGATAGTTGGATCAGCCTGGGAACCAGTAACAGTATAACCCTTACAAATATAACCGATGGTAACTATGAGTTGCACATAAAAGGGTCAAATAATGATGGCTTTTGGAGCGCTAATGAGCTGGTTATTCCTTTCGAAGTTTTGCCTCCACCATGGCGCTCGACTTGGGCATATTTATTATATGGGTTAATTTTCTTAAGCATTGTTTATGCGCTTGTTCGGCATCAACAGGGCAAAGCACTTAAGCAATTAGAATATCAACAACAGTTGGAAAAAGATGTTGCCCAGCGAACTATTGAACTGAAAGAAACCAATGAAAAACTTGCGACATCGGTGGTCGAAACCAACGCAGCTAGAGCAAGAGCGGAGAGCGCAGCTAAAGCAAAATCTGAATTTTTAGCCACCATGAGCCACGAAATTAGAACCCCAATGAACAGTATTCTTGGTATGGGGGAGTTGTTACTAAACACCAAATTAACGCCGGTGCAAAGACGCTATGCTTCAACGGCATATCGCTCGGGCGAAATGTTGTTAGAGTTGATTAACGATATTTTAGACTTCTCTAAGATGGAGGTCAGTAAAATAAAACTGGAGAGTACCGCCGTCGACTTTCCTATGCTTATCGAAGAATGTGCGTTTTATAATGCCGGTCGAGCTCACGAGAAAGACGTTAACATGAGCCTGTTCATTGATCCGCAATGTCCCGAACTTATTGTGGGCGACGGCTTGAGGATGCGTCAGATTATTACTAATTTAATCGGAAATGCGATTAAATTTACTGAGCAAGGTTTCGTACAGGTTAAGGTTAAAGTGAGTCAAGATCGCTTAATCATTGCGGTTAAAGATAGCGGTATTGGATTGAGCCAAGAGCAGCAAGCAATCATTTTTAGACCCTTCGAGCAGGCGGACAATTCCACAACCCGTCAATATGGTGGCTCGGGCTTAGGCTTGACCATCTCAAAAACCCTAATAGATTTGATGAAGGGAGAAATCTCAGTATCCTCGACACCGAATGAGGGATCTGAATTTACCGTGTCGTTGCCGCTAAAAGCAGCCGAAAAGCAGTCTGATAAATATCCAATGGAGCAACTGCAAGGGATAAAAGTAGCGGTTATAGCCCGCGACAATATGACGAATAATATGGCGATGAATTGTTTGCAACGCATGCACATTGACGCCTTCCAAATAACGACTCCTGACGACCTAGAGTCCAAGCCTATGGCCTCTAAACTGGTTTATTTAGTTGATGAAGACATGCTGAAAGAATCTAACTGGATTGAAAAGCTCAGGATGAATCAGCCGTCATCGATTGTCATGACAAAAATCAATACGGATATACAAAGCTTCTCATTGACCGACGTACACACCGTTAATAAACCTCTAATGCGCTCTAAATTAGCCGAAGCATTATTAGATAAGTTAGGCCTGCTAAGTGAACTTGATGTTTCCAATTCTCCTTTGTCATTTGGTCAACATCATCGCTTTGCTGGAAAGGTGCTGTTGGTTGAAGATTCTAAAACAAATCAGCAAGTGGCATTAGATATGTTATCTCTATTAGGTTGTGAGGCCGATGTCGCGGACAATGGTGAAGTCGCAGTAGATAAAGTTAAGCAGAATGATTACGACCTTATTTTGATGGATTGCCAAATGCCCGTGATGGACGGCTTTAGTGCTACAAAAGCGATTCGCCAACTGCAAGCGCAAGGTAAAGTAGAACCCACTCTAATTGTTGCATTGACCGCAGGGATGGGGAGTGGCTTCGAGCAAGAATGTATGGACAGTGGTATGGACGATTGTATGCTTAAGCCCTTCACTGCAGCGCAACTACTTGATACATTACGCAAGCACATAGGTCATTTATTGGTGTCGACGCGCAATGTTGCCGGCATGACGTCTAGTGATGACCCTGATGCTGCAGCGGCTCCGTACTTGGAACAAGAGACAAGTCACCTTGATTTAAAAACGATACAATCAATCCTTGATATTGAGAAGCAAACTGGCCGTAAGCTTTTGTCGCGGATCATTGCTACCTTTGAACAGGAAGTGACTAATAAAATGCCACTGCTATTTGACCGTTTTCAGGCCAACGATGCCGCCTCAGTTGCGAATGTTGCACATGCGATAAAATCTATTGCGGGCAATGTCGGGGCTCATACATTGATGGTATATTGTCGTGAAATTGAGCAGGCTGCAGTTCAAAATGACCTTGCTTCTTGCGCGGTAATTTTGGATGAATTCGAAGATTGTGCCAAACAATCACGTAAACAATTAACCAGTTTGTTGGGGTAGTGCGACTTGCCAGTTGAGCGTAAAAAGAAAGTCAAGGTGTTGGTTTGCGATGATGACCTCACTTATCTAATGATAATGCGAGATACTCTTGAAGTTGAAGGCTTTGAAGTGTTTGAAGCAAGTGATGGCGAAATCGCATTAAGCGAATTTTTTAAAGTCTCACCTGATATCGTGTTGTTGGATGTTAAAATGCCACTGCTTAGCGGGTTTGATGTTTGCCAAAAAATCCGTTCTTCTGAGCAAGGTGCAGATACGCCTGTGTTAATGGTGACAGGTGCTGACGATTACAAATCGGTCGAGTCTGCATTTGCCGCTGGCGCCACTGACTTTTTGCCCAAGCCAATTAAATGGCCAATGGTGACGCACCGTATCAATTATATGCTGCGCAGCAGACAAGCCGTTGTCAATTTGCAAAAGAGTGAAGAGCGACTGCGGTATCTAGCTTATTACGATCCACTCACCGGCTTGCCTAATCGACAACATTTTAAAGAACAACTTGAAGTTATTGTAAATTTAGCCAAACGTGGAAATTATCACGTGGCGGTGTTTTTTATTGATTTAGATCGATTTAAGCGGATTAACGATACGTTGGGTCATTCCTATGGCGACAAATTGCTGCAACTGGTTGCTAAAAAGTTACAAGTTAACTTGCGCCAAAGTGATATGGTGTTGCGCACTAGCGATGACGCGAATACTTCAGAGCTTGCAAGATTAGGTGGTGACGAGTTTACTATTGTATTGAGTAACGTTGGCAGCACTGATGGCGTCAGTGTTGTTGCACAACGATTGATCAATGAATTATCAGAACCGATCAAGCTAGAACAATACGAAGTGGTTGTAACACCTAGTATTGGTATTTCAATTTACCCTCACGACGGTGATAACGTCGAGACCTTGATTAAAAATGCCGATGCAGCGATGTACTTTGCTAAGGAATCGGGGCGTGGATGCTTTAAATTTTATTCCGAGTCACTTAATTCAAAGGCTATTGACCGCTTAAAGATTGAAGAGTCAATGCGAGAAGCACTGAAAAATGACGATTTTGAGTTGTATTATCAACCGCAAGTAAAGCTTTCAGACGGTTCAATTAGTCATGTGGAAGCGCTGATTCGCTGGCGTCATCCCGAGCGTGGATTGATATCTCCCGGCGAGTTTATTCCTATTGCAGAGGATTCGGGGCTGATCGTCGAAATTGGTCGGTGGGTGTTAAACACCGCTTGTGTGCAGGCCAAACATTGGCAAAATACGCTGCCAAACCCGATCAGAGTAGCCGTCAATATTTCTGCCCGACAATTCAAATCGGCATCTTTTTCTGATGAAGTCGCAGAGGTGCTATTGCGAACGGATTTGCCTGCAGAATTACTTGAACTTGAGTTGACCGAAAGTGCGGTGATGAACAATGTCAAAGAGAACATCATTCGTTTGCATAGTTTAAAAAGTATGGGAGTCTCATTGTCGGTTGATGATTTTGGTACAGGGTACTCGTCGTTGAGTTACCTGAAACGCTTCCCTATAGACACCTTAAAGATTGACCGCTCATTTATTATTGATATTTCCAATGATGAAAATGATGAAGCCATAGTCGCTGCCATTCTAGCCTTAGCTAACTCACTGAAGTTAAATATCGTTGCTGAGGGAGTTGAAACCTTGCGTCAATTGGAAACATTGAAAAAGCTTGGTGCACAATCAATATTGATTCAGGGTTATTATTTTCATAGACCTATGCCTGCAAATGACTGTGAACAGGTATTAAAAAGCGCAGCCAAATGAAAATTGTTTAGCAATAGGGCGCTGGCCGAAATATTAGGTAAAGGCTTCTTCGACCTTTTGCCAAAATTCAATTGAAAAATCCTAAATAACACCCACATTAAGACTGTGTCAGTTTGTATTTGGATGGATAATGGAACAGCAATTTAACGAAGCTTTGCTCAAGCTATGCATGTTGATGTACCGCATCGACGGAAAAATCACCCTTTCAGAGCAAGACTATTATCACGCCATCCATGCTCATCTAGACTGGCAAGGTGAGCAGGATCTAGAAGAGTTCGAAAGGCAATCTATTCATCAAGTCCGCGATGCAGTAGACAAAGGAGAAACCAAGAAATTTTTACTCACGTTGCGAGACGCATTGTGCTTAGATGCCAAAAAGGCGTTGTCAATCGCACAAGGCATCGCCTTTATCGATGGTGAGATTGCTGAGTCAGAGCAAGAGGCCCTTGATTATCTACAAAACCGCGTACTGGCTAGAGCCCTCAATTAATGAACCTGAATTGTAGGATAATAAGTGAGCGCTGCAGGATTGTCTGCTAAGGCGGCTAAGCTTGGCGTACTGGCTTTCCCTTGTTTTTGAAATATACTTAATTTAAATCAATCTGATTTTCAGGATGTTCGCTTGTTACAGCAATTCGAAGCGCATGGCACACTGACCACAAAGATCGAGGGACGCATCTTGGTTGCCGAGGGTACAGGACCTTGGAATCTGGAATCACTTGATAAGTCTGGTAACGCCGCTGCACCACAGATAAATGTACTTGCTGGCAAACCTTGGGCAGCCTTGGTGATCTTGCACGGCGAATGCATCTATGTGCATGAAGCGAGTAAAGTTCTGATTGAAATCATCAAGCAAGAAAGAAAAGAAGGTCGTCGAGGCTCTGCCATTTTGGTTAACGACAGTGACTCACCAAGTTTCGCCAAACAACACTTAACCGATATCTTTAATCAAGCCGGTGAAACGTTCGACTTTTTCGACAATGTTGAAGCGGCACGAGCATGGTTAGACCATTTAATTAAAGATGCTTAAAACGTCACTTCAAGTAATTCGACGTTTTGTTCGAAAGTGAGCGTTTTGATGTCACCCACCCCTTCAATATTGACCGTATTGGTCTGCTGTGACCAGATATCTTGCAGTGCACTATGCTGTATTTTCAGGCCGACTAAATTGGCAGACTGCGGCGTTTCTTGATATACCCAGAAATGCTGCCCATCAACTTCATATCCAACCGCTTTTAAATTCAAATAATTACCGTCTTGATCGGTCATCACAAAACGTGAAGCAACGTAGTCAGCAAAGTGCTGTTGGGTTTGCGCAGAACTTAAAATATCAGCCTGCTTTCCGATAATCTCTTTTACCGCATGCTCAGCATCGTGGATGTAGAAGCGATGCATGATTTCGATATTAGTAGTTCGCGGATTAAATAGCACTTTAGTGATGGCGGCTTTTTGCTGGTGCGCAAACGCGTTAGCAGCCACTAATGTGGCCACTAACATCAGACTATAAAAGCTGAACGTTCTCATTAATCGTTATCGTCAAATTCGGTTTTCACCTTAGTGTTGATATCGTGCATGATATCGCGTCTGACTTTACTATCGCTTTTTTCTGACTTGTACGCTTCGATGCGCGACGGGATGAAGCGGCGTGGATAATAGTTGTTCTCTACATCAACATCGGCTGTTTCCCAGTGAGGATCAACCGCAACAGACGTTAAGACTCTATCTTTATCTGTCACTATTAGTTTATTCACAGCCTTAGGTGTGCGACGCCAAATCTCGGCGGGAATACGCATCATCTCGGTGCTGCCGTCTTCGAAGGTCAATTGCAAAATAATCGGCATGACCAAACCACCTTTATTGGAAAACTCCAATACATAGTAATTTTTGTCTTCTTTTACCGCTCTTTCAAACGCAGTGCGCTCCCAATCTTCCAAGTTGTGTAGGAATTTTTGGTATTCATTACGTTCTTTGTTAGTAACAGTAAAGCGATCGTTCTCGTCGTAAAAGTCTTTCAAGTCCGGGAATCTATCTACCCACAAGGTGCGACCTTCTTCACGATTGCGCTTGTCGGTCAAAGACATCGGCTTATCCGCCTCGTATTGGCGCTCGCGGTCAAAATCGATATCAGGATCTCGGGTATCAATACGCAATTGATAAACGCTATCTAGCGAGATATCGACATGGTCGGTGGTGTAGAACCAGCCGCGCCAAAACCAATCTAGATCAACCCCACTGGCCTCTTCCATTGTGCGGAAAAAATCAGACGGCGTAGGGCGTTTGTATTTCCAGCGCAGCGCATACTCTTTGAACGCAAAATCGAACAAATCACGGCCTAAAATGGTCTCACGTAATATGTTTAATGCCGCAGCGGGCTTGGTATAGGCATTGGGTCCTAGGCGCAACACGCTGTCTGATTGCGTCATGATAGGAACCTGTGTCGATGACTTCATGTAATCGACGATATCTCTTGGTTCAACGCCCCAAGGAATGCTTGGATCCCATTCACGACCGGCTACACCATCTAAAAAGCTGTTAAGGCCTTCATCCATCCACGTCCATTGACGCTCATCAGAGTTGACGATCATAGGGAAGTATATGTGACCCACCTCGTGGATAACTACGCCTATCAAAAAGCGCTTTTCAGCCTGAGAGTAGGTGCGCGATCCATCATCTTGTAGGGTTGTTCTAGGACCATTAAAGGTGATCATCGGGTATTCCATACCACCCACAGGACCATTAACTGACTGTGCTACTGGATAGGGATAATCAAAGGAAAAGCGGGAGTACACTTGCATGGTGTGAATAATTGACTCGGTTGAGTACTTCTTCCACAAGTCGCCGCCTTCTTTGGGATAAAACGACATCGCCATCACTAAGGGTTGCTCGTCACCACCTTGTTGGTATCCACGCGCATCCCAGATGAATTTACGCGACGATGCCCACGCAAAATCTCGCACATTCTGAGCCTTAAATTTCCACGTTTTCATCTTTGACGTGGCACTCTTTTCTTTCTCTTTTGCTTCTTCTTCGGTGACAACAAACACGATGCGGTCTGCGGTTTCAGCTTGTTTGAGACGTTTACGTTGGCTTGACGTTAATACCTCTTTCGGGTTCTGTAAGGAACCTGTGGCCGATACGATATGGTCGGCAGGAACCGTTAGCTCAACATCGTAATCACCAAATTCTAGGGTAAACTCGCCGCGACCAATAAACTCTTTGTTGGTCCATGCTTCGTAGTCGGTGTAAGCAGCCAAACGCGGAAACCACTGTGCCAATAGGAAAATATCATTGCCGCCTTCACGGGGGTCATCAGGGAAATGTTCGTAACCAGAACGAGCAGATACGGCATCTTCTTCAACGATGTTAAAGCCAAAGTCGACATTAAAAGCGATTTGCTTGCCCGGCTTTAAGGGAGTGCGCAGGTCTACTCGCATTAAAGTGCCGACTATAGTGTGCTGCAATGGCTTGTCGTCACCGTCGGTCACTTTGACGATTTGGTAGCCCAGCTCATTGTCGTCTTCAAATTGTTGTTTGCGCAGTGCTGCAATACTAATTTGCGCTGGTTTATCGCCAGCAGCGCCTTTAGTCGCTGGCCCACGGTTACCTATGCCACCAAAGGTAGTGGTCAAAGCCGACATTGAATCATTGCGAAACTTATTTTGATCGAGTTGTACCCACAAATACTTCAAAGTATCAGGCGAGTTATTCTGGTAAGTAATGCGCGATGTGGCTTCAAGCCGTCGCTTTTTTTCATCCAGCTTAGCTTTGATTTGATAATCGACTTTTTGTTGCCAATATTGGTGGCCTGGCTCACCGGCGGCATTTCGATATACATTGGGAGTAGGTAAGACTTCGTCTAACTGACGAAATTTATCTTCAAAATCGCCTTTAGTTTGCTGGATTGCGGCTTGACTGATGCTACTCAACAACCCGATTAGAACTAAACTAAAAGTTACTATTTTCAATTTCATACGACCGACACTCATTTAATGCAGAGGTTAAGCGAGCGATAGTAACTTAAAACACTCGTTATCTGCCAATAAAACTAGGGTTTTAATGGAATTTTACTGGCAGCTAAACTTTACCTATAAGATATATCTCCTATCGCTTGTTTAGTTATCAATTTATCGTAATCTAATCCCTAGGAAAAACCACGAGATTTAATAATGGCGACGTTTAACTGGCAACGAGCGGTAATTAAGGTAGGAAGTGCACTGATTTCGCCTGATGGCAAGCAGTGTAGTGCGCGATATTTGCTGGCGATAGCACGTTTTATTACGGCGAGTAGAGAGCAGGGGAAAGAGGTGGTTTTAGTCTCTTCGGGCAGTGTAGCCGCTGGAAGGGCCGAAATTAACATTCACCATCCCCCATCGATTGCTGAGAAGCAGGCGATGGCTGCCATTGGTCAATCAAAAATGATGGCAAACTGGTCGCGCTTTTTCGATTTTCCGTGTGCACAATTACTGTTGACTTACGATGATCTGCATAACCGAACGCGTTATGTAAACATCAAAAATACGCTTCGCGAACTACTCAATCACGCCGCGTTACCGATCATCAATGAAAATGACACAGTCGCGATCAATGAACTCAAAGTGGGTGATAATGATAATTTGGCAGCGTATGCTGCATTGGTTGCCCAAGCAGATACCTTAATCATCTGCTCTGATGTAGATGGTCTGTTTGACCAAGATCCGCGCTTAAATCCGCAGGCCAAACGTCTCGATGTGATTGAAGAGATCGATGAGGAAATCTTTGCTTTGGCCGGTGGCGCAGGCACTAAAATGGGCACGGGCGGTATGCAGACCAAATTACAAGCCGCACAAAAGTGCACCCAAAGCGGCATCCAAACATTGATAGTCAACGGTCAAAAAGGCGATGTATTTGACCAATTGTTAGAAGGTAAAATAAATGGCACCTTGTTCAAGCCCGTTGCTAGTCGCGATAATGCTCGCAGTCAATGGCTTAAACATACCTTGAAAAGCAACGGTAAAGTGAGCATAGATTCAGGCGCGCGCAATGCGATTTTAAATAAAGGTGCATCTTTATTACCAAGTGGTGTGGTAGAAGTAAGTGGTCACTTTAACTCTGGTGATGCGGTGACTATTGAATATCAAAACACGCCGTTGGCGAAAGGCTTGGCGTTATATGGCCTAACCGATTTGAATGCCATCAAAGGGTTAAGAAGTAGCGAAATAGCCGGGGTGCTTGGTTATACCTTTGGCGAAGCTGTCGTTCATCGAGATGACATGGTACTGCTGTAAATAAAGGATCAATATGACATTTTCTATTGCTAAATCAGCCAAGGCTGCGCGCCTTGCATCTCGCACTATCGCCACCTTAGATAGTCAAAAAAAGAATCAACTGTTATTGGAAATTGCCGCGCAGATTGAACGGCAAAGTGACACCATATTGTTAGCTAATAGTCGTGACCTGCAAAGCGCACAACAAGATCAGCTTGATGATTCGATGCAAGATAGGCTCAAGTTAACGCCACAACGTCTAGAACAAATTGCCGATGCAGTGCGCCAAATTGTTCAACAGCCTGATCCTGTTGGCGCTATCAGTGACGTGCAACCTCGTCCCAGTGGCATCCGAGTCGGCAAAATGCGCATCCCCTTGGGGGTCATCGCGATGATTTATGAAGCGCGGCCTAATGTGACTATCGATGCCGCGGCTCTGTGTTTAAAAGCGGGCAACGCGGTGATTTTACGCGGTGGCAAAGAAGCCATCCATTCCAATTTGGCCTTAGCGAGTTGTATTCATCGAGCCCTTGAAAAGTTTAATTTGGATCCGGCCATTGTTACTGTCGTGCCGGATACGGATCGCGCTGTGATGAATGAACTGATGACCCTTCATCAAGATATTGATTTGATCATTCCTCGTGGTGGCGAAGGCTTGATCCGCTTTGTCACTGAAAACAGCCGTATTCCCGTAATTCAACATTTCAAAGGCGTATGTCACTTGTACGTTGATGCGCAAGCGGATTTGAATAAGGCGCTGGCGCTGTTGACCAATGGTAAAACGCAGCGCACCAGTGTGTGTAACTCGTTAGAAACGCTGCTAGTACATCAGTCAGTGGCGCAACAGTTTTTACCCATGGCCGCGACAATGTTCGCTAAAAAGCAGGTCAAAGTGCATGCTTGTGAAAAAAGTATCGAATATTTTCCCCAAGCGTTAGCCGCCACATACGCAGACTGGCATGCCGAGTACTTAGCCTTAGAAATTGCAGTTCGGGTGGTAAACGACTTTAACCAAGCGATTGAACACATCGAATTATATGGCTCTGGGCATACCGAGGTCATAGTGACGCAAGACTACAGTGCGGCTAACGAATTTATCCGTGTGGTTGATTCCGCTGTGGTGATGGCCAATGCCTCGTCGCGTTTTTCTGATGGCGGAGAATTAGGTTTAGGCGCTGAAATTGGTATTTCTACCAGCAAATTGCACGCTTATGGGCCTATGGGTGCCCAATCGCTGACCACTGAAAAGTTTGTTGTGTATGGCGATGGCGAAATTCGGCAATGATACCCAGTGGCAGAAAGGCTCACTAACCAATGAGCCTTTCAATTCTTTGGTTGGCAACGACACTAACCTTTCGCGGTATCGAAAAGTACCGCGAGTCAATGCCACCAGCAACGAAATAAGGCGCAACTAAGACTTCATTGTTTAGACAACGCGCGTTGCTAACCGCACTTACTGATCACTGAAAACCATCTCGACTCGTAACCAAAGGATTGCCACCAATATCACCAACGTTAACACTCAAAACATGACTATTTTTTCATATTTCGAACTTAATCTAGTTGCTTGTCACCAGTATAAACAACAAAATCCGTATCTGACTACGAAACCGGCATAATCACGAGGCAATTTAAGTGTCGAATATTCAACTGTTCTTAAGTTGCACCATCATTTGGGGCTCTACGTGGATTGCTATTACCTATCAACTGGGAGAGGTGGATCCCGTGCTATCGGTTGCCTATCGATTTACCATCGCATCCGTTGTGTTAGGAGTCTTTTGTAAAATCCGCAAATTACCATTGGCTATGCCTGGTCATATTCATCTTAAAATGGCCGCAGTGGGGTTGAGTTTATATACGCTGGATTACAGCTTTTTGTATGAGAGTCAGAAATACATTGTTAGTGCGGTGGTAGCCCTGATGAGCTCCTGCATTATTTATATCAATGTGGTGATGCGCAGGGTATTTTTGAAAAAACCGATCCGAATCGAAGTGTTAGTCGGTGCGACCTTTGGATTAGTGGGCATGGCGCTTATATTTGTACCGGAGTTTGCAAAAGTACACAATGATCAGTTCCTAGCGCTGGGCATAATATTGGCTTGCATATCCTTCGTCTGTGCATCGATTGGCAATGTAGTATCAGAGCGCATTCTCGATCACGGCACACCGGTGATTCAAATGAATTTCTGGGCGATGACCTATGCACTGATTTTTTTATACGGTTACGCTTTTATCAGTGGTGCTGAATTTATACTGCCCACGGCCAGTGAATATTACCTGTCGTTGGTGTTTCTAGCCGTGTTTGGTTCGGTGCTGGCATTTGGTGCTTTTATGAAGTTAGTTCAGCAAATAGGTTCTGATAAAGCCGCTTATGTGGTGCTGATGTACCCTCTGGTTGCGCTGTTTATTTCGACTTTTTTCGAAGGGTATCAATGGCATTTACAATCAGTTATTGGCGTGATCATTGTGTTATTTGGCAATGCCATTGCGATGGGAAAGCTGACATTTCCCCGTTTGAAACGCAAAGTAGCCTAACTTAGATGAAAAACTCGAATCTTTCGTTAAATTTAATTATCTAATAAAAACAAATAGATAACATAATTATTTGCTAAGGTGACGGCTAACTGTCATATTACTTACGTCTGTCTAACCTATAACTGTCGTCATAGGAATTCGGTTTGATTGCTAGTCTGATAGCTCGACTACAACCAAGGAAGCCGAAACAATGAAAATGCAAATAAACGCTCAAAAAATAAAGCAACTTCGCGAACAACGCTGCTGGTCACAACTTCAGATGGCAGAAATGGCAGGGATCAGTCTACGCACTCTGCAGCGAGTTGAGGCAAAATCGGTCGCTTCACAAGAAACTATCAAAGGCATTGCCTCGGTTTTAGATATAGACTGTGAAAGCCTTTTACCTGAGACAAATGACACAACCCCGTTAACGGCTGCTCAATTAGAGCAACCTGTGATAACTCAGCAAAGTGTTGAAACAACGCAAAACCCAGCTTCGACAGCTGAAATCCGCAAGCAATTTTTGATAACCCTTACGGTGATCATCGTTTCTGCTGCCATCGGCTTTGCTGGGGTATTCATTGCCTATTCAGAAAATCGCATTGATCAAGAACAGTTTGTGTTCTTCAAAGATCTGGTTGCTGGTGGATTCTTGCTTGGCCTTCTCGGTTTAGCTTATCGCGCCTACAAAGCTGACCTAATTTCACTGTCTAAATTTCACTAATTTTTAACTCATTTTAAATTATTAGCTTAATTGCTAAGGGGATTTTTATGTCTACACAAACGTATACGGCGACTAAACCAGCAAATCTTTCGATTAAATGGAGTCTTTTAGGACTGATTATTTACTTAATTATTACCGTGATTGGCAGCGTGTTTTTGTCATCTACATGGATGGCAAACAACGATATTAGCAATTTGAGTTCACAACAAATTAGTTTGCTGATGGATAAGGATGTGAGTTTAGCGCTTTACACTAGCTTATTGGGAGGTTTGAGTGCGTTATTTTGTGGATGGTTGGCCACCAAAAAAGCGGGCAGTAACCACTATAATACCGCACTTATTTTAGCGTCATGTCTGGCAGTGTATGGTGCAATTAGTATTATGCTTCACCCAGAACACCAATTACTTCATCAAGCTGCAAAAATCATTGGGCCATTTTTAATGTGTGGTTTAGGAGCCAAGTTAGCGTTATTAAAAAAGCCCTAAAAATAGCAATAATCTCGTTTAGCCTGATACCAAGGCGACACCTTTGGTATCAGGTATTTTATCCTACCCTTTAGGTTAGCTAGCATCATTACAACGAATTGATTTTTTTGTTGAGCTCATATGCAGGCTCAGTAACAATTTTCTCAAGAATTTGAATACGTTCTTTTAGCTCTGCAATTTCAGCGTCTTTATCGGATATGGTCGCCTGAGCTTGGGCAACCTTATCGCTGATAAAGGGGTTGCTGGTTTCACCATTGAACCAATCGATTAACTTCCATTGTTTCTTACTGTCTAGCCAGGCCATAGCTAAGTATAATGAAATACAACCAAATCCAATTAATGCTATCTGTAGTGTCGTCATAGTTTATTTTCTCCAAGTGCGAATTAAATAACGTTCAATCACACTAGTCATCATTGCCTCAAAATTATTACAAAAATTTTGTAATAAAGTTGATCTGTTGCAGACTACTAGGCATAACACTTTGATTTTATTGATGTGACAGGACGCGAAATTAGCCACATGGAATTCGATTCTATAATTACTGAGCACGGCCCATTGTTGAGCCGGGTTGCCTCAAGTTACGAGGCAAACCCGCATTTACAGCAGGAACTGTTACAGGAAATCAGTTTGGCAGTCTGGCAAGCCATGCGAGCTTTCAAAGGCAATAGCAGTGTCAAAACCTATATTCTGCGTGTTGCTCACAACAAAGCAGTAACCCATGTGGCCTATCATGCTAAGCAACCTAATAACGAAAGTTACTGTGAAATAGACAACCCAAGTTCAGCTATTGGGATTTCGGCAGAAAGCGTTATTGACCAACAATCCAACGTTAGCGATTTACTCCAAGCGGTACGAAGATTACCAATGCAAGCACGGCAAATAGTCACTATGTCTATGGAAGGGTTAAGTTATCAAGAAATCGCTGAAGTCTGCGGCGTAAGCAGTGTCAATGTTGGCGTTATCCTCAATCGAGCCAAGAGAACGCTAATGGAGCAACTAAATTATGAGCAATAACATGAGCAATGAACCCGATAATCTAGATAAGCTGTGGCAGCAACAGCAAACCACAACTATCGATGTAAAAGCGCTATCCCGTCAATGGAAATTGACTCGTATAAAGCAATATATGTATAGCCTTATGGATGCGATGGCATTGATGCTTTTTCCACTCGTTATTTACTTTTTCCCTAAGGAATTAAGTACTTTTGAATTTGTGTGGCTGAGCGGTCTTTTTGCGCTGATGACCGGATGGTTTGTTTTTATAGTGTGGCTGCGTCGCTTCTCGTTAGGGTTTGACGATGGCGGCACATCCACACAAGATTTTGTGTATCGAATGAAAATGCAGTATCGACAGAACATTCGAATCGCTCATTACAATAAGCTACTTTGCTGGGTCGTGCCCGTGGTTTTCCTCACATATATAGTCGTAGCTTATTTAGGCGAGTACGTCAGCCCAGACGTGTTGTGGCGAAAAAGTAAATTGCTGTTTGTAACCAGCCTGGTGTTCCTACCTGCCACTTGGATTTGGGCGCATAAACGTGAACAAAAATTTAAAAGGTTGCTGGCTGATTTTGACGCCCGCTGGGTGGCTTGAAATGGCTGCAAAGCACAATCGAACTCGTTGGACCTTGTTTTTGTATTATTCACCGGTTAAATACATTAGACTCATTCCATGAACGAAATCAAACAGTTACTTGAAAGCAATCGCAAGTGGTCTGAGGCGCAAAAGAGCAACGATCCCAGCTTTTTTGAATCATTAGTTGCAAGGCAAACGCCACGATATTTGTGGATAGGGTGCTCTGATAGCCGCGTGCCAGCAAACCAGATCCTGAATTTACCGCCGGGCGATGTATTTGTGCATCGTAATGTGGCTAATTTGGTGATCCACACTGATTTTAACTGTTTGTCGGTACTGCAATATGCGGTGGAAGTGCTAAAAGTAAAACATATTATCGTGTGCGGCCACTATGGCTGTGGCGGTGTGGAAGCTTCGTTGGTAGGTGGCACGAAAGGCTTGATAGACAATTGGTTAGGTCATATTCGCGACTTAAGTCAAAAGTACGATGATGAATTAAGTCAACTTAGCGGTGAGCAAAAATCCGCTCGGATGTGTGAGATCAATGTCCTAGAGCAGGCCGAAAATGTACGTCGTAATAGCATTGTCAAAGAGGCGCTCAAACGCGGTCAAGACTTGCATGTGCATAGTCTTATTTACAGTTTGAAAAATGGCTTATTAAAAGATCTCAGTCAACATTAACTTACTCTCTTAGGCTGCATACCCAAAGATTGATCAATCTTCTTCAGATCAAAATTTGCAAGTCAAAATTCTCTTTATAGATCATCAACTTCTTGTGCTTTGGATAACATTATTTTAATGTAAATATTCACTTACAGTTTTACCGGTAATCATCACAAAAATTACCAAGAGTAATTATTTATCCTGTGATATAAACGTATTGTTGCTCAAGTAAAATTTAAAAAAATTACATTGAGTTACAGTGGATTACTATAAAAAAGTTCACGGGGTTAGTGGACATAAAGTCAATACTAGGGAGCATTCACATGAATAGAAAGATATTGAAGTTAGCAGCAACCTCAGCAGCGGTCTGTTTTGCACTTGGAAACACTTCGGCCTTTGCCCAACAAAATGAATCAATCGAAAAAATATCCGTCACCGGTTCTCTGATCAAACGTACTGATATGGAAGGTCCTTCACCTGTGACCACCATAGGTGCCGATCAAATAGCTAAAAGCGGTGTTACTGATTTAATCAGCCTTTTCACCAAATTACCCATTTCTGGTCAAGGTACCTTCTCCACCCAAGGCAACAGCAGTGATGACACAGCCAACGGTGGCTCCAGTGTATCATTACGCGGTTTAGGTGCAGACTCTACCTTAATACTTATCAATGGTCGCCGTGTGTCGGTGTCGCCTTTTGCCAAAGGAATCGATACTGCGTTTGTTGATATCAATAACATACCTTTGTCAGCAATTAAACAGGTCGACATTCTGAAAGACGGTGCATCGGCAACCTATGGTTCTGACGCTATCGCGGGTGTTATTAACGTCATTTTGCGTGATGATTACGACGGCGCAGAAATTTCCGCTAAATTAGGCACAACTGCCGATGGTGGCGGTAAAGAACAAAATGTCAGCTTGATCTGGGGAACCAGTGACGACAAGTTTAAACATACCTTCATTCTTGATTACTTTGATCGTGAAGAAGTGTTGTATGGCGACCGTGATTACTCTCGTTCTGCCAACCAAGCAGCTTTAAGACCGAATGATCCAGATGCGGTTGATTTTAGAAGTTCATCAGGTATTCCAGGTACGATTGCACTGCGCTCTGATCCAACCAATCGTATTATCGATGAGTTTGGTAATGACCGTTGTCCAGCCGAAGATATCGATCGTGTCAATGTGCTTTGCCGCTACGATTATGCGCCAGTGATGACCATGATCCCCGATGCAGAGCGTTTTAGTTTCAACTATCTTGGTCGTTATGAGATTAACGATTCTGTGCGTGCCTTCATCGATTTCAACGGTCAGAATTCAAAATCCATCGTACGCGGTGCGGGTAGCCCAAGCTTCAATGAATTGTTTATGGATGGCGATAATGCCAATCATCCTTTCGCTGACGATCCATCCCATGAATTTTTTGGTCAAGACCTAACCATGCGCCGCCGTACAGTGGACATTGGTAACCGTGAAAAGCGTGTCGACACCGATTACTATCGCACCATTGTAGGGTTAAACGGTGATATCGAAAGCTGGAATTGGGAAGCGGCTTATAGTTACATCAAAAGCGAATCTGTAGAGCGTGGTGTAGATGGGTTCCCTAACTCTCGTCGCATCCAAGAAGCCATTGATAATGAATCATGGAACCCCTTTGAGCCTTCACAAAATTCTCAAGAGTCTCTTGATTACATTGAAACCACGACAACTCGCGTCGGTAAGTCCACTAACAAAACCTTTGATGTGACTTTTTCTGGCCCGTTGATGGAGATGGATGCTGGCGAAGTCTTGCTAGCGGTTAAAGCTGAATATCGCGAAGAAGCAATTAGTGATAACCCAGATGACCAGTTCCTTCGCGGCGACGTGTTTGGTACTGAGGCGACGCAAGCTAATGGTAGTCGTGATAGCAAGTCACTTTCTGCCGAATTCGCGATTCCGGTGACCGAAGAGTTGGAAGTACAGTTTGCTGTAAGACACGAAAATTACAGTGATTTTGGTACCACTACAGATCCAAAAATATCATTTTTGTGGGCGCCAACGGATACCTTGTCTTTCCGTGGTTCTTATGGCACCGCGTTTAGAGCACCTTCGTTACATCAATTGGGCTTAGGTAGAACAGATGAATCGCCTAACTTAGTTGATACTGTACGCTGTGAGGCGGTAGGACTAGGTTGTCAGCCTGCTGAATACACTGCCGTGTTCGCCGGTAACCCGCAGTTAGGTCCAGAAGAATCTTCGAGCTATAACTTAGGTATGATCTTAGAAGTGACTGAAGATCTCGATTTTTCAATCGACTACTACAACTACGATATTGAAAACATCATCGATTCTGATACCCAGTTTGTATTCACTAACTTCGGTGATGATCCAACTGTGGTTGAGCGTATTCCAACCTCTGACCCTAGTGATCCAGGTGAAGTCGTTCGAGTTTATGACTCGTTCCAAAATATTGGTGATTTAGAAACCTCAGGTATCGATTTAGATGTGGGCTACAAACTTGAATCTGACATGGGCTCATTCCGCTTTGGTTTTGTAATGAACTATGTGTTGAAGTTTGAAGAGTTTCGTCCGGATGCCGATGGCGGCAAACGTTTGAATCTCAGTGAAGGCGAGTTCGAACAACCTGAAGTGCGTCATACCACGTCAATGGATTGGACCATGGAAGATCTGAGCGCGACTTTGGCAATTAACTACATTGGCGAGTTTGCCGGTGATGCTGATTCAGGATTCGGTGATAAAACAGTGGATTCAATGACAACGGTTGATTTGGTATTCAACTATCGTGGAATTGAAAACACTACGTTAACGTTGGGCGCGACGAATTTGTTCAACGAAGAACCTCCGTTTAGCCATCATGAGTTTGTCGGTTACGTGAATTCAATTCACAATGGCCAAGGTAGATTTGTTTATGCACAAGCGGCATACAAATTCTAATCTTAGCTAGACTCTAATCATGATCAAGGGACGCAGTTTGCGTCCCTTTTTTGTGTATCTTTGTTTATCAAAGCAGCGTATCCAGAAGACAATGTGATATACTTGCGATCGAAAGCGACTTGCCAACAGATGAGCAGGTCGCTTTTTTATTTCCCGTGTTTTTAAATTATCCACAGTTCAGGTTACATTTTAAATTCATCATGCTTGATCTCGACATGCTCACTTAGGAATAGGCTTGAAATGGCGCAAAACATAGCTAAAGAAAATATTAAGCCAGCGCTGGGATTGGTTGAGTTTGTTGCTTTGATGGCATTTCTGACCTCGCTCGTGGCGTTAAGTATTGACGCTATGTTGCCAGCGCTAAATCAAATTGGCACTGATCTTAATAGCGATAGTCCTCAACACACGCACATGATTGTCTCGTTATTTTTTCTTGGTATGGCGTTTGGACAACTGTATTACGGACCTTATTCAGACACCAAAGGTCGCCGTGCGGCAATTTTATCGGGTTTGATCATTTATGCCATTGGTACTGTGATATGTATGTATGCGCCGTCGATGGAAATTCTCTTATTCGGCCGCGTGGTACAAGCTTTTGGCGTTTCTGGACCTAGAATTGCCACTATCGCACTGATCCGCGATCAGTACGCTGGTGAAGCGATGGCCAGAGTCATGTCTTTCATTATGATGGTGTTTATCTTAGTTCCTATGTTAGCCCCAGCCTTTGGTAAAGGGATCCTGTTGTTCGCGTCTTGGCGGGAGATTTTCACGTCGTTTCTGGTCATAGGTTCAATTGCTGGAATTTGGTTTTTCAGCCGCCAACCTGAAACCTTGCCAAAATCAAAACGCCATCCGTTTTCATGGGGGCAGCTATCACGCTCAAGTTGGTTTATTTTAACCCACAAACAAGTGATGCTGTATACATTGTCCATGGGATTCATCTTTGGCGCCTTTTTATCGTACCTAAGCGCGTCACAGACCTTGTTTGAAGATTTCTACGATGTTGGTGATTGGTTTCCGCTGTACTTTGCCTTGTTGGCGTTCTCAATAGGATTTGCGTCTTTTATTAATGGTGCATTAGTGATGCGTCTCGGAATGCGCAAACTCTGTCTATGGGCGTTGTGTGGGAATACCCTGATTTCGTTTTTATTGGTATTAGCGTCGTTTCACTTTAACGGGCTGCCACCCTTGTATCTCACGGTGTCGTTACTATTTGTGAACTTCTTTTTTATTGGTATTTTGTTTGGCAATTTGAATTCTATGGCAATGCTGCCTCTGGGGCACATTGCTGGCTTAGGAGCTGCAATAATCGGCTGTTTGAGTAGTGGGTTTTCGGTTCCCATCGCATTATTTATTAACAGTTTTGTGATATCTGGAATTGAGCCTATTGCGATAGGCTTTCTGACGTTTGCAGTTGTTTCTTTGTTCTGTGTTCTATTCGCAGGCAAAGCAGAACAACAGCCTGTTTGCGTGACTCGAACAGTCGAGCGACAGCCTTAATGAAGCGAGTTCAATAAGTCTGCAGTCTATTGTTTGGAAGTGAAATAAATTTTATTTAACGAGACGAACAATTGGTGAGGGTTTAACATTCTCTACAATATCTACTACTCGTGGATGGCGTACGCCGTTTTTAACTTTGTCGTAAATCACGTTTTTCATTTCTAAGGCTTGGCAAAATTTATAGAACGTCAGGAAATCTTTGCGAGAAAAGTCTTCATTTTCACGGGTTAACTGGCTATCAATGTACATTGACTCACCGTTTGCCGTTAGCGTCGCCAACGCCGTGTACGGTTCGCCGTACTTTTTAACCCGCAGTGCTCTAACCATTTTAACTTCGAAAATCCAATCACCCATTTGAGTGAACCGCGATACCGATGAATTCATAATGTTCCCCACTTAGAACTTTTTATACTTATAATATTGGAAACGCTTTTTTAACCGCACCAGCAGTCGCTGTTGCAATACATAGGCCAACTTTTCAGCCCTTTAAAGATAACGTTTCAGAAAAATCCAAACTAAAAGTCTGTGTTCAATCAGATACTACACACAACCTAAAATTCTATTTATTAACAGTATTAAGCTCACAAAAAACCATTTTTCCTTTATAAATCAGCCTCTTAACCACTAACTTCTGAACTGTTTTATATTGTATCAATTTGGCGACTATTTTTATTCTACGCCGCTATTGGTAGAAACCCCAGCATTATACACGTTAAACCCAGCTATAAAATGCCGCGGATCATAGAGTTAATACGAGAATGTAATAAATTTCCAGCTTATGCTGCATATTTTCCGCAAATACCATCTCTTTGGTAATTTAATTGACCAAAACATAAAAAGCCCGGCCAAATGACCGGGCAAAAGGGCTTGGTTTAAGCACCTAACGACAGAAAAGAGCGAGTCACATGACTAGGCCGCATCGACGATGGCCTTCATATCGGTCATATAACCTCGTAATTTTTCACCAATTTCCTCAACGCCGTGATTGCGTATAGCGCAATTAGCTTCAACTAATGCTTTGTTATCCACGCTATTTGAGCCGGATTTTAGTCCCTTACCAATCAACTCAGACGTGATAGAAGGCATGAGTTTTTCCCGTAAAAGTGGGATCGCTGCATTAGCAAACAAATAATTGCCATACTCGGCAGTATCGGAAATCACCACATTCATTTCATATAAACGTTTACGCGCAATCGTATTAGAGATTAATGGCGTTTCATGCAACGATTCGTAATAGGCTGATTCAGGCAAGATTCCGGCTTCAACCATCACATCAAATGCCAATTCGACACCACTTTTTATCATTGCGACGATAAAGATACTTTGGTCGAAAAATGTTTGCTCATCAATTTTATCAGTGTATTGAGGGGCATTTTCAAAACCACATTGACCCGTCTCTTCTCGCCATTTAAGCAAGTTTAGATCGCCATTTGCCCAGTCTTCCATCATGGTTTTGGAGAATTCTCCACTGATAATATCATCTTGATGTTTTTCAAATAATGGACGTAATAAAGCAGTCAGTTGATCTGATAACTGACACGCTTTCAACTTGGCTGGATTCGATAGGCGGTCCATCATATTAGTCACTCCGCCAATCTTGAGCGCTTCAGTTATTGTCTCTAAGCCAAACTGGATCAACGCGCCTGCATACGCGGGGTCAATGCCGTCAGACGTCATCTTCTCGAACGCTAGAATTGCCGCGGTTTGTTGCATACCACATAAAATCGTTTGCTCACCCATTAAGTCTGATTTTACTTCCGCGACAAAAGACGACTCTAAAACGCCAGCGCGATCACCTCCAGTGGCTGAGGCTAAGGCTTTGGCAATATCCCAACCTTGGCTTTGAGGATCATTTTCAGGATGAACCGCAATTAAGGTTGGAACACCAAAACCGCGTTTGTATTCTTCTCTCACTTCGGTGCCAGGACACTTAGGCGCACACATTACCACTGTTATATCTGAACGGATCTGTTGTCCTTCCTCAACAATGTTAAAGCCATGGGAATAGCCCAGCGCGGCACCTTGTTTCATTAACGGCATAACCGCTTCGACGACGCTCGAATGTTGTTTGTCAGGCGTTAAGTTATAAACCAAATCAGCATCAGGAATAAGCTGTTGGTAGGTTCCCACGGTAAAGCCATTACCACTGGCGCGTTGATAAGAGTCGCGTTTTTCATCTATGGCAGCCTGACGCAAAGCGTAACTTACGTTCAAGCCTGAATCGCGCATATTAAGACCTTGGTTTAGGCCTTGAGCGCCACAACCAACAATAACGATGTTCTTGCCTTTGAGAAAATCACAACCGTCGGCAAATTCGTTTTTTTGCATAAATCGGCAGCGTCCTAATTGGTCAAGCTGCTGACGCAAAGATAAAGTATTAAAATAATTTGCCATGGAATTCCTGTTTACATTAAAAAGTCTATTCTCGCTAAGTCTTTCAACTTAGTGTGTTACCTATCAAGTCAGTGACGACTTTTGATAAGCAGAGCATAATCGTTCTGCTTTGTTGAATAAAATGATATATTTGCAACACTGTGTTGCAAAAAGTGAAATGATATGGACCTACGTACCTTACAGCTGTTTCAACATCTGGCGACAAGTTTGCATTTTGGCAAAACCGCGGCTGCGATGTACGTCAGTCCATCGACCTTAAGTCGAGCAATCCAACGTTTGGAAGAAGATTGCGGTACAGCGTTATTTATTCGTGATAATCGCAAAGTAAAGCTGACCTTAGCAGGCGAAAAATTGGCTCACTTTAGTCACAAAACCTTAAGTGAGTGGCATAGCTTGAAAGCTGAGTTTGACCAACTTAACCCCATGCTCAGTGGCGAGATTAGATTATTTTGCTCGGTAACAGCTAGTCATAGTCATTTACCAGCCATGCTTAATCTATTTCGTCAGAATCACCCAAACGTTGAAGTTAAACTGACCACCGGTGATCATAATTTATCGCTGGCTAAAGTGATGCAGCAAGATGCGGATGTGGCGATAGCGGTGTATACGCCAGATATGTCAAAAGACATCGCGTTCTTTCCTATTGATACCATTCCGCTGTTACTCATTGCACCAAAAGACAGCCAACTCTCCGCACTTGAACAAGTCAATTGGCGTGATCATGCGGTGGTGTTACCGGAGTCAGGGCCGTCAAAACGTATTGTTCATCATTGGTTTAGTGAAATTGGCATACGACCCAGAGTATATGCCACTGTTGGCGGTAATGAGGCCATTGTCAGCATGGTCGCACTTGGATGTGGGCTTGGGATAGTACCGCAGGTGGTACTTGATAATTCAGTTGTCGCGCACAAAATTAATCGTATCCCTATCAATAATATAGAGCCCTATAAATTGGGCCTGTGCTGTCTAGCATCGCGGGTAGACGAGCCGCTAATAAAGGCTTGGGTTGATCACGCAAACTAAGCTTTTGCTAGCAGATGAGCAACACTACTTTGCAATCTTGCGTTATTTAAGCTGTTGAATAATGTTATCCAACGCGCGATAACTCAGCGCTTCAGATAAGTGTTTGCGCTGAATATGCTGACACGACGCTAAATCGGCGATTGTGCGCGCCACTTTAATGGTTCTATGGTAACTGCGCATCGACAATCCTAATTGTTCCATTGAGGTTTGCATAAACCTCTGATCTGCCGAGCTCAGCACGCAGTAAGTATCTAACTCTTGAGTATTGAGTTGGGCATTACTTTTGTTTGCTCGCTGATATTGTTGTTGGTGGGCACCTAACACCCTAATTCGAATCTGTTTGCTGGACTCTTGCTGGTCATCATTGCCAGCAAAAAGCTCCTTACTAGATAGTTTTGGTACATCGACTTGTAAGTCAATGCGATCTAGAAAGGGAGTGGATATTCTGTTGATATAGCGCAGTACCTGTTCTGATGTACTTCTACCGTCATGTAAGGCCCCAGTTGGGCTGGGATTCATCGCCGCTACCAATTGAAATTGTGCTGGGAAACAAACATGCTTTGCGGCGCGGGAAATAGAGATTTTTCCCGCTTCCATTGGCTCACGCAGCACATCTAATACATGACGTTCAAATTCCGGTAGCTCATCGAGAAACAACACGCCGTGATGAGCTAGGCTGATCTCGCCAGGCTTGGGATTACTGCCACCTCCAACTAACGCAATAGAAGAGGCTGTGTGATGAGGCTGTCGAAAAGGTCGCTGGGTCCACTTAGTCAAATCAATTGGCTGGCCTGCAACTGAGCGTATAGTGGCTGTTTGTAGCGCTTGCTGTTGGTCCATGGGAGGTAATAAGGTCATCAATCTTTTTGCTAGCATGGTTTTACCGGTACCCGGCGGCCCACAAAACAATATGTTATGCATGCCCGCCGCGCTTATCTCTAGCGCTCTTTTGGCTAATTGTTGGCCTTTAATATCTGCCATGTCAGCTTGGTAATCATGTTGACACTCCACCCTTTTGTGCTCAGATGGAGTGAGTCGCTTACGTCCGCTTAAGTGCAAATAAAGATCACTGAGTGATGTAACACCAAACACCTGGCTGTTGTTTACCAGCAAGGCTTCGTCGGCGTTTTGCAATGGCAAAAGGGCAATTCGTTTAGCGTTTGTGCAGGCATAATTGAATGGCAGTGCGCCACAGACAGTGCGAATTTGACCGGTTAATGCCAGTTCACCAACCATCTCATATTGGCTTAAATCTGTGTCTGGTAATAGGCCACAAGCTGCGATTATGCCTATCGCTATTGCAAGATCAAAACGTCCCCCTTCTTTGGGTAAATCAGCAGGGGCCAAATTCACCGTAATACGCTTGGCTGGAAATTCGAAACCGGAGTTGATAAGTGCGCTTCTCACTCGCTCTTTTGATTCGCGCACCGCTGCCGCGGCCAAACCGACTAAATTGAACGCGGGTAAGCCGTTAGCAAGGTGCACTTCGATGGTCACCAAAGGCGCATCAATGCCTACCGAGGCTCTGGAGTAAACAACCGCAAGTGACATCTACAATTCCCTATGTATGATCTATTGCATGCTTAAAGCTAGTGTTAAATTTGAAGATGTGCCACTTCAATGGGTACAGTTTTTAGCGAAAGTGGGAGGTTTAGCCGCGCCTTGTTGCTAAATTCTAGCGTCCCAATATCAATGCTACGACCGATATTGTATTCAGCAACGCTAATCACGGTTGGGATCCTCCTCATGAGCAGCGAACACTGGCAGATGCCAATACCAACGCATAGCACCTAATCGCACCAGCAAGGTGGTGAGTAACGCAATTAGCAAGGTGATATCGCTATCTATATCAAGATGAGTTGCTAGTACATAGGCTGCGCCACCGATAATACAGGCCGTTGCATAGAGCTCGCCTCGTAAAACCAGTGGAATTTCTCGACAGATCACATCACGGATCAAGCCACCAAATACGCCCGTCATTGCACCTAACGCGATAGCGACAAAAGGCGTCGCGCCGTATTGCAGCGCTTTTTGCAGACCCATAACGTTAAAAAATGCCAGTCCAAAGGCATCCGCGACCAGTAGATAACGCAGCGGAAACTCACTGTGAAAACGTAGCCATAAGATAGTCACGAAGGCGGCCAATAGGATCACGTAAAAGAAACTCGGATCACTGACCCAGAATACCGGCAAATCTAAGATCATATCTCTGAGTGTGCCACCGCCAATGGCAGTAACCGCTGCTAATACTACAACACCAAATCCATCCATGTGTTTACGGTGAGCCATTAAAGTACCGGAAATCGCGAAAACTGCGACGCCCGCGAGATCGATCCAATGAAACCAGGCAGACATTGAAAACATAAACGCGCTTCTTCAAAAGACAAAGTAAAACTCTAACATAGCCCGACTTATCTGCCTAAATCCAGTCGCTTATCCACCTCTAAGGTCTTTATTAGATAATCTTATTGGAATAGTTATCTTGCGCTTGCTATGTAATACAAAGCCTTCATGGCTAAGTGAAGTATTGAGAGTATAACTTATACACTGACAATACTTGATCAGCGAATAGGATACGTGCTATTCCTTATAGCAGTGACGACAAATAGTTTTTGATCCATGTTTACTCTACCTATCGAGTTTGAGCATATTACGATAATGTGTTCGCCGGAGCATTCCGAGCGAGGGTAGTAGTGTGTGGCATGCCACAAAAAGAAACCCTTGCATTAACCGGCAAGGGTTTTTTGTTTTCGGCTTACACCAGCTCAGAACGAAATAAGATTTAATCTATTTGCACCTATATGTGCTTCTCTACTAAAAGGGTACAACAATGCCAAAGTTACGTTCATCCACCACCACTCAAGGGCGCAACATGGCGGGCGCACGCGCATTGTGGCGTGCCACCGGTATGACAGACAATGACTTTGGTAAACCCATCATTGCGGTGTCTAATTCGTTTACCCAATTTGTCCCAGGTCATGTTCATCTTAAAGACATGGGGCAGTTGGTAGCACGTGCCATTGAAGAAGCCGGTGGTGTCGCCAAAGAATTCAATACCATCGCGGTAGATGATGGTATCGCTATGGGCCACGCGGGCATGTTGTATAGCTTGCCATCGCGCGAGATCATTGCCGATTCGGTCGAGTACATGGTGAATGCCCATTGTGCTGACGCCATTGTGTGCATCTCGAATTGCGACAAGATCACGCCGGGTATGTTGATGGCGGCCATGCGTCTGAATGTGCCCGTCGTCTTTGTCTCTGGCGGTCCCATGGAAGCGGGGAAAACCAAACTGTCTGATCAAATTATCAAGCTCGATTTGGTCGACGCCATGGTCGCTGCCGCGGATGACAACGTCAGCGATGCTGATTCAAATGAAATTGAACGCTCAGCTTGCCCCACCTGTGGCTCTTGTTCTGGCATGTTTACCGCCAATTCAATGAATTGTTTGACCGAGGCCTTGGGGTTGTCCTTACCTGGTAATGGTTCCTTATTGGCCACTCACGCCGATCGCGAGGAATTATTTAAACAAGCCGGTCGGCAAGCCGTTGAGTTGTGTCGCAGGTATTATCAACAAGATGATGAAACTGCGTTACCTCGCAATATTGCTAACTTTAAAGCATTTGAAAATGCCATGAGTTTGGATATTGCGATGGGCGGCTCTACGAATACCATCTTGCATCTATTGGCGGCCGCAATTGAAGGCGAAGTCCCTTTTACCATGCAAGATATTGATCGGCTTTCACGCAAAGTGCCGCACCTATGTAAGGTTGCTCCTGCGACTCCCCAGTACCATATGGAGGATGTGCATCGCGCTGGCGGAGTCATGGGTATTTTGGCAGAGATAAACCGTGCCGGACTATTGCATACGGATACTCACCATGTGCTGGGAAAAACCATGGGTGAGGTGATTAAAGAGTGGGATATTGCAGATGATCCTAGTCATGATGTACTCGAATTTTATAAAGCGGGTCCGGCAGGCATTCGCACCACCAAAGCATTTAGCCAAAGCTGCCGATATCCAGACGCCGATATAGACAGACAAAATGGCTGTATCCGTAGCCGTGAGCATGCTTTTAGCGAAGAGGGAGGATTGGCGGTATTGTATGGCAATATCGCTCTCAACGGTTGTATCGTGAAAACCGCAGGTGTTGATAAATCTATTCATACATTCAGTGGCACTGCTCGTGTTTACGAAAGTCAGGATGATGCCGTGAAAGGCATTTTAAGTGGCCAAGTGAGTGCTGGCGAAGTGGTGTTTATTCGATACGAGGGACCCAAAGGCGGACCTGGTATGCAAGAAATGTTGTATCCCACATCTTACTTGAAGTCCAAAGGCTTGGGTAAAGACTGCGCGTTAGTTACCGATGGACGATTCTCCGGTGGAACCTCAGGGTTATCCATTGGTCACGTGTCCCCAGAAGCGGCTGCTGGTGGCGCAATTGGGTTGATTGAAGATGGCGATATTATTGATATCGACATTCCTAATCGTTCAATCAATTTGCGCATCAGCGACCAAGATCTTCAAACTCGACGAGAACAAATGGAAGCCAGTGAAAAACCGTGGAAACCAAAGCATCGTGAACGCAAGGTGTCTTTGTCATTAAAAACCTTTGCTTTGCTTGCTACCAGTGCCGATAAAGGTGCGGTGCGTGACGCTTCTAAATTGGAAGATTAAATGACTTTACCAGCCAATGAATACTTAAAACGTATTTTACTCGCGCCTGTTTACGATGTCGCCGTCAATAGTGAGTTGACTAAACTTGTGACCTTGTCTGCTGCGTTGGGTAATGACATTTACCTAAAACGAGAAGACCAGCAACCAGTGAAATCCTTCAAGTTAAGGGGGGCATACAACAAGCTGTGCAGTTTGACCGAGCAGCAATTGCAAGCCGGGGTCGTAGCGGCATCTGCAGGTAATCATGCTCAAGGCGTGGCCTATTCTGCCAAGATCAAGAAAGTCCAAGCTACCATAGTGATGCCGGAGACCACACCAGACATTAAAATTGATGCCGTGCGCCGATTTGGTGGCGAATATGCGCATGTGGTGCTTCATGGTACTAGTTTTGATCAGGCCAAAGATGAAGCGTTGCGATTGTCCGAGGTCAATGGTTACACCATGGTGGCGCCCTTTGATGATGAAGATGTAATTGCTGGGCAAGGAACTATAGGCAGAGAGCTACTTGAACAACTTCCCGATCTGGATATCTTGTTCATTGCTGTGGGTGGTGGCGGATTAGCTGCAGGCATTAGCGTTTTCTTAAAACAACTTAAACCCGACTTAAAAATTATCGCCGTAGAGTCAGATCAATCAGCCTGTCTTCAGGCGGCTTTGATAGCCGGTCAGCCTGTGCCGTTACCCTCGGTTGGGATTTTCGCCGATGGTGTTGCCGTTAAAACCATTGGTTCTGAGCCGTTTAGATTGTGTCAGCAATATGTTGATGAGGTGATTACCGTCACCACTGACGAGATCTGTGCCGCGATCAAGGATATTTTTGATGATACCCGCGTGATAGCCGAGCCAGCCGGAGCCCTTTCGGTCGCAGGTATTCGAAAATATTTGCAGCAACATAGTATTGAAGGCAAAAAAATTGGTGGCATTTTATGCGGTGCCAACATCAACTTTCATACTCTAAGGTATGTGTCAGAACGATGTGAGTTAGGTGAGCAAAAAGAAGCGGTGTTTGCGGTAAAAATTCCCGAGCGTACCGGCGCATTTAAACAATTTTGTGAATTACTCGGTGGGCGCACCATAACGGAGTTTAATTATCGTTATGCGAGTGACGGTGAAGCGCACATTTTCGTTGGGATCAAGTTACGTTTTGGCAAAGAAGAATATCGTCAAATAGAGCATGTGTTGACCCAAAGCGGATATGCCTGTTTCGATTTGTCTGAAAATGAGATGGCCAAGCTTCACGTACGATATATGGTTGGTGGTCGTCCACCTAGCTTGATCAGTGAACATATATTTTCGTTCGAGTTTCCTGAGTATCCAGGAGCACTGATGAAGTTCCTCGAAACCTTAGGCGAGAACTGGAATATTACTTTGTTCCATTATCGCAATCATGGTGCGGCGGAAGGTTTAGTGCTGGCAGGGTTTGAGATCCCAACCAACGCACGGCAAGAGTTTGATCAGCATTTACAAAAGTTGGGTTATCAATATTCTGAACAGACCGACAACCCGGCCTATCAGTTTTTCTTATCAGGAAGTGCCAGCACTTAGGCTTACACCTCTTTTAAACTTAGGGGCTTTGGTCAAACCCAAGCCCCCAAAAATTCACTTCTGATTTAAGCTTGTTGTGCGTACAGCTTTTCTAATCGCTGCGCAATCTCTGGTGCGATTAAGCCGATGATATCTTGTCTGAGCTTTTCGCTGATTGGCGAGTGCTGCAGTTGGCCATCATCACTATCTGCCAGTAATTCATTTTCTCTTAGCGCGTTTACAAAGGTCGCCAGTACATTTTTATCGAAAAACTCAGGTGAGCTGATACCGTGCAAGGAAGATAATCGCTCGGCAAATTTGGCGCTTTGTTTTTCTAATGCACTGCGACTCATTTTATTTTCTTTGGCTAATAATGACAGCACTAACGCATAGCGTTGCAAGGTTTCTTGCACACAACGATTGAGTAGCCACAATGAGTAGAATGAAGTGGCAGTGGCGTCAGCGTGAGTTAGCTTTTTGCCGTTATTCACGATCATGCCCATCTCTTGCATGCTGTGTATCAGGCTTTCGGCATACTCACGGGCTTGCTCGCTGCTCATGTACAAAAACAATTCACGTTGTAACAGCGGGTACAATCGCATTACAAGATCGAGTAACTTGGTTTTCTCCATGCCATTTTTGGCAAACAAAATAGCGGCTATTAACCCTGGCATGGCAAATAAATGCAGAATGTTGTTTCGATAGTAAGTCAGGGCCACGGCGTTGCGACGCTCTAACGAAATGATCTTGCCGAAACTGTCTTCAGTGACGCGCATTTTGCCTAATTTAAGGGTCTTGGCCACAATCTCAGCGCCGGTTTTCTCCGGTAAGCTGACTAAACTGCTATAAGGTGAGAGTTTCAGCAAATGCAGGTAGTCATCGACTGCCTGTTCAAGTTCTTTTTGACCCATGGCAGACTTTTTCGCCGACAACAAACACAGCGCACAGATTGACATACCACTGATGGCGGCAGTTTGGTTGATGCGCATCATCACTTGATTAGCTAGAATATTGACGGTGGGCGTTAGCCAACTGGGCTTTTTGTCAGAGTCAGTCCCTTGTGCCTCTCGCCAGTTTGGCACTTGCGAATCGAGGAAGTTGTTCAGTTGAATGGGTTCGCCGAAATTCAAGAATCCATGACCGTAGTTTTTAAGTTTACGGACCGCTGAAAAAACGCCTAAAAAGGATTCTTTTTTCTTACTCTTGCCCTTGAGCTCTTTAAGGTAGCTGCCAACTTCCATAACGTGTTCATAACCAATGTAAACAGGCACGATACTGACCGGACGATTCACGCCCTTGATCATGGCCTGCAACGTCATGGCGAGCATCCCCGTTTTGGGGGGCAGCAAACGTCCAGTGCGGCTGCGACCGCCTTCAGCGTAATATTTAACGGAATAGCCTTTATTGAAAAGCAATTCAAGGTATTCACGGAAAACCGCGGTGTACAGTTTATTGCCAGCGAAACTGCGGCGTAAGAAAAAGGCGCCTCCGCGTCTGAAAATGCCGCCTACGGGCCAGAAGTTGAGATTGATGCCGGCTGCAATGTGCGGTGTCACTAAGCCTTCGTGGTAAATAACGTAGGTAAGCAATAAATAATCCATGTGACTGCGATGACAAGGCACATAAATAATTTCGTGGCCTTTTTGCGCCAAGGCTCTCACTTTATCGGCATGACCAACATCGATGCCATCGTATATTTTGTTCCAGATACGCGTCAGTACGCGGTCGCCGAAGCGGATCAGGCTTTCACGATAATCGGCGGCAATTTCATTAATATAGGATTTGGCCAAGGCTTTGGTTTTTTCGGGCGGCAGCTTTTTGAGTCTGCCTTCTTCGGCCATGGCATTCTTAACCGACGAAGAGCCCAGAATGGAGTTATATAGCTCTTGCTTCTCTAACAAGGTTGGACCATTGAATGCTTGGCGCTTACGATGAAAGTGAGTACCGGCTAACCTTATCAGTTTGTGGGCAATTTCCGCTTCAGTGCCTGGTAACCTAGTCATAGCGCGCGACGAAACGGCTTTACTGTATGAAACGAAATTGTCGCGACCTAGAAACAGCACGATAAAGAATTTACGTAACCAGCTGGGCGATGCTTTGTCGGCCAGTAAATCGGCTAACCCGGTCGATTTCCTTCCTGGTGCTCTACCCCAAAAAATAGTGACGGGCACGATTTGCAAGTCGAGGCTTTCGTCTTCGCGATGCAATTTAAATAGGTGAGTGAAATCAGCCGCTATTTTGGTACCTTTGATGGTGCGTCCAACCAAAGACTGCGGTTGTTCTAAAAATACGCAGGCGCTGTGTTCTTCCTTGCCGATGCGAATCGTCTTGTTAGGGCTGGGAAGATCAACTTTTTGCGTGGACATCTTCAATACCAATTGGTCGGTAATGGAGTGAGTCCGCAACACGTAAATAATCGGTTTGTTTTTGTCTATTCCTAACTCTTTTTCGATATCTGTAGGAATATTATTTACTTTCACCAGCCATTTAACCGGTAACGTAAACAAGGAAAGCAGCAATTTATGCAGCCAGACCATATATCACACCTTGAGGTTTCAAAATCAACGGGAGCATAGCACGAAGCCGTGAATTATGCCTTTTTATGCTCGGTTGAAAAGCTAAATTTTGAGTTTGCCACGAAGAATCAGCGGAAAACCTTTTGAATTGATCATAACAATGTTTGTTTTCTAACATTAACTGTATATACTGACAGTTAAACTGTATAGAAAAACAGGCTGGTCATGCGTCCACTAACTCCAAGACAAGAAGAAATTTTACAGATCATTAAAACCACTATGTCTGAAACAGGCATGCCTCCCACGCGCGCTGAAATAGCTCGAACCTTAGGGTTTAAATCTGCTAATGCCGCTGAAGAGCATTTAAAAGCGTTGGCGCGAAAAGGCGTGATAGATATCTTACCTGGCACTTCTCGTGGGATTAAATTGAATGTTCCTCTAGATGATCAAATCGAAGAGCTCGGATTGCCACTTATCGGTCGTGTGGCCGCGGGTGAACCTATCTTGGCAGAAGAGCATGTAGAATGTCATTACAAAGTAGATCCGGATTTATTCAAACCCAGCGCTGACTTTTTACTGCGGGTCAGCGGTATGAGTATGAAAGACATTGGCATTTTAGACGGTGATCTGTTGGCTGTTCATCGCACCACCGATGTGCACAATGGTCAGGTAGTGGTCGCCCGTGTGGATGAAGACGTTACCGTAAAACGCCTTGAAAAACGCGGCCGCGAAGTGTTGTTACATGCTGAGAACGAAGACTTCAGTCCGATTAAAGTCGATTTAGCCAGTCAACCCTTCAATATCGAAGGGATTGCCGTCGGTGTTATTCGTAACGCCGATTGGATGTAAAAAGAGTTAGCGAACTGCCCACCTCAAAACAGCGTTAGAGGACAAGGATGTCCTCGTAGTGAGCCAATTTTATCTATCCGGCAAGCCTTTTAAACATGACTAAAGTCGATCTGCACTTCATGAGTCGAGCCGGTTTTATGAAGTCCATTTTCATCTGCTTTGTTTTTCACTTTAACTGATTAAAGTAACAGCAAGATCGTCGATCTGCACTCATCTGATCCCAAAAGCTTGGCGTACTGTAGAAATAGGTTTTGCTCATAAAAAATGCACACAAGCTGATTTTGGATAAAAATCAAGCGCTTGTTCAAAAGAATAACAAAAAACACTAGACTCAAACGCCAAGTTGGGTGATTCTTATACCGCTTTTTACAACGTCATAACAAAAATAAATCAAGTCATTTACCACTACTGAGTTTTTTTGCGGTTAATCACTGTTCGTTACTCCCTTGGCAAAGACTTATTTCAACAGGAGGTGTTGAGTGAAAAAGATATGGTCCAGCGCATTAGCATTACTAGTTAGTTGCTTTGCGTTTGCTGTCTCAGCAGAAACCAGTTCAGCTGTTGACCAATATCAGTTGAATTTGCGCAAAGGTGTCACTGATATTAGTGGGCAAGTCTACGACTTACATATGCTGATGTTTATCATCTGTGTAGTCATCGGCGTGCTTGTATTCGCGGTCATGTTTTGGAGCATGATATTCCATCGCAAATCACGTGGCGCTAAACCAGCTAATTTCCATGAAAGTGTCAAAGTAGAAATTGCTTGGACAATTATCCCTTTCATCATTTTGGTCGTTATGGCGTTTCCAGCTGCCAAAACCTTGATCGCAATGGAAGATACCAGTGAACCTGATGTGACCGTTTTGGTGACCGGGTCTCAGTGGAAGTGGCACTACAAGTACATGGATAATGACGTTGAGTTTTATTCTACACTTGCTACTCAGCCTGAGCAGATCAACAACAAATTCGACAAAGGTGAGAATTACTTACTTGAAGTAGATCGACCACTTGTCATTCCTACCGGCAGTAAAGTGCGATTCTTAGTAACCTCTGATGATGTTATTCACTCTTGGTGGGTGCCTGACTTTGCAGTTAAAAAAGACGCAAACCCTGGCTTTATCAATGAAGCTTGGACTAACGTCAATGAGCCAGGTATATACCGTGGCCAGTGTGCTGAGCTGTGTGGTAAAGATCATGGCTTTATGCCAATTGTGGTCATTGCCAAAGATCCTGCTGACTATCAGGCATGGATTTCAGAGCAACAAGAAGCACAACGCAAAGCCAAAGAAGAAGAGCAGCGTTTACTAGCGATGAATATGAGCATGGAAGAGCTGATGAGTACTGGCGAACAAGTTTACTTGCGCACCTGTGCCGCGTGTCACCAACCCAATGGTCAAGGTCTTCCGGGCGTATTCCCTGGGTTAGCGGGTAGCGAAATGGCGCTAAATGATATTCAAGGTCATATCGATATTGTTGTGAATGGTAAAGCAGGCACATCAATGCAGGCCTTTGGTAAGCAGCTTACGATGAGTGAAGTCGCAGCAGTGGTAACCTACGAGCGTAATGCTTGGGGCAATAACACTGGCGATATGATTCAAGCAAAAGACGTCAATGCCGTCATAAACGGAAAATAGGAGGTTGGTTATGAGTACCGCAACAACAGAACTAGATCACGATGACCATCATCACCATGCTCCCAGCGGCATAAAACGTTGGCTATATACAACCAACCACAAAGATATAGGTACCCTATATTTGTGGTTCGCGTTCATCATGTTTTTAATTGGTGGCGCAATGGCCATGGTGATCCGCGCTGAATTATTTCAGCCTGGTTTACAAATAGTAGAGCCAAACTTCTTTAACCAAATGACCACAGTGCATGGATTGATCATGGTGTTTGGTGCTGTAATGCCAGCCTTTACAGGCTTGGCTAACTGGTTAGTACCAATGATGATTGGTGCGCCAGATATGGCACTGCCAAGAATGAATAACTGGAGCTTCTGGATACTACCGGGTGCTTTCACAATTCTTCTAGCATCTTTGTTTATGGAAGGTGGCGGTCCTGCGTTTGGTTGGACTTTCTACGCGCCTTTGTCTACCACATACTCGAATGACACTACCGCACTATTTGTGTTCTCGGTTCACATTATGGGTATTTCATCCATTATGGGAGCGATTAACGTCATAGTGACGATTTTCAATATGCGTGCCCCAGGCATGACATGGATGAAAATGCCGTTGTTCGTGTGGACTTGGTTAATTACGGCATTCTTGTTAATCGCCGTAATGCCGGTATTGGCCGGTGCAGTAACAATGGTTTTGACTGATAAGTTCTTCGGTACTAGCTTCTTCGATGCGGCTGGTGGTGGCGACCCTGTAATGTTCCAGCATATATTCTGGTTCTTCGGTCACCCTGAAGTGTACATCATGATTTTGCCTGCATTTGGTATTATCTCGGCGATTATCCCAACCTTCTCGCGTAAGAAGCTGTTTGGCTACGCGTCTATGGTATACGCAACAACGTCAATCGCCTTGCTATCGTTTATTGTGTGGGCTCACCACATGTTTACGACAGGGATGCCGGTGGGGGCCGAACTGTTCTTTATGTTTGCCACTATGCTGATCTCAGTCCCTACTGGGGTAAAAGTGTTTAACTGGGTTGCTACTATGTGGCGCGGGTCCTTGACCTTCGAAGTACCTATGTTGTTCGCGTTAGCCTTTATCGTACTTTTCACCATTGGTGGGCTGTCTGGTTTGATGCTGGCAATAGTGCCGGTAGACTTCCAATACCATGATACTTACTTTGTGGTAGCGCATTTCCATTATGTACTAGTGACAGGCGCAATCTTCTCGATTATGGCCGCGGTCTATTATTGGTTGCCTAAGTGGACCGGTAAGATGTTCGATGTGACTTTGGCTAAATGGCATTTCTGGTGTTCATTGATTTCGGTAAACGTGTTGTTTTTCCCAATGCACTTTGTCGGATTAGCGGGTATGCCTCGTCGTATTCCTGATTATGCATTGCAGTTTGCTGACTTCAACAAGTGGATCTCTTTAGGTGGCTTTGCCTTTGGTCTATCTCAGCTAATTTTCTTAGCCTTGCTGATCAAAGCGTGTCGTAAGAAAGGTGAGCCTGTTTCTGCACAAGTGTGGGAAGGGGCGGAAGGACTAGAATGGGAAATCCCCTCTCCAGCGCCTTATCACACCTTTGAAACACCACCTGTGATCAAATAAAAGAAGATTGACATGAGCGAAGCAAAGCACGATCAAAAGGACAAAAACGGCAAGCTTGTTTTCAAGCTTGTCGCCACTGTGTTCCTGATGTTCGGTTTTGCTTTTGCGTTGGTTCCGCTGTATGACGTATTTTGTGATATTACCGGTATCAATGGTCGTACCGCAGATTCAGCAGCCGTTTATGAATCGGTAGAAGTTGATCGGTCGCGTAAAATTACCATTGAGTTTATCACCCGTACGAATACAGGCATGCCGTGGGAATTCAAGGCTCAAACACGTAAAGTGGAAGTCTTTCCTGGCGAGATGAACCAAGTCGATTTCTACGTTAAAAATGCGACTAATAAAGATTATGTAGCTCAGGCTATTCCTTCGGTATCACCGGGAACAGCAGCGCTATATATCAATAAGACTGAGTGTTTCTGCTTCAATCACCAGCCCTTAGCGGCAGGTGCAGAAGCGGTAATGCCGATGAAGTTTTATATTGATCCACAACTACCCAAAGATATTACGTTTTTTACGCTTCAATATACCTTGTACGACGTAACCGCTAGTGCCCAAGATGTTGCAATGAATCAAGGTTAAAAAGGAAAAAAAATGGCACAACAACAAGAGTACGAAAAATATTATGTTCCCGAGCAAAGCCCTTGGCCTATTGTTGGCGCGGTGGCTTTATTCTTAATCGCCTTTGGTGCTGGCAATTTCGTTGTCGAACAAACTCGCGGCGAATCAGGCTACGGCGGCTGGGTCCTTACCGCTGGTTTTGCAACTTTGCTAGTGATGCTAGTGGGTTGGTTTAGAAATCAGATAGAAGAATCTATGTCTGGGTTGTATAGCGCACAATTAGGGCGCTCTTACCGTCAAGGCATGGCATGGTTTATCTTCTCGGAAGTGATGTTCTTTGCCGCCTTCTTTGGCGCGTTATTCTATGCCCGTATGATTTCTATTCCATGGCTTGATGGCGCGGGTAATAATGCCAGTACTGCGGCGGTTCTTTGGCCTGATTTTGAGGCTATGTGGCCACTGACAACCACCCCCGCAGGTGTTGAAACCACTGCGATGCCGTGGACTGGTCTGCCTTTATACAATACGATTATATTGATGATCTCATCGGTAACTTGTCATATGGCACACGTTGCGCTTGAAAAGCAAAACCGAAAAGCCCTAAAAGGTTGGTTGGGTGTCACTATTGTTTTGGGTTGTATCTTCTTGTTCATGCAAGTGGAAGAATATATCCACGCATACACAGAAATGAACCTCACCTTACAATCAGGTATTTACGGCAACACCTTCTTCTTACTGACGGGCTTCCACGGAATGCACGTGACGCTGGGAACTATCATTTTAATGGTATTGTTCTTTAGGGTGTTGAAAGGTCACTTTACGCCAGACAATCATTTTGCCTTCCAAGCAGGAAGCTGGTATTGGCACTTTGTTGATGTCGTTTGGGTAATGCTGTTCTTGTTTGTTTATATCTTATAGAAACTGATAATTCGCGCCCATTAATACGGGCGCGGATTTGGTTCAATCAATCCAGTCACAACTGCTAGTAATAATAAAATCACAATAATGACGGACGTCAAAACCCGTCTTCCAATATATTTACTCATAGGAGGCTGGTCCGGGTCGTTTTTCAGCATAATCACCATGGCGCGAAACAGGTTGTACACCATAAACAGCAGCAATCCGCCTACGATTAGTTTAACTAGCAAAATCGATTTCTCCTCTACTCAATGACTACAGATTCAAAGTCTTCATCAGACCAGAAACCACCTTACTTTGCCACTTTTTTCACCTTGGTTGCGGTTGTTTTGCTGATCTCATTAGGATTTTGGCAAATGCAAAGAGCGCAAGAGAAGCAAGAGCGTGTGACACAAATTGAGCAACGTCAATCGGTGTCTAGATTGTCATTGGATACTGTGCTTAACGAGCAAGACAGGCGTGACTTACCTTTCGAGGTTAAAGGGGCGCTGCAGCTCGATAAGGTATTTTTATTAGACAATCGAATTGAAACTGGTCAAGTGGGTTTCCATGTATTAGTGCCACTTGAGACTGAGTCCGGTGTGTTGATGATTAATTTTGGTTGGATAAAGGCCAACGCGTATCGAGATCAGTTACCGCAAATTCAACTCAACCAAGATACCTATTCTTTTTATGGCATAAGTGCGGTGCCGACGCATAATCCCATGGTGACAGAAACAGCGACTGCATCGGCTCCTTGGCCTCGCGTTATCCAGAGTATCGATTTGACCCTGATGAGTGCGTTTTTAGACCACCCATTGCTACCGGTAGTCATGCAACTAGCACCTGAACATCAAATGGGCTTTGTCAGAAATTGGCAGCCAGTGGTCATGGCCCCCGAAAAACATTATGCCTACGCACTCCAGTGGTTTGGATTGGCGTTGGCCTGCGTCATCATTTATTTTGTTGCACTTCGAAAAAGGAGATCTAAAACTCATGACTGAGGTAAACCCCAAGCCTAAGAGTAAAACCCCAATGCTTATGGTCGTGGTATTTGTATTACCCGTAGTTCTGGCCTATTTTGCCCTCCAATTTGACTGGTTCAATAAAGCATCAACTAATCGTGGCGAGTTGCTGTCGCCGACCCTTGATTTAACACCAGTATCATCTGATCTCGAAGCCAAATGGCGGCTATTGTATGTAATGCCGCAAAATTGCTCTGCATCTTGTGAGAATGCGCTTTATAGCATTAATCAAATATGGGTTGCGCTAGGTAAAGAATCTGACCGCGTAGAGCCGTTAGTTTTGCTAACGGAAGACAGTGAACGTCCTGAAAATACCGAAATGAATAACCATCCGCACATTCAAGTGTTAACCACATCACGACAAAATGTAAATAAGGTGTTTAAAGATGGCGCCACAGATGGTATTTTCATCGTCGATACGTTAGGGAATATCATTCTAAAGTATTCATTAAAACAACAACAAGAAGAAGCGATTCAACAAAGTCGCGATATATTGGCCGATTTGCGAAAAGTGCTTAAACTCTCCCGTATCGGCTAGGGAATGGTAGTAATGAAAAAATTAGTGCTGGCAGCCGTTATGCTTGCAGTTGTGGTAATTATACTGGGTGCCTATACGCGACTTACTGACGCGGGTTTGGGCTGTCCAGATTGGCCAGGGTGTTACGGCCACCTCACTGTACCTAAGACACAAAGCCATATTGAAATAGCAGAGAATGCATTTCCAGACCGTCCGTTTGAAGCCCATAAGGCGTGGAACGAAATGATCCACCGTTATGCCGCTGGGATGCTTGGATTAGTGATATTAGCGATCTTCATTATTAGCTTTATAAAGCGTAATTATCACAGTCCAGTCAAACTGCCTTTTTTCCTATTGTGCCTCGTCTGTTTCCAGGCCGCTTTAGGTATGTGGACGGTGACGCTAAACCTACTGCCGGTGGTGGTTATGGGGCACTTGCTGGGCGGGTTCGCGGTACTTTCATGCTTGTATTTGTTATACCTACGTTTGTCAGATTATCGGATTCCCGGCGGTGACGCTGCGATGAAGAAATTCGCCAAATACAGTGCCTTAGGTATTGTGATACTAGTCGGACAAATTGCGTTGGGCGGATGGACGTCGGCTAATTATGCTGCGCTGGCGTGTGTCGAGTTCCCACTGTGCGGTGGTGGTGATGACTGGGTAAGTAAAATTGATATTGCTGGCGCTTTTAGCGTGCCTGCTGCCGAAAACTACGAATTCGGTGCCCACACTGCAGAGGAACGTATGACCATGCACGTTGCGCATCGAATTGGCGCCATCATTACTTTTATTTATTTATGCTGGCTTGCAATCAGACTTTACGTCAATGCTGCCTCGCAGATGATTAAAAGCATGGTCATCGGCTTGGTATTAGTGCTAGGTCTGCAAATCATGCTGGGTGTCAGTAACGTATTGTTCAGCCTACCTATTGCGATTGCGGTGATGCACAACGCGGTAGCGGCATTCTTATTATTGATTATGGTGAAGCTCTGCTACACCCTGTACCGAAAGACTTAGGAGACCGATGTGCAAAAGACCATCGACGGAACCTACGCAAAAGCACCTAGTGCTTCTGCAACATGGCGAGACTACTACGAACTAACCAAGCCAAAAGTAATAATGTTACTGTTGTTAACGGCACTGGTGGGCATGTGCTTGGCTACTGACGGTTGGGTTAGTTGGCAAATTCTAGTCGCAGGGCTAGGCGGTATAGGGTTACTTTCATCTGCTGCGGCGGTCATAAATCATGTGGTCGATCGCAAAATCGACAGTAAAATGGCGCGAACTTTTAATCGACCTGTGACGAAAGGCAAAATTAGCCCAAAACGGGCACTACTTTTTGCGTTGCTGTTAGGTGTGGCGGGATATCTTTGCTTAGAGTTATGGGTAAATAGACTCACTGCGGTACTTACCTTATTAAGTTTGGTTGGCTACGCAGTGATCTACACCATGTATCTAAAACGTGCCACGCCGCAAAATATCGTTATAGGTGGCTTGGCAGGCGCAGCGCCACCGTTACTTGGTTGGACAGCGGTAACAGGCGAAATTCATTCTCACGCATTGTTGCTGGTATTGATTGTATTTACGTGGACACCGCCCCACTTTTGGGCGTTGGCAATACATCGAGTTAAAGATTATGCCAAGGCTGAGATCCCTATGTTGCCCGTGACCCACGGCGTGGAATTTACCAAAACATCAGTGCTACTTTATACATTACTACTCACTATCGTGTGCTTGTTACCCTTTTTAACCGGTATGTCAGGTTTAATCTACTTAGTGGGTGCCTCGTTATTAAATGCAGGTTTTATGTATTACGCATGGAAACTGAAGTTTGCTAGCAATGAAGCCACTGCCATGAAGACCTTTGGGTTTTCCATCGTGCATTTGATGGTGCTTTTCGTTGTGTTGCTGGTAGATCACTACTTTAAATTCTCACTATGAAACAGCAGACCTTAGTCGGCATTGTTGCAATACTTGCATTGATCGCAGGATTGTATGTGGCGGTGGTGATAGCGCCCCCGGGTGAGACGAAATATCTGAGTGAGTACCCGCAAGCACGTGCGTTACCAGATTTTGAGCTCTATGATCAAAATGGCGAGAGCTTCAACAACTCTCATCTGCTGGATCATTGGACGCTGGCGTTTGTGGGGTATACCTTCTGTCCCGATATCTGTCCTACCACTATGGCGGAGTTAAAAAAGATCTATCCTGAACTATCAAACATTGAATCTGAGTTTCCTGTTCAAGTTTGGTTTTTATCTGTCGATCCTGCTAGAGATACGGCGGAGCGCCTTAATCAATATGTGAACTTCTTTAATCCAGATTTTATTGCTACCTCTGGAGAGCATAGGCAGCTGTTCCCGCTGGTAAGAGGAATGGGCATGATGTACTCCATGAGCGACGATATGAATGACCCAAATTACCTTGTCGACCATAGCTCATCGATTACCGTGATCAACCCTAAAGGGCATGTAATTGGCAGGTTTAAGCCGCAATTTGAACCCGGAAAATTGGCCATTAGCGACAGTCAGCAAATACTTGAAGATATGCCAATACTCGTCACTCGATAGAGGTGATTATGCCAACACCTGTGGTGGTGCAAGCGCAGCAATCTGATGCCGAGTTACTCGCTTCTCTTATCTATGCTTCTGCAGCAGAAAACCTCAATAGTGTGTTCAGCGGCCATAAAGACGACTTAACCACCGCTCAGCGAACAAAAATCAGTGTCGCCTACTTACGGCAAGCGTTGCAGTCTGCAGATGGCCAATTCGGTTACCAAAATCAATACGTCATTCGACATGGAAGCGACCTCTCAGCGTGTGTGAGCTTTTGGGTTAACCCTATGCCCGATTCATTTAAACAAGCCACCTTAACGAGCCTTTTGAATTTCTTCAGTGGTTTAGACTGTGCATTGATTCTGCGTAACAGCCAACACTTAGCGCAGTTAGTGCAAACTCCAGACGATCAATCGCTCAGCGTCGGCCATTTAGCGGTAGGTGCAAAATATCGTCGTCAGGGGCACTCCAAAGCGTTATTGGATTTTTGTGAACAACAAGCACGCTCACTGGGTAAAACGCGTTTAATATTGGACTTAAATGCGACTAATGACGCCGCACTTAAGAGTTACCAGTCTTTTGGATTCAAGCCAATTAATACAGTCTCGCCCACAGATGAAGGGATTGCGTTAGGTCTTAGTGCCCATATTCACATGTGCAAATCGTTACGTTAGTCTTTTTCTGGCGCTGTGCGTATCACTTTCTAGCACTATGTGCGATTTGATTGTACTGACTATGCAACGCTTTAAAGATCGCAATTTCAACTGAGAATTACCTAATTCCGCTTGATACTTCTATGCTTACCATAAAGCCGCTAGCACCGTTAGCTTAAAGGGTGGGCGATACACTTTGATGAGGAAAATACCCCATGGCGATTCAAACCAAAAACCAAGTCATTCCCCAGCAAGCTTTCGATTGGTATGACGAATATGCCCACGGTGACATTGATCGCCGAACCTTTCTCACTCGTTTGTCTTCACTTGCGCTAAGTGGGTTGGCTATCTCAACTATCGCTGACTCGCTAACGCCAAATTATGCGCTAGCGGAACAAGTGTCCTTTAATGATCCCGATATTACCGCCCGTTACCAAACCTATGATTCACCCCAAGGCCACGGTCAAGGAAAAGGCTATTTGGTGCAGCCTAACTCACTAACAACACCGGCACCTTGTGTATTAGTGGTGCATGAAAACCGTGGGTTAAACCCTTACATTAAAGATGTTGCAAGACGCCTAGCCAAAGCCGGTTTTATCGCATTTGCTCCTGATGCTTTGTTTCCTTTGGGCGGATACCCAGGTAATGACGACGACGGTCGAGCGATGCAACGTTCGATGGACAGGGATAAAATTGAACAAGACTTTATTGCCGCCGCGACCTTTTTAAAGGCGCACGACAAAGGCAATGGAAAGTTAGGTGTGGTGGGATTTTGCTTCGGTGGTTACATCAGCAATATGTTGGCCGCCAGTATTCCTGAGACAATAGATGCGGCGGTGCCCTTTTACGGTTCGCCGGCTAAGTCAGAGATTGTTAATCAGGTACAAGCGCCTTTACTTATTCAACTTGCGGAGTTGGATAAGCGCATCAATGCTACTTGGCCAGACTATGAAGCTGTGCTCAAAGAAAATTCTGTTAACTATACCGCGCACGTTTATGCTGGTGTGAATCATGGCTTTCACAACGACTCAACTAGTCGCTATGACAAACCCGCGGCTGAATTAGCGTGGCAAAGAACTTTGGATTTTTTCAATACTCATTTGCGTCAACCTAAGACCAGCTAAGCGTAAAAATTGCCTTATTGAGGGGCACTTATTATTCAGCGTTCAGGTTGTTTTAGTGTGCCAGTTAATCCGGCCACTGATGATCTTCTGTGGGCACAAACCAAGGTTGTGAAAACCAGTAAAATCGACCTTGATGGCGTTGACTCGGTGCGGTGCAATTAACTCTAGAGCGTCCAACAGACAACGGCTTTTCAAATGAAAAGGTGAAACTGGATTGTTGCCACTGGGTGCTTATTTGTTGCCCTTCAAAATAGCAAGCAAGTTGGTTCGACAAGATATCACTGGTTTCTATGGTCACCGTTTGGGTTGGCTGGCGATCCGCAAAAGTTAACTGCGGTTGCTGGATTTTTGTCGCTATTACAGGCATATCTAAGCTGTTTAACTTCACTTTTAAGGTGTCTAAATTGGCATAAATGCCAGCCGCGGGAAAACGTGGAAGTGCACCAAAATTGCTGTTGCTTGAGACTGCGCCTGAGTGCTGACCAAATCCGATATACCCACGTTCTTGAATGGCCTCACTTAACGCTTGATTGTATTCGCCATAAGGGTAGGCCAATAATTTATGACTATGACCCGTTTTTTCATGCAACACCGCTTCGGCATGCTCTATGTCTTTGAGAGTAGCGTCTAGCCAGTCATCTTGCTCGCTACCTAATAACAGGTGCTTGTGCTTACTGGTATGATTGGCAAAGGTTACGCCCTCTTTTTGCAGCTCGGCTACTTCCTCCCAGCTCAGTTGTTGGCTTTCATTACCAATAACATCGGGATTGATAAAGATGGTGTACGGAAATCCGTGTTTGCGCAAAATTGGGTGGGCATTTTGTGCAATATTTTGATAACCATCGTCAAAGGTGATGGCGACCGCCTTACCCGGCAGTGGGCTGCTCGTTTTTAGGCTTTCGATTAATTTGGGTAAACTCACCACATTATGATTTTCTGCCAAATACTGCATGTGCTTGGCAAAGTTTTCAGCACTGATGGAGGTACTCGGTGGTGTTTGATCACTGACATGATGATACATTAAGATCACGCCATGCCCAGTAGTGGCAAAAGTCGCCGCAGTAAAGCAACAAAAGAAACACGCGGCTCCGATCAATTTTTGTATGATGTGCATAACTAACCCCCTTTGCTATCAATAAGAGATCCTAGCATTGCCCAATTCATTAGACCATGCCAAACCTAGTCTTGGTGCAAAAAAGCGCAGCGCCCACTACGCACTACTAGCCTTAGTCGTGCCAATGTTACTTGCCCATTTAACCGCGCCATTAATGGGACTGGTCGATACCGCCGTATTGGGGCATATGCAAGGCAGTCATTATTTAGCCGGTGCTTCTTTTGCCGCTTTGGTGTTGACCCAAATATATTGGATTTGTGGTTTCATACGGATGTCAGCAACAGGGCTCAGCGCGCAGGCTCGAGGACAACAATCTACTGAAGCCGCCAGCCGCGTGTTATATCAAAGTTTATTCAGTGCTGTAGTGATAGGTGCGGCGATCCTGGCACTGGGTCCACTCATTCTGTACGTCAGTTTTGTCTTCACGGATGCCAATGATGCGGTATCCAAGGTCATTGAAGATTACTTCTATGTTCGTTTGTGGGGAGCGCCAGCGGCACTGGCCAATTTAGCCCTCATTGGCTGGATGCTAGGCCAACAACAGGCTCGGGCAGTTATGGCAATTCAGATTACCGGAAATTTGTTAAATATTGGTCTCAATCTACTGTTTGTCTATGTGTTCGATTGGGATGTAAAAGGGGTTGCTGGTGCCAGCGTGTTTGTTGAATACTTCATTGCGTTTGCGAGCTTGACGTATATCTTTAAAGGCGGGATCCGCCACCTGCAGTTTTCATGGCTAGGACTCAAAAGTTTATCCGTCATCAGCAAACTCAATTCCGCTATGCTGGGCAGAAATCTGGCATTGCAAGCGTGCTTGGTGTTCATGACATTTCAGGGACTCAGGCTCGGTGAACAAACCGCCGCTATCAATGCCATTTTAATGCAGTTTTTTGTATTGATTTCCCTTGGACTCGATGCGGTGGCCTATGGTGTCGAAGCTAAAATAGGCGAAGCTAAGGGCGCAAAAAGCCCCCGCGAGTTAAAATCAAATGCCTTGATTGGCCTGTTTTGGTCAAATGGTTTTGCTCTCGTTTATACCCTGCTTTTCATCTTTTTCGGCGTCACTATTATTCATCTACTCACCGATCTTGAATCGCTTAGAGAGGCTAGTTACCAATTTTTACCCATGGTGTATGCATTGCCATTGGTTGGGCATTGGTGTTTCTTGATGGACGGCGTGTTTGTGGGGCTAACGCGAGCCAAAGCGATGCGTAATAGCATGGTGCTAGGTGCACTATTAGTTTTCTTTCCTGTTTGGTGGTTTCTGCAAGAACATGGAAATTGGGCTCTGTGGCTAGCGCTTTTGGCCTTACTTGCGTTTCGCGGGGTCAGTCTCAGCGCTTATTTTGTTTATCTCGCTCGGCAGCACCGCCTAATCGATTGAGGGTCTGTGAGAAGCGATTGGCAAAAATGCCTAAGTAGCCTTTAGCGGCAATCAAAAAACCGACCGCCAGCAATATCACCGCGGGAATTTGCAGAAAAATCCAAAACTGTAAACCCACATAAATCAGCACCACGCCGAGCACAAAAATGCCAAGGCCGATTTTAAAATCGGCCCAGCTTTTATGAGGATTGCTTCCCCAGCGGAAAAACAGATTTTTCATCGGCCTGGTGATCAGTAGTATGAATGCTCGCCAGCTTCATGCTCGGTAGCATCTTTGACGCCTGTCAATTCACCCGCAAAAGCAGCGAGCATTTGCTTTTCAATGCCGTCTTTGAGGGTCACATCGACCATTGAACAGCCATTACAGCCACCGCCGAATTGCAACACGGCTTCGCCTTTTTCGGTGATTTCCATCAATGATACTTTGCCGCCATGACTGGCTAATTGCGGATTAATTTCGGCTTCGATCATATAGCTAATGCGTTCCTCTAGCGGAGCATCATCAGACACCTTACGCGCTTTAGCATTAGGGGCCTTAAGCGTTAACTGTGAGCCCATTTGGTCGGTGACAAAATCAATTTCGGCTTCTTCTAAGAAGGGCGCACTTTCTTGATCCACAACGGCATCAAAGCCGTTAAACTCAATAACAGTGTCTGAACTTTCGACCGCGTCGGGCGGACAATATGACACGCCACACTCTGCGCCTGGGGTACCTGGGTTAACAACGAATACTCTGATATTTGAATCAGGTTCTTGTTTTTCAAGCAGTTTGACAAAGTGCGCTTGGGCACTTTCAGAAATAGTAATCATCATCATTCCTGATCGGTTTGAACATGGTGAGAGTTTAACAGAAATACTTGAGTAAAACACTCAAGTAATGACCTTCTGTTATGAAATTTTAAAATAATTAATGCATACTAAGTTGCTAGGCCGGTATGGACACTGATCTTTTGTATTCTGATGACCATTTAGTTAAAAACGACAGAAAAGAGCCCTTTATGAATTCAATGCGAGTCCGCTTAATAGCGATATTGTTATTTACCCATGTCAACGTGTTTGCCATGTCAGACTTAGATTACCTACCTCAAAGCATTCAATATGATCCTGCCATACCTAAGCCAGCAGAAGTGTTAGGTAGTCCTGTTGGGACTTGGCATGTGCGTCATGACCAGTTGGTAGAGTATATGCGCGTTCTTGCGCAACATTCTGACCGGGTGACCATCAAAGAAACCGGCCGTACTCATGAAAACCGACCTTTGCTGCTGTTAACCATTACGTCACCGCAAAACCAAGCGAATATAGCGAGCATTCAACAACGTCATTTAGACACGATTTCTTCGGGTAAAACACCTGATCCCAGCGAGCCTCTTGTTTTGTGGATGGGCTACAGTGTGCATGGTGATGAGCCATCAGGCGCCAATGCATCTTTGTTAGTTGCGTATTATCTTGCCGCAGGTCAAGGGCCTGAAATTGATCAACTGCTCAATGATAATGTGGTACTTCTGGACCCATCCGTAAACCCTGACGGTCTATCACGTTTTGCTCAGTGGGCTAATATGCACAAAAGCCAGAATTTGGTGGCTGACCCCAACAATCGCGAACATCGACAACGCTGGCCCAGTGGTCGAGTCAATCATTACTGGTTTGATTTAAACCGAGATTGGTTATTGTTAACCCATCCAGAGTCACGCGCTAGGATCAAAGAATTTCACCAGTGGCGTCCACATGTGTTAACCGACTTCCACGAAATGGGACCTAACAGCACTTACTTTTTTCAGCCCGGTATTCCATCACGTAAAAATCCATGGACGCCCGACCAAAACGTGAAATTGACCGAAGCCTTAGGTGATTTCCATGCTGCGGCCTTGGATAAGTCCAAACAGCTTTATTTCACTCAAGAAGCCTTTGATGATTTCTATTATGGTAAGGGCTCTACCTACCCTGATGCTCATGGCAGTATCGGTATCCTGTTTGAGCAAGCTAGTAGTCGCGGTCACTTGCAAGAGACCATCAACGGCTCATTGGCTTTTTCCAGCACTATCCAAAATCAAGTGACGACTTCCCTTTCGACTTTTGCTGGCGCGTTAAACAACAAAAAAGCGTTGTTGGACTACCAAGCGCAGTTCGTCAATGAAACTCAAGATTTGCTTAAGAACGATGATGAACGCGGTTATTTGCTCAGCGAAAGCAGTGATATTGGAAAATTCAATCAGCTCAAACGCATTCTTCAACAGCACCAAATTAGATTCTACAAGCTCAACAAAGATGCCAAGGTAGATGATGTAACTTATGCTGCGGTAGACACTATCTTTGTGCCCCTTGAGCAACCTCAATATCGCCTAATCAAATCACTGTTTTCTACGCGTAAACGGTTTACCGACAATACCTTTTACGATGTGTCTAACTGGAACCTGCCACTGTCATTTAATATTGCATATTCTGCTGTGAGCAAAAGCAATATGCGTCGCCTATCAGTATCGGATCAGCCTGCGACGTTAGGGCAGCCACAAATCCCTGAGTTAGACAGCAGCGCGTATGCTTATGGTTTTGCTTGGCAAGACTATTATTCGCCTAAATTTTTGCAGCGCTTGCTAGAAAATGACGTGCAAGCGCGTATTGCACAAAGTGCCTTTTCAGCGACAACTAATAGCGGCACCATCAGCTTCGCAGCAGGCTCTATTGTGATCCCTACCGCACTTGAGCAACCGGATAATCTGCTGAGTATTATTGCCGATTTGTCGCAACAACTGTCTGTTCCGGTATGGTCAATTAAAAGTGGTTTAACCCGACAGGGGATCGACTTGGGCAGCTCAAAAATGGAGCCTGTGACACTACCCAAAGTGATGATTGTTGGTGGACTAGGTACGTCGCAATATGAAGCGGGTGAAACTTGGCACTATTTGGACAATCATGTCGGCATGCCAGTTTCCATTATTGACCTTGACCGACTCGGCAACACTAACTTGGATGACTATACCCACATGATATGGGTAAGTGGTCGTTACAATCAGGTTTCAGAGTCTACCGCGGATAAAATCGACGCTTGGGTGAAAGAAGGGGGAGTGTTAATCGGTCAGCAGTCAGCTACCAAGTGGTTTGCAAAGCAAGAATGGCTCAAAGCCAACTTTATGAAGCAATCCGAAGTCACAGGCGCGTTCAGTGCCAAAGGCTTAGTGTTCGCTGACAAAGAAGCGTTTGATGCCAAACAGCGAATTGCTGGCGCCGCATTTGCGACCAAATTAGATGTCAGCCACCCTCTGGCATATGGATTTACGCGCGAGTTGTTACCGGTATTTAGGAACAGTGATGATGTTTTGCTGATGCCTGAAAAGCCCTTTATCACAGTAGCCCAATATACTGAGAAACCATTGATGGCAGGTTACACCTCGGATGAATTAGAAGATCTCATTGCTGACTCTGCCGCTATCGTAGCGCACCGGTTGGGCAAAGGGCGCGTGATTGGTTTTGTAAATAATCCCAACTTCCGTGGCTATTGGTACGGTACTAGTCGATTGATGAGTAACGCCATATTCATGGCAGGCTTTATCGATTCTGAGGGGTAACACACATTGCCCAAGCGTCTATCCGCATGGTCGGGTAGGCGCCGCTTAGGCAATCTACTGCGGCACTGAGTGTCGCGCCTGTGGTAATCACATCATCGAATAAAGCCACATGTCGATAAACAATCTTGCTTTTTAACTCGAAGGCATTTTTCACGTTGCGGATCCGTTGGGTTGCGTTTAATTGGGTTTGTGCTTGGGTCTTTTTGCGCCTCGTTAACGCATCGGCCAGACAGTCAATATCTAAGCGTTTAGCGATGTGCTTGGCAATCACGACGGTTTGGTTAAATTGCCGTTCAACTAATCGGTTTAGGTGCAATGGTATGGGGATGATCGCCTGCGGAATCGCCTCATCGGGCAAACTGTTAGCACAGAATAATTCAGCCAATGCTTTACCATTATAGGCTTTGTGAGCAAATTTCAAATCAGAAATAAGTTGGGAAATGGGCCATTGATAATCACCAATCGCAATTAATCGCTCAAATTCTGCGGTTTTAAGCTCTCGGGCAATACGAATGTGGTTAAGTAAATTGAAATCGTATTGGTGCAAATTGAATGGCTCAATGTCATTACTGCATACTGGGCAGAGCAGCTCCTGACTGACTTGTTTACATAAGATACAGTCTTGATCTAAAGCTAACTTCGATAGCCATCCTTTGCTACTATTCCAATTCATAAATCCTTCTGTACGTATTGTAAAGGTCAAGAAAATCCCATGACGACATCATTATTTACTGAGTCCCGAGGCCAAGGCCCTCATCTTGTGTTGTTGCACGGTTGGGGATTAAACAGTGGCGTTTGGGAGTCCATTATTGAGCAACTAGAAGATCATTTTCGCATTACCTTTATCGATTTACCTGGTTACGGCCGCAATGCCAGTGTGCTGCCTTCACACTACGACCTCGACAGTATTACCAGTATGGTTGCCGAATGCCTACCAAACAAGTGCAGTTTATTAGGATGGTCGATGGGCGGACTCGTTGCCCAGAAGATTGCCTGCGAACATGCAACCAATATTGAAAAGTTGGTCTTGTTAGCCACCTCCCCTAAATTTAGCCAAGACGAAGATTGGCCAGGGATTAAGCCAAATGTGCTGAACACCTTCGAGCAACAGCTTGAGCATAATTACACCAAAACCCTTGATCGCTTTATGGCTATCCAAGCATTAGGCTCGGCGACGGCAAAGCAAGATATCAAATTCATTAGGGACTTTATTCAGCATTATCCTATGCCAGACGCTGAAGCATTGCGCGCTGGATTGCGTATCTTAGCCGACACCGATTTACGCACTAGGATCAGTGAAATTCAATGCGAAACGCATCGATGGTATGGGCGACTCGATAGTTTAGTGCCGGTAAAAGCTACGAACTCCATTGCGACCTTGCAACCCAATAGTCAAACGCACATATTTGCCCATGCGTCACATGCACCATTTATTTCTCACCCAGAGGAGTTTATTGCTCAGCTACTAAGTCTATTTTCCACAGACATCAAGGTCTAGCGCTATGCAATAACGTAAAAGCTAACTTCCTTTTTTTACTTAAATGGGTTATTATTTGAGCAGGTAATGGGGGTTATCAATGTCATTTAGTGTAGCTAATAATGTGAATTCAGCGATTATATCGGGTACGCTCGGACTTAATCGTGCCCAAACGGGTATCACCCAAGCGTCGTTAAATATTGCGCAACGTAATGCCCAAGCGCAATCCCCTACTGATGTGCTAGCAAACGCGGCAGTGCAACAAATCGGTCAAACGAAACAGCTCCTCCCCCAAGGCGGTGATAGCCTCACCAATAATTTATTGTCACTGCAAATTAACAGTTTCAATGCACAAGCCTCAGGCAAAGTGCTTGAAGTGGCCAGCGGCACGGTAGGCCGTATCATCGATGAGCTAGTATAGGTTTGTCATGAATATCGTCACCCCAATCCCAACCGCTGTTCTGTTTCCAACCGCGAATATCCCAACCGAAGCGGCACGGCGAGAAAACGTGCAACGAGAAACCATTCCACAAACCGGTGGCAATGAAAACTCTGCTGCCGAAAGTGGTGTGGGCTCTGAGTCAGATCGGGTCAAAACACCAGGCCAACAGCCACAGCTCACATATGAGCGTCCCCAATCCCAACAAAATGCTCAGAATACACCAGACCAAGGTGACCTATTAAATCAGGACAATGCTGAAGATCCCAGTGCAGGTAAAGAAAATGCTGAAAGTGAACAGCAGCGCCAGCAACAGGAACTCGCTGAGAAAAAAGAGATCGAAGAGCTAAAATCTCGAGATCAAGAAGTGCGTTCTCATGAACAGGCACATGCTGCTGTGGGCGGTCAGTATGCTGGTTCCCCGTCTTACGAATTCGAAAGTGGTCCCGATGGTAAACAATATGCAGTAGGCGGCGAAGTACCCATCGATATCTCTGAAGAAAAGACGCCAGAAGAGACCATCCGTAAAATGCAACAAGTGCGTGCCGCTGCTTTAGCTCCCGCTGATCCCTCGCCGCAAGATTTACGTGTTGCCAGTGAAGCAACTAAATTAGCCACTGAAGCGCGATCTGATGTAGCCCGTGAGAAAATCGAACAAGTCAAAGAGGCAATTGCAGATAATATTGATCAGCAATTAGGGGCTCGTTCAATTCAACAAAGTACCGGGCAAGAACAATCAAATGATCCCACGATTAAAGCCCGTAACGACGTTATTGGCGAAGTGCCTAGTTTGGATGAAATCGTCGATGGTTTTAATGCCGAACCACCCATACGCACACTTGATAATTCCGATGCGCTAGATATTGATGCTCAAGAATCGGCACAACAATTCGCCACGCTGCGTGAAAACCGAGATAGTGGCATTCAACGTCGCATTTCCGTGATCGAAAACTTCTATCAAAATATATCCGCACCGCGCTCGCAAGGTATTCAACAAAGCGCTTAGCTCGTTTGACGATGTAGCACAGTTCAATAGCTCAGAATCGTAGGGTTGGATAGCGTTAATTAGGGGCTATAACGGGTTAATTAACTTAAGTGTTAAAGGACTATCAAATTTTAAAAAGGAGAGTAGAATCCGACCGTCTTATTTTTTACCTTAACAATTATGGCAATTGGATTTCACCAACAAAACGAAAAGACCTTACTAAAGCTTTCATTATATATGGCTGGATTGTTTGTGTTTGTTGCATTTGGTTTTGCACTAACCACGCAATCAGGCGCAATATTATTTGATGGCGTCTATTCGCTTATCGCATTCTTTATGGCCCTATTAACGCTTAAAGTGGCGAATCTTGTACAACTGCCTGATGACGATAGATTTCACTTCGGCTACACGGCAATTGAACCAACGTTAAACCTGTTTAAATCACTCATCATCATAGTGACTTGTTTGTACGCGATTGTTGGATCTATTCAGAGCCTCTTTGCGGGTGGTAATGCCGCTGAATATGATTTAGCAATGCTTTACGGCGTGTTCGCAACTATTGGATGTTTCGCTATTTCTTTTTATATGAAGAATCGCAGCAAATCACTACGTTCTGATTTGGTTAGTGTTGACGCTCATACGTGGTTCATTGACGGTGTATTGAGTGCGTCAATATTGATTGGATTTGTCATTGCTTATTGCTTTGAACAATACGGATTTGCAGACTACGCTCCTTATGTTGATCCACTTTTACTGGTTATATTGGGCCTCGCTATCCTACCCATTCCATGCAAAATCATGTTAGACAGTCTTAAAGAGGTGATTCATAAAGCGCCACCGGAAGCGGTGACCTCGGTGATCGAGAAAAGGCTGAAACAAACCTTAGCGGCGGTTCCATATGAACATATAGAAGTGCGGATTAGCAAAAGTGGCAGGGATACCTATTTATTAGTGCATATTATTGTAGATGAATCGTTTAGCGTGGCAACCGTACGCGAACTCGATAGCATTCGTAAAAAATCTGAAGCGGCCATGCGCGAATGGAATCCGTCGATCATAATGGACATATTATTTATTTGCGATCCTGAATTGGCTGACTAATGGTCGGTATTTTTTGAATTTTATAAGCCAGACAAGTCTGTAAGAGCACCTAATCAAGCACTTGATAGGTGTCTAAATTGTCAGCCCAGATAACTCCCTGAACGTTCGCTATCCCATGTTAGTTCAGGTTAACTCATATTTTTGATAACAGGCGCCATTTTGGGGTTAACCAACCAAGACGCCTGACCTATCCTTGAGCGAGCTTTTTTCGTTGTGTTTCCTTGAACTGGCCCACTTCTTTGCTCGAAATTGAGCTCGCTTACTTTTTCTTTGCTTTAGCAAAGGCATCCGCAAACGCATTTCCCATCGCCGCATTGCCTGACTGGTTGCGAGCTGATGGATTGCGCGAACGATCAGGTTTGCGCGTTTTACTCTGTTTAGCGGACGGTTTAGCAGGCTCTGACTTTCGTTGGGCCGAAGAGCTAGGGGATTCGTCTAACCTCATCGTAAAGGCGATACGTTTACGCGATTCGTCTACTTCTAACACCTTTACTTTAACAATGTCACCTGCTTTGACCACTTCTCTGGGGTCCGAAATGAATTTATTAGTCATCGCCGAAATGTGCACTAAGCCATCTTGATGTACGCCAACGTCGACAAAGGCGCCAAAGTTAGCCACGTTACTCACGACGCCTTCTAAGATCATGCCAGGAACCAAATCGGAGATCTTTTCGACGCCATCTTTAAAGGTTGCCGTTTTAAACTCTGGACGAGGATCCCGTCCTGGCTTTTCTAATTCTTTAATGATGTCAGTGACGGTGGGGAGACCAAACTCTTGGTTAGTATAATCATTGGGATTGAGCGCTTTCAATACTTCCACGTTGCCGATTAAGTCGTTGACTGCGCAAGCGGTGGTGTCGACGATAGCGTTCACGACCGGATAGGCCTCTGGGTGAACCGCAGATTTATCCAACGGATTCGCACCATTTACAATGCGTAAAAATCCGGCGGCCTGCTCAAAGGCTTTAGGGCCTAAGCGCTCTACCTTTAACAGTTCTTGACGTTGTTTGAAGGCACCATGTTGGTCTCTAAACATCACAATGTTCTGCGCCAACGTGCGATTAAGTCCGGATACATGGGACAACAGCGCCGCTGAGGCGGTATTCAGGTCAACCCCTACTGCGTTTACACAATCCTCAATGACGCGCTCTAACGACTTACCCAAATGACTTTGGCTAACGTCATGTTGATATTGCCCCACTCCAATGGCTTTGGGCTCTATCTTGACCAGCTCGGCAAGTGGATCCTGTAGTCGTCTGGCAATCGACACGGCGCCACGCAGTGACACATCCATGTCGGGAAATTCTTTGGAAGCTAATTCCGAAGCAGAGTAAACAGACGCCCCAGCTTCGCTAACCACGATTTTCTTAAGTCCAAGCTCGGGGTTCGCTTTCATTAGCTCCGCCACCAACTTATCTGTTTCACGGGAGCCTGTGCCATTTCCTATGCTGACGAGCTGCACCTTGTGCTGCTTACACAGTTGCAATAGGGTGCGTTGGGCTTTATCCCACAAATTTTGAGGGGCATGAGGAAAAATCGTGTTGGTAGAAAGTACTTTACCGGTGGTGTCTACAATCGCAACCTTAACGCCTGTGCGTAACCCCGGATCTAGACCCATAGTCACTTTCGCACCGGCTGGCGCCGCCATCAGCAAATCATTTAGGTTGCGGGCAAATACCTCAATGGCTTCGGTCTCTGCTTTTTCTCGTACCGTACCAAATATTTCGGTTTCCATGTGCAAATGAATTTTAACTTTCCAGGTCCACTGAACGGTAGACGCTAGCCACGCATCCCCTGCTTTTCCGGAAAAGCGTAGATTGAGATGTTCAGCGATGATTTGTTCACAATGGGAGCTCCTAACGCCTTCTTCACTGTTCGGATCTGCGTCTAAGTTGACTTGTAAAATCCCCTCATTTCGTCCGCGGAACATCGCTAGCGCGCGATGAGAGGGGATAGCGCTGACTTTTTCGCTGTGAGAAAAGTAGTCACTGTATTTCGCGCCTTCCTTTTCTTTACCTTTTTGCACAGTGCTGCGGATGTGAGCGTTCTTCAGTAAATAACGACGGATCTTTTGTAACAAGGTGGCGTCTTCAGCAAAACGCTCCATTAAAATGAACTTGGCACCTTCTAATGCAGCCTTTTCATCCGCAATCCCGTTTGCATCGTCGATATAGGCTTGTGCCGCTTGTTCGGGTACTAAATCTTGATTACCAAACAATGCATCTGCCAGCGGTTCAAGACCGGCTTCAATCGCAATTTGGCCTTTGGTGCGACGCTTGGGTTTATAAGGTAAATATAAATCTTCAAGCTCGGTTTTGTTTTCTGCCGAAGTGATTTGAGCTTTAAGTTGATCGGTGAGTTTGCCTTGGTCATCAATTGACTTGAGGATCACACCCATGCGTTCTTGCATTTCTCGCAAATAACCGAGTCGTTGTTCCAATGCTCTTAACTGAATATCGTCTAAGCCATCAGTGGCTTCTTTACGATAACGCGCAATAAAAGGAACGGTAGCACCGCCGTCAAGAAGAGTGACCGCGGCTTGAATTTGGTGTTGCCCAACCTGTAATTCGTCGGCAATTTTTTTGATGATCATAATCGACCTTAGATAGGGCTACTGAGTGCAAAACGTGGACGCTTTACCTCAAGCCATTAAATTTTCAGGCGCAACTTTACCAGTGTGTTGCGCGTTTAAAAACACTTATGCTGGTTATTTTTCATATTCGATAGATTTTATCAACCAAACAAAATGTCCCGCTTCTGTGCGCACTTCCGCTTCATCATCGACTTGCTTTTTGAGTAGCGCGCGGGCCATCGGAGAATCAATCGAAATGCAATCTTTACGGGTAAAAATTTCATCATAGCCAACAATTTGTATCCGTAGGGTTTTACCTTGTTCATTTTCGATTTCTACCCATGCACCAAAAAACACATAGCCATCTTGTTCGGGTGAATAATCGACGACTTTGAGATTTTCGATGCTTTTACTTAAGTATCGTATGCGCCTGTCGATCTCGCGCAAGCGTTTCTTATTGTACTGGTAGTCGGCATTTTCACTTCGGTCTCCCAAGCTCGCAGCCCAAGTCACTTTTTTGGTGGTTTCTGGACGATCAACGCGCCATAGGTGATCGAGTTCCTGTTGCAATTGGCGGAAACCTTTGCGGGTGATCAACGGGGTTCTCAATCAAAAATCCTCACTTGACAGAAAGTTGCCATACGTAACAAATAGTTACCTGTAAATTGCCAACGCATAGCTCAATTCCCTTCTAATTATTCATTATAAACGCTAATTTATTAGTCGAAATTGTTCCAAAAAACAGCACATTTATGTGGGCATAATGGTGAACTTTCAACTAACCTTAAAGACAGTTAAGCGACAACATGATGCAACCATATTTTTGTATTCAAGTCGTTTAAAAAGCGCGCTGTAATTGGCATTGCTGTCGACTTATTACAGTGTATTCAGATCCAACGTTTCAAAATCGAGGTTACATTTTAACATTAATTTTCGAGGCAAGAACGTCTGTTTCAGGCATCCCGTTCGGGGTGTAGAAACTATCTACAATCTGGCAGCTACTTAACCCGGAGTTTATCTGGGCCTTAAGGTCGAAAACAAAGACCAATATGAGTGTAGGACTAGGTTCAGCATGGAAACAGCTGAGTAAGCTAAAAAAGAAGCCGGAGACATTATTGGTCTCCGGCTTTTCATTTGGTGCGCTTAGGCGACGATTAATTAGTCGCTGGCTTATTCATGATTTCCAATAATTCAACTTCAAAAATCAAGGTTGAATTAGGCGTGATTTTGCCAGTAGCACGTGATCCGTAGGCCAAGTCAGATGGGATATAAAACTTGAATTTTGAACCAACACTCATTAATTGAACACCTTCTGTCCAACCCTTGATCACGCGATTAAGAGGGAAAACAGCAGGTTCGTTGCGAGAATATGATGAATCAAATTCTGTCCCATCCAGTAACGTGCCGCGGTAGTGTACTTTTACCGTATCTTGAGCGACTGGTTTATCACCTTCTGTAGCAACAAGCACTTCATACTGTAAACCAGACTCAGTTACGATCACATTCTCTTTCTTAGCGTTTTCGGCCAACCAAGCCTTACCTTTTTCAACGTTCAACTCAGCTTTAGCCGCTTCAGCTTGCTTCATGACTTTGTCCAAGTCATTGTTTAAGGTTTGAATAGTGGCAAGGTCAAATTGTGCTTCACCGCGCATTGCCGCATTGAAGCCTTTTAGGATCATATCCTTGTCTAGCTCAACGTTGATTTCGGTTTGTTCTTGAATTCGTTGCTCAACAAAGCTACCGACACTGGCACCAAAAGCATAAGCTTGTTTCTGTTGCTCATTTTCAAAGGTAATTTCTTCAACTTTCATTGGATCTGCACTTTGTTGCTGACAAGCACTTAAACCAAATACAGAAGCGACCACAAAAGCAATAGCTGCCTTTTTCATTATATTTCTCCAAAACGTAAATAAATCAATAAGTTTGCTACGAGACAGAAACAAATTGTGATTAGATATAGTGATTTTAAGCGCTTATACTAATGGAAGTGGCTAAATAAACAAACCCCAGTTTCAGCAAATCAATCTACAAAACAAGGGTAATCCAATAAAACCATGAATAAGCCCAATATTATTGTTTCATTTATGCTGTTGAGTCTTTTGTCCGCTTGCAGTGGCACTGTCAGTAAACCTGAAAAAACCCTGCGACTTGCGGTGGAAGGTGCCTATATGGCCGATATCTCCGCAGATCGTTCATTGGCGGTTATTTCCACCTCTCAAGAGGGTATTTTGGTGTGGGATATGAAAACCGAGCAACAGCGTTATAAGTGGAGCCATGAAGAAGAAGGCGAGGCTAATAGCAATACGGTTGGGCTGGTGCATATTGCTGCAGATAACTCTCATGTGGTGACGGCTGACAGGGAGGCGTTTGCGTTGTGGGACTTATCAAATGGAGAGCCCGTGGGCTTTTGGCGAATTGACGAGGCCAGTGTACGAGACATCGCGGTGTCAAATGGTGGCCGAGGCATCTTAGTCGGTAGAGGAAACGGGAAAGTCATGTTTTTTGAACCGCAAACGGGTCGCCGATTAGAATTCTTAGGCCATCAGGAAAAAATAAACAGCGTGGATCTTTCGCCCAATGGCTACTACGCACTAACGGGCAGCAATGATTATATTGCCTATTTATGGGATACTCGCAGCGGTCAGGTGATTCATCGATTTACTCATACCAGTCGCGTTACTAAAGTTGCGTTGGATGATGAAGGGCGATTTGCATTTACTGCAGACAGTAAACGCGGGGCACGAATTTGGGATTTGCAAACAGGTGAAGAAATCAGTCAACTGAGTTATATACAACGACAAAAAATCTTCAGCTCAGCGACTTTCTCCGATGATGGCCAATATTTAATAACAGGTTCGCCTGGCCGAGCATTGAATCTATGGTCGGTACAAACCGGCAGTGAAGTGCAAGAGTGGCGGGTATCACCCAAAGTCGGCACGCAGCCGCAAAGCGCGATTATTTACGCGGCAAGTTTTATCCAAGACAATCAAATAATGACCGTGAGCAGTAGCGGTTTAGCAGAATACTGGAAATACTAATAAGCATGACAGGACTTACCCAGATGAACGAAGATCTTCAAAGTCAAATAGCCAGTTTAGAGACTCAAGTCGCGTTTCAAGAAGATACTATTGAACAGTTGAATCAGGCGCTCGCGGACCAACAGTTACAAATCGATAAAATCAGCTTTCAGCTTAAGCAGATGGTCAATAAGGTGAAGCAGCTAGAACCGTCAAATTTGGCCGATGCGTCAGAAGAAGCGCCACCACCACACTATTGAGGATCAATCTGAGTCACTGGTGTGTTGATTTAACGAAGCGGACTAATCAGGCTTAAACACGCCAATCACACTTTCATTTTGACGCTTGGCTTGGTCGATTTTTTCTTCGGTCTGCACTTCGTGATAATCACATTGGACACACTCTAATTTTTCAATATTATTTTCGAAGAATAACATGATGGTGTCCATCGCTTTACATTTAGGGCAGATGGCTCCGGCGACGAAGCGTTTTTTAGTCTTTTTATTCATTGTTTCTCGCTAAATAGTGATATGCGCCTTATCAAATAGAGATAACGGCGGGCTCGGTGATATACTACGCCAATTATGCGATTTTTGATTAGTAAAGTTGTCCAATGATCCAAATTTCTGACTTAACACTGTTACGCGGTACTAAAGTACTGTTAGATAAAGCCTCTGCGACTATATACCCAGGCCATAAAGTGGGCCTGATTGGCGCGAATGGCTGTGGTAAGTCGAGTTTGTTTGCGCTGCTTAGAGGTGAGCTTCATCAAGATGCGGGTGAATGTCAATTGCCTAAGCAATGGCAAATTGTCTCGGTCGCGCAAGAAACACCGGCCTCAAACCGCAGCGCCGTTGACTATGTGATCGATGGCGACTTAGGCTATCGACGACTAGAGCAACAACTTGCCATCGCCGAACAAAACCACGATGGTGAGCAGATCGCATTGCTGCATGGTCAACTTGAACATGCCGGAGCTTACGACATGGAGTCGCGCGCGGCAACCATTCTGGCCGGATTAGGTTTTAGCCACGACAAAATGCAATCTCCGGTGACCGATTTCTCGGGTGGTTGGCGCATGCGTCTTAACCTAGCTCAGGCATTGTTGTGTCATTCTGATCTACTGCTGCTGGATGAGCCCACTAACCACTTAGACTTAGATGCGGTTATCTGGTTAGAGCGCTGGTTGGCTCGATACACAGGTACCTTGGTACTTATTTCTCACGATAAGTCTTTTTTAGATAGCACAGTAGATGAAATAGTCAGTGTTGAACAACAACAATTAGTCAGCTACACCGGTAACTACGCAGCCTTTGAAAAGCAGCGGGCTGAGCGCTTACGCCTTCAAGACCTGGAGTATCAAAAGCAACAGGCTAAAGTTGCCCATTTAGAGTCATTCATCAATAGATTCAAAGCTAAAGCCAGCAAAGCCAAGCAAGCACAAAGCCGGATCAAGCAATTGGAAAAAATGGAAGATTTACTGCCGGCCCATGCTGATTCACAATTTTCGTTCGAATTTTTCCAGCCGCCAAAATTGCCTAATCCACTGGTAAAAATGGAGCAAGTAAGGGTCGGGTACGGCGAACAGGTGATCATCGACAGTTTGCACTTAAATTTAGTACCTGGCAGTCGAATCGGTTTATTGGGTCGCAACGGTGCGGGTAAGTCTACCCTGATTAAATTGCTAGCCAATGAAAAGACCCCGATGAGTGGCGATTATATGACCTCGGCGGGCTTGCGCATCGGGTATTTCGCGCAGCACCAATTGGAATTTCTAAGGCCTGATGATTCTGCCATTGACCACCTTTACCGCTTAGACAAAAAAGCCACCGAACAAAGCTTACGTGACTATTTAGGCGGCTTTGGATTCCATGGCGAGCAGGCACTTGGCAAGGTCGCACCTATGTCCGGTGGTGAAAAAGCACGTTTGGTGCTGGCGCTACTGGTATATCAAAAACCTAACTTGTTACTGCTCGATGAACCAACCAACCATTTAGACTTAGACATGCGTCATGCGCTTAATCTGGCATTACAAAGCTTTGAAGGTGCGATGGTGATTGTGTCCCATGACCGCTTTTTATTGTCTTCGGTGTGTGATGATTTTTATCTGGTCGATGCGGGGCGTGTTGAGCCTTTTTCTGGTGATCTCGACGACTATCGAGATTGGTTGCTTAATGATGCTAAGAACAGCAAAATAAATGCCCAAAATGACGCCTCCAGCGCTGAACAGGGGGCGGCACCTAAACTAGATCGCAAGCACCAGAAACGCTTGGAAGCAGAGTTTCGACAGTCAACCGGCCCTTTACGAAAACAGATTGAGTCGTCAGAGAAACACATGCAGCGATTGACTCAGTCGTTGGCAAAAATTGATGCCGAGCTGGCTGACCCCGAAATCTACACTGAGCAGAATAAATCGAAAATGAAGCAGTTGCTGGTGGATCAGGGTAAAGTGAAAAGCGAATTGGAAGAAATTGAAATGCAATGGTTAGATGCTCAGGAACAACTTGAAACAAAGCAACAGGAATTCGAACAACAACATGCTTTCGAGTGAGGATTTTTGGCACTATTCAATCCGCGTTTACAGTGAAGATGCGGTTAAACAGCTGTGCTTGAGATTACAGGACGAAGCACAACTTAACGTAAACTTACTGCTGTTATGTGGATACTTAGACAATAGCGGCGTGTATTTAAGTGCGGAACACTTTAATAAATTACAGTTTGCCATTAAGGACTTAGACGCACTAACACAGAGTGTGCGAGCGCAGCGCAAAGCCGCTAAAGAGGTTGATCAAAATCGTTATCAGCAATTGCTTGAACATGAGTTACAGTATGAGCAACAACAACAACAATTGCTGATAGAGACGGTGCAAGGATTAAAAATTCAGCGCCACAAACAGAGCAATTTCGATGTCTACTATCATTGTTTACACCACAAAGGTGATCCAAACCTGCAAAAATTACTAACAACATTGCAGCTACTTATTACGGATGAGAAAATTTACATAGATGACTGACAAGCCCGCACATTTAAGCAGTGGTAAAGCCGCTGCTAAAGGTCGAATCAAGTTCAGCGATTTTGCGCCGCCGCTGTGGGCGCGAAACCGCCATATACAAACTTTATGGCCTCGCTTTATCCAGCGCCGGCAACCGTTAAAGGTTAGAAGCGAGCGCTTAACGCTACCTGACACTGACTTTGTTAATTTAGTCTGGGGACAACCTGAAAAAGTTGCCCAAGCTAAAGGCTTGGCCGTGGTATTCCACGGACTCGAAGGATCGGTGAAATCTCATTACGCCAATGATCTTATGGCACAACTGCAGGGGCAGGGTTGGCAAACCGTGCTAATGCATTTTCGCGGTTGTGGTGGCGAAGCCAATAGCACCGCTCGAGCCTATCATTCCGGTGAAACCAAAGATGCCAGTTATTTTTTAGAATGGCTAGACAACAAATTTCCTCAGCTACCTAAAGTCGCTATTGGATTTTCCTTGGGAGCGAATATGCTACTCAAATTGTTAGGTGAAAACCCCTCACAACGATTTTTAAAAGCGGCCGTCGCCATCTCTGCTCCACTAAAACTCGATGAATGCGCCAAAAGTATTGGCCGTGGGTTCTCGCGGGTGTATCAGAACTATTTGCTTAAAAGCATGGTATCTACCCTACGCACCAAAATGCGCACCATTGACTATCAGGGATTGCTGGCAATTAAAGATCAACAAGTGGCTAATCTACAGAGTTTCCGAGAGTTTGACGAACATGTAACCGCCCCACTGCATGGTTTTGCCAATGCCGATGATTATTATCAAAAATGCAGCGCAATTGGATTTTTGAAAAGCATAGACACACCCACCTTGATCTTGCATTCAGTCGACGATCCTTTTATGAATGAAGCCGTCATACCCGAAGAGCATGACTTGTCTGACAAAGTAGAATTCGAATTAAGTCGCTCCGGTGGCCATGTTGGATTCATGCAGGGCACTCCATGGAATCCTCGGATCTGGTTTCATCAGCGAGTGAGTGACTTTATCTCTCCTTATGCAGCCCCGGTAGCAAAAGCTGAATGATAATCCCTATCTCAGAAATCCCCCAAGACACGCTAAACAACCTTGTAGAGTCCTTTGTTTTACGAGAAGGAACAGACTATGGTGAGCTGGAATACACGCTTTCCGAAAAGGTTGAGCACGTAATGAGGCAACTGCAAAGTGGTGAAGTACTGATTCAGTATTCAGAACTTCATGAGACCATCAACATTGTCCGCAAAGACCAACTTTAAAAAATCGGGTTGTATCTTTTTAATTCATCCTTATCCTTGTCTACAATAATTCTGCTGATTGGTACTCACTGTCGAATTAGGTACACTCTAATTACTTTGGTAGGACGACTTAGCTAAATTAAGGAATATATGATCAAGATTCTTGCTTACTATTGTGTTTTGTTAACCACGTTGTTGGGTACAGCACATGCTGAAAGTACTCAGTTACCCGCAAAAATCACTATAGCTACAGACGAGTGGTGCCCTTATATTTGCGATGTGACCAGTGACAAGCCGGGTTACTTGGTTGAGGTTTCTAAACGTGTATTTCGCAAACTAGGGACTGAGCCTGTGTTTTACCCATTGGGATGGCAAAAATCTGTCGACCTTGTTGAAAAGAGTCAAGCCCAAGCAATTATTGCCGCTAGCATTACTAATCATGGTAAAACTATTTTAAGCAAAGAATTAATAGCGATTGATAGGACCGTATTGGTCGTTCGTAAAGATCAATTATTCGACAACGATCAAGTGTTCAACACGTTAGAAAGTTTGATCCTAGGGGTAATCGCGAATTATACCTATGACTTAAATGGACCGCTTGACCAGTACATTGCCAAAAGAAAGTCCAAAAATGACCGCCTCGTTATATTAAATCACTACGCTTCGGTGAAAGCCTTATTAGTGATGTTGAATCGAGGCAGTATCGATGTGTTTCCAGAAAATTACTTCGTAGCCCATTATATGGCGTCGTCAATGGGGGTTATGGATAAGGTTAATATGCACAGTATTGACCGTCACGATCATTTGTATATGGCTTTTTCGCCGGATGAATTAGGCCATACGCTGCGCGACGCATTCGATCGAGAAGTTCGATTGCTCAAAGACTCAGGGGCATTAACGTCTATCATGCTAAGTTACGGCATAGAGGAACACCTAACAAGCCATTCTGATGCGCCCAAGTTACAAACCCACAAAGAGTAACTAACCTGAACGCTGTAATTAAAGTAGCTTAAGATCATCAAGTTGCATCTTGATTGGGCAAGTAGCAGCGCATCTATTCATTGAAATAAAAGCGGCGAATTGACTATTCGTCATTCTTGTCACCTTGCCTGAACAACTCAAAAAATATTCAATCCGGCCCTATGTTTCATCAACCACAGGTTTTTCTGGGGAAGGTCCCAAAATCACTGCCACAGGTTTTATTGTATTGATCGATGGCGTTATTAATCTTATTACACAAGGCAACATCTGGGCTGCCACTGGCAACCGATTGATTATATAAATTTTCATCTGTTTGCATCCGAAGCATGTCTCGGGTGCAACGATTACCGTGAGCGACTGCATTCGCGGAATACCATCCGGACAACAACGCGGCTAATGCAGCGGCGGCTAGAGCGAGGAGAATGGCGGCAATCAGGGTAATTCCTTTTTGCTTCGGGAGAGTTTGCATAGTCTGTTCCTCAGGTTAGTTTATCCTTAGTAGCAACAACTCCTATACATCACCTTCTTCTTATAGACCTTTTGGGCAGAAAACGCGAATAAAAATAGTAAGGCTAACAATTAAGCGGAACTGAATTGATAGCGTCTTCAGCCCGCCCCCTTCTTTATTTACTGAAGACCACTGAAAAATATACGGGCACTGTGAAGCCAATACTTTTCAGGCCCGCTATTTCTTTGAGTACGCCTAGGCCTGACACCAACCCGTGTTTGGGGGCTTGGATCATGATTGGTTTGATTGTGGTTGCCACTAGGCGGCCATCTTTGTCTTTCGTGACTCTCACTTGAACTGGATAGTCAGCGGTCACGTTTTTGATAGTGATCTTGGTATCCAATGAGATTGAGCGCGTTTCCCCTGCTGCCATGGAAAGCACGGCTTTAGGCACCTGGGCAACGAGTTTGGCACTGGGGCTGGTATTGACCTCAAACAAATGCTCTTGCATACGTTCATTACGAATAGGGATGTTGGTTTCAACGGATTTTAATTCAACAGTTACCTCAAGACGGCCAGAATCATCTAATGAGCCGGAGAATTGGGTAAAACTGTGACTTTCGGTAATATGTTGATTTTTAGTCGACATAAAATTGAGGGTTGAAAGCTGATTTTCCAATGACCAACCCGCATAGCTAGCAGTGCTATAGGTTATCGATAACAGTGAAACTAATAATAGACTGATAGTTCTCATTTTTTCTTTCCTATTTCCGCTTTGACGACATCGGTCCAATTGATTTGCTTGTCACCCATGACAATAAAATCTGGATTTTCAGTACTGTTACGTTGGTTGTAGGTAAGAGGTGCAAAATCCACTGACAAAATTTTACCGCCGGCTTCTTCCACTATGCATTGTGAAGCGCCTGTGTCCCATTCACCCGTCACGCCAATGCGCAGGAATACATCTGCTTTACCTTCGGCAATAAAGCAGGCTTTTAGTGAGCAACTGCCAAGCGGAAGCGTTTGATAAGTGCGTTCACTGCTCATCCGTGACATGACTTTTTCTCTTGATTGTCGGCGACTAATTGCGATGACAACAACATCCTCAGCAGGCTCATCAAACTCTCTAACGAAGATTTGTTTACTTTCAAGTGGACTTGATTTAAAGGCTCCATGGCCTTTTGATGCGTAATACAGGGTTTCACCTGGAGGCCAATAGATCACGCCTAGTACAGGTTCATTGTTTTCAATCAGCGCAATATTGACGGCATAATCGCCACTTCTGGCGATAAACTCCTGAGTGCCATCGATAGGATCAATGAGCCAATAACGTTGCCAATGTTGTCGGTCTGCTAAAGTACCGTTGTTTGACTCTTCAGACATGATAGGTATGTCTGGAGTTTGCTCGTGTAACAGCGCCAGAATAATTTCATTGGCTTTGTAGTCTGCTGAGGTGACTGGAGACTCATCTTCTTTTTCATAGGACTTGAAGTCGCCGCTATCATAAATACGCAACACTTCTTTACCCGCTTTTATTGCGGCATCTTTGGCAATTTCTAGCAACGCTTGACGGGGATCCTCTGGCATCAGTTTTCCTCAGATATGGTTTGCTTATGTAAGTGTTTCTGCACTAAGAATAGCGCAGCGATACATCGTGCTTCAATAAAATCGTCTCTGGCTAATAACGCATCAATATTGTGGATTGACCATTCAATGACTTCCAGAGGTTCAGGTTCGTCACCTTCAAGTCGGCAGGGATACAACCCATCTGCCAGTATAATATTCATTTGTGCGTCAAAAAACGTCGGTGCCATGCTGACTTTGTGTATTTCGGTGAGCGATTTTGCACCATAGCCCGCTTCTTCTTTGAGTTCCCTATCTGCGGCCTGCAATGGCGTTTCGCCCGGATCAATCAACCCTTTAGGAAACCCAATTTGGTAGGAATGTGTGCCCGCAGCGTATTCACGAATGAGTAAAAAAGTCTCCGGGTTGATGAAAGGCACTATCATCACCGCTCCCCTTCCTGAGCCAGCCATGCGTTCAAATTGTCGTGTAGCACCGTTGGAAAATTCTAAATCGACCCGCTCAACTCGGAATAATCCGCTTTTGGCAACGATTTCTCGTTGATGAATTTGTGGAAGTGGTTTGTCGGGGTCTATTTTATTCATTAACCTATCACGTTAAACTGATACTGCTGAATTGCTCTCTACTTTAACCTAAGGATCACTCACTTGCCAATGTTGCCCTGGACTCAAATTAACACTGTTTTGCTCGACATGGATGGAACTCTGCTGGACTTGCATTTTGATAACCACTTTTGGATGGAAGTCGTGCCGCAAAAAATTGCCCAAAACCGTGGTATTTCTTTGCACCAAGCCAAAGAATATATTCATCAGGAATATCAAAAAGTGATGGGGACGATTAATTGGTATTGCTTGGACTATTGGGCCGATCGGCTCGATATGAACATCATGGAAGCCAAGCGCGAGATTGAGCATTTGATAAGTATACGCCCCGACACGTTGCCTTTTTTAGACGCACTGCACAAAAGTGGCCGAGAAGTGGTGTTAGTCACCAATGCTCACCCTGATAGTTTGTCTTTGAAAGTAGAGCACACGAAATTGGATAGCCACATAGATACCTTGATCTCGACCCATGAATTTGGCGTAACTAAGGAGTCGCAACTATTGTGGCAACGCTTACATAAGCGTTTGGGATTTGATCCCAAGACAACTCTGTTTGTCGATGACAGTGTGAATATTTTGCAGTCTGCACAGGATTTTGGCATTCAGCATCTACTGGCGGTGAGTAATCCGGACAGTCAGGAAGAAATACGTCAAATTGACGCATTCCCTGCAGTGCATGATTATCGGGTGTTACTCAACGATATTATTGAACAACCCTTTAATTCTTAGCGACCAAATGAACCTGGCTAGAGTTTAATGTTGTAGAAGCCATCGGCGTCAGGACGACCAAAGAAATTAGCCGCATCTTTAACTTGTTTAGGTAAAGAGTCATCGGGCTTGAAGCGGCCATTTACTGACACAGCCAAGTTCATTGGTACGCGAGCATCGGCACTTAGGTTAAAAATATTGGGTGGTTTAATTCGCACCAGTATGTCATTTTCGATGCAGCTTAGATCTGCATCAAAGTTGCCAAGCTCCAATGGCTCCCCTAAGCCTTCAATTCCGGCATTCAACCATTGTCCTTTGCCTTCAAGGGTTACACATGCTTGATGATAATCTAACTCCTTAATTTGTATTTTGAATCGACCGCCGGCATCAACAGTAACAGGTAAGGTTACCTGTGCGATAACCATGTTGGCGGGTACGTAAATGTTTAGATCCGAGGCTCGAATATGGGTTGGATCGAATAGGCTGATCGTGACTGGGCCTTGCACCGAAACTTTATCACTGGCTCGCAGATTGCCGCCCTTGATATCCAAGGTGACATTGCCGACCAACAGTGACCAGAAGGAGGTTTTCCATGATACTCGTTCTATGGCAACATTATTGACGATCAGCAAACTGGCGGTGGCATTCCAAATAGTGCCGCGTACATCGCTGATAACCACTTCGTTTGAGTGATTAATTCGATGAACGACCTGACTAGCTGGCAGCTTTACAATTAAGAAAACCAGATAGGCCAGCAACCCCAAAAGACTCCATTTAACGATTCGACTCATGACTTCCCTAACTGTAAACTTCTGACTTTGACCATACCGGGCGCATTTGCTTCAGCAAGATCGACGTTAATAATACGAATGCCTTGGTTTTCCATATTTTGCAACCAACTTACTACATCGTTAAAGGGCGCTTGGTCTACCCACACCTTCAATTCTTCGCCTTGGGGCTGCATGCGGGAAATGGTGATATTGATGCGGCTTGCGGTTTGATTTACAGCTTGCGGTAGCGAGCCAGCAAAGCGCGTTGCTGTGTCTGAGCCTGTGCGCAATTGCACTGCACGATTGGCGTTTTTCTGGATCCATGCCAAGTCGGCTTGTTTGGAAGTAACAAGATTGCGCTGCTTTTCCAATGCCGAGTTCATCGGTGACCACAGAACATAATAAAATAGGAAAATAACCACTAAGGCGCCCGAGATAGAGACCAGCAGCTTTTCACGATCACTGAGTTGATTGAATTTTTCTAGTAGGTCATTCATGTTAACTCCTGATCGACAATGAACCAATCACTTGGTCGTCTTTACTGTTTATCGCACCTTGTTGCACTTCGAAGCCTTTTTCTTCGGCTAAGCGTTTGAACAATTCTAACTGTTCAAACTTGCTAGCTACAGCCTGCATCCGTAATTCTGAGCGAGTGCTGTCAAAGCGAATGGTCTGAGGTTTCACATCGCTGCTTGCAAAGGCATCGGCTAATTGTGACATGACCGCCAACATCGACACACTTCCACCGCCATTTTCCAGTTTGGCCATGTTAGTTTCCATTACTCGCCTGATGTTGATCGGTCTTCTTAGATCCGGGAAGGCGCGCTTAAACTCAGCGTGCATTTGTGCGGTTAATTCGTCACTTTGTTGCTCAAGACGATTCAGCTCGATGTTTTTATCCACTAAGGTTACTAATAAAGCGACTACAGCTAGCACCGCCGCTACCCGCCACTGCCGCCATTTTCCGGTGCTACGGGTATTCGGTTTATACACGCCCTGCAATAAATTGAATTGGCTTTTTAGTGCGCCTGTCGCGAGCAACTGCATGGGCATATCGAGCGGTTGATCTTCGGCGGTAACATTGGCCAAGGCGGCAATATTTTCACCACTGTAATTGGCTATTTTCAATGGCACGGTTTGTTGCTTGGCAAAATGCTCAATAGCCGGTAACACCCAGCTCATGTCGCCTTGTAATCCTTGCCACTGATCTTGTCGAACAATGGCTTGTTGGCCTAAGGTCACCAAACTCCAGGTATCTTCTTGATAAGGCAGGGCTAAAATATCGGGTAACATTTTATCGCAATACAAATTGGCAGCTTGGATTGCGCTTAACCAATCTTGCATCTTGTTGTGATTAACCACAGCGACGGCTTGTTGTTCTGCTTGTCTGTCTCCTAATGCGAAGAAGTGGTCGCCGATATCTGAGCTTAAATCTTCTTCTAACATAAAAGGGATGGCACTGAGTACTTTACGCGACGCTTTGGCTGGCAAGGTGACCCATTTAAGCAAAAAATCACAACCAGGCACCAAGGCCGTGATTGGACGTTGCCCAGCACGTTGAGACAAAGAAGATAGTTGCTCTGCGTTTTCTAAAACGCCTGAGGCAATAATCTCTTGTTCATGGCCAGACCATACCAACCAATGCACGGGGTCATTGGTAGTTGATCCTAACCGGATAACAAGATTTTCCATTAAAGCTTTCCTCCGAACTCACGCCTAATCACAGTCACTTTCTGCTTGTCTTGTACTTTAAATAGCGAGGACATGGCAAACGATGCGTTATTGTAGCGGGTCTTGGTGTGTAATAAAAAGTATTCTGTTTTAACATCGAACCAGGATTGTTGAACCGCGTTTAGCGGATAATTGCTAAACAGGGTTTCCGATAAGAAATCTTGAATATTCTCATATCCGCTGGGTCTGCGATTACTGATCAAGGTTTGGATCTCAGCCACTGACGCACCAGTAAGGGCAGCCAGCACCGGCGCTTGCTCTTCAACAACCGTGTTGACGTTAATTTTAAGTTCGTTGAGTTTTGGGATCACGCATATCTGCGGCAATAACTGGTTTACCCATTGGGCTTGAACACCATTGACTAACCGAAACTCTGATTTACTGACCATATTAGCATTGGCAGCCAAATACGGATTTACTAGCGCCGCATAATCGGCATCCTCAGCACCACTTTGGCTGAGGTTATCATCACTGTCCAACCAATCTATCAATGAATCACGCACCACTTCAACGCTGTAGTTGTCCAACTCTGGGACCGCATTTTGTAGTAGGCGCGCAAAGGCGATGGCTTCTTCGGGGGCCGCACCTAACTCAGGTTGTGTTCTAGTCACGGGTTGTGGCTTATTTTGGTTTTGTTGACCGTTAGCATCTGTGGGGGACGTTGGTGTACCTGTATTGGGACTGCTATCAGAATCCTCACTGCTATTGACTGCGTTGACCGCATTGAGATTGAAACAGGTTTGCATATCGAGTAATTGTGCCTGAATTCCGCCGCCTTCCAGTGGAAAGGTGAATTCTTGCGACCAGTCACCCTCTAAAGAGATCACATTCTCATTTTTTTGCAGCAGCGCGAGAATCGACTTTTGCGCAAACTGTTCGGCACCCATGGCGTACCAATAGGCTTGATTGTTGTCTTTGATATTACTGGCACGGGTGACTTGTAGTTGTAATCGCGATGCCATATCGGCAGTAATGATCACTACCAGTGCGACTAGCATCAGCACCACAATTAATGCAACGCCAGATTGTTTATGTAGTGCTTTTGGTTGAGTCGGCATACTAAACAGCGCCTCCACCAACGGAAAACAACCTGTGTATAGTGCCGAACTCTTTACTTTCTATGGTAATAGAAATGGCTGCGGGCAGTTCCGTGCCTGTGTATTTTTCTTCCCAGTTTTCCTGATCTCTTGGATCTTCATCGGGGGCCACTAAAAAATTCACTTGAAAGTCTTCTACATCAGAAAGCAGCACTCTGATTTTGGGCTCGAAGCCGGACACATTGTCGACGTAGTTACCATATAGCCGTTCTAATCTGCCTTCAGATAAACGGTAGGCAACCCCTTGTAAAGTGCTTCTGTGTAACATCAAACGCGGATTTTGCCACCCTGCACGGACAAATCCTAAGCCATCTGCCTGACTCTCAAATAAGTCTTTGTCGCCACGCATAACAATGGCATTGTTTTGACCTTCAATGCGGATTGCACGCGGCACCGCTTGCAGCACGTCTCGTTCTATTACCAACATGGCTCGTTGCAGCTTTTGCAGACTATCGAAGCGCGCTTCAGATATTTGGTTACTCTCGATCACCTCGGTGAGCACCGCTGTGGAGCCAAACCCTATCAAGGTAAAGATTGCCATCGCAATCATGATTTCGAGCAAGGTAAAACCTCGGTTGATTCTGCTCATCAGCTAGGGCGCCCCGGGTTTGGCGAGGTAACTGGTGACGGACGTCGTGGTGCGTTGATAGTCTTCATCTAAGCCCACTTGGATCTCTATTCCCAGCAGATCTTTGTCGGGTGTCTTAAGTACTTTTTGTTGCCAATACCAAGTTCGGCCAGCCATGTTTACTTCACCTTTTTCGGCATCTTTAGGTGGCCACTTTTTCTCGATATGTACTTCGGTCAATCGGTTATTGGCAACCCAAGTGGCAAAGGTGATCTCTTCAATTTGCACTACACCGTTTAGGTGATCAGAGGCAGCTTTCACTACTGCCGTGGCAGTAATGGCAAAAATGCCCACGGCAAGAAGCACTTCTAATAAGGTAAAGCCTGCGGCAGAAAAGCCGATTTGGCTAGGTTTCATGGCAACACGTCTCATGGTATGGCGTCCAAAGGACCAACGCGTTTAATCGGCGCCACATCTTCGGCATTTAACTGATAATACACCGGATTGTCTTCGCTAAATTCGGGCTCGTAGATCATGGTTAGGCTAAACGGAGTGATGTCGCCGCTTGAGAGTAGTAAAATTTGCGGTGGCGGCAGTTTTTTCTGCTCTTCTTCTTTGCCAATTTCAACACGATCTTCATCAAAGGATAATGTTTCGTCAAAAATACCGTCACTAAACAGATTGTCTTCTTCTATCCAAGGTAAATCGTCTAATTCCAAAGCAAGAGTGAAGGGCTCAGGTAATTGATATTTAGCAAAGGCCACTTCGTTTTCCAGCAGTTGCCAATTTTGCTTATCATCGAGCCACATAAACACGTACTCGTTAGTCTTAGGCTCAATTCGAATGCCTATCTCTTGCTGGTTGAGCACTGCGTAATCTGACGCCATATCGACAATGACTTGAAAACGCTTGGCTTGCTTTTCGAGCTCTTCAGTTGGTGTAGTGCCGAAATTTTTAAAGGTCACCATACTCACCACTATGCCAATGATAGCTAATACTGCCATTATCTCGATTAGGGTAAAGCCGGATTGAGGCCGAAATCGTGACGCTGGCATGAGGTGACCGCCGTTAAACAATTACAGGTATTCGTTCAGGTTCCAGTTACCAATATCATCATCGGTACCTGGCTCACCATCAGGTCCGTTGGAGAACACATCAATCACGCCAATTTCGCCTGGGCTGAGCAATTGATAGGGATTGTTCCAAGGATCATCAGGCAGACTGGTAATATAGCCGCCTTGCGGATAATTGCGTGGGATCGGCTCAATAGTAGGTTGATTGATCAGCGCATCCAGACCCTGCTCGGTGGTGGGGAAACGATTGTTGCTAAGCTTGTAGCGGGTTAAGGCACTTTCTAACGAACGTATGTCTACCGCAGCGGCTTTACGCTGAGCTTCCTCTTGTGAGCCGAGGATTTGCGGCGCAACTAAACCAGCCATAATACCAATAATTAATAACACGACCATGACTTCGATTAGAGTAAAGCCACCTTGTTTTTGGGTTGTCACTTTCATTACATATTCACCATATTGTTAAGCGCTAAAATGGGTTGCAGAATTGCCAGTACAATAAACAGTACCACGGCCGCCATAGAGACAATCAAAATTGGCTCAAACACCTTAAGTGAGACACCAACGAGCGCCTCAAATTCCCTATCTTGATTATCTGCCGCTCGTTTGAGCATTTGTTGTAGTTCGCCGCTGCGTTCTCCCGACGCAATCATATGCATCATCATCGGTGGGAACATGCGGGTTTTTTCTAAGGCCGCGCGTAGACTTGAGCCTTCTTTAACATTGACTGCGGCTTGAGCCACAGCTTCACGAATGTGTACATTTTCCAAAACGTCCCCAGCTATACGCATCGCTTCTAACAAAGGCACTGCACTGGCGTTAAGAATGCTCAAGGTACTGGCAAACCGCGCGGTGTTGAGGCCTTTGGAGACTTTGCCAATCAACGGCAATTTCAAGATGAATTGATGATAGCGTTTCTTCATTGCCGGTTTTTGCACCATGCGCTGAGCAACCAATATCAGCACCACTATTAAGGCGATCATGATCAGGCCATAACTTTGTAACCACTCACTTACTGAGATCAATACGCGGGTAATGGTGGGTAGGTCTTGTCCCATGTTGTCAAACTGACCAACAATTTTGGGTACCACCACCGTGAGGAGCAAAAACACAATGCCAAACGCGAAGAACATCATCAGCGAGGGATAGACCATCGCTTGGGTGATTTGACTGCGCGTTTGCTGACGTTTTTCGGTGTAATCGGCGAGTCGGTTGAGAACGGTATCAAGGTGACCCGATTTCTCACCTGCGGCCACCATAGCGCGAAACAGCTCATCAAACACATGGGGGAACTCTGCCATTGCATCGGCCAATGAATGCCCTTCAACCACTTTACTGCGTACTGCCATCATCATATTTTTATGCCGTGGCTTTTCACATTGCTCTGCCACTGCTAATAACGCTTCTTCTATGGGTAGGGCAGATTCAATGAGGGTCGCAATTTGACGGGTTAGCAGCGCAAGATCGCTGGCTGAAATTCCTCGTTGAAAAAGGCTAATATTACGTTTGTTGGCACGCCTTTCACTTTCAGCAACTTGCTCCACCTCGATCGGAATCAATCCCAATTCGCGCAGTTGTTGTCGAATGTGTCTTGCGTTATCACCCTCTAAAACGCCGTTTTTGTTACGACCTTTTTCATTTAGGGCCTTGTATGCATAAGCCGCCAAGACTAATCCTCCCGAGTAACACGCAACACTTCTTCTAGTGAGGTGTAACCTTTGAGAACCTTTTGACAGCCGTCTTCGCGAATACTGGGGGTATTCTGACGTATGTATTTTTCGATGGCTTGTTCGCCATGCCCGTTATGCACCAACTCGCGAATGCCTTCATCAACAATCAAAAGCTCATGGATACCGGTTCGGCCACGGTACCCCGTTTGATTACAAGCTGCACAGCCTTTTGGACTGTATATTTGATGACTGTTATCGGTCGTGCTTAAACCTAAAATCTGGCATTCGGCTTCACTTGGCAGGTGAGGCACTTTGCAATCTTCACACAAGGTTCTTACCAAGCGTTGTGATAATACAGCGAGCAAACTTGAGGACAGTAAGAAGGGCTCAATGCCCATATCTTCTAGACGCGTAATCGCGCCAGACGCCGTATTGGTGTGTAAAGTCGATAACACTAAGTGACCGGTTAAACTGGCTTGCACGCCAATTTGCGCCGTTTCTAAATCGCGTATTTCACCGATCATTACCACGTCAGGGTCTTGCCGCAGAATCGCTCTTAGCCCGCGGGCAAAGGTCATATCTACGCGAGGATTCACTTGAGTTTGGCCAATGCCTTGTAAATCAAATTCGATAGGATCTTCGACCGTTAAAATATTACGATCTTTAGAGTTAATCTCAGAAAGACCGGCATACAAGGTGGTACTTTTACCTGAACCCGTTGGTCCGGTTACTAAGATGATACCGTGTGGTTTACGGATCAATTTAGAAAAGTGAGCGCGGTTTTCTTGAGTCATGCCTAAATCAGTTAAATTCAAGCGAGCATTGTTCTTATCGAGTAAACGCAATACCACCCGTTCACCATGACTAGATGGCATTGTCGAGACCCGCACATCTACCGCGCGACCGGCAATACGTAAGGTGATCCGGCCATCTTGCGGTACCCGCTTCTCTGCGATGTCGAGTTTGGCCATTACCTTGATACGCGAGACCAGCATGGTGGAAAGCTTGCGGTTGGGGCGCAGAATTTCACGCAATACACCGTCAACTCTAAAACGCACAATTAATTGGTTTTCAAACGTCTCGATGTGAATATCAGAGGCGCCTTCCTTGATTGCTTCGCCCAGCATGGCGTTAATCAATTTAATAATAGGCGCGTCGTCTTCATTTTCGAGCAAGTCTTCGGTATCTGGAAGCTCTTCGGCAAGCGCAAAAAGATCGCTCTCATTACCTATGTCTTCCATTAACTGCTTAGCGGCAGATGAATCACGTTGAAAGGCTTTGGTGAGTAGATCTTCAAATTGCTCGTCTGGAATTTCGCGCAGCACAAAGTCGCTTTGCAAGAAACGGCGCACTTCGATAAATACTGAAAAATCAGTATTTGCAGTGTGATAAAGCACCGTAGGTTCTTCACCAGTGTCTAGTAGCACTTTGTGTCGTTTGGCAAAACTGAACGCTAGCTGTTTATGTGGCTCGTGTTCAATTTCTTCCATTGCTTGTTCGGAGCGCTCTGGATCAAGATTGGTGCCTGAGGCATCGAGCGCAGCCTGTGTCGCTGTTTCGGTGCTCATTCGTTTTTACTTTCCTCGTCTTTCTTCAACAAATACTCTTCAAACGTGGGCGGCAATGACAACGCATCGTCCCATTCAGGCAACGTCGGGCTGTCGGTCAACGGCATTAATGCGATGCCTTCGGCTTGACGTTTTAATTGTTGAGCGCGAATAAAGTTATATTTCTTATGACTGATCTTGTTCATAGTCACACCATCACGGACGATAGTGGGACGGATAAACACCATTAGATTACGTTTGCGCTTGCTGGTGGTGGTAGATTTAAATAAGTTACCAAAAAACGGGATGTCACCCAAAAGTGGCACTTTAGACACGCTTTCTTGTACTTCTTCGTCTATTAAACCGCCTAACACTATGGTGCCGCCGTCATCAACGATCACCGTGGTTTTGATTTCACGTTTATTGATCGCGATATCTACCGAGGTTGCACCACTGACACTGGACACTTCTTGCTCGATCAGCATTTGCACCGCGTTACCTTCGTTAATCTGCGGTGTTACTTTCAATTTGATACCCACTTCTTTACGCTCGACGGTCTGAAAGGGATTGGCGTTGTTTGAGCCAGTAGAAGACCCCGTAATAATAGGCACTTCTTGCCCGACAATGAAAAACGCTTCTTCGTTGTCCATGGTGGTTAGGTGAGGAGTCGATAACACGTTTGAATTGGTATCTGTACTCACTGCTTGTAGTACTGCTCCCCAACCATCTTTAACCACACCGACCAAGAAGCCGTTGAGGCCACCCAGCAAGCTTGCCAAAGGTGTTAGATTACCTTCAACCGTTTCGGTACTGGTTACGACTTCGCCGTTAGCGGTAATCGTACTGATATCATTCACCGTGTCTTCAGCTTCACGCAAGGCTACGCCCAATGCACCAATACCAATCACACCATTGTTAAACTGCTGTCCGCCGCCTTTTTCACTAGCCCATTGCACGCCCAATGTGGTGCCGTCGCCTTCGAACACTTCGACAATTATGGCTTCAACGGTGACCTGCGCACGTCGAATATCCAGCTGACGCACGACCTCTTCAAGAGAACGCATCATGTCGGGCTCGGCGGTGATCACCAGCGCATTAGAATCAGGATGTGCATCGATACTGATTTCACGGTTATTGGAACTGCGACCGCGTGTACTGGCGCCAGCCGCACCTTGCTCTTCAGCTTGAATGCTGGCACTCACACCTTGTAGCACTTTGACGAGCTCTTCAGCTTTCGCGTAATTAACAAAAATAACCCGCGTATTGCCGCTGGTTTCCAGCTCCTGATCCATTTTAGTGATCAGATTGATAAGACGTTTACGGCCCTTGTTGTCTCCCGACACGATTACACTGTTGGTGCGGTCATCAGCAACGACACGAGGTTCAGATTTGCCTGAGCCCTGCTGTTTATTGGCGCTCTTGTTAATATTTTCAATGATCCTGACCATCTCTGATGCAGAAGCATATTTGAGTTTCACAATTTCAACTTCTTCGTCACCGGCTTGGTCAACTCGTTCGATGATTTCTACTAAGCGATTTACCACGGCCGCACGACCGGTCAACATCATCACGTTTGATGGATCATGACTGACCACGTTACCCCCACCGGCTTGGTCATTAAGCTGACGTAAAATGGGGGCTAACTCTCTAACTGGCACATTGTATACCGGTACCACGCGGGTGATCATTTCATCACCATCAAACAAGGTGCCTTGTACTACGGGGATGTTCGACGTTTTAGCATCTTTCGAGCGCACTACTTTGAGAATACCACTGGGCATTTCGACCACGGCAAAGTCATACACTTGCAGAACATTAAGGAAAAATTGGTAATATTGCTCTTCGGTTAACAAATCATAGCTACGCACGCTGATCTTACCGCGCACATTAGGGTCAACTATGATGGTTTTTTCTAAATTTTTGCCAACAATGTTGATGAATTCAGAAATTTCAGTGTTTTTAAAATTAGGCGAATACTCTGCTGCCGACACGGCAAAAGAGACAGAGATTAATGCTGCGCACGCTGCCAAACATAAGCCTTTAAATTTACTGCGGCTTGTTTGCCTCATAGAGTTTTCCTTATATATCCTGTTCATCTTCCCCTTCCGGGAAATCCAAATACAAGGTCAGGAGTTCCTCACCTCGATTGATAGTTAATTGCAATGAATCAGCTTCACGAAGAGCTGACATCGCTTCAAGGGATTGCTGAGGATCGGTCAGATCCAATCCATTAATTTCAATAACGATATCGCCAGCGACAAAGCCAGCGCCTTTGAATAAATTCGGTTTTTTACCCGGAGCGATCCGGTATCCTGCTAACTGACCATCTTCGGTATGCGGAGTAATGGTAATAAAGTCGGCAAAACCAGCAGGACTGCGTTGTAACTCTCGGGTCGAGTCTGCCACATCTTGTGGCAATAAAATTTGTTGCTCACTTTCTATCACTCGACCAGAACTGACGGTTTGTGCTGGCGGTTCATAGAGTTGGATCTCTTTGGAATATTCTAACCCATCGAGCATTAAGGTTTCACGTCTTGGCCCATTTTTAATGATCACTCTATCGGAGAAGACTTCATCAAGAGTGGCATTCGTACCATCTATTTCATCGTCAATGCCGTAGGTGTTTTGCATGCCACGGTTTTCAATAATAGCTGCTGCAATACTAGGTACATTGGTTGCGACCACGCCCGTTAGAGTTAAATTGAGACGTGTCTCAGGTGCATCGGTGACTTCTTGTCGGGTGGGTTGCTGTTCTTCTACGGCAGTTAAATCACCAAACAAATTTAAACTTTTTAATTGAGCAAGATTAATGCGGCCAGCATTGCTACTCTTAGACGTGGTGGAGGAACTAACTTGATTGCTCACCGATTGGTTGGGTTGTGGGCTAGGAATAAGACGCCACGTCATATCAGCTAAAAAAGCTAATAAGTACAAAGCCAACAACACAACAATCAACAGATTCAACTGAGATTGATATTTGCTAATGTGGAGCCATATTTGGCTAAGGTTTGTACTACCGAGCGTCATTGTTCGTCACTTCTAGGTCTAATGTTACTGGATAACCGCGCCAATGATAACCAGTACACCAGAGCGTCACAACCATTAAACTATCACATTACAATAAAATTACATTTAAAAGGTCTATAAGTATCATGTCAAAGAACCCAAAAGGTGACACTAATGCCGTCCCTGTGAGATTAGATAAGTGGCTTTGGGCCGCGCGATTCTTTAAGACGCGTTCGATTGCACGAGACATGGTGCAATCGGGCAAGGTGCAATATAATGGTCAGCGAAGCAAACCCAGTAAGGCAGTAGAAATTGGCGCAACTGTGGTGATCCCCTCTGGATATGACAGTAAAGAGGTGATTGTCGAGCAACTCAGTGAACGTCGAGTCAGCGCGACACTGGCGCAACTGATGTACAGCGAAACAGACGCTAGCATTGCGCAACGAGAGAAAAATGCCGAGGCTAGAAAGCTCAGTGCATTTCACAGTCCAAGACCAGATTCTCGGCCTGATAAAAAACAGCGTCGAAAAATTATTCAGTTTAAACAGCAGTAAGAGAGAAACATGTCTCAATTTGATCAGTTACATCGTTACGTTTTTGACAAAGCCAATGTGCGCGGCGAACTTGTGCAATTGCAAAAAAGTTATCAGACTATTTTGGCTGTTCAGCCATATCCACCGGTTATTCAACGTATTCTAGGCGAGTTAATGGCGATCACGTCACTGCTCACCGCGACTTTAAAATTTGCCGGTGATATAGCGGTACAGTTGCAAAGTGACGGTATTCTCAAATATGCCGTTATCAATGGCACTCACGATCAGAAGCTGCGAGGCATAGCTCGTTGGGACGAAGCGGTGAAAGAACTCCCCGACAGCATAGAAGCATTACTGCCAAAAGGTTTGTTGGTAATCACTATCACGCCAGAAGAAGGGGAGCGTTATCAAGGCATGGTGGCTATCGATAAGCCGACGCTAGCTGAATGTTTAGAAGCCTATTTCATGCAGTCTGAGCAGCTGCCTACTAAAATCGTTCTCAAGACCCAAGGTGAAAACGACAATGCCATGGCGGGGGGAATGTTTTTACAGGTTCTGCCGACTAGCAGTGAATCAAGTAGTCACAAAGATCACCCTGAATTTAATCATTTAACTGCATTAACCGAGACTATTTCCGCGTCAGAATTACTCGAATTGCCAGCCAATGATGTACTTCACCGTTTGTATCACCAAGAAGAAGTTACGCTGTATGAGCCGCAACCTATTATATTTAAGTGTACCTGTAGCAAAGAGCGCAGTGCTGCAGCGATCGCCAAAGTGGACAAACAAGAACTGTTAGAGATTGTAAAAGAAGATGGTGCGGTGCGACTAAATTGCCAATATTGCCATACCGAATATAGCTTCGACGCAATCGATGTGGAATCAATTCACTCGGGCGCTTACGATCAGCCAAACGCGACTCAGTAAATAGTAACTTTTAAAATTAATTAGCCTGAGCTGAGGTAGCCCTTGTCTCTCAGCCCAGGCATTTTGGAGGGTGAATGCTAAAGGGGGCAACTATCCTTACATCTAGCGTCAATTGCTGTCCTCTGAACATTCACAAGTATCTTTAGCGACGTAAACGCCTCCTCAACCGCAGATTAGCTGCCTTTACGTATAAACTTTGCAATTTCGCAGTCTTCGGGCACTCGCTCAACACGGGTGTCAATATTGTCAGAAATTGCGACCAATTCTGAGCGTAAGGGAAGTTGCTTTGGCAACTTAATGTTTTTAACTATTCTGAGGTTATGCAAAGCGTTTAAAACCCACCAACCGGGATCAGGTTCGTCTTTGTACAAGCCTAACATCGCTGAGCCTGGATAAGCGTGATGATTGTTATGCCATGCTTCGCCCATGGATAGCAAACCCGCAACTTTAATATTGTGTCCTTGCACTGCGGCGCCCTCAACCTCCCATGTTTTATCTCCTTTATTATGTGCGAAGTAACCTATAAGCCAATGACCACCAACAGATATTACGATTCGGACGGAAACTCCCCAAACTAACCACGAAATGCCACCGATAAGATATAAAGGCACGGCTAAAACTAATTGTTGGAGCATCCACGTTTTTTCGATAAAAAGATAAAATATGTTTAACCGAACCGCTTTCTCGATATCAAATTCAGGAGGGTTTTTTAGTACTAGATCACAATTTAATTGCCACCAACAATCTTTTAGAATTTTTGAACCGTGTAATAAGTAATCATGACATTGAGTTTGCCTTTGCGCCCAATCTCGAAGATCATGTTGAATCATCATTCCGATTGGGCCAGCCATCCCAACTAGTACGCCTAAATATACGAATGAATATTCCATCCATTTCGGACATTCATAAGACCGATGGATGAGTAATCTATGCATTCCAAGCGAATGCCCAAAACATAAGGTGATTGAAGTAAGGATAAGAAAGATAAAAAAAGCAGAAACAGATAGTACAAAGGGTGCAATTAAAATCGTCACTAATAGATGTGTTAAAAACCAAATGGATTTAATAGGCTTCCATTTTACAGTGCCCCGAAAAGCACTGGTTTCATCATTTGCTTTAACTCTATCCGTATCGAGCATGGCTATCCTAAGGCTACTAATATTAAAATGATGCGGACCTTAAGAGCCGCTTATTCGTTTTTATACATCAACAATTTGCAAGTATTCGTTAATGAGCTCGTCAAATGTCAACTCCAACGATGTTAATTCATCAAACTCTGTGTCGTACACCAAAACCTCATCTAATTCAGAAGAAATTTCAAAACAAAATGCATTGCCCAAACAGTCCGTAGCAAAAGTATAAACTGTATTTGGCATACCACCTGACCAATACATTTCATTAAACTTCACCACGTTAGCAACTTGAGCAAACTCATTGAGGTCGGGCAATTCAGATCCTGATTCTACAATTGAATCCAACAGACTTGGGTTGTGTGTTGCGCCAAATTTAATTATATAATTTTTATAATTTTTATAACTTTTGGGAAATTTAGCTCCCAATTCAGACTCAAAAGAATTCAACTCTTTGCCTGTGGTTAAAACAGTGCTTTGCGAAAACCGATTCACAAATTTTTGGTATGAGCTCTTTATTTACAACCAACCAAATTAAGACACCCACTTTATAATAGAATCCCAAATTTTTCTGCTCCATAAAAATCAATGTTGTTTCTAAGTCTTAAATCCCGCTTAGATTGGCTGTTTTCTTATTTTGGTTGAGGTGTATGCTGAAAATCGGCTTATTTCTCAAATAACAGGCAGCCGGATTTAGCTGCATTGAGCTGATGGGGGGGTATTTTGGAGTGGATTGTTTCTAGGCGTGTTGCAATAAGGCTCTTGCCTTTGCCATCCCTCGTATGCGTTGATGTTTGGTGTGCTGTTTGAATTGTTGAAGCATGTGTTCATTGCCTGCAGCGGTGTAGAAGTGTTGTTCAAACTCGGTCGTTAGGGTTAACCACTGCTCTGCATTAAGACCAAGACTGTTTAGAATGGAGCTGTGTTGCGGCTTGATATGACCTGCTTTATCCTGACGAATACACTTGCCCGTGCTCTCAATCAGCTCACAGTAATCAATTAGGTTATACGCGATACCTTTGGGCATCTCTTTTCTGTGATTGCCTACAAACCGCATTAATGTGCGGGGCTGTTCACCCTTGATAAGCGCATGGATACGCCTTTGAATGCTGGTGTGTTTTGAGGTTTCAGGAGTGCTGTCCATGTTGGCTCGAATGGGGTTTAAGTCGACATAGGCCATACAGGCTATCAGCGCACTTTCATCTAGCAAGGCTTGAGATTTAAAGCGTCCTTCCCAAAAACGCCCCGTACAGTCATCTTCTTTGTTCGCCTCACGGGCGATGTGCTCGTTCAGATTGCGCATCAGCCAACTGATGTCGTATAAGCGTTGACGGTAAATAGTGACCGTTTGCTCAAGACTTACAAGCTCAGCATCACTGAGCGGCTCGCCTTTATGATATTGTTGACTCAACAAAGTACCTTGATACAACTGATGCCAACGCCTAATCACCTCAGTCATCGACCAGCTATCCGCGGAGTCTTTATCCACACACAGCACCACATGGGTATGATTGCTCATCACCGCATACGCACAAATATCAATGGCGAACACTGACGCTAAAAATAACAAACGTTTCTCTACCCAGGCCCGGCGATGTTCAAAGCTTTGTCCCGTGAAAGAATCTTCACCACACAAAAAAGAGCGACGAACACAGCGTGAAACACAGTGGTAGTAAGGAGTATCAATTAAACTGATTTGGTTTTTACGTGGTTGGGGCATAACAGACCATCCTTGGTTGTTTGATTACCCTAAAGCATAGTACAAAGTGGCTGTTTTGCTGCTTGCAAAGGTGACTGTCCTCGTAAAACTAGACTTTAGTTTTGCTATTTTTAAAGTGGGTGTCTTAATTGCTTAAATGGCTGTTTAACCATTCTTAATGTGGGTGTCTCAGTAAAACTAGACTTTAGTTTTGCTATTTTTATAGTGGGTGTCTTGATAAAGAAAAGTGGGTGTCTTAATTACGCTGGGGAAGTAGCTGATACTGAATTGATGACTCTGTGAAACTGAGTCAAATAGACAAAAGAAAATTTGCAAGGGTGAAGCTTGTCAGCTAAGTTCAATAGTCAGGGCACAGGATGGCTGCTCCCTTAGTTGAAGTTATTAACATAGGTGTCGCCGTAATGAAACGAAACGATTGTGCTCTTCGTTATTATTTAATTATATTTGTAAGTCTGGGCTGCTTTGGCGTCAATAGTAAGGAAAAGCCTGTTTCTCCCGTTTCACCTGAGCCGTTATCAAGCCCATTACGTTTCTATACAGAGTTAGCCCCACCATTTTATTTTTTGGATCCGCAGGGAAAACCGCAAGGAGCTTCGCTAGAATTAGCTCATGCGTTAATGGCAGAAACACAAATCCCAGGTAGGGTTATACAGCTTCCATGGGCGCGTGCGTTTCGCCTTGCCTTAAATGAAGAAAATATCGTTCTGATAACCGCACTACGTACCCCCGCTCGTGAATCTAAGCTGCAGTGGTTAGGCAGAGTTAGCACCCCTGAGGCGTATTTAATAGGACTGGCAGATAACCCCGCTGCTGAGGTTGTCAGTTTAGAGCAAGCCAAAAATCGCATCGTAGCGACGATAAGAGGTTATGGCTCAGCCAGCTATTTGCAACAACAAGGGTTTGTAGAAGGTCAGAACCTTGAATTATTAGTGACCACAAAGCAACAGTGGTCAATGTTATACAAAAGGCGTGTTGATTTAGTGTTGTCCAATATTGTCACTGGTCGGTTCGAAATTAGAGCAGCTGGACTTGATCCTAATCAGATAGTGGGTATACATAGAATAGACGATTTAACCACTGAATTAGATATGGCTACTGGACTCAAAACGGATGAAAAGACAGTTAATGCATTGCGACAGGGATTGAAAAATCTTAAAGAAAATGGCCGTTTGCAGGCCATTATGCTCAAATGGGGGATTCCGCACTAGTGCAGCTTTACTTTCACTCTCACGAGACTTTGAATTGTCTTCACTAATTTGTCGTAAGTGGACCTGATGTACAACCCTAGCGGCATGTGCTTTTTGTATTGCCTCGATTACTGCAATGTCAGCAAAGTAGTTCATCCTTGAGCGCTTGATAACGTATTCCAGTGGTGAAGTAAAAGATCTGATAAATGCACTTACAAAAGCATTTAATGCAGTCATTCTTTAAATGTGGAATGTGTGAAATATATCATTTATTTAAATTAAACCAAGGTGCCTTATCCCAAGTTTAGGCTAGCTAATCGGTAAAGTAACTCTGGCAACCAAGCCGCCTTGTGGATGATTTTCTAATGCCACTGTACCTTTATGCAGACTCACAATACGTTTAATGATGGCCAGACCCAGACCCGAGCCAACGCTGCCGCGGGCTTTATCGCCTTGGGTGAAAGGTTGAAACAAGTCATCGATTCGCTCTTCTGGAATGCCCGGCCCAAAGTCCCTTACTTCTACGAACACGCACTTGCGGCGTTTGTCGTGACCACTTTTAATCATAATGTTATCACTACCGTATCGAAACGCATTTTCGACCAAATTATCGAGCACCCGTTTAATCGCTACTTTACGCAGCATAGCCGGTGGTAGTGAGCCTAATTCAGTGTCTATATGGTGATGCTCTTCAATATTGCGGGATTGCACGACTTCTTCTATTAGGTCATTAAGCGATAACGTTTCTCGGCGTTCACGAGTATCTTGGCGGACGTAATCAATAAACTGATCGATGATGTCGTTCATATCTTCTATGTCATTAACAATTCCATCTTTTATCCATTCCTGATCTTCAGGCAACATTTCACTGGCAAGACGAATTCGCGTTAGTGGAGTACGCAGATCGTGAGAAATACCGGCAGTCAGCAAAGCGCGATCATCTTCTAATTGTTTAATGCCTTTAGACATTTGATTGAAGGCACTGGTCACCGAAATGATTTCACTTGAACCTTGCTCCTTCAGCGGAGCTGGAACTTTGCCTCGGGCGACTTCCAGTGCGGCAACTTGCAACGCATGCAGCGGTTTGTTGAGTCGCCTAACAAATATCCAGCCACCTGCAACACTCAAAATACCGATCACCAACAAGTAAATGGTTAAAGGTGAAATATCGCCTTCACTAAAACTAGCCATCGGAATGGTGATCCAGATACTTGGATCCTGAGGCGGATTGACCCAGATCAGAAAGGGTTCATTGGCCGATATTCTGACCTCCGCATCACCCCCTAACAAATCCGATATCTGTCGTGAGAAAAACTGATAGTAAACTGCTTGATTGAGGCCGTTTTGCTTCGCTTCGGCGTCATCAAAAATGCCAATATGGGTGGCTTGGTAAATCCGTTGCTGGGTATTGTCATCGAGATAATCGACGTCTTCCAGAAACACCATATTGATTTGGGTGGCAATCAGTGAATTGATTTGTTGGTAGTTGGGCCGAATAAAATAATAAGTAACCGACAAATAAGACACCACTTGGTTGATCAGCAATAAAACGCCAATCAACATCACGGTTTGCCCAAACGCGCTTTTTGGTAGGATCCTCACAGAGAAGCTAAGCCATGACTATTTATGGTGCTCACCGTCGGGCACGAATACATAGCCAAGCCCCCAAACCGTTTGAATATAACGAGGATTGGCAGGATCAACTTCAAGCATTCTGCGCAGACGAGACACTTGCACATCAATACTGCGCTCCAAAGCACTGTAATCTCGCCCTCTGGCTAAGTTCATTAGTTTATCACGAGAGAGAGGTTCACGAGGGTGAGTGACTAAGGACTTCAATACCGCAAACTCGCCACTTGTTAGGGTTAAAGGTTCACCGTCTGAAGACATCTCGCGAGTCGCAAGATTAAGTTTGTATTTACCAAACTCAATAATTTGCTCTTCCATAGAGGGCGCGCCTGGCGCTTCATTGACTTTACGTCTTAGTACCGCTTTGGCCCGAGCTAACAGCTCTCTTGGATTGAACGGTTTAGGTAGGTAGTCATCTGCGCCCATTTCCAAGCCAATGATACGGTCAACTTCATCGCCTTTAGCGGTGAGCATAATAATGGGTATTTCGTTCTCATTTTGGCGTAGGCGGCGACAAATAGATAACCCGTCCTCACCAGGAAGCATCAGATCAAGTACCATCAAATGAAAGTTTTCACGTTCGAGCAAGCGATCCATTTGTTCGGAGTTTGCCGCGGTACGCACCTGATAACCTTGTTCAACTAAATAGCGTTCAAGTAGACTGCGTAATCGCATGTCATCATCGACTACCAATACTTTCTGTGTTTCTTGCCCCATGACCAACTCTTATTATTAGGATTTCCTGAATTCACTATAAATGAATCCAATAGAATTCAAAAGTTTACTGGCCATTCTAGGTCAACAGGAGTGTTACAAATTGTTAGGACAGCGAAAATGTCGTAATGATTGGATGTAAACATTCAAGAAATGTGAATCTTATGGTTAATAAAATCGACTTACATTTTCACAATCACGTTAAAGCCACCAAAGATCATCCGTTTACCATCAAAGGGGATCGGATTGTTTTCCAGAGAAAATCGCGGGTCTTCCATCGCCGCTTGCATGCCTTTGTCACGCACTTCTTTGGAGGGCCAGATAATCCATGAAAAACAAACCACTTCGTCGTCTTGACACTTAACGGCCATAGGGAAAGACGTGACTTTGCCATCAGGAACATCATCTCCCCAACATTCGACCAATGATAATGCGCCGTGCTCTTTAAATACTTTACCGGCATCTTCAGCGTGTTGAATGTATTGCTGTTTATTCTTTTTGGCCACAGCCAGTACAAATCCATCTACGTAATCCATATCATTTCCTTGTCGCGTTGCAGCGTTGTATTTTATTCAATCTACTTTGACAAACTGAATGTCAAACCCTTTGCCATCAACGCCACGCACTTCTACCAACAGGCGTTGTTTAGATTCTAGTCGATAATGCAAGGATGTTGGAAAATCATGTTGAAGATTCACGAATTTAGCGACCTCGCCATTGCACACCTCTGCTTTAAAGGCGACCGGCAAAGGATTACTGGCGATTTTGGCGAGGTAGAATACCTGTTGTGACATAGCGACCAACCTTAGGCTTTCGACAAACTCACTGTTTGTTGTTGTGGTCTTACCCACTCCTTCAAAGGTGTTGTCACTGACGCGATGCCAGTTTTCTTCAACAGTCTGTTGCGAAGAAATTGATTGCCACTTGCCTAGCATCCAGTGCAGGCTTTGCAGTGATTCACACGGCGTCGATTGTGCAACAGCCTTTGAGCTGCAAAGAAAAAGGAATAAAAAGCAAAACAAATTAAAAAGTCTCATGAATCGGTACCTAGAATTTGGTCCATTAGCCAGCTGGTGTGTAAGGCACTCTTACCTTGGCTGGGGTGAGGCGTTCCCGCCAAAAGGTGATCTGCCATTGCCTGTACAAAGTGCCTTTGTATGGGATCGGGCTTTGGCATTTCTATGTGGTACTCAGCAAGCGCCGTGGTGATGAGGGCCGCTTGGGGTCCAAAAACACTGAGCACAATGCTGCCTTTAGAGCCAAGAATTCGCATTTCATCTAAGTATAGATGGCTGGCAAAATTCCAACTGCCGGATGCCGTTGCACCAGACTCAAACTGCATGTTGGCGATGACTGCATCGTAAGCCGAGTAATAGCCCTGTTGATTGCTGCAAATACCACTGGCGCGACTCACCTTACCAGCAAAATAAGTCATAATATCCAATCCATGACTGCCAATATCATCGAAATACCCACCCGGCGCGATCTCTTTCTCGGTGCGCCAATTGGGTTGTCGGTTGATATCAAGCTGTGATGGAGCACGACTGTAGTGCCAATGAATATGTCTAAGGGCCCCAATTTCACCTGCGTCTATACGTTGTTTGACCGCTACAAAGCCGGGCAAACTGCGACGATAATAGGCAATGAATAAGGGGAGTCTACGGCTGCTGAAAGCTTGCTCAATTTGACGTGATTGGTTGGCATTAACAGCCATCGGTTTTTCAATACAACAAATTTTATTGGCCGCAGCCACCATCAGGGCTAACGCTAAGTGGCTGTCGGGTGGTGTGGCTATGTATACCGCATCGATATCGGGGTCGTGAATGAGGGAGTGAGCGTCTAGATAATATTTAGGTACTTTGTGACGGGTAGCGTAATTTTGTGACTTTCCAGGTGTGCGAGCGCTTACTGCTACAAGTTTAAAGCCAGAAGTTTGTTGATAGGCAGGTGCACTTTTTCGTTCAGTAACATCTCCGCAACCAATCATTCCCCAGCGGATCATTGGCGTTCCCCCATGTCTAACAACTCAGGCTGATACTCATCCTTGTGGGTGTTCCAAGCGGCAATAATATGCGCAATGTTAGCCTGCATCGACATGTCTTATCTCCAGCAGAGATTAGATTATTTCTCAGTAACCCAGTCCATTTGAAATCCTGCTTTTCGCTTCCTTTCTAACAGCTCTTCAATCAGTGGCGATAAAATCAATTCCATTGCCAGTCCCATTTTTCCGCCGGGTACAACCAAGGTGTTGATCCTAGACATAAAGGCGCCGTCAATCATTTTCAACAAATAGGGGAAGTCGACATTTTTCATTTCACGTCGAAACCGCACGACTACAAAACTTTCATCTTGAGTTGGTATTTCTCGTGCACTGAAAGGGTTCGAAGTATCTACCGTGGGTACACGTTGAAAATTAACGTGGGTATTCGAAAATTGTGGTGTGATGTAGTGAAAATAATCTTCTAAACTGCGCACAATGCTGCTCATGACGGCTTCGCGAGTATGACCGCGATCAGTGGTGTCGCGAATGATTTTCTGGATCCACTCTAGATTGACGATAGGCACCATGCCTACCAGAAGATCAACGTGTTTGGCCACATCTACATCGTCTGTGGTAACTCCGCCATGTAAACCCTCATAAAATAACAAATCGGTATTTTCAGGTAAATCCTGCCAAGGGGTAAAAGTGCCCGGCATCTGATTGAATGGCACCGCTTCATCAAAGGTATGCAAATATTGTCGATGCTGACCAGCACCCGTTTCACCATATTGAGCAAATAGCTTTTCAAGCATCATGAAATCGTTGGCTTTAGGTCCGAAATAGCTAATATGCCGCCCTTGATCTTGCGCTTTACGGATCTCTACTTCCATTTCGGGACGAGTAAATCGGTGAAAGCTGTCGCCTGCCACCGAAGCCGCGTTTACATTGAGGTTGCGAAAAATATGTCGGATCGCATTAGTGGTCGTTGTGGTGCCGGCACCTGAGGAACCAGTGATTGCAATGATAGGATGTTTAACAGACATAGTCGGCGCTTTAAAGAAAAGGAACCCCTAGTTATAAAGCATCGCTGGTGAGATGGTCAAGTGATTTACTTGAGAAGTCGCATCGAGGTCGCCGAATTGGACCTTGGTAAAATGTCCTCACATTATCGTCAAATGCTATGTTAGGCCTGATCCAAATCGCAGTTCTGAGTGTTTTCACCTGGAGTAATAAATAACAATTGAGTTGCAGTTGATGTGCGTGCTGTATGCCAAAGGTTTTGCGGCACAATAGCGAAATCTCCGATTGAAGTAAGTGACTGCGTTTCTTCACCAGATGCTTGTCGAATTACTAATTCGCAACATCCACTTAATAACATCACAATCTCGTCACCTGCAGGGTGTTTTTCCCAAACTTGCCAATCCTGACTGAAGGTATGAGCAGAAACCAATACATGCTGATTGAACTTGTTGTAGTGTTTATCTAGTTCGGCATACAGTGTTGGTGAGACGTCCACGGCATCGACACCTAAATTAGGCTTTAATACTGCAAAGGTCTCAAACATAGATTTTTGCTTCATAGAAATTATTGCCTTATGCGGGTCTTACCCCATGTGGAAATCATCAGCTCTACTAAAAACGCAGTATTCAGACCAAATACGATTAAACCATTTACCGCACTTAGCGATCCTAATATACGCCAGTTTTCACTCATTAATAAATCACCATAGCCTAGTGTGGTAAAAGAGGCGATGGCAAAATACAAAGCGTTCTCGATATTCTGAAACTCGTCAATTATCAAAAAGGTAAAGGCCCAAATCCAAGTGTTTATGGTAATGCCGATAACCAACCAGAGCACCGAAAATACCATCACTATGATGTTTTTGAGGTTCCGTCTGCCATGAGAAACCCAATGCTTAATATTGCCAAAAAATGCCGCCAAGGTACCTAGAAAAACAACTTGAACAATAATAGTCATGATAATAATGGCGGCACCAAGAGCCAGTTGTATCAGCATAACGATACCTTTAGGAGTATTGATTCTTTATTTGACATTGGTTTTTACTCATACAATATTGGGACACTACTAACTAACTATATGCTCCCTCAATTTTGATGCAAGTATTTGATTGTGTGTTATTTGATACCGAATTTACTGCTTGGCAAGGCTCCAAGCAGCGCAACTGGTCACTAGATTGGGAGCACAGAGAGCTGATTCAAATCGCCGCTATTCACTTGCGGATCACTGCTAATCAAGCCGAAATAGTGAGTAGTTTTAATGAGCTGATCAAACCGAGTATAAACGTTCGTCTGAGCGATTACATAAGCGACCTGACTGGCATTGAGCAACAGCTTGTTGATGATATGGGCGTGGATTTTGAGTCTGCACTTCATCAATTTCATCAATTCTGTAGCCAAGGTCAACTCGCTGCTTTGTCATGGGGAAATGACGCTAAAGTACTGCTGGAAAACTGTCAGCTGTATGGATTGGAAATGCCCGTATTCGCTAATGGATTCCATAACTTACAGCGCTTTGCTCAACAAATGCAGCTTACAGGTTGTGATTTAGCTAGCGGTGAGCTTGCAAGTGCCAATGGCATTGCGTTAACGGGGCATCTGCACAATGCCCTGTTTGATGTCAGAAGTTTGGGATTAACCCTTTCGCATTGGCTCAAAGAAGGGCACATCAACCTTGCCCAACTGCTGTCTATTTGCAAAAAGTAGCAACATAGAGCGCCTCTACTTTTGCTCTCGCCCAAGGGGTTCTGCGTAAAAACTTCAAACTAGATGAAATGCTTGGATTATCCGTAAAACATTTGATCTTGATCCGCCAGCCTAGCCCATCGAAGCCATAATGTTGGTGCAAATCTTCTAACATTTTCTTCAAGGTGATGCCATGCAGCGGATCGGCTTGATGTTTATTATCCTGATTTGTGGATTCTTCGCTCACTCGATTAACTCTCTCTGGCGATTGCGCGATAGGCAATATCATTGCGATAAAACATGCCGTCCCACTGTATTTTTTTTGCCAGCAGGTAAGCTTCTTGCTGAGCAGCAGTTACCGTTTCACCTAGGGCGGTTGCACATAAAACTCGTCCTCCGTTGGTGGTTACTTGCCCATCGAGCATTTTCGTTCCAGCGTGAAATACTTTGCCGTTGTCTGCTACCGCTTGATCTAATCCGGTTATCACATCGCCTTTGTTATAGCTTGCTGGGTATCCACCCGCAGCGAGCACCACGCCAACCGCAGCGCGCGGATCAAATTCAATGTTTGCCTGATCCAGTTTGGCCTCTGTTGCTTGCATACACAATTCCACTAGATCAGATTGCAGTCGCAGCATAATGGGTTGCGTTTCCGGATCGCCAAATCGACAATTATATTCAATCACTTTTGGCGTTCCATCAGCCATGATCATCAGTCCAGCGTATAGAAATCCACTGTATGGATTTCCCTCTACTGCCATACCTTCAACGGTAGGGTAAATTACTTCGTCCATGATACGTTTATGTATATCAGGGGTAACCACTGGCGCTGGAGAATAGGCCCCCATGCCGCCTGTGTTAGGTCCGGTATCACCATCGCCAACGCGTTTGTGATCTTGGCTGGTGGCAAAAGGCAATACGTTCTTACCATCTACCATCACAATAAAGCTCGCTTCTTCCCCGTCCAGAAACTCTTCAATAACAACCCGACTACCGGCATCACCAAATGCATTGCCAGCCAGCATATCTCGAATTGCTTCTTCAGCTTGCTGTTCGGTCATAGCGACTATTACGCCTTTGCCCGCGGCAAGACCATCGGCTTTGATCACAATGGGCGCCCCTTTTTGTTTCAGGTATGCCAGTGCCGGTTCAATTTCGGTAAAATTTTGATAGTCACCGGTAGGAATGTTATGGCGCGCGAGAAAATCTTTGGTAAAGGCTTTCGAACCTTCTAGCTGAGCAGCAGCTTGTGTCGGACCAAATATTCGCAGACCTTGTGCTTGAAACGCGTCAACTACACCTAATACTAGGGGAGCTTCTGGCCCTACGATAGTTAAATCAATACCTTGTGAGCGGGCAAATTCGAGCAAACCATTGACATCTTCTGCTGCGATATTCACATTATGCAGTTTATTTTCGGCTTCAGTTCCTGCGTTGCCCGGTGCAACGAACACTTCAATGACATTAGGATTTTGCGCACATTTGAATGCTAAAGCATGTTCGCGACCGCCGCCGCCGATGATAAGTATTTTCATAAGTGAGATAAGTTTCAGACTAGTTAATGTGAATATCAAAGGTGCTAAGAATTGTACAGAAAAGCAAACAAAAAAGCGTGTCAAATTGACACGCTTTTTTGTTAGATAAAGCTAAAAATGTTATTCGTTTGCACTTTTTAATTTTGAAAACTCTTGGTTCAGTTGATATTTATCATCAGTGACAATCGCTTCTAAGGTGTTGAGCCTTTCTTTGACCGATTTTAGCTCAGCTTCTAATGCTTTCACTTGATCCGAACCGGCATTTCCATTGGCGTTTGCCTTTGCCATTTTTTGCTTATGACTAAAAACCATTGCAATAATGACAATTGGCAACACGAAAAACAGCATAAAAGGTAGGTTATCCATCAACAAATCTCCGTCATTGTTTTTAAGTAGGGTGAGTTAAGCGTGTAATAGATTTAGCAAGATGAGTACCAGTAAATAACCTTTTAAAAACAAAGGGTTGAAAATATGCTGAGCTCGAAAAGTGCTAGTTGTCACCATTAATTGGTTAAAAGTACTACTTAGCACGGCTAAATGCAAAAAACTCCGTCACTGTCATATGCATTAAAGTGTAAACAGGTGTCTGGAAGGTCCCGGCACAAGAGCACCGCCGGGATGACATTGATGTTCGAGCACCGCCGGGATGACTTGAGTCATCCCCAAATGTTCACACAACGTCATCCCCAAATGCTCACACAACGTCATCCCCAAATGTTTTTGTTGGGGATCTCCGCAGCAGCGTTATGCAATAAACTGCAAACAGGTGTCTGGAAGGTCCCGGCACAAGAGCACTACCGGGATGACATTGATGTTCGAGCACTACCGGGATGACATTGATGTTCGAGCACTACCGGGATGACATTGATGTTCGAGCACCGCCGGGGTGACATTGATGTTCGAGCACCACCGGGATGACTCAGATGGCAGCTTTAGTGTCTAAAGTGACGCATGCCGGTAAACACCATGGCGATATTGTGCTCATCCGCAGCGGCAATCACTTCGTTATCACGCATTGAACCACCGGGTTGGATCACGGCTGTGATGCCTGCTGCCGCGGCTGCATCTATGCCATCACGAAATGGAAAGAATGCATCTGAGGCCATGACGGAACCTTTTACTTCTAAGTTTTCGTCGGCAGCCTTAATACCGGCAATCTTGGCCGAATAAACACGACTCATTTGCCCAGCTCCAACACCAATGGTCATACTGTCTTTGCAATAAACGATCGCATTGGATTTGACGTATTTAGCAACTTTCCATGTGAACAATAAGTCTTTCAATTCTTGTTGTGTCGGTTGACGTTGAGTCACTACGGTTAAGTCTTCTTCTTCAACCATTCCGAAATCACGTTCCTGCACCAACAAGCCGCCGTTAACACGCTTGAAGTCATAACCATCGGTTAATTGACCATGCCAGTCACCACAAGCTAAAAGGCGCACGTTTTGCTTAGCTGCCACTACGTCTGCGGCTTCTTTGCTAACGGTGGGCGCAATGATCACCTCAACAAATTGACGGTCAATAATAGCTTGCGCAGTTTTAGCATCAAGTTCGCGATTGAACGCAATGATGCCACCGAAGGCGGAGGTTGGATCGGTTTTGTAAGCGCGTTCGTAGGCCTCAAATATGTTTTCCCCTAACGCCACACCACATGGATTAGCATGCTTGACGATGACACAGGCAGGTTGCTCAAACTCCTTAACACATTCAAGAGCAGAGTCGGTGTCAGCAATATTATTGAAAGACAGCTCCTTACCCTGCAACTGAGTGGCAGTAGCAACTGAGGCTTCTTGAATCTCATTTTCCACATAAAATGCCGCCGCTTGGTGACTGTTTTCACCATAACGTAAGTCTTGTTTTTTGCTCAATTGCATATTAAAGGTGCGAGGGAATTCACTGTGCTGATGACCACATTCATCTTCGCATTCTACAGAATCTACCTTAGCACCAAAATAATTGGCGATCATGCCGTCGTATTCAGCAGTATGTTCAAAGGCTGCTATGGCTAAATCAAAGCGGGTTTGGTAGGTCAATGAGCCATCGTTTTGCGACATCTCACCAAGTACCCGATCATAGTCTTTGGCATTTACTACGATAGTCACATCTTTATGGTTTTTGGCGGCGGCACGTACCATTGTTGGGCCACCGATATCAATATTCTCAATAGCATCTTCAAGACTACAATCTTGGTTAGCAACGGTTGCAGCAAAGGGATACAAGTTAACGACCACAAGATCGATTGGCTGAATACCTTGTGCTTGCATGACGTCTTCATCAATACCACGGCGAGCCAAGATCCCGCCGTGTACTTTAGGGTGCAAGGTTTTTACGCGACCGGCCATAATTTCAGGGTGGCCGGTATAGTCAGACACTTCAGTAACTTCAAGACCGGCCTCGGCAAGCAACTTCGCGGTGCCGCCGGTTGATAGCAAAGCCACTCCTTGGGCTGCTAACTTGGTGGCGAATTCAACGATTCCAGTTTTGTCAGAGACACTCAGTAATGCGCGGCGAATAGGTTTTGCAGAAGTCATGCTGTTACTCTTGGTTATGTGGTTTAATCAAAATGTGCGCTTGAGTTGACCAAATAGTCAACTCCAGTTAAAACAAAAAGAGCACCCTAAGGTGCTCTTTTTACTGTTGGGAATTCCCAATCATTAATTCATGCCGTACTGTTTAAGCTTCTTACGAAGTGTACCACGGTTGATACCCATCATAATAGCAGCGCGAGTTTGGTTTCCGCGAGTAAAAGTCATGATTTCTTCTAACAAAGGTGCTTCAACCTCAGCTAGTACTAATTCATAAATATTTTCAACGTCAGTGCTATCTAATTGACGAAGATATTTATTGACCGCTTGTTTAACAGAGTCTCTCAACGGCTTTTGGGCCTGAGTTTGAGAAGGCGTAGTCACTGTAGTAGTGAAAGGGGAAGTCACATTTTGATCGAACATATACATCAGCTCTTTTTAGTTGAAAAAAATTAAGCAGCGGGAGTGATCGAAAAACTCGACCTATCTTCCGCCAGTTGTTCAAAATACCGATTCAATTCGTCAAGTTGCTGTGCAGCATCCTCGATGGCATTGAATTTGGCTCGAAACACGCGTTCCTTGTCGTGATCCGCTAAGTACCATCCCACATGTTTGCGGGCTATTCTGGCTCCTTTATATTCACCGTAAAACTGGTGAACATTACCGACGTGCTCAAGCAATACGCTACGAACTTCATCGATAGTTGGCGCTGGGAGCTCTTCGCCAGTTTGCAGATAATGTAATATTTCGCGAAATATCCAAGGGTTACCTTGGGCTCCACGACCTATCATCAGAGCATCTGCTTGAGTAAAATCCAGTACCATTTTGGCTTTCTTGGCACTGGTAATATCACCATTGGCTACCACTGGAATCGATACGCTTTGCTTAATCGCCGCAATCGTTTCGAATTCAGCTTCACCTTTGTACATACAAGCCCGTGTCCGACCGTGTACAGCAAGTGACTGAATACCATTATCTTGTGCAATCTTGGCGATGTTAATGCCATTACGATTGTCTTGGTCCCACCCTGTGCGAATTTTCAACGTCACTGGGACATCAACAGCCTTAACCACTGCTTGAATAATATCTTCAACCAAGTCAGGGAACTGCAATAAAGCAGAACCGGCCATCTTTTTATTCACTTTTTTCGCTGGGCAACCCATATTGATATCAATAATCTGGGCGCCGTTGCTAACATTTAGTTGTGCGGCTTGCGCCATGAGTTGCGGATCAGCGCCTGCGATCTGTACGGAGCGAATACCTGATTCGCCAGTATGATCCATGCGTTGTTTTGATTTGTCTGTATTCCAAACCTTCGGATTAGAAGACAGCATTTCTGACACCACAAGCCCAGCGCCTAAGCGCTTACACATTTGTCGAAAAGGCCTATCAGTCACTCCTGCCATTGGAGCAAGCATCAGATTATTGTCTAAAACATAACGACCAATCTGCATGTGTTTCTAAAACCTTTTCATTGAACAAATTTTGTTCAGCTAGCCAAAACGGGCGCTATATTACGGTTTTTTGAACACTTTTAAAAGGCTAATATTTAAACAAAAGTATATTTTATTTACTTTCTAGGCCTTGACAGCTATGGGGTTACATGGTCTGAATTGAATCACCCAGAGGATTTAAATCTCTCATAACGTAAAATAAACAGTTTTATAACAATATGTTATGAGTTCTTCATTGCTCCATTAAATGGAGCAATGAGTGTGCAATTAAGCAAAGAAGAAAAAACGCTACCGTTTGGTACCTGATACTCGAGCCCAATCCCCTTCGATGGCGATAGGATCCATTTCAAAGTCGCTAGCGTAGAGCTGATTAATCTCTTCCGCTTGGTTTGACAAAATTCCCGACATCACCAAACGCCCACCAACTTTGCAGTAGTTTGTGATCACGTGGCGCAATTCACGCAGCGGTGCTGCTAAAATATTGGCCAGTACAAAGTCTGCTTGCATATCAGGTTGGTCTTGGGGCAAATATACACTGAGTTTATCGGCAATGTTGTTGCGTCCCGCATTATCTTTGCTGGCCAACAGTGCTTGCGGGTCGATATCGATACCAATCGCTGACTCGGCGCCAAGTTTGAGGGCCGCTATGGCTAAAATTCCCGAACCACAGCCGAAATCAACAACCGTTTTTCCGTCTAGATCAGATTGGTCTAGCCATTGTAGACACAATGATGTCGTGGGGTGCGTTCCTGTGCCAAACGCCAATCCGGGGTCTAGCATCACATTGACTGCGCTGGGATCGGGAATGTCTCGCCAGCTTGGACAAATCCAAAGCCGCTGTCCAAATTGAATAGGGTGGAAATTATCCATCCATTCCCGTTCCCAATCTTTATCTTCGAGTGGATCCATCTTATGTTTAAACCCTTTGCCCAATAGCTTAGACTTCTCTAAACTGGCTATTACGCTCTTCATATCGAATTCGGCATCATATAAACCCACGACTTGGGTATCTGGCCATAGCATGACTTCGCCAGGTTTGGGTTCGTACATAGGCGTGTCTTTGGCATCATTGAAGGTGACTGCTTGAGCGCCATTGGCAGAAAGCATGTCGCCGATTTGTTCGGCATGTTCGGCATGAGTGTTGATTTTTAATTGTATCCACGGCATCAGGAGTTCCTTTTATTAAGGCGTATAATATAACAATAATATCGAAACGCATCTCAATAATGTCGTCCATTTTTGTCTATCTCTCTGGCGTTTCATGCCGGTCACTGAAGCGGCAATGCTTGATTATAAGTGTCTTATTTTGCTCTTTTGTGCAAGCAGCTCCAATATTACAAGTGGCTGTGGGTTGGAACAAACCGCCTTATGTTATGCAATACACCAAAAGTGGCTTTGAAGTAGACTTAGTCAAGGCGGTTTTCCAAAACATCGGCCATCAAGTTGAGTTTGTGCATATTCCTTATGGTCGCTCTCATGAAATACTTGAAGCAACGAACTTCGACGCAGCGATGACGTTGAGCGACAAAGTCCAGACTCCCAATACCTTTTTAAGCAATGAATACGTGCGGTATCAAAATGTTGCTGTGTCACTTTTATCGCCGCCGCTTGATATCACTAGTATTGAAAGCCTTGCAGATTACTCAATAGTGGCATTTCAAAATGCTAAAAACCTGTTGGGACCGCGTTTTCATCACATGGCGGAAAATCATCAAGCCTATTCAGAAGTACCAGATCAAATTCGACAGCTGAAATTGTTGTACTACGGAAAGGCGCAAGTCATTGTGATGGACGTAAATATCTTCAAGTATTTTGATAATCAGTTGCGCAATGATATTTCCTATCAACAAACCCAGATCCATCCGCTGTTCGCAGCCAGCACATATAGAGTAGGATTTGTTGACAAGGCGCTACGTGATAAATTCAATAGCGCCTTAGAAGCGTACTTAGAGTCGAATGATTATCAACATCTATTAGAAACGTACCAATTTGACCAAACCGGTTTAGGGATTAAGAAACTCCCGCATGTCTTTAACCAAGGCTTCGAGTGAGGGTTGGTGAATGTACATCATATGACCTGCTTCATAGTATTTCATTGTCACTCGATCCAAATCGATCCCATGATGATTCATCGAATGTTCAGTCGCGAAAAATGGCGTCGCTAAGTCATAATAGCCATTTGCCACAAATACTCTAAAGTCCTTGTTCTGACGCATTCCTTTGGCAATAAAAGGCGTGACATTAATAAATCCCTGACTGCGCGCTGAGTTTCCATATACCCAATTCCATTTGCTAAATACTTCACCGCTTAGAATGTGGTAAGGCTGATCTCGGATCACGTCAATGTCTTTGGCAAAATAGTCTTGGATAGCGGCAGTGTAGGCGCCATCAATAGCATAGGAAGAAGGATCGGCCTCAAAACGACTGGTCACAACATTGGCATCTTCACCTAGGTAACGACTGTCTAATCTGCCTACTACCTTGCCTTTGTCTCTTAGCACTTCTTTCATAAATAGAAATTCATCAATGCGCAGATTTGATTGACGTATATATTGTTTCTTCAAACCTGTGAATTGATGCAACTTGGTTATCACATTATCCACTTCTGCTTGGCTAGCCAGCGCACCTTTAAGCAATACAGTTGCGTATTCGTTAAGGGCAAATTCACGAGCTGATTTAATGAAAGCATCGAGATCTGGCCATTGTGAGCGGTCCGGTAACGCGTTGTGATACCAAGAGGTCGCGGCATATGTGGGTAAAAAGGTGATGTAAGGCAGGTCGTTGCCATCGGTGAAATCACCGGTTTGGAAATCGATAATAGATGAGATAAGCATGATGCCATTGAGGTCAATTGATCCCCAACCTTCTTGTAGTTCCTTTACCATGGCGCCAGCGCGAGTCGTTCCGTAGCTTTCACCTGCTAGGTACTTTGGCGAATTCCAGCGCTTGTTTTGCGTTATATAAAGGCGAATAAATTCGGAAAGGATCTGGGCGTCTTCTTTAACACCCCAAAAAGCACTTCCGTCATATTCTCCTAATGGGGTTGAGTAGCCTGTGCCAACTGGATCGATAAATACCATATCGGCAATGTCAATTAGACTAAGTGGATTATTAGCTAGGGTAAAAGGAGCGGCTCCAACACGTTCAGCATCACTTGGCAGCACCACACGTTTTGGACCAAAAACACCCATGTGTAACCACACAGACGACGAACCGGGTCCTCCATTAAATATAAACAGCAGTGGTCTTTTAGACCCTTTTTTATCATCAGTTCGCGTGTAGGCTGTGTGGAAAATACTGGCTTTGGGTTTGCCGTCTTTGTCTAGTATGTGGCTATCACCGGCGCTAACTTGATAACTGAGTGTCCTTCCATTAAATTTTCCCTTATGTTTAGTTACGCTCATTTTGGCTTCAGGGATGGGGGGCGTTGTTTTATCTTCTTGTGCCTGAGCGGCTGGAATAATTAATAGTATTAGTGAAAGTAGTAAAAGGGTAGCTTTCATAGCATTCTCATTGTTATAAAAATTAGTAGATTAATGAAAAACGGATACCTTAACGGAATGTTTTACACGCTAGCATATTCTGCCTTTAAGTTAAGCTGATTAAGTGAATTTAACTCTCATCAAATTTAATAAGAACTTTCCTGTGTTTTGATGAAACACCTCTTTTGTTATGTAAATTGCGGATTTTCATCATTGTATTAGCTTGGCGAATGGGCGTTTATGAGACTAAATGAAGTAGGAATTCAACATCAAGTTAGACTTTTCAATCGCTAATTGCCAATGTTTGGTATTCATATTCATACCTTTAAGCGCTTGGCTATACTTTCAGTTTTAGCGTAAAAAACAACCAAATGTTGGTGGTTTTTAAATCACAAAACACAAGGTGAAATTTTTATATCCAACTGTAGCGTGACTTTTAGCCAATGCGTTAATTAAACCTAACGGCTATATTTCGAATTCCCCTAACATGTAAATAATAGTTTGTCATTTTTTATTTTGTGTTGTTAGGTAACTTTAACTCCCCATTTGGTATTTATCACTAGTTCATAAAACTTTTCAATTTCATGAACTTATGTTTCTATATTGAAGGTCTACCACAGTCCAGCTTGCTTCTAATCAGAAATTGAGACATGTATGACCGACTAAAACATTACGCTTACTGGGATACGCATCAGTAATAAAGTTAAAACCCGAGGACAATATGATGAAAAGAATACTCACGGTAACAATGCTAACGCTGGCATCTACCTCTGCCATGGCAGCAAGTGAAACTTATCAAGCTACGGTAACAGCCTTGACCGAGCCAACTATAACTGAAGTCGCCGCTTTGAATTTCGGTTCTATTGTGCCTACTGCAACGTCAAGCTGTAATATGGATGCCACTGGCACAGTAACAGGTGAGTGTGATGTGTCTGATGTTAATATATTGATTGGTGAGGTTTCGCTGACGGACTTAACCGCTAACACTGCACTGACTGTGACGGTTAGCGGTAGCTCAAGTGCCAACTTAACCTTCGACGCAGATTGGGATGTTAATAGTGCAGGAACAGGTAATGCAGATGGTATCGCTGATAGCATCGCAACCAACATTACCGTAGATGGTTCTGGTACAACGATTACGCTAGATGTATACGGAGACATCACCGTTGATACAGGGCTGACATCTGGTAATAGCTATACAGTAGACTACACAGTAGATGTTGTGTTTCAATAATACACATCTAAGCGGTGCCAAAAAAGCAGCTGATTAGCTGCTTTTTTTGTGTTTGTTACCATAAGCCATGCAAGTCTTTGACTGACGAGATAAAAACAAACCATGTTCAAAATTCTATTGTCAATTGTGTTCTTTAGCACACTTTCACTACCTGTTTCAGCAAACTTATCGCTTTCAAAATTTAGGCTCTACTTTGATAATTCGAATCGAAATGACGCTTTACAACTGCGTAATAAAGGAGATCGTGCTATTTCTTATGCGGTTGAACTGGGCCTAGTTTCTATGACGGAAGAGGGTACTTTGCACGTTGTCGAAGAGGACCCTTATTCTGCAATCGGTTTATTGCGATATTCACCCAAACGCGGCACTATCGAGCCCGGTGAGCGCCAGGCTCTGCGATTCTCAGTGCGCAAACCGGCAGGCCTCAAAGACGGTGAATACCGCGCCGTTCTCAAGGTGACAAGCGCGCCCTTGATGGAGCAATCAACCAAGGTTGCTATGCAATCAAAGCTTGCTTACAGCTTGCCTATTATTATTCGCCATGGCCGTCTAAGTGCCAGTACTAAGCTTACTGAAGCTAAACTAGTGACTGTAGGAGACACAGCAAGTATTGAAGTTTGGCAGTTGTTGGAAGGTAATCGCTCGGTATTCGGTAATTTTATTGTCGAAGATGACAACGGCAACGAAGTCGGCGTGTTGAATAGTTCAGCAGTATATCAACCGTTGACTAGACGTAGGGTGATTATCCCTTTAAGTCAAAATGTTTCGGGTAAAATTACTGTCAAATTCAGCGAGGTTGCGTTATATGGCGGCACAGAAAAGGCACAGACTACGGTTATTATAAACTAACCCGTTGCATCCTAATGTATAAAGCAGCCGTGGGCGGGTTCTGCCTTTTGTTTATCTTTAGTTTCTCTTTGGTCGCAAGCGCAGACGATGCTTGTGAGGGAGTTACTGATTGGCAAAAAATAGCGTTAACCGAGGATAGCTTGTTAATCGGTTTGCTACGAGTTAATGGCCGACCTTTGTCGTCTGGTTTTGATATATACCAATATGAAGATAGATTTCTGGTTCCTATGGAAGGGCTCAATGAGCTACTTGGCATGGGGTGGGATGTCGACCAATCTGCGTTGCAAATCAGCTCGAAAAAAACGCATAGTGCTGATGAATTTTGTCAATTCTCAATTGATTTGTCTGGCGACCAAAACACTCAAGGGTTAGTTTGGGGGCAAGATGACTTTGACATATACCTAGATATGCGAGTGTTACCCAGGCTCTTGGGTGGCAGTGCGACTTTTATGTATGAACTACAGCAGTTACAAATCCTAACTCCCAGCCTCATTCCCAACTTGGCAACAACAGGTACAATCGATGTTCCTTCATTTACTGCGTCAACGACGCTTGAGCCGGATGCTATTGTGCAGGACCAATATTGGCTTGCGACGCCTCCTTTGCTCAACTATCGCTTAAACGGCAGTTACCAAGATGACGAGCCCGGTTTAAAGACTAACCTTGGCGTAAACGCTTTTTTTGATATCGCAAAACATGCCGCTGAGTTCAGAATTAATCGCAACGCAAACGATACTAAACAATTTCTTCGCCTGAGCAGAAATGTTGGACTGGAAAACGGTTCAGCGTCGTCGCATGCTTTGCGTTACGAAATCGGTGATTTGCAATTGCAAAGTGATGAACTCGTTATGCGCGCCAAACAAGCGGCAGGTTTCTCTATTTATAACTTTGACGCCAACTATACTCGTTCATTTTCTCAGTTGACCATTACCGAAACTGTCCTGCCAGAATGGCGCGCTCAACTATTTCGAAATGGACAATTTATTGAAGAGCGCTTCGCTGACGATACTAACCGAGTGGTATTTGAAGGAGTGGACAGTTTTTACGGCACTAATTTATTTGAAATAAAACTCTACGGGCCGGAAGGGCAGCAAGAGGTAAGGACACAGACTGTCAACGTGGGAAATGAACAGCTAGCGCCAGGTAAGCTTCGTTATCAAGTAACAGCCTCTAATGCGCGAATTCGAGTTATTGACAACGATCTTAATGAAAGCCAATACGATCAAAGCCTTACTGGGTTGCTTTCCTATGGCGTCAATAGCAGCACGACGCTTGAGGCATCTGCTTACCAGTTGAAAGGCCGTGGAAGCAGGCAAAACTACCTATCTTCAGCACTGTATTTTAATTTTGAGTCGATGGCGTTTAAAACGCAACTGGTCAAAGACTTGGAAGCTGGAGAAGCGTTTTTTGCTGGTATCAACGCCAACATTCAAGGCGCGCTAAGAGCCAATCTCACAACGCGTATTTTTCATGATTTCAGTAGTGACGCCTATCAACAAGATAGAGGAATTCAATCCGAGTCTCGTTTAAGACTTAATGGGCGTAGTGACTTAGGCGGCGGAATTGGTTGGAATGCCAGTGTGCTGTATCGTGAATTCAGGGAGCGTAAAAACGCCTCAGTGATAAATGTTGGTATTAATAAAAACTTATTGGGAGGCACGTTTTCAACTTCGCTAACGTATAACTCTCAGTCATCTGATCAGCGTTTACTGAATCGAATTTACTGGTCGAAAAATATATCAGGCTACCAATTTTCTAACTCACTCGAATGGTTGCCAGAGAACCAGCAAAAGATAAGAAATTACTATACTAATATTCGCTGGCCGCAAAAATATCAGATGTTCAATGAATCACGGCTAGAATATCGCGCCAATCAACAAGATAAATTTTCATTTTCGCATCGTTTTAACTTGCGCAAAGATGAGTTCAATTTTCAGGTGGCAGCGACCGTTGATGACGGTGGGCATTGGCGAATGAACTTAGGTATTAGCGGTGACATTGAATATAACCCGTTTTCAGGCGATTTAGATTTTTACCGGCCAAGAGGTGGTAATGTCGCCAATATTCATGCTTTTGCTTATCTGGATAACAATCGTAATAATCAATTTGATGAGGAAGACTCAGCGCTGTCTGATGTGCTGATATCAGGTAATCAAAAATGGCGTGGCCATGGGACTAACGACCAAGGCCAAGTTCAGTTAGCGACAACTTCTAGACGTCAATCTTTACATATTGATGAAGCATCACTGCCAGACCCCTTCATGCAACCAGCGCAAAAATTAGTTATGGTGGATACGCACCCAGGAGGAGTCAATAGAGTCGAACTTCCGGTTGTCACCTTTACAGACATAGAAGGTGCAATATATCGAGTAAAAGGCCAATCGAGTAGGGGAGCAAGCGGCATAAGTTTATCTATTATTGATGAGCAGCAATCCGTCGTTGCTGACACAGTGACGGAAATTGATGGGTATTTTTATGTCGCAAACTTGGCGCCAGGAACCTATTACTTGCAAATCGACCCCGACTATCTGGCAAAAAATCAGTTGGCTGTGGCCAATCAACCTGAATTCATTCATGCCCCAAAATTGGGCGATACGATCCGTATCAACGATGTATTGTTGATCCAACACGGACCCGAACCAACCCCAAAAAGGACTATTAATCACAATCATATACCCAAAGCCGGATTTTTTGCGCAGTTAGGGGCGTTTAAAAAGCCCCGTTCAATAATCGAGGTAATTAAACACTTACCCACCGAAAAATATGACTTGCGTATTTATCGCAATCATACCACTGCCCTAAGTCATGTTGTATTGGGAGGTTATGACACCTATCAGGAAGCTCAAGAGGCCATATCGCAACTAAGCGAACACATGATATTTGAGGATACCTATATCAATCAGACCGATCGATACAGGTCATCACAATGGACTTTAGAATACGAGTTACTGAATCTTGACCAACATATTCAATATGGTTTACAAACCGTGAGAGAAGCTAACACTAATAGCTATTTTTGTATTATGGCATCGTATCGTTCACAAACGTCTATCAAACCTAGCTTACTTAACGACTTAAAGCGTATTTTCGCTGCCCGACGAGTCGTGAATGGTCAGCGATACTACAGCGTATTTTTCGGCCCAGTTAATGCGCCTCAAGACTGCAAAACTCAAATGGATATGCCAAAATTATCCGCACAAAAGCCATTTGCAATTTCACAATCAACATTAGCGTCACAGTGGTTAGCGCCTTTGTAACAAGGTTCAACGAACCAAACTTCAGGAGCTTTGTAATTAAGCGCTGTAATGAGGTAAGTCCAACCTCCTTAATAAGGTAAATTTAATTCGCCCCAAATACCCTTTCCCCCATTACATTTTCTGTTCAAAAAACAAACTGCAAGTTGTTGTCATGCTTGGGATTGACGCGGACTTCGCGTGTTTTTCAGATTGGCTGTGGAGAGAAAAGGTTACAGTTTAAGGCACGGATTTAATTGAATTAATTTTCATTATTAGTTTGACTCGTAAGGAAAATGAGGTATTCTGCGCCCAGCTAAGAAAACCCCGTTAAATATCTACATGTTCGTTGTTATATCGTTGTTCTTCGTCCTGTCGTTTTTAAGTTCGGTCTCTTTTAAGCTAAATCTGCCGTTTACGGCAACAAAATTAATTATTACAGGAAGATATAAAATGTCTGATAAAGTTGTAGGTACAGTTAAGTGGTTTAACGAAGATAAAGGTTTTGGTTTCATCGAGCAGCAAAGCGGCCCAGATGTATTCGCACATTTCCGTTCTATCGTTGGTGACGGCTTCAAGACTTTGAAAGAAGGTCAAAAAGTTGAATTCACTATCGGCCAAGGCCAAAAAGGTCCTCAAGCTGAGAACATTCAAGTTATCTAAATCAATCTTGGCGCTAGTGTAAAGCTGGCCGATTGAATTAATAACGAAAAAAGGCAATCTGTTGATTGCCTTTTTTAATGCCTGAAATTTAATTTTGTATCTAACCTGAACTCGAGATAAGGCAACTCGGTTACGTACTAACTATCCTTGGCTAGCCTTGTTACAAAGACTTTAGCTTGTCGATGTAGGCATCTGGACTAAAAGGGCGACCAAGAAAATCCTCAACAAAAGCCGCTGCCGGTTTACTGCCCGCCGCACCTAATACTTTATCTCTATATTCGGCCGCCACTTTTTGATTGCGCATACCTGCTTCTTTGAATTTAGAAAAGAGATCAGTAGCGATGGCCAGCGACCATTGATAGGTGTAATAGTTAGAAGAATAACCATTCAGATGACCAAAGGCAGCATAAAAATGGGTTCCATCAACGTGCGGGTAAGGTGAAAATGTTTCAGCCAGTTTGACCATCAAAGGCTCTAACTCAAAGCTATCTGGTTCGCGGTTATAATAGTTCAATGACAGATTGGCATAGTAGATTTGCGTCGCGGTGTTAGTGGCCATACCAAAATCTCGCGCCTTTACCATTTTATCTACTAACGCTTTGGGGATGGTTTCACCCTCTTTATTAACCGCAAATTTTTTCAGGGTATCGTAATCCCATATCCATTCTTCAAGCATTTGTGAGGGAGCTTCAACAAAGTCCCGCTCCATACTCATACCAGTAATCGCAAACCACTTTTGGTTGCCAGAAAATATATTGTGGATCAAATGACCAAATTCATGCAAAAAGGTTTCTACCTGACCGTGCTCCATCAATCCTTTAGGAAAGTTTTGCGCTAATCCTGATAAGGCAATTTGCTTATCCTTTATGCCTGAACGAAGCCCCCAGTGTGCTGCATGTTTATATTTGTTGTCTCGAGGATGGTTGTCCATGTAAAAACGCCCAATGATTTGACCATTCTCTACAATTTCGTAGGTCTCAACATCTTCATGCCAAGTTTGAGTTTTCCAAGGACGAATTTCCACTGCAAATAAATCTTCTGTGAGCTGCAAAATCCCGTCTCGTACTTTGTCATACTGAAAGTACTCGCGTACTTCTTTGGAATCTAATGCGTAGTCTTCTTGGCGGATCAAGTTCATTAAATAACTGACTTGCCAGGTTTGTACCTGGGTGGCTTGTGGGTCGATTTTTTTCAAACGCGCTAACAAAATATCGAGTTCTTTCTTCACCGGCTCTGCTAATGCAAGGCCTACTTTGGTCAAGAAGGCATCGGCATTTTCCGGTGAGCCTATCATCTTGTCATCCATCGACAAGGCGGCAAAGTTTTCAAATCCCAGTAAATTGGCAAGCTCATGACGTTTCTTAATTAACGTTTTAAGAATGTCCTGATTTTGAGGGTAGCCTCTGGAGCGTGAAGCAATGCGCAATTGCTTACGCAGATCATCATTCTCTGCGTAGCTTAGGATAGGGTTAATATCTGGGTAGTCGGTTGAAATCTTAATCAGTCCGTTTTCATCTGCAGGTCTTGCGTCTAGGTAGTCTTGCGGCAAGCCAGTTAATTTATCAACTGTGGTGGTTACGTAACGCACGTCGTCACGAATATTCTTGTCAAATTGGTTACCTATTTCGGTAATTTCTTTGCGCAACGCACGGATTTTGTCCCGTGTCGCTTGGTCTTTATCAACGCCTGCTCGTTTAAATGACGCTAATCCTTGTTCTACCATATAGCGATCGGTCGCCGACAGTGTGCTGAGATCAATGGCTGCAAGACGTTCATAATAGCCTCGCGACAAACCCACTTGTGAGGAAAAATCTGAATAGCGTTGACTGCATTGCGTCGCTGCTTCGCGCACACTTTCATCCGGATGCACGGCTTTCATATACCAAGCATGACGAATGGGTTGTAGATCATAGGTGATCTGATCAAACACCCCTACTACTGATTCTAAGGTTGCTGGTCCCGTGTCCGTTTCAAGTTTACGGAACGCGCTTTGTGCCTTCTCCATGACATCATCGCACAAGGCTGTGAATTGTTCGCCACTGAGTGATGAATCGATACCGTCGATCAATACATTAGGTGAACTGGTTGCTGCTGCATCGGTAGCGGGCGCTTGCGCACTTTCTTGAGGTTGACAGGCCGTTAAAAACAACGCTGCAAGAGCAGCAATATACACTGGTTTCATGCGATTTTTCCCATTTAGAGATTTCAAGTGTTTAATTTATACTCACCACTATGCCTCACAAACCTTGTGAACGACAAGATGACTTAGTTGAAGAGTCGAAATACTAAGATAAAGTTACTAGGTCGCTTGTTTGCTCGGAACGAACGGACTAATTCGCTGCCATACTTCTTCTGGTTCGATCCTCGATTTACTGCCCACCACACAGAACAGGCCGGGGCACTGATCCGAGAAACTTTTGGCCGTATCCCAGCTTTCGTATGGGTGAGAGTCGTGTATCAGCATCAATTGTGGATGAGTTTGGCTGCCCGCAGTAACATGATAATCGTCGAGATTGTTGTTTTTCATCGCACACAGATAATAGAGCGAATACTCAGTCCATTTGAGCATCAAAAAGCGTGATATGCGCCAATTGCTGGGGCGTTTAGGATTGTGCAGTGAGCACACGGCGTTAACCCAATTTTTTTTCCAAACTTGCGCTAGCTCTTCGGTGAGCTGCTTGGCTAACGCCGTCGATAAAATTGCTGGGGTGACGTGCATACCTTTTGTTGCGTCGCCAACATTGGCTGACATGTTCAACAGCCGAGCTGAGGATTTCCACCATTTAGGATGAAAAGAGCGGGGTTCATATTGTAATAAGGCTTTGCCGTTATCGATGAGCTTGTCGATAGTCAATGGTTTAAGGCAAATGACGTCGGCGTCAAAGGTAATATAGAAGTCGTCTTCAAATTCGCGATGTGCTGCAATTTTCACAATTTGTTGTTTACGCCAGCCTCGCATGTGCCGATGTTTTTTTAGCTCAGGCACAAGCTCTTCTTCTGACATAACCACGGGATTAAATTGCGCCCATTTACGCACCTTTTGCGTGACAATCTCGACTTCACTCGGCGGAGTTACGATTAAAAATTTGGAAAACAGCCCTGGCTGACAAAAGGCGTCGAGTGTTTTAAATAAAATTTCAGTTCGACCGAGATCATCTACATCGTAACTTCCTCTGACGCTCAAAGGTAAAATCGCACCAATTGTCATCTGCTGTCCCTTTTTTATTCCGGCTCTATTTCGATTAAAGAATGCGTGTTACGGCCTGTACGTTAAGGGGAATATGGTAACGCTTGCTAGTTTAATCTCAAGCAAAAATCCTGATTTGATAAACAAAGGTGCAGTTAAGATTAATCCATAAACGCGATTATCCTGTTCGACTAAGACTAACGAAAACACCAATATTTGACATTTTGTTTAGTTAAAAACAACTCTGCATCTTTGCCTTGTAGTAAAGCCAAGGTGGCGAGCAAACCGCTTTGAATACAATGTTGTCCCGCCACGGTGACGGAGCGCGGAGCATCGAGCACCGGGTAACCAGTTGTCGGATTAAGAATATGGCCATAACGGACGCCATCTTTAAGTAAAAAGCGATTAGCATCACCGCTGGTAGCCAAGCCCCCGTTGGCAATATTGACGACTGCTGTACCACTTTTATTGTCAGTGGGGTTTTCTATTCCTACCTGCCAATAAGGTTGTTTGGCACGTGGGCGTGTCACTTGAATATCGCCGCCAAAGTTAACCAGCACCGACACCGTTGGCGCTATCTGCTGGGCGAGTTTCGCCACGCAGTCCACCGCATATTCTTTACCAATGCCACCGAAATCTAATTCGAATCCTGCGGGTAGGGTGATACTCTTTCTATCAAATTTAACCTGTTTCCAACCAATCCTTGAACGTAAACTATCTACCAAGGCTGTGCTGGGTAAGCGATCTGAGCCATCAAATCTCCAGGCTTTTCTGAGCACTCCAGAGGTTATGTCGAACATACCGCCGCTAAGTTCGAAACAAGTATCGGCAAAACACAGCAGTCGAAACGCTTCGTCGTCAATAGCCACCGGCTGATGATTGCTGTGATTGATTTTATCCATCAAATTATGTTGCCGGTAGCGACTGAATTTGTCTTCTATACGTTGGGTCTCTTGATGGGCGGCATTGATGATTTGCGTGCCTAGCTCGCTGTTAATTGAATCAATCAAGATCTCACAGGGACTGGCCATAGCCGCAAAGCGACCACAGATGTGGTCGCTTCGGATTTCTAATTCGGTGTTTTGGGTTAACGCTTGCATCGGCTAAGTTTATACCACTGCACTAAAAACGATAATTAACCTGTGCAATCACCGCTTTTACCGACGGATACAAATCTAAGCTCGCCAAAGCACCGGGTTGGTCAAAACCTGCATTTTTCGGATCTTGCTGGTAATACTCTAATCTAAACGCCAATTCATGACCGTTTTGTAACTGCATACCGTATTTGATACCCACCGTGATTGCCGTCATTTCACCGAGTCGGTAATCCGCGCTGGCATGTTCTGGCATAGGCTCACTTTCTAACAAAAATGGATTATAAAACTCGGCGGCACTTTGCTGATAATAGCGAAAGTGCGGTTGGATGTAGCTAGTTTCTGACAAATCAAACCTTAGTCTTGAGTCGATGGTGTGAGAATCTATTTCCCAATCATCAGTTGCGAAACGATAGGACAAGTCAATTACGCCTTGATCCAGCGCGTACTTTGTCTGCCAGTACACACTGTGTTTGGTGCGCTGCGTAGGACGTGATTCATGCAATATGTCTTGGGTTAATCCTTGCTGATCTACCACACTGAGCACTTTGTATGGGTCATTGTGATAACCATCCGACGTAGAAAAACTATAATTAAATTGCATTAACATACGACGATTGATGATTTGGGTTACACCAAACAGCAGATCAACGGTGTCTTTGTCTTCACTGCCATAAATTCGGGTGTCGTCAAACGCTTGTTGATAAGCGTCAGTATTATTAAACTGGCCTGAGTCGACAATCATGCTTGAAAAATCGATCGGGCGACCGCCTACTGGGTCAATGCTATCTAACGCGTAAGATAAGCCCGCAGTGACAGTAGTATTTTTGTTATAAAAATCCATCGCCAGAGATCCGTTACCGACGATAGACAAGTAGTCGTATTCTTTGGATACCTGCAGTCCGCCGCTGGCTCGCAGATCTTCAGCAATAGGTTGAGTCCACTGGCCGCTCAGTTGTACACGAGTATCTCTGAAAGTGTCATCTAACGGGGTCTCGCCAGCGGCGATTTGATAGCTGTCATTACCCGAAGGACGGGTAAAGGTTTGAACTCCAGGTTGGGCGACAGCGCCAGACGCAGATGCGCCGGTCAGTGTATCGATAACGACTTTACCGTTGAATATCTGTTCGTTACCAAAGTCTTTGTTGGCATTGAAAACACCTTCCACTAACTGAACGCGATCCGACTCCCCGTAATACAAAATTGCTGTATCAAACTGCCAATCTTCGACGGTTTCTTGTGCTTGGACTGGAGAGCCCAATAGTGTGCAGGATGCCGCGGCAAGTATCGCGCTAACACTTTTAGGATGAGTTAATTGCATCCGCAACCTCCACCTGCAAAAGAGCGTCCACCGCTGGTGGCTTCTTTACTAAAGTAAATATGATCATCCAGCCCAATATCGACCCCTTCAGAATCTAACGCCATTTGTTCTTTTGCTAATAGATCCCGCTCCCAAGGCTCTACACCTAAGCTGGCACAACCTGATAACTGCACAATCGCCATGGCGACTAAGGTTAATTTAAATTTATTTTTCATATTTTGACTCTCTTACTCATTTAGAAGCGATACTATTTCGGCTTCGTAATCGGGTGCTTTTTGTAAATGAAATCCTTTGTGCGCAATGCGTAATTGACCATGCTTATCAATGAGATAACTGGTGGGCATACCGGGAATACGATACTGACTGGCAATCTTGCCGCTAGGATCATAGATGATTGGAAACTGAGCCGGATATTTGGCCAAAAATTGCTTGGCCAAGTGGCTCTCTTTATCGAGATTGATAGCCAACACGACCAACCCCTGTTCTGCGTACTTTGTACTAATGCGATTCATCCAAGGGAAAGATTGACGGCAGGGTTTGCACCATGAGGCCCAGAAATCGAGATACACTACCTGACCTTGTAAGTCGGCCAACGAGTGCTTGTCCACTAGTACCGAATCGGTAGTTGAATCCAATTGCTGTAAATCAAAGTCGGCCGCTGGCTGAGCTATGCCAGCCATTGGGAGCAGCAGTATATATAAAACCCGTAAAAACCGCATAACGTCACACTCAAGTAATAATGAGCCGTGAGTATAAGGTTTGAAACTTAAGTGAATATTAACAAAGAGTGATTTTGCAGCACTTATTTAACGGTTGAACCACTCGTGGATTAGGATTGAGACGGCACACAAACTAACTAGTGTGTTTGCTGTACTTGTGAAACCAAAGGCGTAAAAAGCACACTATTGTTTATGTATGGTCAATTTGGTGAGCAGTTGTGAGCTTGCACTGCCTCGAATACCACCAGAAACCGGCATAGTGTTTTCCGCAATCGCACTCGAAGCAACAGGAAAGTGGGTATTGCCAGTTAGGATCCCATGGCTAGGATCAAACCCCAACCAACCCGTACCTGGAATAAAGATCTCTATCCAAGCATGCAACTCATAAGTGGGTTCTTCCATATCAAAGTAGAAGTAACCACTTACAAACCTAGCCGCAATGCCATAATGACGCAACAGATTAATAAGCATCCACGACAAATCTCGGCAAGACCCTTTTTTAATCGTAAAGGTATCCTGAGGGGACAATGGCGCACCAACCTCACGATACTCCACGCTAAAATCTTTGTGTATTTGTATAGTGAGGTTGGTTACGAATGTGATCGTTCTAAACTCTGCTCTGTGTAGCACTGCGTCAGCATAATCGACCAACTCCTGGGATAGGGGAGCTTTTTGTAAAGAAGCGTAGAGTATTTGATACTGATGGTCAGAATAGGTAAAAGGTACAGTGTTAAAGTAGTCTGGATGAACGATAAAACTAAATGGATTATAAGCTTTGGTTTGCAAGCTACTTTCGACACGAATCGCAAAACTGTTGGTGAGTTTTTCAAACCAGCAAAAGTCGACAACATTATGCTCTTCATCCTCTATCACTCTGTGTCCTTCTGGCTCTGACACAAGCGCAATCGAAAAACTAGTAACATCAATAAAGGCCGTTTGTTTAGGACGAAACCGCAGCATATGTGGCTCTAAAAAAACCTCGTCACTAAATAAATAGGTTGTCTCATGGATGATCTTAAAATTCATTTAGCGCTCCAGCATTAAGTAAACTCATGCTCTGGTTATTCGAGCACAATCACTTTGTCCCACACGACACTGTGACTAAGCATCAAGTTGGGTAAGCATAATAGCACGTATACCTAGTTGAAAATCGTTTAGTCTGTTGGGCAGAATTGGCGACGTATTAAACCCTGGGGGATACAAATTGGCTATTTTAGTTAAGTATAGGCTAACATTAAGCAGAGATTTTTATCCTTTAAACCGCAATCGTTAGTATTGAGTGATGGGCCCTTTTGAATAGACAAGGTAGTAAAATACAGTCTGTTAATGAAACGATGGACTTGCTTCGCCCCGTAGCCTACTTTTTTGCGGTACTTTACTTTTTTCTTACCTTTGCTCATTTTTTTCTTTTACAAGAAAGCTTCAAATGGATCATGTGTGCTTCAGCACTGGTAACAGCGACTGTCAGTGTTGTTTTTGGACTCAAAGCAGCAAAGATTGCTTCGGCTCAACAAAGCATGGTCATTTTAATGCTATTACTCATGGCCAGTTCAAACAGCCTGCTACATTTATGGTTTTCTGAGTCACCAGAACAAACCACCAATATCTTTGTGACCCTTATTGCTTCTGGCATCGTGTTATCAAATCGCTATCATTGGACAGTCGCCATGTTGTTCAACTGGATAGGATGGTTGGTCGTCAACATCACATTAGAAATTGCCTTAGTTCAACACTTTTTCTTCGCCATGGCGATGAGCACCTTACTGAGTTGGTTCGCTCATTTAGCGCGAAAAAAATTAGTAGAAAAGCAACTTGAACTAGAAATTGAAAGAGATCTTGCACTAGAGCATGAGCAAGAGGCAATGGCCGCAACTCAGGCAAAGAGCAGCTTTTTAGCAAACATGAGTCATGAAATTCGCACACCCATGAATGGTGTCATTAATATGATTGAGCTTGTTTCTCAGTCAAAACTGGATGAAAAACAAAAAAACTTCATCGCGACTGCAAAACGCAGTGCCGAATCACTGTTGGTGATCATTAACGACATTTTGGACTTCTCTAAGATAGAAGCCGGTGAATTGACCATCGAACAGGTGGAATTCGACTTGGAAGAGCTATTTTCTAACGTGATCCATGATCAGCAATTTGCGGCTACCAGCAAAGGTTTGACGCTAGAATTGGCAAAACAAAACTTACCGCAAACACGGGTTGTGGGTGATCCTTATCGTATCATTCAGGTGTTAAATAACTTGCTGTCCAATGCCATCAAGTTTACTAAGTCAGGTAGCATTGTTGTGCAATATGATTTGCAAATGCTCAAAGAGCATCTGCGCTTAGGTGTGAATGTTAGTGACACGGGGATTGGTGTTAGCGAGGATGCATTACCCCATTTATTTGATGCTTTCTCTCAGGCCGACATGTCGACAACACGTAAATTTGGTGGCACCGGTTTAGGTTTGGCAATCACAAAACAACTGTGCGAATTAATGGGCGGGAGTATCGCCGTCGAAAGTAAGCTAGGAGAGGGTTCTACTTTCCGCTTTTCGGTTAAGTTAGCGGCACCAACTGCAGCAACTTCTTTACAACAAAGTCCCAGCGAAAACTCCCCCGACTACAATTTTGCAAATTTGCGGATCCTGTTGGTTGAAGATAACCATATAAACCAAGAAGTGATGCTAGCGATTCTAGAAAGCTTAGAAATTGAGGTGGAAATTGCCAATGATGGGCTTGAAGCGCTGACGAAGCTAGCGGACTCTCAAGGCGCAAATTTTGATCTGATCCTGATGGATTGTCAGATGCCCAATCTAGATGGCTATCAAGCGACGCGCCGAATTCGAGCAGGTGATGCAGGGCAGGAAGTTAGTGAAATTCCTATTATTGCCCTTACCGCGAATACCATGAACAGTGAACGAGAAAAGTGCCTTGAAGCCGGTATGAATGAGTACCTTAGCAAACCAATCAGCACTAATGCTTTGACATTGCTGTTGGCAAAATACCAATCCGCTTAAAAACTCAATCTGAAAAACAGCCCGGATTGAGGTGATCACTGCACACTAAAACTCATACTCCAACGCAAATCTTAGAGTGTGATCTTTACTATCACCATTGAGACCAGCGATAAATCCTAATTCCCATTTGAGTTGCTTTTGCCCTTGATATCGATGAATCCCCATAAACGCAGGACCAAGACCGACAAAATCTTCGCCGGTATATATCTCTAAAGCAGGTTGTAACCACGGTTGCCAACGATATCGATATTTCAACCTAAACTGTGTTTCAGTTTCTGAGGTGATGTTACTGCCCCATTCGTAGCTGAACAACAAATTGGTAGTTAAGCTGGTATTACCAAACTCTTTTTCAAACAGTATGCCTGTGGTAACTTCCCAGATATCGGTATTGTGTTGTTTTTCTATCTCGAATAGCGCGCCCCAGTCAGCCCAAAGCTCGCCTTGCTCGGTGATCATCCACCTAGCTTCTAATTCATAGCCCTTTAATCCAAAGTCATTATCATCATCACGTGCTCCGATAAGGTACACTTCCAATGTTAGGCTTTCCGATACTGCGTGACCAAATGCGACACGCTGAGTAAGCAGATTGCCCTCGTCATTTTGCCGAGAGGCAAATCGCCATTCCACTTCCCGTTCATTAGGTAGCACATAAGGATGATAAACTTTGTCTACTGCACCCTCTTTAGCCTCTGCTATTGATATCAAAAGTAGGCTTAGGGTAATGGCAAACAATCTAGTCCGTTTCATGATTTTGCTCCAAATTATTTTGCAGACGAGCACTGCAAGTGCGCCTTACTAGCAAAGGGGTAACCAAAGCAATGATAAAAAAAAGCGTCAATGCGATTGTGGGAGATGAGTTATAGCCAAACAAGGTCGCAAGAAATTGCCCAAGTTCATTTTCGTCGGAAACCCACTGGCGAGTACTCCACAGTTGTTCAGAGCTGAACCAGTCGATTTGTTGCAATAAATTCGCTACTTGCGAAACCTGCCCTGCGGCAAACAACAACAGAAGAATTCGAGCAAAGGCTTTTTGCTCGATGGGGTCAAGCAACAACACCAGTAACATGGCAACACTAGCACAAATCCCCAAGCCAAGAAGTGCCCCTAACAGGAGAACTTGATTCGCCCCTGCGGGTTGCCAGAAACTGGCGAAAAACATCATTCCATTAGTGGCATTGAGTGCAATCATACAAGCCAATGCAAGTGCTGCCGCAATCCATAAATCATTCCCATTATCGAAATTTTCATGGGCGCAATAAAGCCAGCTAAAAATGACGTAATTTACCAGCATAAGTGCAATATGCAGTAATTCGTAACCACTACCGTCGAGCATGGCCGAAACCTTAGGGATACTAAGGGACAAGATTACACACAAAATACTGCCGGCAATGCCGCCACTTATCATCCACTTCCGCTTGTCGGCAACTAGCAGTGATAGCAGCGCAATCGACCAGAATATGGGTAGCGCATCACGTAAGAAAAATACCACTGTGTTAGTCAGCATCGGGGATCTCCGAGCCATCAACCACATGTACAAAGCCGACGGCCGAATTCGGATGATATTCGCCAAAGAAACGATATTTCCCCGGCTTTAGTGGCCCAATGAAAATATGCGCACTACTGTTGGCAAACACTACTTTTTCACGGTTAAGGTCAAAACTGTCGATTTCTTCTGGTGTATCATCTTGATTAATAAAGGTTATCTTGACTTTTCGATAGGCGGGAATAATCACCTCAGCAGGATAAAATAAGTTCTCTTTGATGGTGACGTTGATGTTTTGAATGCCATGAGTGATAAAAGATAAGGTCGCACAAAAAATCGCTATGGCCACGTAGCTAGTTTTGCTGAGTGAGGATTGAACCGAGTTTTTTGTTACTGTGAACAAAGCTCAATCTCCACTCGCAATCCGCCCATGGCTGATTTAGATAAGGTCATATTGCCACTGTGCATGCGCACAATTTGTTCGACAATCGACAATCCTAGTCCGCTTCCTTCAATCTTGCTATTCGTGTGTTGTTGACCTCGGAAAAAACGTTGGGTCGCCAAAACAATATCAGCTTGCGGCATTCCGGTTCCTGAGTCCTCCACAATTATGCGTAGGGTGTTTTGCTCGTAACTTATATCGACACTTAAGTCTCCACTCAGGGGAGCGTACTTATTGGCATTGGCGATCACGTTTTGCAAAAGGGTATAAAGTGCAAATCGATTTGCTTTGAAATTAAACGAACAACCGTTTAATTCAATGTTCTGATTCTTTTCATCAATTTTCGGATAGATATCTGAAATGACGTCCTGTGCTATTGCATATGGATCACAGTATTCAAAGTCTTCTTTGACCAGTTCAGGGTTGGTGCGACTGAGCAACAGGATCTGGTTAACGACGTGGATCATACGGTCAGTATCTAGTTGCAGCTGATGAATATCTTCCTGGGATGAATCCGCTATCTGTTGAAGGTTATGTAAATTGACTTTCAGCACACTCAATGGTGTTCTCAGTTCATGAGCGGCATGGCTAGCGAATTGTTTTTCACGTTCATAGGCCGATTGTAGACGACTTAGCAGTCGATTTAGGGTTTCGACTGCGGGTACTAATTCTTGCGGAGTGCGAGATAGCGTAATGGTTGAAAAGTCATGCTCCTTGCGACCTGCCAGTTGTTTGGTTAATTCTCTTAAAGGAGCTAGCCCATAAGTGACCAACAAAAATATAGCGACGGCTAAAAAAGGAATGCTAAAAAACAGTGGCGTCATTGCCGCAATCATCATTTGCTCGGTTAATTCAAAGCGCGTATTCAATGGTTGAGCGACAAATACCCATTTGTCAGCGGTATTATTTTGACTAGCGTATACTCGCCAACGCTGAGCATTGAAGTTCTGATCCGAATAACCTTCCTTAAACGGGCTGATAGCTGATTCCGGAGTATTTGTGGTGCGCAGTATCAGCTTTTCAGCGTTCCATTGTTGAACTGCAAGATCCGCATTGCTGGCGTCTATGGTGTTTAGCTGTGCATTGTTCATAGACGCCATGCTCTGTGCGACTGTGCGCAGCTCAGCGTCGAACAGTCGAGATGACATTTGCATCCCCGAGCGATATCCCTTTAAGGCCGCTACAAAACTGATCAACACAATTGTTGAGATCATGAGTAGCGTAAGGTACTGACGAATGGAATGCATTACGTGGAATACGACCGTTGATTGATACTGTAACCCACACCACGCACGGTTTTAATAAACTCCTGGGGTAGCTTTTTACGCAAATGATGAATATGTACTTCGATAGTATTGCTGGCGACTTCATCTCCCCATTCATACAATTTAGATTCCAACTGGTCTTTGGACTGAATTCGCCCCACATTTTCCATCAATGATTTAAGTAAGGTAAATTCTCGTCGCGACATCTCAATCGGCTCTCCAGCTACATTGAGCTGATGATTAGTGATGTCTAATTCTACCGGCCCACACACGATACTTGATTGTTGAGAGGTACCAAGGCGGCGCTCCATAACTCTTAAGCGCGCTAGCAACTCCTCCATATCAAAAGGCTTAGCCAAGTAGTCATCGGCCCCTTTGTCGAGCCCCTGAATTTTATCTGAAACTGAGTCTCTGGCGGTAAGCACTAGGGTGGGCAGGGTATTTTTGTTTTTGCGAATTTTGTCTAGCAGTACAAGTCCATCTATATCGGGCAGACCCAAATCTAAAATCATCAGATTACTATCATCAATCGATAGCGCTGCTAAAGCATCTTTGCCATTGAATACACAATTTACCGCATAGCCTTGCTGGCGCAGCGATTTGCTCAAGGCCGCAGATAAGGCTATATCATCTTCAACTAATAAAATTCGCATCGCTTCTTCCGCAACTAAGTTAACCCCCGACGCTAGCTTAATCCAGTATGCTTAAGGTTATCTTAAAGCACATTATTTAGCCGTGTTTATGCTTTTAGACGGCCCAACTAAAGCCGCTATCTGACCGTAACGGCCACAAATATAAGGAGAGTATCACTTGTGGTTCACGGCCCACTTTTTCAGATCCCAGTTATCGAACAAGGTCCAAATATAATTCTCGGTAGAGCTTTCCCTGAGCATGTGTAGGTTTTGCTCTTCGAGACGATGCATGAACAAGTCGAAATCTTTTTCATCACCAAACTGCATCACCAGCATATGCTGCCGAGCATTGCCTTTTAAACTCCGTATGGGATTAGTACCGGAACAAATCGGCTTAGCATCTATGCCTTTTAGCTGCTGAGTGGCCAGCTTGACATATTGCCGATAGGTTGCCTCTTCACCGTGAATAATATCGTAGAGGTTGAGTGCGTAAACCATGCTCTGTTCCTTGTTTTTATTTTTGTCGGTTACTGCGAAATCGGGCCAAGTTGTCGCTTACTGGTATGTTTATCCGTTAGGTCGGTTTAAATTAAGACAACAGGTAATCCAGTATTAAGATGCAATTTTGGTCACCGCAGCTGGCATCCTTATTTCTTTTCCGTGCAGCGTACTGACGCAGATCATGGCGCGACAAAAAATTGCGTAAATCACCCCAAAATTTAGGCTGTAGTTAATATAAGATAGCATCCTTGATTTAGAAAGGAACATGCAATGGAAAATTTGGCTAAACACATCGACTTTATTTTGGAGTTGGACAAACTCAAGACCGTTAAACGTAAAACCATGGTGTTAGCCGACAACAACCGTCAGGAAAACAGTGCAGAGCATAGTTGGCATATCGCGTTAATGGCGCAGGCGCTCGTGGAATATGCGGATGAAGAAATTGCCCTTGATCGGGTTGTTTCGATGTTACTGATTCACGATGTCGTGGAGATAGATGCCGGTGACGTCTTTGCATTTGCTCATGCAGATGAACATAGCGAACAAGAGCAAAAAGAAATTGCTGCGGCTAACCGTATTTTTGGCTTGTTGCCAGCACAACAAGCACAACAATTTATCGCCTTATGGTTGGAGTTTGAACAGGCCCAAACCGCTGATGCGCGCTTTGCAAAAGCGATGGATAGAGTATTACCTGTTTTTCAGAATATGAGCAATCAAGGCGGAAGTTGGTCTAAGCATGGCGTGACCAAAAGTCAGGTCATTGATCGCAATATTTACCTGCAAAAAAGCGCACCCAAATTATGGCAGTATGTACTGGAGCAAATTGAATTAGCAGTACAAAACGGTTGGCTTAAAGAAGCATAAAAAAACTCGGCGAATAAGCCGAGTTTTTACTATCTTAAAAAACCTATGTTTACACCGACGCGTTAGTCTAATCCGAGCTTTTTCTCTAAATAGTGAATATTGGTTCCACCATTGAAAAAGTTCTCATCCGCCATAATTCGTTGTTGCAATGGAATATTGGTTTTGATCCCTTCTATAACGAGCTCATCTAATGCATGTCGCATACGTGCAATTGCCACATCTCGATTCTCACCATAAGCGATTAACTTGCCTATCATAGAGTCGTAATGCGGAGGCACGCTATAACCTGCGTAGATATGCGATTCCCAGCGAATACCAAAGCCACCCGGTGAATGGAACATGGTGATCTTTCCAGGGCTTGGCATAAAGGTCTCAGGATCTTCTGCATTGATACGACATTCAATAGCATGACCACGAAGAACAATATCGCTTTGCTCCATGGACAATGGCTGGCCAGCGGCAATGCGTAATTGCTCTTTTATCAAATCCACACCAGTGATCATTTCTGAAACTGGGTGTTCAACTTGGATTCGGGTGTTCATTTCGATGAAATAGAAATCCCCGTTTTCATACAAAAACTCAAAGGTGCCTGCGCCTCTGTAGCCAATTTCAATACAAGCTCGGCGACAACGCTCACCAATACGTTCACGGGTTTCAGAATTAATGCCCGGTGCAGGAGCTTCTTCGACCACTTTTTGGTGACGACGTTGCATCGAGCAATCACGCTCACCTAAGTGAACCGCATTTCCTTGCCCGTCAGACAATACCTGAATTTCAACGTGGCGAGGATTCTCAAGAAACTTCTCCATGTATACCACATCGTTGCCAAATGAAGCGCCAGCTTCAGCTTTGGTCATGGCAATGGACTCGATCAAATCTTCTTCACTACGAACGACTCGCATGCCGCGACCACCGCCACCGCCTGCTGCCTTGACAATAATCGGATAACCAATGCGCTTAGCAATACTCTTGTTGCGTTCAGCATCGTCTGAAAGCGGCCCATCAGAACCCGGAACACAAGGTACTCCGGCTTTCTTCATTGCGTTAATTGCAGATACTTTGTCACCCATCAAATTGATCGTTTCTGGGCTTGGGCCAATAAATATAAAGCCACTTTTTTCTACTGCTTCGGCAAACTCGGCATTCTCAGCTAAAAAGCCATAACCTGGATGGATAGCAACCGAGTTTGAAATCTCAGCCGCAGCAATTATTCTCGGTATATTTAAGTAACTTTCAGTAGCAGAAGCGCGGCCGATACAAATGGATTCATCGGCTAGTAACACATGCTTTAAGTCTTTGTCGGCAGTGGAGTGAACCGCAACGGTTTTAATCCCCAGTTCTTTACAGGCACGGAGAATGCGCAGGGCAATCTCCCCTCGGTTTGCAATTAATACTTTATCAAGCATAGTAATTCGCCTGCTTATTCAATAACGAACATGGGTTGGTCGAATTCAACTGGCTCTTGGTTATCTACTAAAATCTGTTTTACCACGCCTGCTTTATCCGCTTCGATTTGGTTCATCATCTTCATCGCTTCAACAATACACAATGTATCACCGACATTGACTTTTTGACCCACTTCTACGAAAGCTTTAGAACCAGGAGAAGAGGAACGATAGAACGTACCTACCATTGGGGATTTTACAATATGACCAGAGATTTCTTCGCTCGCTGCTGGTGCTGGCGCAGCTGCGGCAACTGGAGCCGGCGCAGGGGGCGCAGCCATAGGTGCGGGTGCTGCGTACTGCACTTGTGCAGAGCTACCACTGCGATGAATGCGTACTGATTCTTCGCCTTCAGTGATCTCTAGTTCTGATATTCCTGATTCTTCGACCAGTTCAATGAGTTTTTTTATTTTACGAATATCCATTTAAAGCTCTCTTTATGCTGAGTTAAATTAATTTGTACAAAAACGTTTTGCAGCCAATAACGCTGCTTCATAGCCATAATCGCCTAAACCGCAAATAACGCCTTTAGCGATATCAGACAAATAAGAATGGCGTCTAAATGCTTCTCTAGCGTGCACATTAGAAAGATGAATTTCAATACAAGGAATACTGACACTCAAAAGTGCGTCTCGTATCGCAATACTGGTGTGCGTGAAGGCACCAGGGTTTATCAAAATAAAATCAATTTTGCCCATTGCCTGTTGAATTTCGGTAACGATTTCGTGTTCTGCATTAGATTGCAGATGACTCAATTCAATCCCATGTTGTTGAGCAAGCTGGTTTAGATGCTCTACAATGTCATCTAAGGATTTTGAACCATAAACTTCGGGCTCACGCTTACCTAGCATATTTAGGTTTGGACCATTGATTAATAAAAATTTCACGAAAATGTCGCTATCTTCTTTTAAAAAACTGATTGCACTACTTTTCAATTAATTCTGGATGTTGTCAAACAGAAACAGAGTGAAAATTGAGCAATGTGAAAAATATTTATCTAATTATAGAGAAAAGCTGCAAATTAGCAGCAAAATACTGGTCTTATCAGCGAAGATTGCCGAAATTTTTTGATGTTGAGCGCGTTTTTTAACACCTGTCGATCCAGCCCCCTCTTTTACATGATGGGATTGCAGCAGCAACGGAGTCACCTTTGAATTATTTGGCGCATATACATCTTGCTCACGCCTCTCAAACAAGCTTGCTGGGTAACTTCCTTGGCGATTTTGTTAAAGGTAAGCAAATAGAGTTACTGGACGCAGAATTACATAAGGGGGTTTGGTTACATCGTAAGATAGATGCATATACTGATTCGCACCCTTGTGTCGTGGGTCTCAAACGGCAGTTTCCGCCAACACTTAGGCGCATGTCCGGTGTTATACTGGATATCTATTTTGACTATTTATTGTGCCAACATTGGTCGACTTTTTCAGACGTATCACTTGAGAAACTGTTAGCACTATTTTATCAACAATTAGGTACACACGACCTGATCCTAAATTCGCGTTTCCAGCGGATCAGATCTAGTCTGTTAACAGATCATTGGTTAATAAATTACACTAGGCGGGCAGGATTTGTTAGCGCGTGCTATCAAATTGAAAAACGCTTGAGAAACCGTATCATATTTGCACAACAGGCAGATCAATATATGGTTGAGTTACATAGCACAGTTGAAGAACAGTTTATGACCTTCTATCCTCAACTGATCCATTACAGCAAATCAATAAGTTGAGTCATCTATGGCCGTTCATGAAATAAAGCACCCTCTCATATTACACAAACTTGGCTTGATGCGAGCTGCTGGTATCAGTAGTAAAGACTTTCGCGAATTAGCGGGCGAGGTTGGTAACTTACTGACTTATGAAGCGACCCGCGATATGCCAACCGAATCAGTCGAAATTGAAGGTTGGACAGGTGAAGCAATTGTTATCGATAAAATTAAGGGTAAAAAGATCACCGTAGTGCCTATCTTGCGGGCTGGAATAGGTATGCTTGATGGTGTATTGAAACTGATCCCCAATGCCAAAATCAGTGTGGTCGGACTCTATCGTGACGAAGAGACATTACAGCCGGTGGCCTATTTTGACAAAGTCGTCAGCGACGTGGAATTGCGCACAGCTTTGATTGTCGACCCTATGCTAGCGACCGGAGGAACGTTAATCGCCACCATTGATTTATTGAAACGCAAAGGTTGTCAAAATATTCTAGGCTTATTTTTAGTCGCCGCGCCAGAGGGCATAAAGGCTGTGGTAGAGGCACACCCTGATGTCGATATTTATGTTGCCGCTATTGATGCCAAGCTCGACGATAATGGCTATATATTACCTGGCTTGGGTGATGCGGGTGATAAAATATTTGGCACGCGTTAACCGATAAAATCGACTTCGTTCTTTGATTATTTTCAACCTAGGTTGAAAATCTAATAAAAACAAAATGATAATAGTGTCGCCTTAACAGGTTTAGGCGTAGAAATAGGTTAGAATTTTTCGCAAATTATAGGCAACAGACCAAATGCTTTGAGAAAGTGCGCTTTTGAGGTCTTTTTATTATTGATTACAGTCTGTTACTGCTTTGGATTTAGTTCGAAAACGTGTAAGCTGGGATTCTAAAATTTGCAGTAACTTTAGCAATCAAGGCTATAAACCCATACCGGAGTGCTTTTTAGTTTGTTGAAAAGGCTTTTACATTTTTTCCGTTATTCACTCCAAACACAGATTATCCGTGTGTTTCTGGTATTGTTATTTTCTTGGTATTTAGCTGCCAGTGCTTATGCTGCTCCACTTATTAACGAACCCAAATTCGTTCAGCTTTCCACTTCTCATGGTTTGTCACAAGACTCGGTCAATGATCTACTAATAGACGCTCACGGCTTTTTGTGGGTGGCTACTGCCTCTGGACTAAATCGATTTGACGGGTATCGAGTCGTACAGTTTGATGGTCGTCAGCGCATGCTTTCGGACATGGGTGTTGAGGTTCTATTTGAAGATAATCAAGGTGATATTTGGGTAGGCTCAACTCGCTCCGGCTTGTTTAAAATAGAAATAGCCACGGGTAACACAACGCTGATAGAGAGCTTTAGAAAAGAACAAGAAGCAATCTCCGATCGCGTAACCAGTATCCATCAACTAAGTAATAATCAACTTATCGTTACCACTGATCGTGGTGTATTCATTGTCAATCCAGATCTCGCCACTGCATCTAGTCTGTATACGCTACCAGAAGAACAACAAAGTCCCGAATTTAGAATTCATGCAGCGGTTTTCACCGATGGCTTATTGTTAATGGGTCGTCAAGATGGTTTGTTCTGGGTCGATTTAGAAACCGATCCTAGTCAAGTTAAAAAATTGCATCTGCGCGATGGCAACATCACCATCAACACGTTGAAAGTCGACAGTGAGCAAACGATTTGGATTGGCTCCCAATTTGGCTTATTCAGTGCCTCAATAGACGATATTCGAACTGATACCATTGAAGTACACGCGCTGGAAAAATCGATTTTTTCTGTATTCGAAACTGACTATGGCAGCCTTTATCTTGGCACTGACGATGGGCTGTATAGTTATGACAGCAAATCAAGTCAACTACAGCACTACTTTAGACCTTCTGATAGCCGCTATTACCTTTCCTCCGATGATGTCACTGCGATTGAGACTGATAACAATGGCAATTTGTGGATCGGTTCTATTTTTGATGGCGCTCTTTATTGGTCTACTCAGGGCGTGAAATTCGAAAATGTTCGGCAAAACAAAGAAGAAACGATGCAGCTTAGTAGCAATAGCGTACTAAGTTTTGCTCAGTTTGACACCAAGGGCCTCTGGGTAGGCACGCTCTCCGGCCTTAATTATTACGACTTTGAAGAACATGACATTGTCGGTAATTGGCTATTAAAAAATAACGTGGGTGCGCAACAATCGAAAATTCGCCATTTGGCCACTTGGGGCGACAGCACACTGCTGGTTAATACTGACAAGGGCTTGATTTTCTTCGATATAAAAACGCTTTCTAGCTCACCCCCCAAAAGCGACAGCCAAGCAACTGCAGATCTTCTTAATCAACGTTTAAACAGTTTTCTACAAGGACCATTGGATAGTTATTGGTTTACGACTCGAGAGGGATTTTATCGATATCAACCTGAATCTGGTCGTGTTGTACCGGTAAAAGAACTTAATAATCAAATAGATCCTAGCGTGACCTATGGCTTCATTGGGGTAAGTAAAGTTCATCCCGATGTCATGTGGATCAGTGGTAAGGAAAAACTCTGGGCCTTTAATGCGAAAACCGGTGCAGTTCAGATTGTCCATCAATTAGAACGCTCGAGCATGGGTCAACCGGTTTATGCCGAAAGTGTATTACAAGATAATAAAGGTACGCTTTGGATCACATACCCTGGTGCGGGATTGGTAGGTTTAGATGCCACTATCTATACTCCTAAGTACGGTTTTGATAAGCAAAATTTGTTACCCAGCAATGTTGTCTTTGGACTTCGCCAAGACGCTTCTAACGCAATCTGGATGAGCTCCCACGCTGGTTTGTTGAAATTCAACCCGTCTGGTCCCTACTTGCAACAGTATGGCATTTCGCAAGGCTTGGATGGTAAAGAATTCAATGCGCTAGCGCACGCAACACTCAAAGATAATCGCTTAGTGTATGGTTCGCAAAAAGGCTTTACGGTATTTGATCCATTGGAATTTGAAAGCCATGATGGCAAACCGCCCAGCGTAAGTATTACGTCGATTCGTCTTAGTTCTAATCCTCTTGTGATGCCGCTGATTGATTTGAATCAACAAGTGGTGTCTTTGAAACATTCAGATGCAGGTTTGACTATCGAGTTCTCTACTTTGGCATTTGAGCATCAAACCTCGACCCAATATCAATACCGGCTCGATGGGTCAGATAGTTATATTTATCCGGCAACCACCGACTCGCAAGTCACCTTCCCTAAACTTGACCCCGGTGAGTACGTATTCTCAGCGGTCGCTTTTGATCCAATTACGGGCGCAGAAAGTGAACCTGCCAGTGTCATAATTAAGGTCAAGTACGCACCTTGGTTTTCACCCTTTGCATACGCAGCGTATATTTTCGTATTTGTTACCCTAGTGTTGTTCTGGTGGTACCGTCGAGATGTGCAGAATAAACAAATCATGATGGCGCGCGACCAAGCGTTGCAAAGTAAAAACCGTTTGACACTCGCTCTGACCGCCAGTAACAGTAATGTTTGGGAATGGCGTTCTGCCACCAATCAATTTTATATGCCTAGATTATCTGAAGAATTAGGCTATGACTCTACTGACAACTTGGTCAGTTTTGATCGGCATCTGGAGCTGATCCACGAAGAAGATCAAAACCTCTACTCGTCCAATTGGACCGCCTTTATTGACAAACACAGCGATGGACTTGATGTGACGTATCGGATCAAATCCGCCAGCGGTGAATGGATTTGGTATCGTGATGTCGGTAATGAAGTTGTCAACAATTCGTTAAGCCGAGAAAGTGTTGTCGCGGGCACCTATAGCAACGTTACAGAGTCGGTAGCCGATCGCGAAAAGGTTCGTCTGTTTGGTGAAGCGTTTAAACATACTCGTGATTGGGTTGTGATCTTCAATACTAAAATGATGCCGGTCGCGGTGAATGCGGCTTTTTGCGAGGCATTTGGAATAAACGAACACGGTGATTTAAAAATCCAATTAACCCGTTTATTTAAACTTGATGCAGAGTACCCACCTCGGTTCTGGAAAAAGCTGTCAGAATTACATATTACCGGCCACTGGAAAGGCGAAGAGCAACTGGTTATTGACGAAGGAAAAGTATCCAATGTCCTGATCAATATGACGTCTATTGCCAGTATGCGAGCCAAGGGTGATATTGATTATTATCTGATGATTATGTCGGATATTAGTGAACAAAAAGAAGCAGAAAATGAACTTCGTCGTCTGGCTAATTTTGATGGCCTGACTGACTTACCAAATCGGACATTGTTGCTGGATAGAATTAAACACGGTATCGATCATGCTGCTCGGCATAAATCGAAAATGGGCGTATTTTTTATCGACTTAGATCGATTTAAGCAGGTGAATGATAGCCTTGGCCACAAAGCCGGTGATGAACTGCTTAAAGTCGTCGCCCAACGCCTGACAAATTTATTGCGTCAAGATGACACGGTGGCGCGATTAGGTGGCGATGAGTTTGTGGTAATGGTTGAAGAAGTCAAACATCCAGATCGCCTGAGTATCCTCGCTCAACAATTAATTGATGTGTTAGAAGCACCAATACAATTAGGCAACCAAACCGTCAGCGTGTCATCCAGTGTGGGGATCGCAATTTATCCTGGCGATGCAGCGACTCCCGAAGAACTGCTTCGAAATGCAGACTTGGCTATGTATCACGCTAAAGAGCAAGGCCGCAGCAATTTCCAATATTTCACAGAGCACATGAATGAGAAGGCGCAGCAGCGTCTGCTGATGGAAAACAGGTTGAAGAAAGCCCATCAGAGCAAGGTATTCATCAATTACTATCAACCCATCGTGAATATCACCTTAGGTCAAGTTGAAGGCTTTGAGCTATTAATGCGTTGGCCCGACCCTGATGGCATGGTACCACCAGATGAATTTATACCTGTCGCCGAAGAATTAGGTTTGATTGAAAATATGACATGGGATGCATTGGAACGCGCGATGCCCGTGCTCAGCGAATGGCAATCAAAAGATCGCGAAGTGTATTTATCGGTGAATCTTTCTGCTCGCCATTTTGAACGTCAAATTTCGATAGATCACATTGTCTTGCTGCTAGAGCAATACGGTTTACCGGTGTCATCGTTGCGTTTTGAAATTACCGAAAGTGCGTTAATGCGAGATTATGAAAGAGCATTGGAGTATATGGAATCAATGCGTGAACAAGGGTTTATCATTGCTTTAGATGACTTTGGCACCGGCTATTCATCGTTGAAATACTTGAAAGAATTCCCTATCCAAGTGTTGAAAGTGGACAAAAGTTTTGTTGACGATATTGGTAAGAATAAGAGTAATGAAGCATTAGTACTGACTACACTTAGAATGGCTGAAAGCCTTGACATGTACTGTGTTGCCGAAGGCATAGAGCAGCCAGATCAAATCGAATTTTTCCGTCAACATGGCTGTCATCATTTACAAGGTTACTTCTATTCAAAACCAGTGCCAAACGATGAAACCGCAGAATTAATTGCACGCAGTTGGTTAGTGTAAACTTGGTTTTGTAAACAATGTGTTCTAAATTACATTGGGCGTTGTACCTTGTTTTTAGATTGTTGTACTGCGGGTGCAATTAAGAATTAGGTGTTTCGACGACCGAAAATAAGTGTAGGAGTTATGACAACAGCGTTGGAAAAAAAACTCACTGAATTTCGTGAAAAATTCAAAAGTGAATACCATTCTCAGCTTGCTGAACTCATAGAATTGTGGCGCGCAGTTCGTGAGAAAAAGCAAACCAAACAGATTGGCGAGTTTGTTTTCAGCGTACACAAATTAAAGGGGTCTAGTAGCACGCTCAATTTTCTTAATCTTAGCGATCGTCTGAATTTAATCGAACAAGAATTAGATGCCAGTAAAGAAGATGCCAAGCTTCTCACTAAAGATTTGATAAGCTTTGTTGATCGACACATGAATACCCTGATCGCCAGCTCTAAACAGTCTCCGGATCCCGTTTTAGAAGTTGTATTTCGTGAAGCCGATCACGCTGCTGAGCATGGCTTAGAGTCTCCTTCGTTAGCAAAGCAACTGTCACCCAATCAGTCAAACATTAAACAAAGTACCAATTACACTGATATTACAATCGCCTTGGTCGATGATGACCTCGTCATTTCGGCTCTGATGTCCAAGCTGTTGGTGGGCTTTGGTTTCGAGGTGGAACATTTTAGCTCGCTACAAGAGATAACCAAAGCGGGCAATCTTGATCGCTTTCAGCTAATACTGCTTGATTTAATCATGTCGGGATCTGCTCAGGAGCAAGTTTTTGAGTTTGCAAAATCCTGTGAGAGCAAGGGCATTTTCGTGTTTATTCTGTCATCACTCAACACCTTCGAAGCTCGCTTGGCGGGGATACGTGCTGGCGTTACAGATTACTTGCTCAAACCAATTAGCATCACCAGCTTAGTGACGAAAATTCGTAAAACATTCAAAATAGATCGTTTCGAGCCGCATAAAATTTTACTGTTGGATGATCAAGCTAATGTGGGCAATTTTTATAAGGCCTTGCTCGAAGAAAAAGGTATCGAGGTGCTAGCTTTGACCGACCCGCATACCTTGATCCAAGCCCTTGAGTCTTTCCATCCTGATGTGTTTTTGCTCGACATGCATATGCCTGATGTTAGTGGTATTGAAGTGGCCAAAATCATCCGCCAACAACCTAAATACGATTATGTGCCTATTATTTTTCTGTCCGGTGACACAGATGTTAAATCTAAATTGTTAGCCTTGCAGTGCGGAGCCGATGATCTAATCCCCAAAAAAACACCTCCAGCGATGCTGATCAGTCAGATAGACAGTCGTATAGTGCGGGGCCAAAAAGTGCGTTATCTAGCCTCACGAGATAGTCTCACAGGGGTATTAAATCATGGCCAAATTATGGAGGCTGCTGGTCAAGTACACCGATTAGCTCGTCGCAATAAGAAACCAATGAATATCGCCATGATTGATATCGATTTGTTTAAAAGGGTCAACGACATACACGGCCACTCCGGTGGTGATAAGGTACTGATCGCCTTGGGCCAACTGTTAATGCAATCAGTGCGTGATACGGATTATGTTGGTCGCTACGGCGGTGAGGAGTTCATGTTAGTCTTTGGTGACAGTGATACTGCTGCTATTGAGGACAGGCTCAACATGATGCGTGAGGCCTTTAATCAAATTATGTTTAACGTTAACGAAGTTTCTTTTAACTGCAGTTTTAGCGCTGGGTTAGCCAGCTCTGAGCATCATGACAAAGTCAGTGATCTCATTGCCAGTGCCGACAAAGCCCTCTATGTAGCCAAAGATCAGGGTCGTAATAAGGTCTGTGTAGATTAGGTGTCGTGTACCACCTGATTCGCTAGCGGCTATGGCGACAAAAATTTACTGTAAGGTCAATAGGTTGAATGGCGAAGTGTTGCAGAAAAGGCGCTCAACCTACCGATAGATAATGAAGTTGAGCGACCGTCTTAGATCAAAAAATAGCATTCACATGGTTAGCAAAAGGCTCCGCACGCATAAATCCAGTCACACGCGCTGACGACAATTCATTACCATCGGTATCAAAAAACATAATGGTCGGTAACCCTAAGATTGCAAAGGCTTCTTGGAACTCAATGTTTGTTGGGGTGTTATCGGTTAAATCGATTTGCATCCAGACAGTATCACTAAGCGCTTGTCTTACTTCAGGATCGGGGAAAGTGTACTTTTCAAACTCTTTACAAGCGACACACCAATCCGCGTATAAGTCGACCATCACGGTTTTTCCTTGGGCATTGGCAGCTGCCAGTTTGGTTTCAAAGTCAGCTAGATTTTTAACCACTAAAAACTCGGGATGTGCCAATTGTTGTTGTGTCGTACCGCCCACACTCGTAGGTGCATAAGCTTGTGTATATTGGTGATAGCCATACAATGCTGACGCGAATAACCCGACAAATATCACCAAGCTACGCACTCCTTTCCAAAGTGTCGTCGGGCTATTTAGGTTCATCACATAGAAATAGGTAAAGGTTGCTAAGCCTAAAGCCACCCATGCCAGCTCCGTCCAAATATTCACAACCATGCGCTCTACAAAGGTTAACGCCACAACCAACATCATGAATCCAAAGGTAACTTTAACGATATTCATCCAGTTACCGGCCTTGGGCAGCAATTTCCCACCTGTGACACCGAACAAAATAAGTGGAATGCCCATCCCGATGCTTAGCGCATATAAAGCGGAGAAGCCCAACCACATATTGCCTTGCTCGGCCAGATATAACAGGATTGCGGTTAACGGAGCTGTGGTACAAGGAGACGCCACTAAACCGGCAATGACACCCATAACAAACACGCCAATGTAACTACCGGCTTTTTGCTGATTGCTCAGGCCGTTTAACTTTTCTTGCCACTTCGATGGCAGTTGTAACTCATATGCGCCGAACATGACTAGTGCGAGTAATACAAACAGCACGATCATCACGCTGAGCACGATAGGATCTTGCAAGTAGGCGGTGAATTGGGCTCCTGCTGAAGCGATAACTAAACCCAAAATGGAGTAGGTGATGGCCATGCCTTGCACAAAGATGAAAGACAAACTGAAGGCTTTGGAGGTGCTGATCGATTTACCTTGACCGATCACAATGCTGGACAATATCGGGTACATGGGGAACACACAAGGAGTGAACGCAAGACCAATACCTATGACTAGAAAAATAAGTAGTTTGAACGCCAAGGCATCATCGCCAGTGAGTTTATCCAACAGCACGAATTGTTCTGACTTGGACGCTGGTGACGGATTGTTGGTGTTCGCCTCGTTTTTAGTGACGGCGCCTTGTACCGCACCTGCTAATACTTCATCCAAATAGATGACATGGGTAGTAGGGGGATAACACAAGCCCGCCTCAGCACAACCTTGGAACTGTAACTTAACCACACCATCCTGTTTGGACCACAAAATTGGATAGGAAAATTCAACTTCATGATAATAGACGGGCTGTGGCTCGTCGAAAAACTCATCTTCTTTAAGCTTGGCTTGCGGGTATTTGGGCGCGCCTATTTCGGCATTTTTAACCGCCGTTTTGAATTGATTTTGATACAGGTAATAATCATCGGCAACGGTAAAGCGAATGATCAACTGATCGTCTTGTTGATCAAAATCAAACTGAAAGGCTTGCTCTACTGGCAAAAACTCCACTTCATCAGCAAATAAATCCGCTAAGGGATCGTTACTTTGTGCCATGCAAGACCATGGAAACGCAATACATACTACAAATAAAAACAATATTAGGTTTTTAAACTTCATTTCAGGCTACTTTTAATCCAATCTAAATAGGTATCGCTACTGGAAACATTATCCAGCACTATCCATTGTGGCACATCATACGGATGTAAACTTAACGCTAACTTATGGGCTAGGTCTAATTTACTTTTTAAGGTTTTAATTGTGAGCTGTATTTCCGCATCAGTTACAACTTCATCATCCCAATGATACACCGAGGTGATGGGTTGAGATATCTGTACGCAGGCCGCCAACTTTAAGTTTACTAACTCGGCCGCAATTTTCTCTGCTTGCTTCTTGGTGGGGCAAGTGGTTAATACGATACATAGTTCTGAAATCATTAATGCGCCTTAATATGCTCTAGCCTTACTTGACCTATATAATAAGAGAAGTCTTTCAAAAAAACGTGTTTTAATCTTTTTTACCAGTATGGATTTCGATACTTGGTGACTCGTAACGCCGATTTGTCTATTGAGTTTTCGCTGATAAGCCCCACAATAGACTTTTAGTAGGGAGCTTATTGTGTTCGGAAAATTATTTATCTTGTTTGCCATTCTACCCATTATTGAAATTGCAATATTGGTGAATGTTGGCGAGCAAATTGGCGGTTGGAATACCGTGGCCATTGTGATCTTAACTGCCTTCATAGGTGCCTTTTTAGTCCGCAGAGAAGGTATTGCAACTTTGATGCAAGCGCAACAAAAAATGCAAACCGGACAGATGCCGGGTCAAGAAATGGCGGAAGGCTTGCTGCTCGTTATTGCTGGTGTGTTGTTGGTCACTCCGGGATTTGTCACTGATGCTATTGGTTTGCTTTTAAGCTTTCCGCTAACACGCCCTTTGATTGCCAAGAGCCTAATGAAACAAATGAACGTGAAAGTTGTTAGCGGACAAAGTCCGTTTCAGCAAGGTGGTTTTGGTTATCAACAGGATGCTCGCGATCGCGCCGATAACGACGATGTGATTGAAGGTGAATATGTCGATAAAGATAAAGAAAAACCGCATTCGCATCGCATTGATGACAAGCCAGATTAGCCATAAATCGTATTTGCAATAATCATACAATCAGTTAAAAAGAACTAAGTTATGGATATCAAACTTTCAAAATTTTTCAACGCCAACTTCATTCGCATGGCATTGTTGTTTACGCTGTTAGTGATTTCCGCTAATGCGTTAGAGGAAGTGATTGACGATGTATTCTTCGATCCCATTGAAGGGGATTATGAATTTGAACAATTTGATTCAAAGGTGTCTGATTTTGTAAGGCAAATAGAGAGCGATAACGTTACGGCTGTTATGAGAGACCTGACCTCGTTAGGCTCCATTAGTGTCGCGACTATTATGGCCCTTGTAGCTGGGTTAATGCTGTTTATTTTCCGTCGGTACTTAAATTTACTATATTTGCTGATTGTTTGTGGAGCAACACCGCTAATTGTCACGACGCTAAAGCTCTTTTTTGGCAGAGAGCGCCCGCCAGAAACAAATTGGTTACTGGATTATATGCCTGGACTCTCTTTTCCGAGTGGGCATTCGTTTACATCCGCCGCCATATATCTTGCAATTGCCTACATTTTAACAGTTGAAGTCAAACGCTGGCCGTTCGAGTTGCTAATATATTCAGTTATGTTGATGGTTATTTTTTTGGTCGGCGTTTCACGCATATATTTGGGTGTGCATTATGCTACCGATGTGATTGCAGGCATATCTTCAGGAATTATATGGGTGATGTTGGTCACGATGGCGTTCGAGTACTACAGCAAGTTTCACAAAGCTGGAAAGCACAATTAACGTTACGCACATCATTTCTGATTGAAACGTCAGTGCAAGGAATGCGAAACTTTGACAGCCCAACAAGTACCAAGCGTCATGACAATTGGTTAGCTGAGAGCGTCGGCAAATGGCACAAACTTACCACTCACTCCCGTTCTTACTGCTAGTAAAAACAACCCCTATCTTCCAATCTTATTGCAACAATATGGTCCAGTTTTAGAGGCGCCAGAATTGCTGTTAAATTGCGCTGGTCATAACGCTATTCACTAGCGCTATAACCGGTGTGACCATTTTTTATTGAATAGAAGGTAGCTTGCGCGAATTCACTAGGGGCACTGGAATTATTCACGTTGTACACACCCACTTTAAAATAGTGATACTGACCATCCTGATCATACCGACTGTCAGACATATCATAATTTGCGACTATGTCCGCTTTGCCTTCACGACTGATGGTGACGGTAAGTAAATTAACGTTAACACTGATGTGATAACTGAATTTTTCATCTAACGAAATACCATCTTCAGGGTTGCTAGCACTATTGCTTCTAGAGCCAATCATCTCTACGTAGGTTTCGATGTTATCGCCATCGCTATCCTTTACTCGGCTTTCATGGGCAAAATAGATAGCGCCTTTACTGTTTCCCGGCAATTTACGGTAGTACAGACGCACCGGTTCGTCGTCATTGGCATGTATTTGACCAATGATAACGCGCCCAATTTGATAATTTTCCCCCGTTGTAGTGACCTGATTGACGGCCAGAGTTACGCGCAGATCACCATCTACACCGCCTGCTTGAGCTTGACTCTGCGCTGACGCACTGGCAAAAACCCAGTTGTTTTTATTCACCCCCTGAGTGCTGAGTGACGTGTCTGCGCGCCTTAACATCTCCCGCAATTCAACCCGCACGTAATTAGTATTGGGCGAAGTTTTAAAACCGTAGCTAGGTGAACGCATAACAATTCCGTTATCCGCTGAAGTAAAAAAGTATTCAGAATTAGTATAACCATCGGCAAGGCTGCGCTCTGAAATTGAGTCTGAGCGCCCGTTATTGTCTTCGTCGGTGGGGACACTTAGATACCAATCAATTAGCTCAATTCCTAGTTCATTGGGGAAGGTATCAGTAAATTCGCCACTTGCAGTGGCACAACTATGCGCTTTCACTTCAACAATGCCGTTGTTGCTATCTAAGTTATTACCAAAGCCTAGAATTTTAATATAACGTGCTTGAGACTCATCCAAACTAACCAATTCAAAGCCGCTATGCTTACCGCTTGACTGTGTCTGCGACAATGCGTCAAGCCAATTAATATTATCGAGCGACGTTTGAACTGCAAAAAGCGCCACTCGCTTTGCTCCTTTAAACCATTTAATGGTCAGTGCCGCTATCGTTTGCGGACTCCCCAGATCCAACGTTAGAAACGTGTTGGTACCATCACTAGACCAACGCGATGACGACGCCGTGTTGTTGTCTGTCGCGTAATCCGGAGCGAAGTCGGCTTCATAGCTGCCATCATCGATCACTGATACGATCGGGTAGACTTGATTGCTGCATTCAGCAGGTGCAGGTGTTTTAGGAGGAGCGATAACCACAGGAGGGGGATTCGAAGCGGGTGCGCTACTACTGCCACCACCACATGCATTGAGCAATAATAGACAAAGCAGCACCATCGCAACTTTGGTGTATCCAAACCGCATAAGGCGACACAGATCACTTGGCATCAATTCTCGGACCAAAGCCGTTCTCCTAAAAAATAAAGATGAAAACGTTCATGAGTATATGCTTGTGCCTAGTCTATTCCAACCACTTTGTATTACCAATTTTTAAGTTCTAGTCATATCAACCACCTTTTTCGAGTGTTCGTTGACTCATAATTGTCGATTTCTGGCTGCGATTCACTTCCTGTTTTGCCCGGTTTATCACTATGAGTGTCACCCAGCCTGCTATACATGTACACACGCGGCCACAACTAAAGCTAAATAATTGGTTGACAGTTTGGCAATGCAATAATACTGTTTCATATCTTTTTTGGTTAGTGCTTAACAAGGTACTGTCCAGATTATCTTGATACGGGTTTAACATAACGCTCGGTATCTGTGACTTTTATGGATTACCGGCGACACACCTCATCGAATCTAAGGTGCACAGAGAATGCCTTACTTAGATAAGTGGGAAGCAATCATTCCAGGATTGATTCATTGGTCTCGTACTTAGTAAATTCGACGGATAGGAATACATTAATGAATATCAAGACGGCCCCCAAATTGCTCATAAGTATTGTTAGTTTAATCGGTGCCTTTACTTCGCCTTTGGCTAGAAGCACTAATGGTGATGATGTGAGGATTGTAATTCCGGAATCACACAGTCAATTGGCTTCGGGCGCATTATTGGGGAATTGGGATTCGCTTGACCCCACTAAAAAACCCGGTGAGAATTTTGATTTGCTCGACTGGAGCTTAACCTTACCAACCGATCTAAATAAGGATCGCAAAGCCGATACTATTTATGAAAAATCTTTGGCCGATGGATTTCAATTAAACCCTTTTTTCTACACGGCTCAAGACGGTGGATTAGTGTTCGCCTGTCCAAATGTAGGCGCTAAGACTTCAAAAAACACTAAATATGCCAGAACGGAATTGCGCGAAATGTTGCGAAGAGGAAATACGCGAATTAAAACTCGCGGCATCACTGAGAATAACTGGGTGTTCGGCGGGGCGCATGGCTCAATGAAACGCAGAGCGGGTGGCATTGAAGGTAGTTTGGAAGCGACTTTGGCCGTCAATCGAGTGTCTACCACCGGTGATGAAAAAATGGTTGGACGGGTTATCGTCGGCCAAATTCATGCAACGGACGATGAACCTATACGTCTGTACTATAGAAAGCTACCTGAGAACACTAAGGGCTCTATTTATTTTGCTCATGAAATAAATGACGGCGATGATATATGGATAAATATGCTTGGCTCTCGTTCTCATACTTTGTCAGATCCTGAAGACGGTATAGCGTTGAACGAAAAGTTCTCCTATAAAATTACGGTGGAAAACGACGTATTGTTCGTCACTCTGATCAGAGAAGGGAAGCCGAATATTACCAAGCACTACGATATGAAAGACAGTGGTTATAGTGCTGGTAATCAATATATGTATTTCAAAGCCGGCGTGTACAACCAAAATAATGGCGGTGCCGAAGGTGATTATGTGCAAGCCACCTTCTATCATATTGTTAACAGTCACAAAGGTTATAAGTTCTAGCGCTTACTACTCGCAGCGTCACAGCAACAAGTCAACGTCCGTTTGAACGTCAGCACTCCCATACAACTCGCGTTTGCCATAGTGTAAAAGCATCTCCCCTACACTTTTTTCACATATTCTACCCCTGAAAAATTGGTTATACGGCTTGGTCAGAACTACCGTTAATGCCAATTGGTAAGAAGGTTGGTAATAAAATAATCAATAATTGGTTGATGTATTGGTTTTGATTGCGTATATTCAACTTACAAACTCGTAACACAAATATAACATGGCATTCGCAATCACATGCTCGCTCAAAACAACGGAGAACTCGATATGTCGTTGATATCAGGGAAACATAGAAACTCATGCAATCAGGAAGAACACTTCAGGCTGACACCTGTGGCAAAATTGGTAAAAGCTGCAGTTATTGTCTCTTTAGCTAGCTCATTTGCATTTTCTGCGACTGCGCAGGAAGTCAGTACTGACAATGTCAACGACGCTATGAACGATGTTGAAGTGATTGACGTTGTTGGTACGCGCAAGACGATCCAAGATCAAATTGCGATAAAACGCGAAGCCACCACGGTCGTTGACGGTTTATCGGCTGAAGATATAGGTGACTTACCTGCACTTTCTATCGGTGAGGCCTTAGAATCCATTACCGGTGCGGCGTCTCATCGCGAAAACGGTGGTGCTACTGAAATTACTATTCGTGGTTTAGGACCTTTTTTAAGTGCAACCCACATTAATGGTCGTGAAGCCACAAATGGCAGTGGTGACCGCTCCGTTAACTTCTCGCAGTTCCCCTCGGAGCTGATGAAAAAGGTGGCAATTTACAAGACTCAAGATGCTTCCATGATCGAAGGTGGTGTTGCGGGTGTCATTACCCTTGAAACGCTTAAGCCATTAGATTTTGGGAAGCAACGTTTTCAAAGTGAACTAAAACTTAACTACAACCCTGATCAAACCAATATTGATAATTCACTGCAAGGGGATTTAGGCTACCGTGGCACTATCAGTTATGTTGATCAATTTGAATTTAGTAACGGTAAAGCGCTTGGTGTGACAGTAGGTGTGCAGCGTCAAGATATCAGCCAGCCTGAAGCCGAGTACCGCAGTTCTAGTCCATCAGGCTCATCTCTTTGGGCATGTTTGAATGACCCAACAAACAGCAATGAAGGTTTTTTCCGTAGTTCAGCTGGCGACTGTGAAGACCAAGTTAACGGTAGTAATAACCAAGGTTACAATACTAGTATCGACCCAGTTACGGGGCGCGCTGAAGATGCAGGTACGCCATACGCGTGGACTGGCTCAAGTCGCAGTTTTCGCCAAAATGAGACCTCTGATGAACGAGATTCTTTGTTCATCGGTTTACAATTTCAGCCATCTGATGCATGGGATATTAATTTTGATGCGCAAATTTCGGATCGTACCCAAGCTGAATCTCGTCATGATTTAGTCTTCTTACAAAAACGTGTGACACCGGGCATCACAGGTGAGAATCTTATTACCAATAACGTGGGTGGTATTCTGCATTGGGAGGGCGAAGAACGAGTTGAATCTGCCGGCGAGCAGTTTTCTCGAGAAGAAAATTATCGAGGCTATGGCTTGAATTTTGAGCACTACGTCAATGACAAACTCACCATCAATGCTGATTTCGGATACTCGCAAACGAAACGTGAAGAATTGCAGATTTCTAACCGAGGCAGAACAGCAAGCCGTCCATTTATCTCTTGGGATATGGGCGAAAACATACCGCACTTTACTGTTACTGATTTCGACGTCACCGATATTTCTAACTTTACGGACAGCCTGCGCACTCGTCTGGATCGGGAAAATAGCCGCGAAAATGAAGTTGTTTCTGCGCGACTCGACTTTGATTATGCATTAAACCACGAACACTTCTCTAGCGTTCAAGGCGGCGTCCGTTTCTCTGAACTGACGTTCCTGCAGTTTGGTGGAAACCAAGGCAATGGTTCACGAAATCAATTTACCTTGAACGAAGCTAATGCCTCTGCAATCGATATATTACAGGGGTGTCAAATTGACTTCCCAGAGACTGATTTTTTATCAAGTGTTTCAGATGGCAACATTATCACGCAGGTTGACAGTGCGGGTACTGTTGTTGCCGGTGGCACCGGCTCTTCTTGGGCAACTTACGACAACGTGTGTTTCTCTCAGGCAGTCGTGGCCTCGCAAAACGGTGAGTTTGGTTATCCAGATGTTGAATATGAGAACCCAGGTACGATAGATGTCACCGAAAAAACCACCGCAGCCTATGTCATGGCGAATTACGACACAGAGATGGGAGGCAAAATTGTTCGAGGTAACTTTGGTTTGCGCGTTGTCGATACCGAGGTGACTTCCGTTGGCTTTAGACAAGGTTTCAATGTGGTTACTAACGAATTAGGCGTCCTTTCATTGGTGCCAAGCGGTACGACTGATCGTCTGGTCAGTGGCGGTGATTACACAGAAATACTACCCAGCTTCAACTTGGTTGTTGACTATAGCGATGACATTCTTTTAAGAGCCGGTATTTATCGTGGCATGTCTCGCGCAGACCCAGGTGACTTGGGATACAGTCGTGACTTCGATGTGGGCGACGATGATGCGCCAATGTCTGTAACGGAGCTACTGGCGGTTAACGGTTCTGGTAACCCAGATACTCAGCCGTTGATGTCTTGGAACTATGACGTTGCCTTTGAGTGGTATCCCAATGAAGACTCAATCGTGGCTGTAAGTCTATATTACAAACAGTTCAACGGTGGCTTCCAGCAACAAACCGTATTAGAGAACTTCACCATTGATGGTGTTGACTATGCCTTGCCGATTACCAATTCAGTTACCACGAATGAAGAAAGCGACATCGTAGGCTTAGAAGCGTCATTAGCTTATCGTTGGGATAGCGGGATTGGCGTTAAAATTGGTTACAACTATGCCGATACGGGTTTCGAATTCGAAGACAGTTTGTATGGTGATACTTTCGTCACTGACTTAGATGGCACAACCACCCAGCTTACCGAAGGCATTATTGAACCTGGTGCAGTACCAGGATTCTCCGAGCACGTATTCAGTGGTCAGCTCTATTACCAAGTAGGCGATTTTGACACTGCACTTATCTACAAGTATCGCAGCGAATATTTCCAACCTTACACAAGTAATGGCACAAGGCTGCGTTTTGTTGACGAAGTGGGTGTTTGGGAAGCGCGTGCTTCTTACAAGATCAACAGCAACATCCGTGTGAAAGTGGAAGCGATAAATCTGTTTAGTGCACCTAAATCACAAGATTTCTTCGTAGAGGGCAATTTGGGTGAAGTCAATGACTACGGCCCCCGTTTGTTTGCGGGTATTAGCCTTAAATACTAACTGAGCCGAGAGCCCAGTAAGTACAGGCAATAAAAGTTACAAAGCCGGCATACGTAAGTTAGCGGTTTTGCATGGAACACATTTTATGGTGCCAAACGTGAGTTTATAAAATAACGCATCTAGCACTCACGTTCGGTAACTAGATAACGAATTAAAAGTGAAACTTTCAGGAGTAGAAAGCATGTTTAGAAAATCACTTATACCCGTCTTCATCGCAACAGCGCTAGTAGGTTGTGGAGATGATGATAAGGCTGAGTTAGAAGGTAATACTCGCGGCAGCGTCCAAATCATCGGTAGCGATTTTGTTGCTGGCGCTTCGCTCTCCGCGATGATTACTGACGCAGACGGCATTGTGGCAGACACGGTTAGCTACGCTTGGTCAACAGGTACGACAGGCTCTACTTACACCATTACTGAAGCTGATGAAGGTACTGTTATTACGGTTTCTGCTAGATATACTGACGAAGCTGGGTTCACCGAAGGGGTGGGTGATGAGACACCTGTTATACGCCCAACGTTGAATGTCTCTGCCAACGTTGTGAAAGGACCCGTCAGCGGTGCAAGCTGTGACTTATCTGAAGTGAATGACAGCGGCGCAGCAATTACTCCTGCACAAGCTACGGCGATTTCTAGCGATACCGGTGCCCTTGCTTTTACCGATGTTCATTTCGAAGGTGTTGGTTTAATCTCTTGTACAGGCGGCACTTACGCTGACGAGTCAACCGGTGAGGTGCTCAGTGCTCCTTTGTTGCGATCGGTGATAAATGTAGTTGAAAATATCACTGATGAGAACGGTGAAGTACAACCGCCACCGACCTATGTCGTCTCTCCTTTAACCGAGATGGCAGTGCAAGCTGCAGGCGCCAATTTGAATGCTTCTGTTGAAATGGCACTGGCTATCAACGCCCGTTTTGGCATTCGTTTCGATACAACACAAGTTCAACCAACGGCAGTAGGTGAGGTTGCTCTTGGCGCGCAAGACGCTGAAAATGCAGACAGATATGGCTCTGTATTAGCACTTTTATCTCAGCTAGATGCTGATGATGCAGACAAAGATATGGCTGCGATTATTGCGGATGTCGCTACTGATTTAACCGATGGATCGTTTTCTGAGGCTAATTTAGCCGTATTTGAAACGGCACAAACTAATTTACAAACAACTTCAAGCGTTGCGGGCGATGTCGACGAATCCTTGCTCGACGTGATTGGCTCGGCGATTGGTTATAACAACGATCCCGTGGCTGCAATTATCGAAGGCACATTAAGCGGTACGATACAAAATACGTCGATTGATCCACTCACAGGCACAGTGACTGTGCTAGATCCAAACTTTGAAGAAGATGCCATTGTTGCTCAAACCGACGTTGCATTAGACTACGGGACTTTTAGTATCAGCGCAGCCGGTAACTGGTCTTATACGGTTGACGTAGACAATGAAACCGTTGCTAATCTTGAGGTGGGCAATTCAGTCAACGATATCATTACTATCACATCAATCGATGGCACCACGGCAGACATTACTATCCGAGTGGCAGCACTGACTCAAGTCGTCAAGATTTCCGATCTCGGCAATGACACTGGTGAGATCAGGTTTAGCGTAAATAATTTGCGCCAAGGTAAGCTGAGTGCTTCATTCCTCAAAGAACAGACGCTCGGTAGCGACGGCAACTTTAAAGATGCTTACATTACGTTATACGGTTCATCTGGCAGCTCGAGTGAATCACTTATCGATTTGCGCATCCAAGGCTCGCAGACAGATGGAGATGGTAATGCAATCGCACCGCGTTTCTTCGTAAGAAATACCGATAGTGACGCCTACCCAGGTATTATGGTGACAGCGCCATTTGTCGAAGATCAATTCTATCAAGTCGAAATTACGTGGGACTTGGACCAGGCCGAACAACTCACCGTTACTATTAATGGAGAAGTCATTGGCGGTGGATCTTTTTCCACAGCAGCCGTTGTTGACTCTGATTTCACAGACTTAGACCAATGGTTCGCCGATGGTATTAGAGCGATTCAGTTTAGATTAGGTGACAATGATAGAACGATTCCTTTTGGCTCTTACTTTGTTGATAACATTGCGGTGTATTCAGACACGGCCGGCACAACAAGCGTATTTGAAGATGATTTCGAGAGTTATAATCTAGGTGACACTCTCACGGGTGACACAAGTCCTTACAGTCTATCCATCTATTCTGAAGTGGTTGTTTTTGATGTGGGTGATGGTACTGAAGAGCCTACACCGGCAGTTTTCTTTGATTTAACTGGCACTCTTCCAAGTGATTCCACCGAGCCATTAATCGGTATGGTGAGTGTGATTGACCCAGATGAGGGCGAAGCTTTTATCATTGAATCTAGCGTTGATAGCACCTTTGGAAGCTTCTCAATTACTGAAGACGGCGCTTGGACGTATACACTCGATACCACTAATTCCGTTATTGCTGCCCTTATCAATGGCGAGCGTGAAACCGATACCATTACCATAGAATCCTTAGACGGTACCACTGCTGAGGTTGTGATCACGATCACCGGTGTTGGCGGCGATACTGGTGGCGCCAACAAAGTAGCGGTAATCATAGACACGGATCCAGGCGATACAGGTGAATTACGCTACGCATTGGGTGATGATGGTCCTCTTGCTGCAGGTAGAATCGAAGTGGCAATTAAGCGACTAGATGACAGCCTCGGTGATGGCGATGCGTTTATCACGCTGTTCAACTCTGCGACAAATAATGATGGTGCGATCTTGGATTTGCGTATCAAAGACAATAGTTTTGGTGTTCGCAGTCCAGGAGATGTTGATACTTCTGCCGCTACTGTGTTACTCGATCAATTCATGAATGTGGTGATCACTTGGGAATACCCGGGCGGTAACTTAGAGGTAACGCCGCTAGTCACTGTTGAAGTCGATGGTGTGCATTTTACAGCGCAAGGATTTGCGCCTGATAACAACGCCACCGGCGGTGTGACTCATGTCGCATTTAGATTTGGTGATAACAGTGGCGTGAGAGACGCGACGGGTAAATTTACGGTTGATGACTTGTTCATATACTCTGATACCGCGGGTACGGCTTTGGTCTTCTCTGATGACTTTGAGTCCTATGCTGATGGCGATTCGCTCGATACAGACAATCCGGCATCTCCATACAACTCAAGTACCTCTGAAGCAACGGTTGAGACTATCGGTGATGTGGGCGGTCCCGGCACGGAAGGCAACAAAATTGCAGAAATTCGTGATACTGATCCTGGTGATACTGGAGAGCTTCGCTATGCGCTGGGTGATGCTGGTCCACTAGCACAAGGTCGCTTCGAAGTAGCGATAAAGCGTTTGGATGACGACTTTGGTGATGGTGATGCCTTTATTACCCTGTTTAACTCCGCGACCAATAACGATGGTGCGCTGTTAGATCTTCGGATCAGAGATAGTAGCTTCGGTATTCGAAGCCCTAGTGATATTGATACCTCTGCAGCAACGGTGGTACTCGACCAATTCATGAACGTGGTGGTGACGTGGGAATACCCTGGTGGTGATCTAACCGTTAATCCGCTAATCACGGTTGAAGTTGATGGGGTTCGACTTACCAGCGATGGTTTCACGCCCGACAATAATTCAATTGGTGGTCTGACCCACGTTGCGGTTAGGTTTGGTGATAACAGTGGAACTCGAGCTGATACAGGCGTTGTTTCTGTCGATAACTTCGTTATCTATTCTGATACGGCCGGCACAACAGTGGTATTTTCTGATGACTTTGAGTCTTACGCAGAAGCGGACTCGCTTGATACCGATAATTCGGCTTCGCCCTATAATTCATCGACATCTGAGGCTATCGTGGGTGTTGAATAACCCACCTTTGCCCTATCTGTGAATCGCAATAACATCACAGATAATGCAATGCTCCATGTAGCGTAAAACGCAAGCCTACATACCCAAAAAGCCCCCCGAGTTACAAAACTCGGGGGGCTTTCTTTATCGGTTTATCCTCACATTGACAGTCATTGTTCTAGTCTACAGCGTTGAAAGAATCCGCTGCTCGTACAGTTAGTCGCAACTGACTTCTTTTGCTTACATTCACCACATACTAAAACCGACTTTATGCTCATCTCATAAACTTCTGGTGATAAGGTTGTAACGCAGAGTCTATTTGTATGAAAGTCAGCTTTTGTAAACAATGTGAGAGGAAATAGCGCCGAAAAAAGGCCTGAAAAATCAGGCCTTATTTTAACTTCTAACGTTAACGAATCGGCTAGACTAATTGCGAGAGAATTCGTCGACTTCTTTCTCAGCTTCTTCTTTAGATTTGCCGTAAGCTTGTTGAATTTTACCAACGAGCTCGGTTTTACGACCTTCAATTTGGTCTAAATCATCATCAGTAAGTTTGCCCCATTTCTGCTGCGCCTTACCTTTCATTTCTTTCCAGTTACCTTCTAAAGTATCACTATTCATAAGCTTCTCCTTTATTGATTAACGAATTTACGTTCTGTTCACTTAGAACTATTTGTTATTCAGCAAAGTTCACACCATTTTGTTGGAACTATCTTAATTTTGAAATTACCTTTATATAAGTCGCTGATTTTATTTGATTATTTTTTAATGGTTGCTTTGCTAACTAAGGCGTCGAAGCTTTGGGAGACAAAGGCTTTACTGAGTTTGTAGTTGTAATATTTACAATGATTATGTTGATTATCTAAACATTCTACATGTCCTTTTAGCGAACGATAATTATGTAATGGCAATGTAATTCAATAAAACCAAGGTCGTAACCTATATTAGAAAAATGGCAAGTTACTTGCACTCTACTTTGTGAAGCTAACTTTTCTTGTTGTAACAATTAGGCCCTGACTCAAAGGCAGTCTCAACATTGTTTTCAGCAAAATTAAGAAAGAAGGAACAAATCATGCAAAGTGCTAGTGGTGACAACAAGGGGGGAGTTGTAGAAGATGCTCCTCAGCAAATCGATCTTGATCCTGGGATGCTTGTTGAGAAATTAGACTCATGGATTGACGGAGCAGTCAGGTTGATACCCAATATTATCACTGCAATATTGGTGTTAATAGTTTTCTACTTTCTGGCGAGATTTCTTGGCCGCATAGTTCGCAAAAGTGCCGTTAAGCGTTCTAGGGACAATTTAGGCGAGGTATTAGGCGGACTGGTCAAATGGATGCTAATGATCATTGGCTTTTTATTCGCTGCAACCATTGTCATCCCCACATTGAAGCCTGCAGATTTGATCGCTGGACTAGGAGTTAGTTCCGTCGCCATCGGCTTCGCATTCAAAGACATTTTACAAAACTGGCTTGCTGGGCTACTTATCTTACTACGTCAACCGTTTGAAATAGATGATCAAATTGAGGTTAATGGTTTCGAAGGAACCGTGAAAAGAATTGAGACCCGAGCAACCATTATCAAGACTTATGACGGTCAACGAATCGTCATACCAAATAGCGATATATACACTAATTCAGTGTTGGTCAAAACCGCCCATGAATTTCGCAGAAGTCAGTATGATATTGGGATCGGTTACGGTGATGGCATTGACGACGCATGCAGCATCATACTCGATGCAGTTAAAAGTGTTGATGAGATCGTAACTGAACCTGCACCCGAGGCATTACCATGGGACCTTGCGGCTAGCTGGGTAACTATCCGTGCACGCTGGTGGACTGACAGCAGCAGGAGCGACGTTGTGCATGTGCACTCAAAGGTGATTAAGGCTGTGAAAACGGCATTAGATGATGCTGGCATAGACATGCCTTATGAAACCTATCAGCAATTGTTGCATGACCAAACAGATACGTTTGATGGTGATCGAACCAAGCAAAGAGAAGGTTGGCCGGCTGAAAAGGATAAAGACTTAAAGCCACGATGGAAAGCCCAACTTGAAGCTGAAAAAAGCTCCGAAAATAAGCAGTAGTAAGTAACGAACAGCTAGATGACGCTACTGACCATTCACTCATAATAGGCCTCTAACATGGGGCCTATGCGCTAATTGATTGTCCAAGAAGCCGTCACCACTTCCCATTCGGCTAGCTTAAATTGCCGAATCTATCCTCATGGCGTATGTTTAAGTAATGAGCACCTAATGAATTGTATTTATGATTTTGGCAGACGTTTTAGCATTAGTTTGAGAGCATCAAAATGAACGCGGTATTTCTCATTGGTCGAAAATGGAAAATACCTGTGGTCTAAAAAGCTACGGCTTGGGCCTCACTCAATTACGTAAACTGGCTAAGACAATTGGACGTAATCATCAACTAGCACTCGAATGCTGGCAGTCCGACTATTATGATTTGAGGGTCATTGGTTTATTAATTGATGAACCGAAGAAAATAACTGTGGAACAAGCAGAAAACCAAGTTGAAAGCTTGAGTGCTGGAATGTTAACCCATGTTTTCAGCTTCTGCGATGCGACCTTAGCAAAATCTGCAATCGCCTTTGATATGGCTGTGAGATGGCAAAATAGTGACAGCCTTCCACGAAAAATCTCAGCCTATGGGTTGTTATATGAACTTTCTAAGAACAAACGTGATAGTCGTCTAAATGATGAGTTCTTTTTGACCACAATCTCGCAAATTAATCAGACAATAGATAACGAACCTAAGGCTGTAAGACTCTCGATGGGCACAGCATTAATGGGAATTGGTAAGCGCAATCTAACATTGAATAAAGCAGCCATTGATGTCGCTAAGCGCATTGGTGCAATCGACTTTAATGAAGGTGGTAGCAAGTGCGAACCATTTGATATTTTAAAGCACCTGACCAGTGACTACCTGAAACAGAAATTTGCAAGCTAAGCAGAATCCATAGTTTTGAAAGTCTGGATTTCTAAAAAACGCCGCTTTATTAACTGTCCTACAATTCTATCTGGAAAAAAACAGCGGTTCCTAATCAAGTTGGGGGTGACGTATTATGGCCTGCCCCCCTCCCAGTTCTTGTCAAAATGTTAGGTGTTTTTTGCTTTGACTCCGCCAGTCAGCGCAATACGCATCGCCTCTTCAACCCCGATGTCCAATTTGGTGACTTGATCACGGTTCACATACAAGGTGTAACCGCCTATTTGGAAGCTCAGTGGAACATAAACGCCTATCTTTTTGTCATCGTTAAACAATTCCTTGCCTACTAGATCAGCGGTGACAAAGCCGATTAAATGCATATCGGGTTTTATCTCCACCGAGACGACGGCTTTACTACTGTCTTTCTCGCTTATTTTAAATACGGTTAAGGTGTCACGGATGGCACCAAATATCGATTTAACCAAGGGAATTTTTTCAACTTGGCGATTTGCTGTCGATACAATCCAGCTGACAAAAAATACATTAACCAATAAGCCCACTACCAAAATGATTGCGCAGGCCATGATGATCCCTAAACCGGGAAAGTAATATTGAGTTGGCACGTAAGGCGTTAATAAACGCTCAGTACCGGTCATAAACCAGTATATAAAATACAATGTCAGGGTAAGGGGCAAAATTGCCGCCAAACCTTGGAAAGAAAGAGAAATGATTTTTCTCATGAATTTGCTGCCCGATGGTGAATCTAATCAGTCTATAATGACAGTGACCTAGGGTAACAATCAATGGATTTAGTGAGGAGTAAATGAAAGCAGGGGTTTGCCATATATTGGTAAAAGAAAAAGCATTGGCTGACCAACTTAAACAGCAATTGGACAATGGCGGTCATTTCCAACAGCTCGCCAAAAAACACAGTATTTGTCCTTCCGGAAAACGCGGCGGCGATTTAGGCGAAATACACCCCGGGCAAATGGTCAAGGCGTTTGAAAATGTCGCCTTTAAAAAGCCATTGTTGACGGTTCATGGCCCGCTAAAAACCAAATTTGGTTACCACCTCATCAAGACGCTTTATCGCAGTTAATCTATTTAACTCCTGACTAAACCCCACTTTTGTCAAAAAATGGGTGTTTTTTTCGGTTTTTTTTAATCAAAGCCCTTGAAGTCACTACGGCTATCCCCATCTTTGCACGCAGACCCTATTTCGAGTGTGGTCATAGTGGCCGCCTCAAACCCCGACTATTCGGGCACATTAACTTTAAATTGGAATTTTCAGGAGATTTGAAAATGGCAATCCGTCCTTTACATGATCGCGTTATCGTTAAGCGCAAAGAGCAAGAAAGCAAATCTGCTGGTGGCATTGTGCTAACTGGTTCTGCGGCTGAAAAGTCAACACGCGGCGAAATCATCGCGGTTGGCAATGGTCGTGTTTTAGATAACGGCGACGTCAAGGCACTCGATGTCAAAATCGGCGACGTAGTAATTTTTAATGATGGTTATGGCGTTAAAACCGAAAAATTGGATGGCGAAGAAGTGCTCATCATGAGCGAAGGCGACATCCTAGCGGTTGTAGAATAATAGCAATAATCACCTAGAAAGAAATTAAGAGGAAATTAAATATGTCAGCTAAAGAAGTACGTTTTTCTGATGACGCTCGCAACAAAATGTTGGCCGGCGTTAACGTTCTTGCAAACGCAGTAAAAGTTACCCTGGGCCCTAAAGGTCGTCACGTTATTTTAGACAAGTCGTTTGGTGCGCCTACTATCACCAAAGACGGTGTATCTGTAGCCAAAGAGATCGAACTTGAAGATAAGTTTGAAAACATGGGTGCACAACTAGTTAAAGATGTTGCGTCTAAAGCTAATGACGAAGCCGGTGACGGTACTACTACAGCAACTGTACTTGCCCAAGCCATTGTTACCGAAGGTTTGAAGTCAGTAGCAGCGGGCATGAATCCAATGGATCTTAAGCGCGGTATCGATAAGGCCGTTGTTGAAGCGGTTGCGGCACTGAAAAGCTTATCTGTGCCTTGCGCAGACAGCAAAGCGATTGCCCAAGTCGGTACTATCTCTGCAAACTCTGACTCTGAAGTGGGTGACCTAATCGCAGAAGCCATGGACAAAGTTGGCAAAGAAGGCGTTATCACTGTTGAAGAAGGCCAAGCACTGCAAAACGAACTTGAAGTGGTTGAAGGTATGCAGTTTGACCGTGGTTACTTGTCTCCTTACTTCATGAACAACCAAGAAAATGGCACTGTTGAACTAGACAGCCCGTATATCCTTTTGGTTGACAAGAAGATTGCTAACATTCGTGAGCTATTACCTACTCTAGAGGCAGTAGCAAAAGCATCTAAGCCTTTGCTTATCATTGCTGAAGATGTTGAAGGCGAAGCGCTTGCAACACTAGTGGTAAACAATATGCGCGGCATCGTTAAAGTTGCTGCGGTTAAAGCGCCTGGTTTTGGTGACCGTCGTAAAGCTATGCTACAAGACATCGCTACTCTAACTGGCGGTACTGTTATCTCTGAAGAAATCGGTTTGGAACTTGAAAAAGTACAACTTGAAGACTTAGGTACAGCTAAGCGTGTGGTAATTAACAAAGACACCACTGTCGTTGTTGACGGTGCCGGTGATGAAGAAGCTATCCAAGGCCGTTGTGCACAAATCAAAGCACAAATTGAAGAGTCTACTTCTGACTACGACAAAGAAAAACTGCAAGAACGCCTAGCTAAACTAGCTGGTGGTGTTGCGGTAATCAAAGTTGGCGCAGCGACTGAAGTTGAAATGAAAGAGAAGAAAGCTCGTGTAGAAGATGCACTTCACGCAACACGTGCCGCGGTAGAAGAAGGTGTTGTAGCTGGTGGTGGTGTTGCACTAGTGCGCGCTGCGGCTATCGTTGGCGATCTGAAAGGCGACAACGAAGAGCAAACGCTAGGTATCAAATTGCTACTTCGCGCGATGGAAGCACCAATGCGTCAAATCGCGTCTAACGCAGGTGCAGAAGCATCAGTTGTTACCAATGAAGTGAAAAATGGTTCTGGCAACTACGGTTACAATGCTGGTAACGATACGTATGGCGACATGATCGAAATGGGTATCCTTGACCCAACTAAAGTGACTCGTTCAGCACTTCAGTTTGCAGCCTCTGTTGCAAGTCTAATGATCACCACTGAAGCGATGATCGCTGATGCACCAGCCGATGACGCCGCAGGCGGCATGCCTGATATGGGCGGCATGGGCGGCGGTATGGGTGGCATGGGCGGCATGATGTAATCATCCCCTCATAACACAGCATTCATTTGCTCAAAAACCCACAAGCCTCACGGTTTGTGGGTTTTCTTTTTTTCAGTGTTCCCTACAGATATTAACTAGTGTTTATCTAACTCATCTCGGCAGGGCTCGTTGGCAAATTCAATTTCAATTGTGGTGTGAATGAAGTCAAACCGAGCTAAGCCTTCACGTAATTTTTCTTTTAACATGGTCACTTGCGACAAGGTTACATCTTGCTGCAATTCTAAGTGTACCGTCATCACATTATGTTCGCCGTCTAACGACCAAATATGAAAATGATGAATTGCATTAATTTCATCACTGTCTAATAGAATTTTTCGGACATCGTCCATTTGATTTTTATCGGGAGTAGCTTGCAAAAATAGCAGAATTGTTTGCTTTAAATTGCGCATCACGTTGAACAGAATAAAGAATGTGAAGCCGATGGAAAGTATCGGATCTAAAATAGCCCAAGGCTTAAACATGAGCACCACAGATACAATAAGAACAGCAACCCAACCGAGCACGTCTTCTAGTAAATGCCAGTTCAATACTTTCTCGTTTAAGGTGCTACCGCCACTGAGCTTATAGGCAGCAAATCCATTCACCGCAATGCCAAATATCGACAACAATAACATGCCTTCGACTTGCGGCATTTCTGGTGCGGCAAGCCTAGGGATTGCTTCATATAAGATCCACGCTGAGCCGGTGAGAAGCACCACTCCGTTGACTAGCGCACCTAACAGCGAGAAACGCTTGTAGCCATACGAAAATCTATTATTTGCTTGTCGGTCGCTTAGCTTATTCAAACCCCAAGCTGTGCCAATCGACAAACTATCGCCCAGATCGTGCACCGCATCGGCCATAATTGCAGTGCTATTGGTTAGCCAGCCTCCGATAAATTCAATCAGGGTGAAGACAACGTTTAACAAAAATGCCCAGCCAATACGGTTTGATGCTGCGTCGCTGCTATGGGCATGGGAATGATGGTGACTACTGTGCATGAATTAACTAACCCTCAACAGCATGAATTCGCGTCTCAAGGGAGGACACCAATGGGAAAGTTGCCCCTCTATTCGCCTATATTAGGCTACAAAGCGGTCAAGTAGAAGGGCTTTAGAACCGGAGCTAAAAATCAGGGCTTTACGAAGGCGAGTGAAGTAAGCAAGGTTGAGGTATCCATTGCTTACACAAATCGAGTCAAAATGGTAACAATCTGCGGATACGAAAAACCCAGTATTGTCGTTTGGCTATGTTCATCTGATTTGGTTGTGAGCACTTCCTTTGCAACCCCAGCACCAAAAATCCCGGCCAGTACACTCGGCTTTGCCAGCAACGCTTTGACGTGATTTAGCAATATATTCTTTCGCTTTGAAGCCACATAGGCTTCAACTTCGTAGTGACCAAAAAGACGTTCAAGCTCTTTTTTTTGACTTCCTAGAAGCGCGTTTTCCAATAATTTACTCATCGTTTTGATCCTCCGAATCTAACGAGTTTTCGCCTTTAACCATCGCCCAACTTTTGCTCATACTAACGTGGCTCACCACTCGCATGGTCGTGGTAGCAAGCACTGCCACCAAACCCACATTGGCACTGATTAAGATGAGGGCTATTAACCAGCCTGGCAGCGCAAAGTGAATCAACAGATAAAGCGCAGCACCATTTAGTACAATAAGTAGACTAGAAAGAGCGGCTATCATGCAAAGTGCCAAAACCAGTGTAATAGTTAAAGCACGTTTGGTAAGGTTCCACTCTGCCGACGCTAAGTGCTTCCCTGCACTCAATTTGCGTTTATAGGCAAGCCACCACTCCTCAGAGAGTGGTGCCAATGCTTTTATCTCGTCGATAGTAGAGTCCGAAACAGCGGATTGCTGCTCTGTCGTTGCTTGAGATTCCATGGGGATCTTAGTTACGGCTTAGGAATTTACCGAACAAAGCGCCCGCCACAAATGACATACCTGCAGTTGCTACTGGATTTTCAACAGCGAATTTGCGCACTGAAGATGCTTCCCAACTTTGCTGGATTTGCTGCTGCTTCTCATTCAATACTTCAGATGAATTTGCGGCACCTGATCGTAAGGTTTTTTCTGCATCACCCGCTTTTTCAGCAAGTGCATCTACGGTTTCGTGAAGTGATTTCTTTAACTTTTCCGCTACTGGTGCGTTAGCTTCTGAAGCCTCAGGATCAACCGGTTTGTTAACACCATTAGCGGTTTTATTTGGTTTGGTCTTGTTTGCTTGCGTATTCATGATTTCTCCTTAAAAGTAAAATTCACTACAACTGAGCATATACAAAGTAAACAATGCTCAATCTCTCTTTCTAAAAAGCAAGAGCGATGCCAAACTTTAAGTTGTTGAATATTATGTGATTTTATTTTTTTGAGGGTTGCGAGTCAAAATGTGAAAGTAATAATTACCTGTTTGTTATAGGAATTACAAAGCCTTCTACGATATTTACTCTAACGAAGTAGTTGATGATTTAGGTACTCTCTAGTTTTTTCAATCGACGTAATTAGTAAAAATAAGCGACATATGCACCGACACTACAAAGAATGCCATGAGGGACCAATACGGTTGGGGTTAATGAATTTTTAAGATACTCAAGGACTAGTTTCACACCACTCGGTCGGGTTGCTAACCAGTCGCAATGAAACTGCATCGCCCCAGCGCTTTGCTGTTGCGCTATGGCATGCTCAATCTTTATCAACCGGACTGAAATTCTACTTTGGAAGGTTTTCCATATGCTTTCTATTAACCAACAAAGGGCAAGCAACACCACGAATAGATAATCTAGTTTGTGATGAAATAAAAGTGAGGCGCACAACGCAACACTCAACAGCTTAATGACCAGCGCATATTTTTCATAACTGTCATATTGATTTTGTAACGTTATCCATTCTGACTCGAATGCGGCAGTGGGTGAGTTTTGCATGAATTCTGGATTTCCTGATGTTTGCTGAACTTTGAAGTATTGCAGACAAAAAAACGGCCCGCAATGGAGCCGTTTGATTATGTTATGACTGCAACGACATTAATTGCCCCAAATGTCACTTACCAACTCAGGATGATCAATAAATGGGTTGCGATTTCCTTGGTGAGTATAAGCAGCTTCATTACGATCCACTTCTTTTTGACTAACCGGATCTTGTTGATGCCAGGATTTAAGCAATGCTAAGAACCATGCTTCAAAAACCTGATTGCTGGTGCCATTTAGCACTGCATCACTATAAGTACTGTTATTTTGCCAGTTGCCGATGACATTTTCATAACGAGTCGCCATATAAAAATAAGCGCGTGCAATGTCTCCTTTAAACTCATCAATGGGCTCAAAAACGGTACCTGAATAGCCTGTTCCAGCACTTGCAGAGCCTAATAATGAGCCATTTTGAGAGCTGTAAGAAGCATTGCTAACTTCACCATACGGATAACTACTGCGCACGGAATTCACTTTTCCGTCAGTGGCAAATATATGATGAACGTCAGAGTTCATCGGTTCAATCGCTCCACCAAACCAGCTGCGTGGGAATGAGTGCTCTCGGTTATAACAATCACCTTCCCCCGAGTATGAGCCGCATTGGTTGCTAACGGGTGCATAAACATAAGGGTCATTCGCACTGGGTCGCTCAGAGTAGATGTCTAGTATGGAGCCATCATTTTCGTAGTAGATGTCAGTTTCATAACTACTATAGAAGCCCCACAATGCGCCGTATCCTTGCACTGAGTGATCTTTAATAATGTTGTAAAGTGCGGTTTTAAGTTGGTAGCCAGTGAGTCCATCAGCATCCGCGTAATAGCCGTTTAAACCGGACGAGCCGCCTCCACCACCTAGGGTAAAGCTGGTGGTTTCCACATAACCAAAGCTTCCGCCACTGGCAACTGTATTGCCGTTAAGCACGAGATTGTATGAGCCACTGCCATATTGACAACAGATGCCGTCGCCATAAGTGTCATTAATGGTTAAGGTATAGTCGCCGTCGGCTAGGCAGAGCGCCTCTTCATAGCTTTGATTGCTGGCAAACCCTGAACCAGAAGCGATGGTAACCGATTGGTTGTTTTCTAATTGCCAACTGGTTTCCGAACCATAATTGTCGGTGTTGAGGGTAAATAGCCCTGCATTAGTTTGGCATCCTGAGCCGCCTCCCACGCCTGAGTTTGGCGCATAGTTATCAATGTAAACGACCTCTGAACCATCAAACCCAGCAACATCGTAAAAGCGCAGTCCAACTTCTATTGTGCCATTGGCGCTAGCGGTATAGTTGTAGGATATTTGCTGCCATTGATTGGTGATCGTATTGTCAGAATAGCCTCTGTATCCATCCACATAGAGTCTCGCTTTGACTCCCCCTTCTGTGTGATAAACCCAAGTGCTAAATTCTAAGTTTTGTCCTGCTGTGACACTGATGCTCTGGCGAAAATCAGTGGATCCTTGCGTTGTGGTGTTAACGGTGATGGCCGCTGAGCTGGTGCCACTGTTTACTATGCTAGTGGATTGACTTACTGAGATCCCACTGTCAATTAATGTCCAGTCTTGCGGGACGCCGCCGTTCCAATTCTCAAATTCTCCATTTGCCACATCAGCCAACACCATTTGGCTGATGAGTAGTGTGCTCCATAAAAAGGTCGTTAGTTTATTCATTTTTGTTCCCGATTATTATAGTTATTCACATAGTGTGTAGGGTCTAAAAACCTGCCTTGGTGTGCCATTTATGTATGGATAACAAGCTATTAGGCTTTTTAAATGGCATTGGGGGTAGTTTAATAACTGTACAGCTTAATAAAGTCAATAAAAGGTTGGTTGAAAGTGAGCACTGAGGACTATTCTTTAGCGAGATGGTATGTAAACGGAGTTTAGTTGGTTGGGCAAAAAACCAATCTGTATTTGTCCCGCAGTCAAGTCGCTGCAAAAAACGGTATTGGACCCACGCTTAAGGTGCTTTCTCGATGCGTTCTAATCAATGGTAGATTTAATCATTGTAAGTTTACATAGGTTGACATTACCAAAATTGACGTTTTGTTATTACCATTTAAGTTGTGCTTAGTTTGAAATTCAAATATTTCAGCTTTATAAAACAACAGTTCCGCTAGTAATTTCTTCTAAATAATTAATATTATTAATAAAAATTTAACAGTCAGCTGTTGTGCTAGACGCTAACCTCAGCCCAGATGATAAGGTTACCGGTCTTACATTTGAATAGTAATGAGTATCCATTAACCGCGTATTTGTTAACAGCTGTAACAACTTTTAAATTATTGGTTGACAAACTGGTAATACAATAATACTGTTTGTCTATGCTGATTGGTTGGGAGGCGGTAAGTTTCTAAAGCGATATCGGTATAATATGAGAGTTATGCTTGGCATTAGTTGAATACGTAATTAGTTAAGAATTAGTGAAATCAATTACCTTGTCAGAAGTAAATATGCGCATCGAATAACTCTGTTTAATTGAAAACGAGCGACGTCGTCCGTTAATTGAAGATGAATGGCAATTACTCATAGCCAGATAAGAATGCACAAAACTATTTAGGAGTTATTCATGTCAAAACCTGTCATCGGTTTTATCGGCCTTGGCCTAATGGGCAGCAATATGGTCGAAAACTTACAAAACAAAGGTTACCCGTTAATCGTAATGGATCTGAATAAAGATGCCGTTACCGCATGTGTTAAAAGAGGCGCGGCTTCAGTAGGTACTGCTAAAGAGCTCGCTGAAGCAGCGGATATTGTCATGCTGTGCCTGACTACGTCGGCAATAGTGGAAAAGGTGGTGTATGCACCAGATGGCGTTCTAGCCGGGATCAAAGCCGGCTCAGTGTTGGTTGATTTTGGTACTTCAATTCCAGCCTCTACACGCAAAATTGGCGCTGACCTAGCTAAAAAAGGCGCAGGCATGATTGACGCACCTCTAGGTCGCACTCCGGCGCATGCTAAAGATGGATTGCTTAACATCATGGCTGCTGGTGATATTGAGACTTTCAATAAAGTAAAACCGGTGTTGCAAGACCAAGGCGAAAATGTATTTCATTTAGGCGCCCTTGGAGCAGGACACACAACCAAATTGATCAATAACTTTATGGGTATGACAACAGTCTGCGCCATGTCTCAAGCATTTGCGGTAGCAGAGCGGGCAGGTGTCGACCGTCAGCAACTTTTCGACATAATGTCTACTGGCCCGTCTAACTCTCCCTTTATGCAATTTTGTAAAAACTATGCTGTTGATAATGTGAGTGATCTTGGGTTCTCCATTGCTAATGCAAACAAAGATCTTGGCTACTTCTTACAAATGGTCGAAGATTTAGGCACCGAATCGAAAATAGCTGAGGGTTCTTCGGCTAATCTTCAAGCGGCATTTGATGCTGGTATGGGAAGTGGCAATGTGCCTGAGATTTTTGATTACTACCGTAAGTTAGAAAAGTAGTTCACTTAGAATTTGGCGCTTTGCTTAACTATGATTACTCGGTCGAGTATGACTTCAACAGGTTAATTATAGGCGCCCAAAAACACTTTCAATGTCGACAGACTAGAGCTGTTAAATGCGCCGCAACGATCAACTAAGTTGAGATAAAGGTCAAGTTGGTAGCCAACATCTAGTCACAACTAAAAGAGCTAATGATGCGTCTATTTAATCTTTACTCAATACAAGTTTGTTTGCTGTCGTTAGCTTTATTTACCGCTCAGCTAACGGCCAAGGAATACTTGGTGGAAAGTATTCAGGCTTATAATGAGATTTCGCCAAACTTGGTGGCTGGCGACACAGTTGTCCTTAAAAATGGCATTTGGACGGATTTTGAAATTTTGCTACAAGGACGTGGTGCAGCCGATGCGCCCATTACGTTAACGGCAGAAACTAAGGGTGAAGTTGTCCTATCGGGACAGTCTAATTTAAGACTTGCTGGTCAGTACTTAGTGGTGTCTGGTTTAGTATTTAAAAATGGCTATACACCTAGCAGCGCTGTTATTGAATATCGTCGAGATAAACAGCATTTAGCCTTTCATTCTCGAGTCACAGAAGTGGTTATCGATAATTACAACAACCCTGACAAACTTGAATCCGATTACTGGGTTGCTTTGTATGGTCAACACAATCGATTTGATCATAGTCACTTGGTTGGTAAGCGCAACAAAGGCGTGACAGTTGCAGTGCGGCTAAATAGTGAAAAAAGCCAACAAAATCACCACAAAATTGATCATAACTATTTTGGCTATCGTCCCACCTTTGGCTCAAACGGCGGTGAGACGTTACGCATCGGCACCAGTCATTACTCCCTGACTAACTCTTATACCTTAGTGGAAAATAATTACTTCGAACACACCAATGGCGAAGTAGAGATTATTTCGGTTAAATCGGGTGAGAATACGCTGCGCGGAAACCTATTTTATGAAGCTCGCGGCACCCTTACCTTACGTCACGGCAACGGCAATATCATTGAGCAGAATGTGTTCATTGGTAATGGCGTCGATCATACCGGTGGTATTCGCGTAATCAATAAAGACCAGATAATTCGCAATAATTATCTTGAAGGGCTCACCGGATATCGCTTCGGTAGCGGTTTTACGGTCATGAACGGCGTCCCTAATTCTTCTATTAATCGTTATCACCAAGTTGAAAACGCAACCGTTGAAAACAACACTTTTGTGAATGTGAAACATATACAGCTAGCGGCCGGTAGTGATGCAGAGCGCAGTGCGGTGCCCATTAACAGCAGCATTAAGAACAATCTGATCATCAATGACGATCAACAGCAACCCTTTTCCGCTTTTGATGACGTCAGTGGCATTGAATTTAGCCAAAATATTGCCAATACCCAGGTGTTAGCAGAATTAGCTTATGGTGTTGAAAAACGTGATTTTTCTTACTCTCGATTGGACAACGGATTGATTTATCCAGAGTCTAATGAAATTACTGTCGGGGTGAAGCGTGATTTGAAAGTCTTAGCTAAACAAGATACTGGGGTAAGTTGGTATCCTAAAACCCCCGCGTTTGTGGCATTTGATTCTGGAAAAAGCCGCAACGTCAGCGCCACCCCCGAGGCACTGCTAACGGCAATCAATCAGGCCAAATCAGGCGATATTCTGGTGTTAGCCTCGGGTCAGTACGATATGCCTAAATTGATTAAGGTCGATAAAACCTTGACCATTAGAGCCCTCGACAAAGGACAAGCAAAACTCACCTTTGAACGCTCAGCGTTATTTGAAATTCATGATGGTGGCAACTTAAAGTTAGATGGATTAACGATTTCAGGTGAAAACAGTCCTGATGCTGCGGGCAATAGCGTTGTGCGTACGCAAAAGTGGGGCATGGTGGATAATTACCGCTTTGACGTATCTAACTCGAACATAGTGGATTTAGATATTAACCATTCTTTTCACTTTTTTGTCACTGGTAAAGGGGCTTTTGCTGACCAAATTTCGATAACGGATACAAGCTTTAATCAGGTGACGGGCGATATTCTTCGTTTGAATAGTGAAATTGAAGATCTCGGTATCTATAACGCTGAATACGTCACATTGACTGGCAACTCCTTCGTTGATGTTGATGGCGCAGTGGTGCAACTTTATCGAGGCGGTACTGACGAAAGTACCTTCGGCCCGCATTTATTAATGACGAATAATGAGCTACATAATGTTGGCCATGGCAAACGTAACAAAAGTAACGCCAGCGTCTATCTTCATGGCGTTCAGGTCACAAAATACGAGCATAACGACATGCTCAAGTCTGCGCCTATTGTTGTCGAGCATACAGTCGGTGAACCACGCACAGTGATTTCCGACAATACCTTTGATTCAACCATGGCCCCTAGCGTTAAAGAGCTTCACGTCAAAGGTCCTCACACAGCGCAAATTCAAAATAATAAAAATAACAAGGTGAGGTAGGTTACTGATGCATTGTTTAGCCCATTTAATAAACCCCAAATTACTACTTACTTCATTGTTTGCTGTCTTGTTGTCTTGCAGTGTCCATGCTGCTCATCCTAATTTGGTGATCACCGATAATGATGTACAAAGCATGCGCCAAGCCATTGACGTTCAAGGACGGTTTTCAAGTGCATATCATGGGTTGAAAAAGCAGGTCGATCAGCAAATAGCACAGCCAATAACAGTGCCTATTCCAAAAGATGGTGGTGGCGGCTATACCCATGAACGGCATAAAAAAAACTATCAGCTGATGTACAACGCAGGCATTATTTATCAACTGAGCCAAGATAAGCAGTATGCGCACTTTGTACGGGATATGCTGTTGCAATATGCTGAAATGTATCCTGAGTTAGATGTGCACCCCAAGCGCAAGGTGAAGTCTCAGAATCCAGGGAAATTGTTTTGGCAAAGTCTCAACGAGGCTGTGTGGTTGGTTTACACCATTCAAGCCTATGATCTGATCCATGACGCTCTGAGCGCTTCTGAGGTTGAACAAATTGAACAACAATTGTTGCGACCCTTTGCGCTGTTTTTGTCAGAGGGACAACCTTCCACCTTTAACAAAGTACATAATCACGGTACTTGGGCGACCGCGGGCGTCGGGATGGCGGGTTATGTACTGAACGAGCCAGAATGGGTTGAAAAAGCACTATACGATTTAGACAAATCCGGTAAAGGCGGTTTTTTAAAGCAACTAGACGAATTGTTTTCCCCTCAAGGCTATTATAACGAAGGCCCCTATTATCAGCGCTACGCGCTTATGCCGTTTGTCACCTTTGGCAAAGCCATAAACAACAATGAGCCTCAACGAAACATCTTTGAATATCGTGACGGGGTGTTGTTGAAAGCCATTGATACGACTATTCAACTAAGTTACAACGGTTTGTTCTTCCCCATCAACGATGCCATAAAAAGTAAGGGTATCGATACGATTGAATTGGTTCATGGTGTCACAGTGGCATATGGATTAACCGGCGATCCTGGTTATTTAGATATTGCCCAGAAACAAGATCAAATTATTCTATCTGGCGATGGTTTAAAAGTCGCTCAAGCGTTAGACAAAAACGCAGCTCAGCCATATCAATTTAAATCGGTTGCATTTGGTGATGGCAATGATGGAAAGCAAGGGGCACTGGTTATTATGCGTAGCCAAGTGGGCGGCGACCAAGCTTTATTATTTAAGCCCGCTGGACAAGGTCTAGGTCATGGACATTTTGATAAATTGACTTGGCAATATTACGACCACGGCAATGAGATCGTATCCGATTATGGTGCCGCTCGTTTTCTCAATGTGGAAGCAAAGTATGGAGGTCGTTATTTACCTGAGAATGGTAGTTATGCAAAACAAACGGTAGCGCATAATACGGTGGTAGTTGATGAAATTAGCCATTTCGATGGAAACGTCGACCTTGGTAATGCCAATGCACCAACCTTGAACTACTTCGAAACTAATCAGTACGGCACAGTAGCCAGTGGCGAAATTCATACTGCTTATCAAGGTGTTGAGCTGAAACGCATGCTAGCGCTGGTAAATCTGCCTGAACTTGAATCAACTATTGCACTGGATGTATTCGATATCCGTGCAGATCGTCAACATCAACTCGACTTACCGCTGCATTATCAAGGCCAATTAATTGAAACAAACTTTGCATTAATGGCCAACACTAAACAGCTTTCTGCGTTAGGCGAAAAAAACGGTTATCAACACCTATGGCTGAAAGGTCAAGGTAAACCAGAACAAGAACTAGCAAAAGTTTCTTGGCTAAATGACAACGGTCGCTTCTACACTCAAACCAGTTTAGTCAATGGCAATGAGACCTTTTTGTTTACGCAAATAGGCGCTAATGATCCGAACTTCAATTTGCGTAATGAGCAGGGCTTTATTCGACGAGTTGCGAATAAAAAGCATCATCAGTTTATTTCCGTCCTAGAGCCTCATGGTGAATACAATCCAAGTAAAGAATATACCTTGGACGCTAGCAGCAAAGTAACGGGCATTGAATATAGTGAGCAAGGTGACTTAGCCCTCATCAGACTCGTAATTGCCGACCGGGAATTTCTGATTGCAATAAATCAGTTGCCAGATGCAGAAAGTCTGCAAAGTCGGACATTTAACTATCAAAACAAAACATTAACACTAAATGGTCGATTGGCCGTTTATGTGCTGAATAACCAATAGGGGTTAATCTGATGCAAAAACAAAGTGCGCACTTTTTATTCGGCAACGAAACTGAAATAGAAGATCTTGGTAATGGCTTAAAACGGCAAATGCTTGGATACAATCACGAGCTTATGGCTGTGAAAGTCTGGTTTGCCAAAGGCGCCGAAGGTTATGTACATAAACATCGCCATTCACAGGTTACTTACGTAGAAAGCGGTGAGTTTCACTTTAACATCGGTGGCGAAGTCAAGATTTTGAAAGCGGGAGATAGCTGTTTAATACCTCCGCATGTAGAGCATGGTGCAATCTGCCCAACTGGCGGTATTTTGATCGATACCTTTAGCCCAGCACGTGAAGATTTTATAGAGGAATAATATTGTGAAATTAAACGGATTACGTTGGTGGGTTATCGCATTGATCGCCTTAGCTACCATTATCAATTACATCGACCGCCAAGCGCTAAGCGTACTTTGGCCGGATATTGTCGAAGAACTATTTCCCGATGAGTCGGCGCTAGAACGAAAACAAATATACGCAAATATCTCAATCGTGTTTGTTTTTGCTTATGCCTTTGGTCAAGCCATCTTTGGTAAAGTGTTTGACTGGGTGGGCACTCGCATCGGTTTCGTGTTGTCCATCGGCGTTTGGTCATTGGCCACTGTTGCTCATGCATTTGCTCAAGGGGTGCTGAGCTTCAGTGTGTTTCGCGCTATTTTGGGGGTTGCTGAGGCTGGAAACTGGCCTGGTGCAGCAAAAGGCAATGCCGAATGGTTCCCAATCAAAGAGCGTGCTCTGGCGCAGGGTATTTTTAACTCTGGGGCAGCTATTGGTGGCATCATTGCCATTCCGCTTATCGCTTTTTTAACGATCTATTTTAGCTGGAAAATGATTTTTGTGGTGGTGGGCTTGATAGGTTTACTGTGGCTTATACCTTGGTTGATTGTCGTAAAAGCACCGCCAGGTTCGCATCCTTGGATTTCCGAAGAAGAACGCGAATACATTGTCACTGGTCAAAGACGCGGTGATAACGTCGAAGACAATGGCTCTCCTGAAGAAGACTATAATCCATCAACAGCTGAGCTGCTTTCTCGCAAGCAAAGCTGGGGTGTGATTATCGCGTCTGCCGCCATCGATCCTATCTGGTGGTTATTTGTATTTTGGATCCCAATCTACTTAAACGAAGTCTACGGAATGGATGTCAAATCTATCGGGATTTACGGCTGGGTACCTTATGTTGGTGCAATGATTGGCGCATGGTTTGGTGGTCTACTTGCGCAAAATAGGCTCAAAGCCGGTTGGAGTATCGACAAGACCCGTAAACTCACCATTACCTTGGGTTGTCTGATCATGTTACCCGCGCTATTAGCGATGGCTAATCCTGGTGCGCCTGTGATCGCGGTACTCATCATGGCGGTCATATTATTTGGTTTTCAAACTGCCATTGGCAATGTGCAAACGCTACCGAGCGATCTGCTAGGTAAAAAAGCGGTAGGTACCTTGGCTGGCTTCTCAGGAATGGCTGCAAAGCTCGGGGCAGTAGGGCTCACATCATTGGTGCCTTTTTTAACCGCAGATGGAAACTACACGCCGGCCTTTGTTATTGGTGCTTCACTGGCGATTATCGCTATGGCTGCAGTGTGGATCTTAATTCCGAAAATAGAGCCGCTGAAAAAGCTCGACTAGTTTTACAGCAGTAGCCACCCAATGGCGACGGTTTAGTTGGCCATTGGTTTATTAATTAATTAGCGTGAATAAGTCTCAATATGAAAAGTATTTATTTTTTGGGCGAATGCATGGTTGAACTCAGAGTACTTGATGGTGCAACTATGGGGCAGTCTTATGCTGGAGATGTTTACAATTCAGCAGTGTATTTGAAGCGCTGCTTTACTGATATTGCCACTTCAATTGTGACTGCCATTGGGCAAGATAAGTTAAGTGACAAAATGCTCAGTTGTTTCAAAAACGAAAACATAAATACTCAGTTTGTTTTCAGGCACAACAGCAAAGTGCCAGGATTGTATCTCATTGATACAGACGCTCAGGGTGAACGAAGTTTTACCTATTGGAGAAGCGACGCCGCTGCTCGCAAAATTGTCGATTTTCTCGATGATGACGTCATTACCCAGCTTGGAGCCGGAGATATGTTATTTTTCTCCGGTATCTCACTGGCAGTCATTGAAGAAAGCGCGCGAGAGCAGTTTTGGATACGACTGGAGCAGCTAAAAGCTGCTGGCGTGAAAGTGGTCTTTGATCCGAACTATCGAGCACGCTTGTGGCAAAGTGAAGACCAAGCTAAACAGCAATTTGAAAGAGCACTGCGGTTTTCAGATGTGACGCTACCCGGTGTAGAAGATCTCACCGTACTTTATGGAATTGATTCTGCTCAACAGGTTATCGACTTTTGTCAGTCCTTCGGCATTGCCGAAATTGTCGTGAAAAATGGTCCAGAGTCGGTTATCACTTTTGTGCAAGGTCAGCTAACAGCTCATCACATTACACCGGTGACCAATGTGGTCGACACCACTTCAGCCGGCGATGCATTTAATGGTGTTTATTTAGGAGCGCGCCTGTCGGGCCGCTCTATTTCCGATGCGGTGCAATTGGCCGCAACGGCCGCGGGTACCGTCATTCAACATCCTGGTGCTATTGCGCCACGTGACGAGTTTAAAAAGGTCATGTTAGCAGCGGGCATATAACGCGTCTTTAGATACCGCAAATTAGCGATAAACAAAGTGGCCGTTTGTAGGCCTATCCACAATCAAACTACGAGAATGAAAAAAATGAATCGTTTTTCTGAATTAATGTCAGGTCAGACATTATTACCAATTATTCAAGCCAACACCCCACAGCAAGGAGTGCAAATTGCCCGGGCTATGGCTAACGCAGGATTGAGCCTAGTGGAAGTGGTGTTGCGCACAGACGCTTCTTTAGAAGCGCTAAAGGCGATAAAGAAAGAGGTTCCTGAGCTAATAGTCGGGGCCGGAACGATAATTAATTCGGAAATATTGCAACAGGCATTGGATGCAGGCTCAGACTTTATCGTCACTCCAGCCGTCTCGGAAAAGTTACTTTCGGAATTAGTTGACTGCCAAGTACCGGTTTTGCCTGGTGTGTCCAACACCGGTGATATTCTGCTGGCCTATGAATTTGGTTATGATGAACAAAAGCTATTTCCTGCGTCACTCTCCGGTGGTGTGCCATTTTTGTCCTCATTATCTTCTGTTTTTCAGTCGGTCAGGTTTTGTCCAACCGGTGGTGTAAATCAACAAAATAGACGGGACTATTTGTCATTGAATAATGTTTTTGCCGTGGGAGGTACTTGGGTTGCAGCAAAGCAATGGGTGGAACAAGAAGATTGGCAGGCCATCACAAATGCGTGCCGTGAAGCTCTGAGTTAGCTAAATTGGATAGGCTAAAAATATCGTTATGAAACAGATAAATTGAAATTATCTGACGACACCATCACAAGGATGTGAGGTCATTTCCGCTCGCCTCACTATCTAAAGTTCAGGTTAACTTACAATTTATCTGACATTTTCTCGAATGCACCTCCTCTACTAGCACCTTATTCAGTGTTAGTACGCTCAAAAAACGTAAAATACTTTTCTACCTATCTAACGCCGTTATTTCTAACTAAGCGGAAGCTTGCGTAATAAAAAAACAATGGTTAACAATCAGTTAACATCGCCCGTTGCGTTGTTAACCATTTTTGACCGTCCAGCCTCTTGTTTTGGTAATAACATTCTTGAGGATTAATTTTATTAAATGGTTACCAAAAGGTTGACCTTTTGGTATTTAATTGTAAGTATGTGGTAAGTTCTTTGTAAATTGTAAGTTTGTTGTTGCAAGGAATTAACGTAACCGAAAATGCAAAAGTAAACACGCAGGAACAAAATCATGGGACACAAACTTTCAAAAATAACCTTAGCGGTGCTCGCGGCTACATCGCTAAATTATGTATCAGTGATAAATGCACAAGAGTCACAAACAGAAGCTGATGATACTGAAGTTATTCTAGTTTCTGGAATAAGGCAGTCGCTCACCAATGCGCTCGCCGAAAAACGAGATAAAGCCAACTTAGTTGAGATCATTCAAGCAGAAGATATCGGTAAGCTGCCTGACCAAAACCTAGCTGAAGTACTTGAAAATGTGACAGGGGTTCAAATTACCAGAACGGCCGGTGTAGGAACCGGAGTACAGATCCGGGGTACTAACGCGAACCGAACTGAAATTAATGGTGTATCAACCGTAGGCTCGGGCTCAGGTCGCAGCGGCATAAATTTTGAAGATGTGTCTGCAGCCATTATTTCCGCTGTTGAAGTAACAAAGGCACCATCTGCAAAAACCATCGAAGGTTCTGTAGGCGGCACCGTAAATTTACGTACCATTCGACCTCTTCAACTTTCTGAAACCTTAGCGGCTATCAGAGTGCAAGGTGAAAACAGTAGTCTTTCTACAGATAGTAGCTTCACACCGAGGGTATCAGGCACTTATGGGGACAAGTGGGATACAGACTCAGGTGAATTTGGTGCTGTCTTTAGCCTTAGTTATGCAGAGCAAGATGTCAGTGCGTTTCGACCTCGCGCTGATCGCGACAATTCCGTTGCAGCCGATAGCGGTGCAGCCAGTGCGCAAAGTTTCGACTTTCTACCGATTCAATTCTTCGTACAAGACTATGATAACTATGAATATGAAACGGTGAATTTTGCGGCCTCGTTAGAGTGGGCGCCGACTAGCGACATGAAAATGTTTTTTGATGTCGTTATTAACGATCAAGAGCGCAGGCAGGAAAGCTCAAGAATTCAGGCGTCAGGCGTCAGCGATCTTAGAAATATTTCGATTCCAACCGAGTTTGAAACTGTCAATTTTGGCTCATTGGATGGATTAGATCTTGGCAGTATTCAAGCTGCTGTAAAAGGTGTAATACCGGTTGAAGAAGGCGATAGAGATCCAAATCTACGCTACTCAGGAGATACCAATTCACGTTTAACGAGAAGTGAGATTTTTAGATTAGGTGGTGAGTGGACAGGTGAGAAGCTCAAGGTCACAGTAGAGTTGGCTTCTTCTAGTTCCGATACCACCACGCCTAGTTTCAACACGACGCTTAACTTTATCAATCCTAATGTAGAAACTAACTCTTCAAATGAAAATGGTACGCCTTTTGTGTACGATCTAACGGGTAACTCGCTGACATTCGGCATCGCAACGGGAGAGGCAAATGCGCCAACTTCTGCGCAATTGCTTGATCCTGCCAATGTGGTGTTGCGTGATGTAAACATTGGACGTAATAGAGCTGAGAACAGTGAGGACGCGTTTCGTACCGATTTTACCTACTATTTAGACACGCTAGTGACCTCGGTTGATTTCGGTTACCGTTATAGTAAGACCTCCAGTCTTCGTGATCAGGTTAGCTCTAGCGTTGGTTTGAGAAATATGTCAGATAGTCCATCCGGTGACCTCTTCTCAGATATCCTCGTTGCCGGACCATCTAACTTCAATGAGGCTGATGGTAGAGCGTTATATGTTCGCGACTTCCTTTTAATTGACCAAGAGCTTGTTGCATCTGATCCAGACCGTGTTTTAGCCACTCTACAAAGCGCCATTGACACACACGGTGGCTCTCGATCGCTAAATGCACCAACGTCTAGCTCAGCAGGCTTCTTCGATATTGAAGAAGAAACCAATGCGCTGTATGCACAAGGAAATTTTGAGCACGGGATCTTTCGCGGTAATTTTGGCCTTCGCTACTTAAAAACTGACGTAACCTCTGTAGGTAATTCGATTACCGAAGATGCTAATGGTAACGAATTAGTCACCCAGGTAACCACTACTGCAGATTATGATTTTGTATTACCGCGAATTAATGTCGTCGCAGACGTGCACGATGATGTAGTGGTTCGAGCTGGTTGGGGGAAAGATATCAGAAGACCCGATTTTGATGATCTGTCAACGTCGGTGACATTTTCTACAAGTCCTAACCCTCCTGTAGCAATTGGTAACCCTGGATTAGTGCCTGAAGAGGTAACTTCATTCGACTTATCCGCTGAATGGTATTTCGCGGAAGCGAGTGTGTTAAGCGTTGGTATTTTCCACAAGAAACGCGGTGACTTGTTTGTACAACAACAATCCAACCCGTTTGAAGATCCAAACACCGGATATCGTGATTTGACCGATCCGTGTGAAGGGGGCGGTATCTTTAATCCCATTGCCGATGTGAATGTTTTCGGGCCTAACGCTGGGGTCGGTGTGTGTGTACCTACGTCAACCAAAGTTAACGATACCGGTGAAACTACTCAAAAAGGAATAGAATTCGCCGTTCAATATGATCTTTCGAGCTTCGAGGACGAGTTAGGTTGGGCATCAGGTTTTGGCGTAGTCGCCAACTATACCAAGCAAGAGTTTTCGGGTGGTGAAGCGGTTAATGGTGCAACAAGTCGTGCTAACGCCGTATTTGCTCTAACAACCGGTATAGATGATATCGATGTAACTGCGGTTCAGGGGCTGATTGATCTGTCGGAAAACGCTTACAACTTCACGCTTTACTATGAAAAGTTTGGTCTGTCGGCTCGCATGCGTTACACCTGGCGTGAAGCATATCGTTCCACTGACTTTGGCAGCACCTCTAGCTTACCTTGGGGATTCCCAGTAGTTCAAGAAGATAGAGGGCAACTCAATGCCAGTATCAGTTACGATGTAAACGAACAACTAAACGTTGGGCTTGAAGCCGTCAACATCACTGAGTCCGAAGTGGAACAACGATGCATCAATGAAGGGGCTTTGCTGTGCTACCAAGGTCTTACAGATCGTCGTATAACTCTGGGGGCCAGCTACCGTTTTTAATCAATCTGATAACAATACCATCGACAGGGAAGTCAATTAAGCGTGGTGAAACATTAGTAGCGTTAACCTAATGGTTCAGAAATGGAAGCAAACCATTTGGGTTTGCTATTTGCTCACCACCACTAAATCATGTTGATTCTTAGTGTGGTTTTTTAAGAGGTTACTAAGTATTTCGACATATCGTAACACGAGAAATAGTAGACGATTTAATTGTTGACCAACCACACGTTTAGAACGTGACCAAATCAGGGCGTATTGGTAACGACACGTGGGGCTTTCAATTAGCCGGATTAGGTGTTATTTTCACACGGTTATTGGCGTATGAAACGGCCTAGCGTGTGTTTATAGTCTACTAATTTTGTTTTCAAGTAAGAGTTCAATTCGACAAAAAGTCGCATCAATTCTTGGTTGACCAGTATTACTTTGTTAGAAAGGGTTCCATAATGAAAAGCCGTCGAATGTTTTGGCAGATAGCAGAAAAAATTGAATCACTGATTAAATCTGGAATGTACCCACCAGGCAGTCGATTACCGCCTGAGCGTGAGTTGGCTGAAACCTTTGATGTAAGTCGTCCGACGATACGTGAAGCCATTATTGCTCTGGAAGTGATGCAACTTGTCGAAGTGAAAACTAGCTCTGGTGTTTACGTACTTGAAAATACCACAGATAAAAATCTAAAAGACGATGATAATATCAGTGCATTTGAGCTCACCCAAGCTCGAGCATTAGTTGAAGGTGAGGCTGCTGCTTTGGCTGCTGTTTCGATAACTGATGAAGAACTTGAGGCGCTAAAATCGACGCTCGACGCTATGGAATCTGGCATTGGGGCGGAAAAAGCGGATCGTGAATTTCATCTCATTATTTCTAAAGCAACAAGAAATAAAGCCATCTTAATGTCAGTCAAGAAATTTTGGGCGCTTCGAGATACACAACCGCAAATTAAGACCGCTTATGCCAGTGTATGTAGCCAATCTGATAAAGACAGAATGGAAGAGCACAAAGCTATATACCAAGCGCTAAAAGATAAGAATACCCAAGCCGCGAGATCGGCCATGCATGCGCATTTCAATCGTTTGATTAACGCACTATTTGAAGTTACTGAAGCTAAAGCGCTGGAAGAAGTGCGTAAAAATACCAGTCAAACTCGTGATTTGTATTCACTAAGCCATCTTGTAAACTGAAAAAATTTTAGATTTCTCTTAGAACACGAAAAAGGCGATACCGTTCAACGGTATCGCCTTTTTTATGTGTGGCATAAAAACAGCTTGGTAGATTAAGCCTTGCGACGAGCGCGAAGTCCCAATAAACCCAAGCCCAACAGCGCGATGCTAGTCGGCTCTGGGATTTGCCCAAATATTTCAAATTCACCTAGTTGATGCATGCTGTTATTAACCACTGAGTAGGCTTCGTATCGAAAGATACTGTACGCCATATTCTGCTCAGCAAAATCGCCCATGTCAGAAGAAAATGCCACCACTTGGTAGCGTGCGTTCCAAATTGCAGTGCCATTGTTGTCGTATTCAAAAATAGTGTTGTAATTAATACCGTCATTAGAACCTAAAATGCGCCACTGATCTGCATCACGGCCAGGCACGTCATTAGCAGAAGCTAGGGTAAAGGTATTAAGAACATAACGCTTATCGTCAAAGTTTGCTTCTACCCACACACTGCGAAGGTTACCACCAGATAAATCTTGTGCAGCAGTGCCTGGACCATTACAGCACCATTTGCCGTTGCGAGGAGACAATATATTATCAAAAACGTTGAATGCACCTTCACCGCCGCCAAAGAAAGGTTCGTGGCTAGAGTTGAAAGAGGCGTTGTAGTTTACATTTGCATCTGCTGCGCCGTCGTTTTCTGGGTCGGTTAAGTCGCCGCCGATCAAAGCGCCTGTACCGGTACCCAATACTAGGCTTGCATGACTAGATAAGGTAGTGAATGCCAATCCTGACATTAAAAGAATTGCGAAACGTTGCAATTTCATAACTGCTCCTGAGTAAAAACATCCAATGTGGACACTTATTATGTTGAAATTAAATTCCTGAATCAAAATCAATGCAAAAATTAAGCCATTAATAATTATTCATTAAATACAATAAGTTATACGTCTCTCGTGGTGGTGTGAATTCGTTGTTGTAAAAGTATCGGACAGCTTGATGCATTAAAAATGGTATATGTGATTTTTATTTTTGACATGCATGTGAACAAATATAACGTGATAATGTCTCTGCGATTATCAATTCTATGCCAACGGTATATGCTAATAGCCTTAATGCTATTATGGTTTGCAGCTATTGGCCTAAGGCTGAATTAATAACGTAATTTTGTTGAGTATTCTGGCGTTATTTTTAACGTGCCAAATTAGCTCCGTGATTCGACTAAATAACCTGCTAATAGATTTAAGGCGATAATATAAAACCGACTCCTGATGGAGCCGGTTTAGTCTTGAGGTTACTCCAAAGTGATAGCTTAGAAACTTTGTCCTGAATTAATGCTGCCTTTAGAGTTAGATTTAGGGGCCTGCCAATTAAAGTCAGCCGCCTCTGAACCGCTGCCGATTAACTGAATTGAACGTCCTGATTTGGTCGAAGACGTTTCACTGACGCCCACATCTGTCGATGTCATACCATTGGCGGCACCATCCGTTGCGGTAAAGGTGCCTTCATAACTAATCAACTGAATGACAGTACCAGTGTCATCGATTAGCGCAATGCCATCAGGGGAGCCATTTTGCAGGCCGACCATGTCGAATGCCAACACGCCGTAACCATTTTGTTGATTTGGCAAAACACCGTTAAGCGTCACTGTCTTGTACTGAGTTCCGTCGCTACCATTGTATGCGACTAGCGTCCATCCACTTATATCAGTTCCGGCGGGACCGGCTATTTCGACAAACTCATTTCGATCATTTCCTTTGTTATCATAATGAAATTCGTTGATCCAAGGGTCAATGAGTGGCCGAACGACAGACACGATAGTACTTACCGAATCTGCTGCGCCTTGATCGTCAGTGACGGTTAGGGTGACAGTGAAACTACCGTCCGTTGCATAGGAATGCGATGGGTTGATACCTGTGCCACTGCTGCTATCACCAAAGGTCCAATCGTAGCTGACGATGGTGCCATCATCAGAACTCGCAGCGGCGTCGAACGTGCAACTTAGCAAAGTGCAGCTCTCAGAAAACACCGCTATAGGGGCTTGATTGACAGGTCCAGAACCAGAGAAGGTTTGATTAGTATTGGCTTGGCCCGCGGTATTATTCGCAGCTGATTGCCAAACAAATTCACTGTAACTGGCACCTGTGCCGGCTAATTGCAGTGAGAAGCCAACTGGTGTAGTCGAAGTTTCTGATACCCCAACATTAGTCGATGTCATACCCATTGCAGCGCCGTCTGTGGCAGCGAAACTGCCTTCATAACTGAGGAACTGCACGACGCTACCCGTATTATCAACCAGCGCAAAGCCGTCCGGAGCACCATTTTGCAAACCGCTGATACTAAAGCTTAAGGTACCAAATCCACTTTGTTGATTGGCAATAGTACCGCTTAGGTTAGTGGTTTTGTATACTACACCGCCGCTACCGTTGTAAGCCAATATCTGCCAGCCAGTTAAATCCGTCCCAGCACTGCCTGCTATTTCAACAAATTCTCCCGTGTCGCTGCCATCATTGTCATAATGGAATTCGTTTATCCAAGCACTACCAGTAGAAGGCGGAGTTCCCGCTTCAGTTGTGGCGAACACTTCAGCACTTTGTGTGGATTCGTTACTAGAGGTATCCACTGCTGTAATTTTATAGAAGTAGGTCGTGTCAGCCGCTACTGCAGAATCTGTATAAGCACTAGTGTTAACCAAAGCGCCGTTGATTTGCGAGAAAGTGCCGCCCGATGTTGTGGCTCGGTAAACATTATACCCCGCCAAATCGGATTCAGTATTGGCACTCCAGGCTAATTCAACAAATCCATTGCCACCGGTTGCACTAATACCTGCCGGTGTGACCGGAGCCGTCGTGTCGCCCGGTGTGCCGCCATTGCAGATACTTTCAAAGATACATTCAGCGTATTCGGGATGATCGATAAACGGATTGCGATTTCCCTGATGGCTGTAGACCACATCGTTGCGATGAGTTTCGAACGCATCTACTGGGTCTTCTTTATGCCATTGTAGTAGGACGGATTTTAACCCCATGTAAGCTACACTAATATTCGCCCCTTGATTAGAAGCGTCAATCTGAGCGCGATCATCGGTCAATATCAGATCCGGTTCGGCAAAACCCGTGACGCCATGGGTACCGCCTTCATAACGCACTGCCATATACATGAGCGCACGTGCGACATCGCCGCGTCGGCCCATCCACGTTTCCCAACTACCGGCTGAGAATGATCCCTCAGTCCAATTGGAGTCATTGGGCTGACCGCCTCGGTTATTATTAAAATCGGTTGGTTTTTCGCTACATCCTCCACCGCAATTAGCATAAGGCTTATTACTGCGACTGGAATTGTAACCACTGTTGGCGATAAACAAGTGATGAGCATCCGTATAGGCAGAATTATCACTGCCATCAGACGGGAAGCCGTACGACTTTGGCCAACTGTGTTCGCGATTGTAGTTGGTGTTGCCGCCGCCGACTTTGGCATAGCTCGCGTTTTTATATATATCGATAACATTATTTGGATTATCGGGATCTTGATCTGCGGCTTCAAGAATATCCCAAGTGTCGGTTGCTGAGGAGGTATAAGGGAATCGCTGGTGGTCGTCGATAATTTGGTGGAGCGTGTTACGTAAGGTTTGCGGAGTTGATGTGTTGGCAGTGTCATAATATCCAGCTGGCACTGCGGCAAGGGTTTGGTTCAGCATTAAAGCTGATGCAAGCACAAATAATCCCTTTGCGCCCACTTTCAGGGTCAAGTTTTTCACTTTGTTATCACCTAATTTAGTGGTTTAGTAGGGTTGCTTTTAAATGGTAAAAAACGGGGCTAGTCTAAGGGTTTATCGCGAAGGTTTCATTACATTTTGTTACATTTCTTTTACATTCTTGGGTTTTTTTTTATTTCCTTCGTAACTTTTTGATATTAAGAGTTAAAAACACTTAAAGTACAGGGTGGAATTTTTACACTTTTAATTGAAAAGTGGCCTTTGGAAAAACATCTTTCTTCCTTAGTTTGGGCCATTTTTACTACTCTTAATTAATATATTCGCGTCTTTTAATCAATTTTCTTCCCATAAGCATGGTATCGATTAGTTTAGCGATTCAGACTTTGAATTCATAATCAGCTAGTCGACTCTCAAATCCGACCTTATAAGCTTTTCCGTCATTTTTCAGACCGCAAGAAGCCTTTAACCGCGCTATGCATACGTATTCTATTGTTGCTTAAAATGTCGCCTTCTATACTGGTCAAGTTTTGTTAATTAATTGTAAAGATTGGAAGGTCGTCAATGAAAGTATTTTGTTCAACCGTTTTAATTCTATTATCACTGTTACTCCATTGTAATGTTCAAGCTACCAACATTATTGTTCATTATGATGTGGGTTGGGGAAATAACATGACACTGCGAGGTGATGGTGCTGGCTTAAATTGGCAGTCAGGTATAACAGCAACCTACCAGTCAGAAGATGGTCAGTCGACTTGGGTTGTTTCCGTGAATGATAACGGCCAAACGTTTCAGTTCAAGCCACTGATTAATGATTCAGCTTGGTCGTTGGGTGATAACTATATTGTTGATGGGAGTTTGGACGAATATCACATCTATCCAAAGTTCTATTCAGCCAATTTATCGCAGGGCAGGGTTACACCAATCCCCGATGCCTACTCCAATATTCTGGGCTATAGTCATTCCGTGGATGTGTACTTACCGCCCAGTTATGGTAGTTCGGCGAATAAACATTATCCCGTTATCTATATGATGGATGGTCAAAATTTATTTGGCCATGGTTGGAATGTTGATTCCACGATGGACTCACTGATCAATAATGAAAATGTTCGAGAAGCGATTGTCATCGGTATTCACAACACCGGAGTTGGACGCATGTGGGAATACACGCCTAGCTATTGGTCATATTATGGTGACGGCGGCGGAGCTGATCAGTTCTTAGATTTTGTGGAAAGTGAGCTAATGCCATCGGTGAATGCGAGATTTAGAACGCTGACAGATAAAAACAACACCTATATTATGGGCTCTTCATTGGGCGGTTTGGTCAGCTTTTATGCAGGTTGGACGCGTCCTTCAAGGTATTCATTTGCAGCTGGATTATCAAGCACCTTTGCTTGGGATGATGAATCGATGAAAGCCATGGTGCAAAATTACTCTGGACCTCAAATTGCGACGACCTTCTATATTGATACGGGGAATTATGAGATCCAGTATGGCGGCGGTTGGGCGACGCAAAACCTCAATTCTACGTTACAGCAAAAAGGCCATGACCCGTACTTTTACATAGCAAGCTCACCCTATGATACTCACAATGAAACCTCATGGAGCATGCGGGTAGACAAGCCTCTTCGCATTATGTTGGGATACGAATAGTCGATTAGATTAACCGATTGCTAGGTTGTTACGTCAGAACACAGATGATGTGTTGACAAAATTTGATTTTTTATTCGATAACCTAGCTGATACAAACAAAAAACGGCCCGTCATGGGCCGTTTTTCAGTGCAGGTTGTGAACCTGCTTAATAAACATTTTATTCGTTTAGATACGCTCGTTTAGCACTGTTGCTAAAGGAGTGTCCATTAGGCCTTGTTCAGAAACCCAAGCGCGAAGTGTTTGGCCGTCTTCTTCTGGGGAATTTAATTGGCTCTTTGGCATTTTCTTAACTAAAAGTGTACCTGCTTCTATTGCGTTGGCTTTAAACGCCGTGCGGATCAGGCTATCACCACCACAGCTTACGCCTGTGTAATAGTCTTGTAATTTCAACTTATAGTCGCTTTCAACACGCTTCATTTTTTTGCGTAGCTCGCCCTTATCATCTGCTTTAACGATGGTGCAGATGTTCTGTAGTGCTTCGTTTACGTCGGCTTGAGCGTGTCCAGCAGTCAATAAAGAAAGTGTAGCGATGGCGATTGAGGTTTTTACTAATTTCAACATGAGTGTTTCCTAAAAAATAATAATTTAACGTTGCGTTGGTCTCGATGGCGCGCATTAAACTTTAAACGCTGAATAAAGGAAATAATGATGAAAATACTAAGGTATGTATAGCCATACCAAACAATTGCGCATTTACTGTTCAATTTCGTTGCAAAGTCTGTTTAACATAATAAGCATTTTGCCAAGTCCATGTATTACATAGTAATTATGTCAATCCAAATTGGAATAAACGACATTTCTGGTATACGAGAAAAGAGCGTCTTTGTTCGAAACTTATTCGATTAGTTAATCAGAGTTTAGATTATTTAACCTGAACTCTGATTAAGATGTGTCGAGCAATCAAATCTATTGGATTTTCAGGATGGACTACGGAGTTTTATGAGGATGGCTACACGTTTAACTGAAACCAGTCAGTTGCGGAAACGTAATCAGCTAAAACACCCCAGAGTACACCCTGTATACGCTGGGGTTAGATTGCCATTGCAAGCCAACAAGGTAGCTTATGTAGACTTATAGTTGAATGGTCGGTTGCGCGCCTAAACCAGGCCCATAGACCACAGCGTTAAGTAACAGCCGATTGGTTCCTCGTGTTGAGCCTCGGTAGTTGGGTTGACCTGCAAAAAGAATAACTTGTCCGTTTTTCATTTTCTCACGAGTGAGATAGGCAGAATTAGCAATGCGTTGTGCTGCTTCTGGCCATAGCAAACCACTCATTCTAACTTGTATGGTGTGCGCTGGTGGTAATGTGTACCACGCGTTGGCAGTAGACTCTGCTTGCTTTTCTGTATCTTCATTCTCTGGCACTGCTTGGTAAACACCAACACGCACTACGGCTTCGCTCTTCTCGTCTGACATTAATACCGGCAAATTCCCGTATAGTAATGGCAGGGTTGGACCGACGCCAAAGGTTAACCAATGCAATTGGTCTGTTCGTCCGGCAACCATTGCGCCAGAGGGCATAAACAATTTTTGCCACTTTTCACGCTTCTTTAATTCGTCTTCTTTGAGGCGTTTAGGGGCGTCGCTCCAAGGATAGTTGAGATCTTGACTAAGTTGATTTTGCATGGTCACTATTGAGGGATCGAGATCTTGGGTCGCTAACCATTCACGACGCAGGGCAATATCAAAGTCTTCGGCTTCTGCTAGCGTGTTGTCTAAGGTTTTAACACTGCCAATGCCATCTTTGCCGGCCATCACAGCGGCTGAGCTTTGATGGGCTATTAAGGTTCCGCCTTGTTCAACCCAAACTTTCAGTGCGGTTTTTTGGGCATCGGTTAATTTCGCACCGGTTGGCATGATCAGCACATTATAACGACGTAGGTCGGTGCGAGTCAGCGCAGCTTTATCTATCTGGCTATGGCGAATGCCTAAGTGGTGGTCAAGGCTCCACCACGTTGCGCCTACGTCATAGCTGCGCAAATCATCATGACTGATAATAGCAACTTGGGGGCGCTCCAATCGTTTAAAGTGACGACCGCCCCAATCTGGTAAGTCACCTGCGCCTAACCCCATCGTCATAGTGCCAACCGCTAGATCCAGCTCTTTTGCAGTTTGGTTAACGTTGTTTAGCAACTGGGCATGCCCCACATTGTCGGTTGAGGTCACCACAACTGAGCCGCGCGGATACGCTTTGTCATTAAACTCAGCTGCTTTGTCTAACGCTCTAACCTGGATGCCTTGCTCCATCAAGCGAGCAGCAAATGCTACCGATCTATCATCGTTGCCATTAACCACCCAAGCGATGCCCGATGGATCAGCAGCAACAAATCCATTGGTGTTCTTTTGATAAGGTGTTAATGATCGCTTTAGGTTTTGCGGCACAGTTAAGGCATCCAAGCCATACATCATGGTCAGGTTCCACGCAGTTGTGTCATACATGATCGAGCGACTTTCGCGCAGAATACGTTGCCTTTCATCTTGCAAGGTCTGTGGCTTGATTTGCGCATCAAACTCCATAATCGCAGACAACAATCGTGCTTCAGGTTGTCGATTGGGGATCACAATACTGCCTTTGGGAATGGCAGCATCGGAGAGCGTCTGGCCTAGCTGATTAGTCGCCTTGTCCACTTCAAAGTCTTTGTCAGCGACAAACACTTCGATGTCTTGTGCCAACAGTAAATCGACTAGGGCTTGTGTACGGCCGATATTTTGATTGGCCAAAATTACGAAAGCTCGATCGGCGTATGGGCTTTCTTTGTCAATCACGAACTGACGATCCTGCCAATAATCGGTGTACATCTGCTTACTGTGTTTTGCCAATGTTTGCAGGTTTGCCATTGTGCTAACAAATTGATGATGTACGGACTCTTTATAGGTTTGTACTGTTCCTTCAGGTCGTCTGACACCATCCTCGGCCATATGTGATTGCTCGTACAAGATATGCATTGAACCGCGATATTCTGCATAGTTTGAATACCCTGGATACCAATTTTCAAACCACTCACCGGTGTAATAGCGCCAGTTACGTTGGTCAAATGCGGCGCCTTGATCCTGCGAGAAGGTTACTGCCCATTTTTGTAAACTAGGCGCAATATTAAAATTCAGCGGCTGACGAGGTGGCCCCATCAAATAGGTATCCTGCGAATTCATTTCGTGGCCATCGATCATCAATTGTGGTCTAAATCGGTTAATAAGCTGCACGCGACCGACCGTTTCTGGTTGCGTCAGATAAAAGAAGTCACGATTCAGATCAAAGAAATAATGATTGGTGCGCCCTGAAGGCCAATCACCACGATGCAATAACGATTGGTCGTCTACATTGGGTGCGGTTCCTCGATATTGCTCCAATGATTTAGCAAACCGGTCTCTACCATCAGGGTTCATCATCGGATCGATTACAACGATCACTTTGTTGAGCAAATCCACTACGTTTTGGTCGGTAGAGGCGCTCAAATGGTAGATCGCGGTCAAGGCTGCATCTGCTCCTGATGTTTCATTGCCGTGAATGGAATAGGCCATCCATGCTGTGGCTGGAAGTCGTTTGATGATTTTTTTAGCGGTTGCAGTATTGGTCTCACGGGGATCTGCCAAGGCCGCAATATCAGCTTGGATTTTATCTAAATTAGCCAGATTGTCAGGACTGGAAAGGTACACAGCGAACAGCGGTCTGTTTTCGTGCGTGCGCGCATACTCTACTACTTTTATTCGGTCACTTTGCCCTGCCCATGTTTGAATCGCCGTGGTGATTTGCGCAGGTGATGCCATACGTTGACCGATTTCAAACCCCAAGATTTTATCTGGGTGAGTGACTTGTGCATTATAATTGCCGTGCAATAGATGTCCGTCATAAATGAGATCGGGATCATTAGTTGGTTTCATCACCAAGCTGGCTTGAGAGGCGGATGCTATGAGCAATAAAAGCACACTAATATACTGTCGCATAGTGGTTCCTTTTCGTTTTTATTATATCCAATTTTACATTATTGCTGGATAGTTTCAGTTCAACCCGAAGGGTATGTTACCAAGATAGTTACTTAACTCGAAAGAATAGTATTTAGATTGCATTGTTGCCGACTATTTTTTGCCAAATCAGCGAGCGACATACGATTAACGACGATCATGAGTGAACACGCCACAGGTTAAAACAAGAATAGAGTAAAAATGTTTGCGTTTATATATAAGTGGTTATATAAATACTAATGATATCTATGGTTAAGTAACAAAATTATGTCAGAAGACTTTTTAAATGAGTTGGCAGAGCTAGCGCTGGGCAGCCGACTAAAGCGCATTAGTGAACGCATGCTTGCTGATGCAGCTCAGGTTTATAAGCATTTCAACATGAATATCAATCCTAAATGGTTCACATTGTTGGCATTGCTAGACCGCAAACAACAAGTGAGTGTTGTTGAGGCGTCTGATTACTTGGGGCTATCACAACCCGCATTAAGTCAGTTTTGTCGACAATTGGTTACTGAAGGACTTATACAGGTTGAGACTCAAAAAGCCGATACACGTAAAAAACTCATGAGCTTAACCATATTGGGACAACAAAGGGTGCATCAAATGCGTCCCGTTTGGGAAGCTGTTGATAAAGCCGCCCAAGCGATGTGCCAAGAGCATGATAATCAATTCTATCAGTCGCTATTGAAATTTGAACGTGCCCACGCAAAGCAGTCTTTGCTGCAGCGCACTATCGAACAGTATTCGCCAACTTCGGGAGATATCATGAATGATCAAACTGTCAGTATTGTAGAATTTAGCCCAGATTTGGCGTCGTTTTTTGAACAGATTAACCGTCAATGGATCGAGGATATGTTTGTACTGGAAGATGTCGATAAGCAGGTACTGCAACATCCGATCGAAAACATCATCAGTAAGGGCGGAAAAATATGGTTTGCCAAGCATCCTGAGCTAGGCATTGTTGGTACCTGTGCGCTACTTAACAAAGGCAATGGGGCGTTTGAGTTAACAAAAATGGGCGTACTGGCAAATGTACGAGGATTGAAAGTGGGGGAGATCTTGTTGCAACACGTCATAAAACAGGCCATTGAGATAGCCGACTGTCTGTTTTTGTTAACCAATGCTCAGTGCGAAGCAGCCATTCATTTGTACGAAAAAAATGGTTTTGTGCATGATAAGCAGATTATGCAAACCTATGGACAAAGTTATCAGCGCTGTAATGTCGCCATGCGCTTTGTTGGCGATAAAAGCAGTTCGCAGAATTCAGGTTAACTAAACTGCTCACTCCATTGGGCTAATTCGTTGGCGACACCTTTGCTATGCTCAGCTAAGAAGGCTAAAAAAGATTTTGCATCGCGATTTACAATGCGCTCGATGGGAAATTTGATGGCCTTTGCATGTTTGATACTTTGTGTGTATTCGCCTAAATGATACGCAATATGCGCATCACTTGAGAACACAACTTTCCAATCAAGCTGATCTACCAATTCCATTATACGGATACAATTTGGCTCACTGCCTTGCCTAGAGTGAGTGAGAGAACTGTTGTTAATCTCCAGCAACACATTGTTGTCTTTTGCTGCTCGTATCACTTCGGCATAATCTAGCGGGTAATTTGGGTTGCCTGGATGTCCCAAAATTTGGCAATCACCGTTCTCAAAGGTGTTAATGACCGCGCGCGTGTGAGCCTGTTTATTGGTAGGTTTGAACACGGGCTCATGTAAACTGGCGATGGTGAAATCTAAGTAGGATCGCATTCCATCGGGCACATCTAAGCCACCTGTTGGGGGTAATATATTCGCCTCTATGCCTCTCAAACAAGCAATATTATCAACCAATCGCGGGATGACATGGCGATTACCAAAATGCCACGGATGCGGAGAATCGGGCATTTTCGGACCGTGATCCGTTAACGCGAACATCTGCATTCCCTTGGTTTTCGCTTGTCTGAAATAATCATGTACGTTGCTATAGGCGTGAGTACTGGCTACCGTATGAGAATGGGTGTCGACAAGTATTTGCATAATGGCCCTCAATGCTGTTTATTTGTAGATTAATAGTGTCGATGTCACTTACAAGTTCAGTTGGTGCGTAAAATAATCAACAACGAATTAAGCTAATTGTGGTTAAGGACTATAGTTTCCCAGTAACAGTATAAATGACACTATACTCTAACGCATACACGCAGCTCAGATTTGACTATTGCTGATAACGCTATGCTGATGTAAGCGTTATATCAACAATAGCATCAGACATATTTTCGGCTTGTTTTTATCGATGACTGCGTGCTAACTATCAAAATCAAAAAATAGCGCTTTGATAATACTTACTTGGAGTAACAGCATGGATATTTTTATGCAAGCCGCAATTGACGAAGCAAAAAAGGGCAAAGCAGAGGGCGGCATACCCATTGGCTCGGTGATTGTTCATCAAGGCAAAATTATTGGACGCGGACATAATCGGCGAGTGCAATCGGGGAGCCCGATTTTACACGGCGAGATGGATGCCTTTGAAAATGCGGGGCGACAACCCGCCAAGGTGTATCGTGACAGTGTTATTTACACCACACTCTCTCCTTGTTCTATGTGTACGGGGGCTATTTTACTGTACGAAATTCCTAAAGTTGTGATTGGTGAAAACCACACGTTTCAAGGCCAAGAGCAACTGCTTAAAGACAATGGCGTAGAGGTGACTGTCGTTCAAGACCAACAATGTATTGGCTTGATGGAAGAGTTTATCCGTCTGCATCCTGAATTATGGCATGAGGATATTGGTACAGATTAGTTGTATTTATTTTACTTCTAGTTATGTAAATCTTACCTCGCGTTAAATATTTTTGACATGATGTTATTTTTAAATTACATTTATCCTATATAACTAGGAGAATGTGTCATGGAAATGTCTTATAAAGAAAAAGGCGCGTGGATCTCGCTGATCAGCACCTTATGTATTTTTGGTTATTACTTTTACAATATCGCGTTGTTGTTTGGCGCCCCCATTGAGTATGCCAAAGAACAAGCCAAAGACTTATTAGCTCAAGCCATTATTCTAAGTATCGTGGTAGAAGCAGCCTTTCATACCTTGCTCGCGGCAGCAAATTTCAAAGACGCAGATCGTGGCGGGGATGAGCGCGACAAGCTGTTCGAATACCGAGCCAATAATATCGCATATACGATTTTGGTCATTGGCGTTATAGCAACCTTGGGTCGGATCATTGGCATTGAGTACAATCCCGAATGGGGTGATCACCGTAGTTCTTTGCAGATCCCATTGCTTACAGCACATATTCTGATGTTTTCATTTATTTTGTCTGAGATAGTGCGCTTCGCAGGGCAAATATTTTATCACCGCAGGGGCTACTAATGGTGACGGCTTTTCGCATTGTTAATCGTGTCAAAGAAAAGCGTTTCTTTGCCGGCGAAATGACTCAGCAGCAGCTTGCAGATTGTGTGGGTGTTACCCGTCAGACCATCATGGCTATCGAAAAGGGTAAGTATTCTCCGTCCTTAGAAGTGGCGTTTAAAATAGCTGTGGTGTTTGGCTGTAAATTGGATGAAATCTTCACTTACGAGCTTGAGTAACAAAAGAGTACACTTTTAAGTACTCAGGGAAGTATAATAACGGCCTATTTTTTTAAACATGTTTTTACGTCACATATTTAGGGCAATCCAATGGTATTGCCCTATTTTATTGATAAGAAAAACATTGGAGCAATTTAATGAAGAAAAGCGATACCTGGTCAGTTGAAGACGCTGAAAAGTTATACGGCGTGACGCGTTGGGGCGGTGGCTATTTTGAAATTGGACCAAACGGAAATTTGCATGTGACGCCGGATGTGTCGAATGACAAAATGCGTATCGACTTCAACGATGTCATTGCTGAAATCAAAGAAGAAGGCATTCAGTTTCCAGTGGTATTGCGATTCCACGACATTTTGCGCTCGCAGGTTGCTCTGCTGAATGAAACCTTTATAAAAACCATTGAAGAAGCTAACTATCAAGGCAACTACCGTGGCGTCTATCCTGTTAAGGTGAATCAGATGCGTGAAGTGGTTGAGGAGATTGTTGATGCGGGTGAAAAGTACAACTATGGCCTAGAGGCTGGCTCAAAAGCGGAGCTACTTACAGTACTGGCGTACAACACTAACCACGATTCGTTGACTATCTTAAATGGCTACAAAGACGAAGAATTTATCCGCCTTTCGTTACTGGCTCGCAAGTTAGGTCGCAAAGTAGTGGTGGTTATTGAAAAGTTCTCCGAACTGTTGATGTTAATCAAATGGTCGAAGAAGTTAGATATTGAACCTATCATTGGCCTGCGTTCAAAAATGACCGTAAAAGGTCGCGGCAAGTGGGAAGGCTCGGCGGGCGATCGCGCCAAATTCGGATTAACGATAACCGAAATCATCAATGCCGCTCGTCTGCTAGAAGCCGAAGGTTTGGGCCACTGCTTCAAATTATTGCACTTTCATATTGGTAGTCAGTTAACCGATATCCGCGCAGTCAAAGATGCGATCAACGAAGGTGCGATGATCTATGCTGAACTTCATCATTTGGGCTTTAAGCTCGATTATGTTGATGTTGGCGGCGGCCTTGGTATTGACTACGACGGTAGCAAGTCGACCAATGATTCTTCGATGAATTACAATATCGAAGAATACGTGGCAGATGTGGTGTTTGGCATGAAAGAAGTGTGTGATTTGGAAAAAGTACCACACCCCACCTTGGTAAGTGAAAGTGGCAGAGCTATCACGGCTCACCATAGTTGCGTAGTAGCTGAAATCGTTGGTGAAATCCGCTCAAATAGCGCCACTATGGATACCAGTTATCTAGCGGACGAGCACATTCTGGTCACTAATATGCGCTTGCTGGTAACGGCAATTGATAACCAAGAAAACTTACAAGAAATATTCAATGACGCCTCACAGTACAAAGAGCAGGCAGCAGCGGCCTTTAAGCTTCGTGTTATTAGTCTTGAAGAGCTAGCCAAAATTGAAACTCTGTACTGGCAAATTATGGAAAGTCTGCAAGCTAAAATGCAGAGTCAGAAATTTGTTCCTGAAGATATGCAAGAATTGGACTTCAGTTTGTCTTCACAGTATTTGTGTAATTTCTCTGTGTTCCAGTCAGCTGCTGATACGTGGGCGATCGATCAGGTGTTACCCATAGTGCCGCTTACCCGTATGAACGAGCGACCTAACGTAAACTGTTCTTTGGTTGATATAACCTGTGACAGTGACGGTAAAATTGATCAGTTCGTGTTAGGCAAAGGTATTTCCAACGTGTTACCGATGCACAAGCTCAACAAAGGTGAAGAGTATCACTTAGGCATGTTCTTAACGGGGGCTTACCAAGATGTGATGGGAGACATGCACAACTTGTTTGGGCGACTCAACGAAGTGCACATTTTTAGTCACGATGATGATCCACTCGACTTTTACATCGAAGAAGTTGTTACGGGATCATCGGTAGATGATGTACTCACGATCATGCAATATCACCCTAAGGCAATGGCGCAATCTGTTAAAAAGTTAATTGATGGGCAGATTGCCAAAGGCACAATCAAACCCAGAGAAGGGGTGAAATGGACAGACTTCTACGAAGACTGTCTAAAGGGCTATACCTACTTAAAAACCTAATAAACCTGAACTCTGGTTAATAAGTCGCGAGTGATTCTTCTTTGTCACTCGCTTTTTATTGCTAACCGTTAATGTGTTGTGAGCTTAAACGTAGCTCGCCATTGCTCTATTGCCAAGCTCAGTTACCCGCCTGTTTTGCAACCTCTTGTTTTCTTTGTTGTTCAACTGAATTGAAGTAAGCCTGCCAAAATTGCGCAGTAAAACTATTTATCAGGTTAGACTCGGCATTCATCAACATCGCATACCCCACTTGTTGATCAGGTGCAAAGGCAACATCGGCGCGATAACCTTCTACCCATCCGCCATGATAATTAAGCTTGTGACCGTTGAAATCATAGACTCGCCAACCAATTCCATAGTGAGCATCATTTAGAAATTTGCGCCATTTCCGTCTACGCATTTCTCGTTTTGTTTTAACTAAAGGCGTTGTGACTGTGTTAATCAGGTTTGGCGACACTACCTGCGGATATTCTCCTAACATGGCTCTCACCCATATCGCCATGTCTTCGATGCTGGCGTTCACACCAGCGGCAGGTCCATAACGATAATAATCGTCTTGAACGCTGGCTTTGCGCCACTTTTTACGGGTGATCGCTATGTGCGGTTTTGCCCATTGAGGCGATGCTACTAATCCTTGCTTCCCGGTGCTGGCATGGGGCATCCCTAAGGGTTTAAACAGTTGTTGGTCGATCACGCTAGCGTAACTACTTTGCTGATTAGCGTAATAGTCTTCAAGAACGCCAAACAGGGCATTTTGATAGGTGTAACACTTTCCAGGATCACACAAAGGTTCGAGCTTGGCCAACTGTGCTAATACACGTTTAAGAGAATAATTAGCTTCGATCAGGTTGTCGTAAGCATTGGGAATAAAACCACTGCTTTGGCTCATCAAATGGCCGAGTGTAATGGGATTGGGTTGCAAACGATTAAAACCGTATTCTGGCACTATATCCAAAATAGGGGTTTCCCAAGTCAACTCAGACTGCTCGACTGCCTTTGCCATTAATACACCTGCAAAGGTTTTCGAAACAGACGCTAATCGAAACACCGTGTTTCGATCGATCTTAGCACCATACTTTTCAGTTTTTCCGTAGGTGATCAGTTTTGCGGGCTGCCCTTTTCGCACAAAAATGAACACATATCCAGGTAGATTGTGACTCTGTGCTTGGGATTGAACCTCTGCGGCAAAGTCGTACAGCCAACCTTCATCACTTGCAAATGCAAGGTTTCCACTGATTAGCATGGAACAACAAGCGAATAGCGCCAGCTTGATTTTTATAAAATTCGTCATGCTACAAGAATACTACATGTGCAATGACCTACGCAAAGTCATCCCATAAATGTAATTACACAATCACTTCCGATTTCAGCGCGTTTTTCGGCCGACTTGGGTGTACACTTGGCCAATTCAAAAATCAAAGGTCATTTTATGGTGTCCCAACAACAACTATACCAACAAGCTAGAAAAGCGCGCGACGCACGCTTTGACGGACAGTTTTTTGTTGCCGTAAAAAGCACCGGTATATTTTGTCGACCCATTTGTCCGGCCCCTTCCCCTAAAGAAGAAAATGTTGAGTATTTTAGCTTGGCGCCTTTAGCGATGCAGGCCGGATATCGACCTTGTTTGCGATGTCGACCTGACAGTGCGCCCGGATCTTTTGCATGGAAAGGCGTCGACACCACAGTTGAAAGGGCGATAAAGCTACTGCGCATTCATCCTGGTTTAAAGGTTTGCGAAATTTGTGAAAAGTTAGGCGTTAGTGATCGCTATCTGCGCGCGTTGTTTACCCGTAAATTAGGTATCGCACCTAAGCAATTTAGAATCTTCGAGCAGTTATTATTTGCCAAACAATTGTTGCACCAAAGCAAATTGTCAGTTGAAGATGTCGCTCAAGCAAGCGGCTTTTCAAGTGCTAGGCGACTGCAAGATAACTTGAAGACTGGCTTGCAACTTACTCCCACACAAATTCGTAAAAACGCAATGACTCGTTCTGAGCCGCTAATCGGTTCTTCAGCAGGGACACTTCATATTCAACTGTCTTTTCGGGCGCCTTATGATTGGCAACGTTTACGTGGGTTTTTAGCAATGCGAGCTATTGCAGGTATTGAAGAGGTGAGTGAAACCTTTTACGCCAGACACTTTTCCCTTGATAAGGTGTCAGGTTATTTCAAAGCTACCTTTAACCAAGCCAAACAGTGCTTTGATGTGCAATTACAAATCGCTGAACTCTCACACATTCAAGCTGTTGTGCAGCATATTCGACGAGTGCTGGATTTAGATGCGGATCCACACGTGATCCATCAAGGATTATTATCTACTGGCTTAGATAGCAAGGCACTTGTCAGTGGTTTGCGTATTCCTGGTATCTGGAGCACCTTCGAGGCAGGTTGCCGTGCAATTTTAGGGCAACAGATATCAGTTAAAGCCGCAATTAACTTAGTTACTGCCTTGGCACATCAATTGGGCGAAAAACACCAAGGTAAATTAATTTTTCCAACGGCAGAAGCGGTCGCCGGATCCGACTTGGCATTCTTAAAAATGCCATCGAAACGTCGTGATAGTCTACGTGCGTTCGGCGCATATTGTGCGCAACATCCAGATGTGTCAACGTTGGATGACTGGTTATCAATAAAAGGAATTGGCCCTTGGACAGTTGCTTATGCAAAAATGCGCGGTCAGTCAGATCCTGACATTTGGCTTGATACCGATTTGGTCATTAAGAAACAAATCCAACAGAACCAACTTAATCCAGCTGCAGCCCAGCCATGGCGAAGCTACCTTACATTTCAACTTTGGAGCATGGCGTGACCAATCCTGAACCTTTATTTCGTCAGTATCTTGATACTCCAATAGGCACTCTTGAGATCGCGGCAGATGATACCAGTGTGCGGTCTATCTATTTTGTCCAGAAGCGACAAGATTCGCCTTTGGGTAATGACATTACGCAGTTAGCGCTTGACCAATTAGCCGCGTATTTTAATGGACAACGCCAACAGTTTTCACTTCCGTTAGGCGCGCTGGGAACGGCATTCCAACAACAGGTATGGCTGCAGCTCAGTGATATACCTTATGGCAGTACTTGCAGCTATGCTGATATTGCAAGACAGTTAAACAATCCCAAAGCTGTGCGCGCCGTGGGAGCGGCAAATGGTAAGAATCCGATTTCTATTGTGGTGCCATGCCATCGGGTGATTGGCGCAAACGGAAAACTGACAGGATACGCCGGCGGATTGGATCGAAAGTCCTGGTTACTAAGACATGAACAGCAAGGTCAGCTATGAGAGCACAAGATATTTTAGAACTCATTTTGTTAGGTGCTATATGGGGGGCCTCTTTTTTATTCATGCGCGCTGCTACGCCTGAATTTGGCGCCATCGGGCTGGTTATAGTGCGAACCGGGGTTGCTGCATTATGCTTATTACCTTTGCTGTTATTGTCCCGTAAACTCAATGTGGTCAAATTACATTGGCGGCCAATTTTGTTTGTAGGTTTAGTCAATACCGCAATTCCATTTTGCTTATTTAGTTATAGCACAGTGTTATTAGGGGCAGGTTTAGCCTCGATTTTAAATGCAACTGCGCCCATTTTTGGCGCGTTAGTGGCGTTTTTCTGGCTCAAGGATCGACTTTCCTCGTTGGCCGTATTTGGCTTAGTGTTGGGATTTTCCGGTGTTGCCGTGATCAGCTTGGTTCGCTCTGGCGTTGATGTTTACGCATCATTAGTGCCCGTTGCAGCAGCACTGATGTCGACATGTGCTTATGGGATAGCCGCTTGCTACGTGAAACAGTATCTGTCTGGTGTCAATACGCTGGCTGTTGCTACCGGTAGTCAGGTTTTTGCGACCGTAATTTTAGCACCTTTCGCCTTTTGGTTTTGGCCGACCCACCCCCCGTCCATAGAAGCCTGGACCCAAGCAATTGTGCTCGGGGTTGCCTGTACTGGGTTTGCTTACATTTTATATTTCCGATTGATCGCTAATATTGGGGCGCCCAAAGCGATAACCGTAGCTTATATTGTGCCGGTATTCGGTGTGTTGTGGGGCGTGATTTTTCTGGGCGAAGTGATAACACCTTTGATGATATTAGGCGCTGCACTTATATTACTTGGCGTAAGCTTCACAACTGGGGTTATCAAGTTCAAACTTAAGGCCGCATAACGCGGATATTATTATGTGCTTAACATCATGATTATGCAGCCTTAGCCAACTGCATTTTCACCATATTACGACCGTCACGTTTTGCTTGATAAAGCGCATCATCGGCATAACCAAGTAAGTCAGTAAGGGCGCGTTCGGTATCGGTGTGAGATACCCCGAAACTGGCAGTAACTTGCAACGATATGGAGCCCGTTGAAGCGGTCATTTTTGCTAAGTTTTCACGTAGTTTTTGCGCCACTTCAAAGGCTTGATCTGCGGTGGTGTCAGGTAATAGCAATACAAATTCTTCACCGCCCCAACGACCGACCACATCACCATCGCGCAATTGATTTTGTAACAGCTTTGCGATTTGTCGAAGTACTTGATCGCCCGCGTTGTGACCATGGGTATCGTTTACGGTTTTAAAGTGGTCAATATCAATCAATATAAGACCCACAGACTGCTTTTTATCGAGCATCTCGGCATAACGCAGTTCCACTTTATTACGATTGGGCAGGCGCGTAAGCGGATCGGTTTGAAAGTTTTTCTGCATGTCTTTTTTGAAGTGATAAAGCAGGTGATAAATCAAAAAGAACAATGCAAAAATGATCACGAGCAAGGTAACTACGCTGACGATAAAGCTTCGACTTATTTCGGTTTGTCTGGCTTGCAAGGGAGTAAGTAAATACATAGTCCAGCCAAAGGGATCTACCTTCACTTCAGCAATCAACGCATCTTTACCATTAATGGACACCAAAGCATTGTTGAGTGACCCTTTGGCAATTCGTTCTGAACTTAATCCTTCATACCACTCGAGACTTTGTAACGTGGTGAAAACGGTTTTATTCACAATCAGCTCTGGATCTGAAGACAGGGCAATGTTGTCGTCTTGATCGACAAAAATAAAATCATAACCGTGCAGCGCTTTATACTGTGCGAATATGTCGACGAAACTGTCTAAACTTTTGCTTATGCCAAAAAATCCGACGAATTTTTTGTCGTCATACACTTTTAAATCAATATAGAAATTCGGGTCTTCCCATTGGCCAATATCAGCGATTGCGTCTTGCTGCCATTCTTTATAACGAAAATACCAATCTACCTTGCCTTCTACTAACGCCAACTTAGTACCATTTGAGTTGTACTGCATACGCGTTAAATCGCTAGCGATAAAAAACTCCATATCGAACTCTAGCTCGAGTCGCCGAAGCATCTCGAATACCGTTTTTTCGTCTACCTCTGGGTTTTTCATCAGGTCTTTAAGCTCTTTTGCCTCGGCCAAGGTTTGCGAGACATGAAGCGGTTTTAATAACTGATCAACGATTAGCGAGATAGCAGGTGAGATTGATTGTTGCTGGGCACGACTTTGTTCCGCCACTATTTTGGAAGCAGTGAAATGTACCAAAGTGACAATTGATACCACCACCACAGCGAAAAGTATCAAGAAACTTCTATATAGTGAGCGAAACGCGTTCAAAAGAAATCCAATTTCTACGTAATTATACCGACGCTCACATAATAACCGCTTGTCACTCACAGTTCCATGCAAATTCGACATTCACAGCAAAACAATAATAATTTAACCTCCCTAGACGCCCCACAATCAGCAAACAGAACACCACCTCTCACTTTTTTGTAGCTAATAACCGACATTCACAGTTAAGCATTAACATGGACAGGCATGTTTAAGCATTAACATGGACAGGCATGTTTAAGAATTAACATGGACAGGCATGTTTAGGATTAACATGGACAGGCATGCTTAAGGATTAACATGGACAGGCATGTTTAGGAATTAACATGGACAGGCATGTTTAGGAATTAACGTGGACAGGCATGTTTAAGAATTAACGTGGACAGGCATGTTTAGGGATTAACATGGACAGGCATGTTTAGGATTGGCATGTTTAAGAATTAACATGATTAACATGGACAGGCATGTTTAGAATTAACGTGGACAGGCATGTTTAGGAATTAACATGGACAGGCATGTTTAAGAATTAACGTGGACAGGCATGTTTAGGATTAACATGGACAGGCATGTTTTAAGTAAGTATGTGAATCTGTACTGAGATAAAACACTCTCTGGCACTAGACCTTTGTTAAGGCATGAGTAGAATAACGTCAGATTAAATTATTAAGGAACTTATATGACATTTTCTGTGGTTATTTTGGCCGCTGGTAAAGGGACGCGCATGAAGTCGCAATTGCCCAAAGTACTTCACCCAATTGCCGAGAAACCGATGGTTCAACACATAATCGACACAGTGAAGACCCTAGGTGCGGAAAATATTCATCTAATTTATGGTCATGGCGGAGAACAGTTAAAACAAACGCTAGCCCATAACGATCTAAATTGGTGTTTGCAGGCTGAGCAGTTAGGTACGGGTCACGCAGTGCAGCAAGCGGCTCCACATATTCAAGATGATGAGGATGTACTGATTCTGGTTGGTGATGCGCCGCTGATCAAAGCCTCAACTCTTCAGCAGCTTATTGATGTAAAGAAACAGTCAGATTTGGCATTGTTGACGGTAAAGCTTGACGATCCCACCGGAATGGGCAGGATCATTCGAGAGGGTGAGAACGTAAAAGCCATAGTGGAACACAAGGACGCAAGTCTAGTTCAGCGAGAAATCAAAGAAATTAATACCGGCATGATGATCATGGGCGGTGCAGATCTGAAGCGTTGGTTGTCTGCGCTTAAAAGTGACAACGCACAAGGCGAATTCTACCTTACCGATGTGATCGAAATGGCTGCTAACGAAGGTAAAATAATTAAGGCCTCGCACCCAAGTAGCGCGGTAGAGGTAGAAGGGATCAACAACCGCAAGCAACTGGCAATGATCGAACGTGCCTATCAAATTGAAAAAGCCCAACAGTTATTAATGGAAGGCTTGTACATCATAGATCCCAATCGATTTGACTTGCGCGGCAGCATTGAGTTTGGTGAAGACTGTAGCATCGATGTAAATGTGATTGTCAAAGGCCGTGTTGTGCTGGGCAACAACGTACAGATTGGTCCAAATTGTATATTAATAGACTGCGAGATAGGTGACGGTAGCGTGATTGAAGCCAATTCAGTCATTGAACAAGCCATTATTCATCAACACTGTACTGTGGGTCCATTCGGCAGATTACGCCCAGGAGCAGTAATGCATGACAAATCTAAAGTTGGTAATTTCGTTGAAATGAAAAAAACCATTTTAGGTAAGGGCTCCAAAGCAAACCACCTGTCATATTTAGGTGACACTGAGGTAGGAGTAGGAGCGAATATTGGCGCTGGTACCATTACTTGCAATTATGATGGTGTAAATAAATCTAGAACTATCATTGGCGATGGCGCATTTATTGGTTCAAACAGTTCGCTCGTTGCCCCAGTGAAAGTTGGGGTTAATGCAACCGTCGGTGCCGGTTCAGTGCTCACCAAAGATCTCGACGATGAGCATCTAGGCATCGCTCGCAGTAAACAGCGTAATATTCAAGGGTGGGAACGGCCAGTCAAAAAATAGTGTTTCATCGCATCAGCAAAGCCAGCCATTCGTGCTGGCTTTTTCATTACCGCTAAACAAGCAATATTTACAATGGATTGTAAATTAGTTGTGAACTCAAAACCTTTTAAATTCTAACTTATTGAAAGTATTGATTTATTTTGTGGCACACAATATGAATATTGTAAAGCTCGAGCTATTTCATCGAGGCGATGTCAACTTTATTTAGATAACTGCTGCCTTGAACCAAGCGGAGCATATTATGAAAGAGCGCAACCAAGAAATCCTAAAAATGACCGGTCTATTTTTAGTAATTGCATTAGCCGTTATTTTTTTGTGGAAAGTGGCAATTAAAAAAGAACAAATAATAGAGGCAGTTGAATATATCCAATCTTTTGGCGGTTGGAGTATCGCAATTTACGCACTTTTATACATCACATTAGTTAGTCTGTCTTTTCCCAGTTCTGTTTTTAATATAGGCGCAGGTATATTGTTCTCGTTTACTCAAGCAGCGATCTTAGCCTCTTTGTGTGGATTGACAGCAGCTTCAGTGACCTTTGTAATATCTCGATATTTCTTTCGTGATTTTTTCTGCACCAAAATGGAAGCCTCAGAAAAAGGCAAAAAAGTGCTCAAATTGGTCGAGTCAGAGTCCGGCAAAGTGATTGTTTTGCTGCGCCTTAATACATTTTTGCCTGCTGTGGTAAAAAACTATGGGTTAGGAGCAAGTGATGTTGCCTATACGCCATATGCTCTTTACACCCTTATTGGGCAGCTACCACTAACGTTAATGTACGTTTACATTGGTTGGATAGGTGGAAGAAGCATACTAGCCGAGGAGAGCGGCCCTGATACAGCGCATTGGGTAATGTTGGGCTTAGGACTAACCATCACTATCATTACCTTAGCTGTGTCGCACTATTACTTTAGAAATAAAATGCAAAGGTTATAAAAACGAATTAAGCGAGGTGTTTATGATCTCTTTTATTGCAAAAGATACCAGGCAACTTTTCCTTTTCTTGGTAATTTGCATGATCATTTTTGGTTTTGTTCAGCTATCCAGTGTCGTCATTGCCGGTAGCAGCGCCCATATTGACGAAAAAATTTTACTGATGCTCAGAAACGAATACGATGTCAGTGATCCAATTGGACCTATGTGGGTCGAAGAAATGATGCGAGATATTACCGCCTTTGGTGGTGTCGGCATTTTAGTTGCAATTTCACTGATGGTCTTTTCCTACTTACTGCTCAGCGGGAATCACACGCTGGCGTGGAGCTTCTTTGTCGCCATCACGACTGGGATAACGGTCAGTTTCGCGCTCAAATATGGATTCACGCGGCCGCGTCCCGATCTCGTACCTCACGGGAGCTATGTATACACAAGTAGTTTCCCAAGTGGCCATGCGATGATGTCATCGCTTATCTATTTCACCATCGCGGGTATGCTGGCGAAAGTAGGGTTTGAACGACGGATTAAGTCTTATTTCTTTTTTGTCGCTGTGATTTTAACCGTTGCTGTAGGTGTTAGCCGAGTATATCTTGGCGTGCATTGGCCTACTGATGTACTAGCTGGTTGGATGACCGGCACTGGCTGGGCAATGCTTTCATTGTTTATAGTACGTTATTGTCGAGCAAAAAATTGGTTACAGATATAGATGATATGCCGCGAGTAATAAGCTCTTTATCGTTTGAATTGACACTAACCTTTCGATTCGAAATGCATTACCAGTAAACCAAGTTTCCTGCACATTATACTTAATTATCGAATAATATACTTGCAAAACGAAATATAATAACTATTATTGCTTTCGATTTGAAATATAACCCTTTCGATAGTGCAGGTTTTAGTGCAGAAACGAAATACTCAACAACGTCGTCGATCCATCATAGAGCGCTTGAATGAGCGCGGCGAAGTGGCTGTTGATGAACTATCAAAACTATTTTCTACTTCCGAAGTCACGATTCGAAAGGATTTGGCGGAGCTTGAAAATAATGGGTTGCTGCTGCGGCGCTTTGGCGGAGCGGTGCTTTTACCCGCTGAATCTTCAGAATTATCCAACGAAAAACTATCGAATCGAAAGAAAGCAATTGCCGCAGTCGCAGCAACACTTATCCAAGACCATAATCGAATTATTATCGATGGCGGTAGCACTACTTCAGCCCTGTTGCCTCACTTGCCCAGCAAAATGGGATTGGTAGTGATGACCAACTCACTGCAGGTCGCCAATACATTGCTAGAGGGCGAGAATGAACCGCAAGTGCTAATGACCGGTGGCACTTGGGATCAGCAGTCTCATTCTTTTCAAGGGCAAATGGCTGAACAGATGCTCAGAGCCTATAATTTTGATCAAGCATTTTTAGGAGCCGCAGGGCTGGATATTCATCGTGGCTCGACCACATTTAATGAATTAACCTCATTAAGTCGCACTATGGCTGAGGTTGCTCAGCAAGTCGTCGTGATGGCTGAGTCTGAGAAATTACAACGAAAAATTCCCAATGTAGAATTGCCTTGGTCGCAAATTTCTATCTTGGTTACTGACGATGGCATCGATGCGGATGCCAAACAGTCCATTGAACAACATGGCGTAACCGTACTTTGCGCCCAAATATCAGAAACACATTAGGAGATTAATATGTGTGGGATCGTAGGCGCAATTGCCGAACGTAACGTGGTTGAAATTCTACTTGAGGGATTAAGACGGCTGGAATACCGTGGATATGATTCCGCTGGTGTTGCATTGCTTGACGGACATGGAAATCTTACGCGTGAGCGACAAGTAGGCAAGGTGCAAGCCTTAAGTGATGCCATAGCTGCTAACCCAGTGAAAGGTTCAACCGGCATCGCCCACACCCGTTGGGCCACTCATGGTGGTGTTAACCAGAAAAATGCCCATCCACATTTCTCAGACGAGCGCATTGCGGTAGTGCACAATGGCATTATCGAAAATTACGAAAGTCTCAGAGCAGAATTGCAAAGCAAAGGTTATACCTTTGGTTCAGACACCGACACCGAGACTATCGCTCACACCGTGCACGAAGAAATCAAAAAAGGTAAAGATCTGTTAGCTGCAGTTCAAGACTCAGTAAAACAGTTTCATGGTGCGTACGGTACCGTGATCATGGATAAAATGGATTCCGAGCGAGTGGTTGTTGCTCGCTCAGGCAGTCCTTTGGTGATTGGGTTAGGGATTGGGGAAAACTTCATTGCCTCAGATCAAATGGCACTGCTCCCCGTTACTCGACGCTTTATGTTTTTAGAAGAAGGCGATGTAGCGGAAATTACCCGAACCTCTGTGACTGTTTACAACACCAATGGCGAAAAAGTTGAACGTGAAGTGTTTGATTCAGAAATAGAACATGACGCGGGTGACAAAGCCGGCTACCGCCACTACATGTTAAAAGAGATCCACGAACAACCAACGGTGGTGCGTAATACCCTGCAAGATAGACTGGGTGAAAGCGACATTGTTGAAGGTATATTTGGTGCAGGCTCCGAAGCTATTCTGAAAGATATTAAGCATGTGCAAATTATCGCGTGTGGCACCAGTTACCATTCAGGTATGACAGCCCGTTATTGGTTAGAGCAATATGCAAATGTGTCTTGTAATGTCGAGATAGCCTCCGAATTTCGCTATCGCAAATCTGTGGTTCACCCCAACAGTTTATTGGTAACGATTTCTCAATCAGGCGAAACCGCCGACACACTTGCGGCGCTGAGATTAGCTAAGCAAGCTGGCTATATGTCGAGCCTAACGATTTGCAACGTGCCGGGTTCTTCTTTGGTGCGTGAATCCGATATGGCCTTCATGACACTTGCCGGTGCTGAAATTGGTGTCGCTTCTACTAAAGCGTTTACGACGCAATTGACCGGCTTTTTGATGCTAACTCTGGCACTTGGAAAATATAATGGTATCTCTGCGGAAGATAAAAAATCCATCATCGATGGGCTGCATAGTCTGCCAAGTAAATTGGAAGAAACATTAGCGTTAACAGCAGGCATCGAAGACTTAGCCGAGGAATTTGCCGATAAACATCATTCGCTGTTCTTAGGGCGAGGCGATCAATATCCTATCGCGATGGAAGGCGCGCTTAAGCTGAAAGAAATTTCCTACATTCACGCCGAAGCCTATGCCTCAGGCGAGCTAAAACACGGTCCCTTGGCACTAATCGACGATGAGATGCCAGTGATTGTGGTGGCACCGAACAACGAGCTACTGGAAAAGCTCAAATCGAATGTTGAAGAAGTGCGCGCGCGCGGCGGAATTATGTATGTGTTTGCCGATAAAAACGCCCACTTCCAAAGCGACGAAACCATGCGCGTGATCAACGTACCTCACTGCGAATCGCCGATAGCACCGATAGTTTATACTATTCCGCTGCAGCTGCTTTCATACTACGTTGCGGTGATTAAAGGCACTGACGTGGATCAGCCAAGAAATTTAGCGAAGTCGGTCACGGTTGAGTAAGAGGGCCGGTTGTTTACAACTATTGTAGATTGTGAATAAAGTTGGAAAGTGATAATGATAAGCAGTCTAAAGATAAGGCTGCTTATTACCCTTAAACGAAAGATTTGAAGTTTGCTTTAGAATAAATTGCGTATTTGAGGCAAATATCTTTCGGCAATATCAAGTTGTTCATTAAGTATGGATTTAAAAAAACTTCTCAATGTCACTTGCGATCATTGGTTTAGCAAAGAAATAACCCTGTGAAACATCAGCGTCGTATTCTATGCATTTATTCAGATGCTCTTGTGTTTCCACTCCTTCAACTACAATCTTTAATTCCATCGACTTGCCGAGATTGATTAATCCCCGTAACAGGCGACAACTTACTTCGCTAGTTGGCACATCTTCTAAAAATGATCGATCAACTTTAAGCGTTTGCACATTTAATCGTTTTAAATAACTCAAGGAGGAGTATCCCGTTCCAAAGTCATCAATAGCGACAGCAATACCTAAGTCATTTAATCTATTTATAACTGACAATGCAATTGTGAAATCTTGTACTAGTTCGCTTTCGACTATTTCTAATTCAATATTACTCGGGTCTAAACTGAATTCTTCCAAGGTCGTTTGAATAGTGGGTAAAAAACCCTCATCTTTAAATTGCCGCGCTGAGATATTGATCGCCATTTTAATGTTATCAAAACTCGGTAATTGGCTTTTCCATTGCGCATACTGCTTACTCGCTGCACTAATCACTAGCTTGTCAATCTCTACAATTAACCCTGTTTCTTCGGCAATATCTAAAAAATCAGCCGGGTTGAGTAACCCTTTGCTGGGATGTTGCCAACGAACTAGTGCTTCAATGCCAATAATGGATTTACCATGCGAATCAAATTGTGGCTGATAAAAAACCACAAACTCTTCTCTCTTTATCGCTGTTCTTAAGTCGGAATGCACGCTCATTCGTCGTATGGCAATCGACTGCAAAGACTCACTAAAATAGTGAAACCTGTTGCGACCCTCCGCTTTCGCTTTATACATCGCCAAATCCGCTTGTTTTAGCGCTTCGTGTAAATTTACAGTTTCTTCTGGGAGATCGGCAATGCCAATACTGCATTCAATCGTAATATCGATACTGCCGATTGGAATGGGGGGCTTAAGTCGTTTGAAGATCCTATCAGCGACGGAAGAGGAGTAATCTGCATCTTTACACGCTATAGCAATCGCAAATTCATCACCGCCAAGACGACAGATAAGATCATTCTCTCGGCAAACATGTTGCAAACGCTGGGCAACCGTTTTCAATATATGATCGCCAGCGTCATGACCAAAGGTGTCATTGATCCATTTGAAATTGTCGAGATCAAGTAGCATTAAGCTTCGGCTGTCGACTGTGCGTCTACCAAAGCCATTTTTATCGGCAACTCGGGTTTCAAAAGCGTAACGATTTAGTAATCCAGTTAATTGGTCATGCTCAGCAAGCTGTTGCATTTTTTGACGGTTAACTTCTAACTCGTGTTCATTTTTGTGGCGTAATTTCGCGTGAGTAATCGCCTTGATTAAGTGGTTTGAAGTTAAATGCTTTTTTTGTAAAAAATCCTGAGCGCCGTGTTCAAGACATCGTTTGGCCAAAACTTCATTTTCTTCTCCTGATAGAAATAGCACGGCGGCATTACCAAGTGAATCAGTGTTAATTTCTATCAAAATGTCTAAACCGTTTATATCGGGTAAATTATAATCAAGTAAAATCAAGTCGAATTGATTTGCCTTGATCATTTCTACCGCATTTTTGCCGGTATCAGATTCAACAATGTTGATATCATTCAGAGATTTTTTGAGCAGACGTTTGGTTGCCATACGATCAAGTTGATCATCATCGACCAAGAGTACCTTCATGGATTGCGGACCCTCTTATTTGGGGGTAACTCACTGATATTCCAGTAAGACGTTAACATTTCAATTAGCCTGTCAAAACTTGTTTTTAGATTGGTTTTTACGATGTAGCCGGCAATATTGCGCTCGTAGGCAGCTAATAAATCGACCTCTGAGTGAGACGTGGTTAAGACAAAAACCACAGTCTCTTTCAACTGTTCGTCGTTTCTAAGCTCATTCAAAAATTCAATACCATTCATTCTAGGCATATTTAAATCGAGTAAAACAATTAATGGCTTGGGCACAGCGTTACTTCGCAATAATTTTAAGCCTTCCAAACCATTGGTTACTCGCGTCACAGGGTTTGATATCTGGTGCTTTTTAAATGCTCTCATCAAGCCCTTAGCATCAATGTCGTCGTCTTCCATGAGTAGAATGTTAACTAGCTTATCGTCCACTTCTTTCATATATCTATTCTCGCAGTTGCGCCAATGTTTGTTTTAGCTTTGTTTCTTTGGGCCATGTGAATATCACACTGAGGCCTGAATCTGAATTGGCAGCGAAATTAAGCGTTCCAGTAAAGTTGGTGATGATTTTGTCGATGATGGCAAGGCCCATTCCACTTCCCTCAACTTCATCTTTGGGTTTTAAGGTACTAAAAAGTTGCGTGATTTTGCTAAAATCGTTAGGGTTTACGCCTGGTCCGTCATCTTGAATCGTGAACTCATAATAGTCTTCGAGTTCGTTATATTTTACCCAGATATTTCCATTGCTGTCATGATGATGCTTTATGGCATTATCTAGCAGGTTTCGGAGCACTTGAGCAAAGGGTGCGGCCATGGTCTTAAAAGCGGGTAGTCCGGGCTGCAAATGCAATTGGATTCCTTTATCACTGTTGAGCATGTCAAAGAGCTCTGAACATAAGTTACTGCAATCGATAAGTGTTATCTCATTTTGATGCATTCCAATTTTAGAATACTCTAGTAAATCCTCAAGTAGTGTTTCCATTCTTATTATTCGTGAGTTCATCAGATCAAAGTGGCTTTTGGTCTCTTCAGATAAGACCACCTTCTCATTTTCGAGATCTTCTTTAATCCAGCCTGCAAGTTGACGAATGCCTCTTAGAGGAGACTTAAGGTCGTGAGAAGATGCATTTGCGAAAGCTTGGAGCTCATCATTACTGTCTAGTAATCGCTGAGATTCAGCGGTAAGTTTGGCCTCAGCCAATTTTCGCCTTTCAACCTCAATTCTTAATTTTTCTACAGTCGGTAATTCCTTGAGAGTTGGTACCAGTTTCCAAAGCATAATGGCGGTTGCTACCGAGACGAGTGCCGTAACGCCTTTAACGCTTCCGCTAAACCAATATGCTCCGTTCCAAACTGTCCAAATAGAAATCGCATGTGTGAAACCGCACAACAAGACAAAGGCACCAAATAACGCCATGACCTTGGAAAAAATCAGGTCTTTTCTGATTCTTAAAATATAAACTAGAGTAATAGGGATACTGGTATAGGCTAAAAAGATTAGTGCGTCTGACACGACATGAAGCCATAGTAAATCGGGTTGCCACAAATAACACATGCCATGTGGCATAAATTCATCACTAAACAGTATATCGGTTATATTCAATTTAATTCTCTTTCTAACTGATAAGATAGCATTCGCTATTGGTTACATTAAATGAAGACTCTAGCTGCGGTGCATCTTCGATACATTAGGGAGCGTCTGTTGGCACTAACAATCTCCCAAACACCGCTAAATTGAGCTAGGCAACACCCTTTAAATCGCGATTCATTTCACCATAAAAAAGTATCAGTAGCGCGAATTCTGTTTTTAACATTAGACGCGTTTTAACGAAAAAGACAATAATGTCATTGATGGAATAGTGATTAATTTTTTCCACGCGGTTTCGATTTTATTAGTATTTGAGTGCATCACTCAATCGGCTAAATAATCGGGCTATGTTTAGAATAAACGTCTTTATTAACATTATTATTTTGCCTGAAAAGCTTTTTTACTAGGATTAGTTAACGTCAGTCTTGCAATATGCTATGCACCGCCGAGGTCACTGTGATTACTATTATAAAAGCCAAAAATGAGTTTACAGGACTATTACGTCGGCAGATCAATGTGGCGAGTTGAATATTCAACTCGCCCCGGCTTTAACTATTGGGCGTTGTTTCTGCGTTGCTCGTCAAATTCCATTAGCATGTTGTACATTTCTTCTTCCGAATAGCTCTCCTTTAAGCGTCCTTGTTGTTGCTGCTCATTGAGGGTCTTTCTTATCCAATCAAGTTTTTCATTAATTTTAAACTGACCTTTGATAAATCGTCTTATGAACTGCAGCATGGGGTTGGCATGTCCGCCCGGGCGCCATGTCTTCTCAAGGTTGTTGTGGAACGCATCAAAGTGTAAACCTCTAGGGGCGCAAATTACCTTGCCACGATTTACCACCAGTTTGATAACGTTGGTACATAGCGTACCGGAGGCCAAATCAATGCCCATTTTAGTCGAGGGGAGATCTTTGGTGAAAAAGTCGACTTTACTTTTATCCATCAGGTAGTGCCGTTGTTGCACGGTGGGTCCCACACCCACTACAAAGCGGATAATATTATCAATGTACACTTCTAACTTGTGCATGTGCATGGCGACAGGATCGTCTTTGTGTTTTTCAAGAAACTTAGGACAAGGTGAGTTCATTCCAAAATAGTCAGCAAAGCTCATGCCTTTGCCGGGCAAAAAGGCCATAAAGGCGACGCCCATACCCATAGGTCCAGCAGTTAACGCGGGAATGTTCTTTTCGTGACACTTTTGAAACGTGAGCCGGCGTATTTCTACCGCAAATATATCAAGGCTATCGAGATAAACGTCAACACCATCGAGAAACTCATCAACATTGTCTTTTTGAATGCCATTGGTGAAGTTTTTAATATTTGCATCAGGGTTGATGGCTTTTATGGTTTCTTCCAATATCTGAGATTTAGCTATTCCCACGGTGTCTACGTTTGCGCCTGCCTGACGGTTGAAATTACTGTAATCATAATCATCTAGATCGGCAATGTGGAAATTCTGCGCGCCCATTCTGGCCATCGTAATCGCATGATCACCGCCAACGCCACCTAAACCGCCTACCGCAAAGGTGGCATTTCTGATTTTTTCTTGTTCTTCTGGTGTTATCCAGCCTAAATTTCGCTTAAACGCTTTATGATAATCGAACATGCATCGTTCCTTAATTAGACGTTAAAGTTATTCTTTTTAAATTCGTCAGCTCTGCTACGCAATTGCTTTGCCATCAAAATCGTTTTTGGGAACGCCGCAAGTTCTTTGACAAAGCGTCCTACCATTCGGGTCATGCCAACATTCTCGCTGTAGGTTTTTATCAGCTCTTCTCCTTGTCCTCCGTAGTTGGAAAACTCATCGGGGAAAAAGGCCTTATTGACAAAGGGCCAGGTTTTACGCAATTTGACAATTTCAACTTCGCGCTTGCCTAACCCGGTACTTTCGTCAGGTTTTTTGGGGGTGAAAACCCAATTGGCGTTGCAGTTCACCTTGCCCAAAGAGTGAACTTCGTGAAACCAGTATGGAGGGATTGAAACCACATCACCGGGCTTGCTGATAAAGTCGTAAAAATCGTATTTTTCTGGGGCGTAGACGAAATCTCTGCCCACCAGGCCCGCATACATAAAAGGCATACAGGGTAGGGGAGTTTTAGGCGACGTTAATATCCACCGTTTCTCACCAATCACTTGTTGGTTAAGTCCGTGTAAACTGTTGCCATCATAGTGAGGCAAGGTAATGTGACCTTGGGGCTGCATAAAAACGCGCATCGGCGATTTACGCACAGCATACTCTTCGCGAGCCAATATTTTTTTTACAAAATCGGGGATGGCGATGATTTCATTATCCACCAAGTCAGAATCAAACCAGCCTAGTTCTTTTTTTGATTCGTTCGAAAAATTCTCTTTGACGTATTCAGGCGTGACTTTGTCGCTATCAAAGGTAAATACACCTTCTACAATGACGGGCTTTTTAGGCACGATATATTCGTTAAAATACGTATCAAAATCGAATTCACTGTAGGCGATTCTATCAATTTCCAATTTCATTAAAATTCTCTTTGCAGTTTTTACTTGTGGTTACACAAGGATACCAAGCTGATACCGATTGAACGCTTTATTAGGGTAGTATCTTTTCTTGCTTCTATCACTATTGATGTCACAGTTCGCCACGCGCTCACAGCTGATAATTGCCGACTGTAATTACTTCAGCAACCGATGCACACATGACTGTACTAAAGAGTTTGAGGAATAAACCCTAGTGATATTAAGCAATGTCTGTTCATTCATTATGAAGAGTATTAGCCTATCGTTTTATTATCAAGGAATAAGCGACACGGGCGAGTGAAAATCGTTCTCAAATGTGTTTGTGTGAGATGCTTAATTGTAAAATTTTAACCGCTGGAATGTATAAAAACGAGACAAGCATACCCTGTATTGCTGACAGACAGATTCATTTCAACAGTGGCCAAGGGTGTGGTGATACGAATGAGTTTACCGTCAGTTGATGTTTGGCTTGGGCACTGAGTGCAGTGCATTACATAATAAAACGCTGCCAAGATTTCTCTCGACAGCGTTACGTTCTTCATTTCACCACTTGTTAATAAACGGCTTTACTCGGTCTCTGCAATCGAGCGTCTAGAACTTGTGTTCAAGACCCAGTGCCAACCAAGACTTGTCTTCGCTCTTGTCTAGTCCGCGATCTGTGTACCAAATAAAGGCTTTTGTGGATTTTCCTAATTTGTAATCGGCACCAATAGTTGCACTATTGTCATCTTCAAGGGTTTGATATTGACCTTTTAACACTAACTTACCAATGGTATAGGCTGCACTCATCATCACGCCGTTTTTCGAGCTGCCAGTTTCAACCGATTCTTGACGATGTAATATTGCGCCAAGGGTTAGCTGGTCAAACTTTCCTTGCACTGAAAACCGTTGACTATCGTAGCCTTTCATATCGAAGTCAGCAGCAACAGAGGCAAACCACTTGTCTTTTTTCAACGCTTTGTCGCCATAGGTAAGTGAAATTGATTGGGAGTCATCTCCAGCAACGTCATCTTCGGCAACATAAGTCAGGCCTAAGCTAAAGCCATTTGCCGTTGGTGAAATATAGGTGACTGAATCACCCATACGATTCTCGCCTTTCCATAACCCTTTGATATCAGCTTCGTAATCACTGAATTGGTCAATCTTACCTTGAGATTGTTTTAATACGGTGTCGTTCCTGCCTAATAAAACCGTACCAAAGCTGCCTTTTAGACCAACATATTGATTACGCGCTTTGATATTATCTGAACCCGATTCATCGGCTAAATCGACTTGCCACTCGAAGGTGTACAAAACCTCCATATCGTTATCAAGCTTGAGGTCGCCTTTAACGCCAAATCGTGATGCATTACTTTTGATTTCAGTAAAACTGCCCGCGCCTTCATCTGCCGCTTGAGCAGAAATGTTTGCCTTACCATATACCGTAATAGGATCAGCAAAACTTGCCGCTGAGACGGATATTGCGAGTAAAGATAACGAAAGTTTGCTTATAAATTTCATGTGTTCAGTTCTCAAATAGTAAAGTTTTAAATAGCAATGTATGGAATATAGGGCTGGTTTATTACATTTGTATTACAAGTCATATTCTAATTCACATTAAAATAAAGCGCGTATCAATTTAATTAGAGGGGACTCTATCCCAATCTAACGTTCAATTCATTGGTTTTTGTGCTCGAATATCATTTAGTTGATGAAAATGCGCACATAAAAGGGACAATGAAATTTAGCAACACCAAGTCAATTAACTGGCGCGGCGCAATAGCAACTGTTAATTATCATGGCTAAGTTAATTTTGTCAGTTACAACGTAATTAGGTTATCTGAGTTGAGCAATAAATGACGCCAAAAGAAAGAAGGCGGCAACCAGACTTATGTTTGGCATCTATAATAGACTAAGCATCCTTAAGGGGCGCGTTGCAAACATCGGCTTCACCTTTGTCCGCTTAGTTTGCCAGACTCTTTCTTATCGTCAGTTTAATAATGTTCGCTTTAAAAACACTAAGTTGCTAGAGACTAATATTACGAGATATAGTATGTTCTGTGATGCCTGACTTATGTTGGTTGAGGTTAGACGAAATGCCAGTTGTTAGTCCCTTTTGGATGGGATTAAATACGCACTTAAATTGGTAAGTTGAAATAAATTTGAACCACTTGATTGATTAAAGTGCTAAAATTTAACGAAAGTTAACCCATTAATTATAAACGGTTTTTCTATGGAAATGTTGACAGATTTGCTGATTTCGTTAAGTAATCCACGCAAAAACAACCAACAAAAACTTAAGCAAATATGTTCAACTACGATGCAAGCGATAACGCATGCTAATAGGGTTAGCTTGTGGGCATTTAATCAAGATAAAAGTGAAATAGTTTGTTTAATGTGCCTTTCAGGTGAGCCGGCAACGTTTACGTCTGGAACGAAATTAAACAAAACCGATTTTGCCGACTATTTTAATGCGATTTTATCTGAGCAGGTGTTAGTGGCATCCGACGCGAGAACCCATCCCGCTACCAAGTGCTTTAATAAAGGCTATTTTGAACCCAATCATATCTATTCTTTATTTGACTATGTTTATCATGACGACTTTGAACCTAAAGGGGTTATATGTTGTGAATCCGTGGGTAAACCAATCGAATGGGTACAGTCTGAACAACATATACTGCGCAAAATTGCCAACATCACTTCGATGTTCTTTAAGTCTGAATAACAGCCAATAGTTTCGTTCTTTAATCCGCCTCAAATATCCCGATTTTAATAAAACAACCTCATCTCATTGTCTTTGAAACTATACTGTGTGGTAACGACGCTTTTTCTATTTGCGTTTTTCGAATACAAGATATGTATATGAATGATACTCAACTCGCTACTCAAATAGCCACCCAAGTGATTTCTGATACCAAATTCTGGATAGGAATTATTGGTTTACTTGGTGCAATTGTTGGGTCGTTACTCACTATTTTCGGAAACGTTTTACTGCATTGGATAAAGCAAAAACCGCAAAACGAGCTTGAGAGAAGCAGAATTAAGATGTTGAAAGATATGCTCAGCGACGATAGATTTCCAGACAAATGGCGGCTTCTTTCCACTATGTCTGCCGTCATTGGGGCTGACAATGAAGAGACTAAACGACTGCTGTTTAAAGCTGGTGCACGAGGCTCCGAGAAAGCGGATGGGAAATGGGCGCTGGTCGAAATCATCCTTTACCCAAATCTGAGTGATGTCCGAAATCAAGTATACTTAGCCCCTTCGGAGCGGCTAACTAATAAGGTTTAAAATAGCTTAACAATTGGCGGTTAAAAGCGCTATAACCACCCTTTGCTAGGTTAAAATCCGACTTTAAAGCCCAAACTTGTCCATGAGTAAAGACTAGACTTTGTATAGGTAAGGTTTACATCAATGTTTTTTGCCAACTGGTAACTAGCGCCAACGCCAGCCATAAGACTACTGTCTTTAAATGAATAGGGTGGGGTGTTGCCAACAACTGAGTATATATCACCTTTTCTTTTTACCCATTGATAACCTAATTCTAAATGCAAACTAAAGTCGTTAATTGGGTAAGTCGCTACTGTAGACATTGAATATGCGTCAGAATTAAATGATCCACCACCTTCAAACTGACTATTAGACCAAGTAAAAGTGCCTAAGTCTTGATATGCCATTTCTACCGACAAGTATTCTGAAAATGCGTAACCGGCCCTCAAAGCGTAACCAATGTCACTATTTTTGTCGTGCAAGTAGCTGGTTTCAGAATTCAATAAAGATGCACCAATATAAAAGGGGCTTTCAGCATCAGTTGCAAAAGTTTGGCAAGAGTAAATGGTAAGAGCGGACAATATAACTTTCTTCATTTTATATCCTATAGTGATTAATGCGATGTAATTGTTGTTTAACAAAAACGGTGAGAGCAGTCTATTCTGAAGTCAGCATTGATGTAGTTTCAAATTGCCAATAATTGTAATTTTGTGTAATCAAGAAGGATGGCGGACGATGGATGTATAGATAGTTGAAGTAAGGTTCTATTGAATTGAATCATACTCGGACTTGTCATTGATACTAGCGAATCTTTCGTTCGGTAAACAATGAGATGACAGTATCCTGCAGAGCCGTAATAAGTCCCAGCTGTTGAGTAATTCAAGCAGAAGAGTCAAGATCTGCTTGCGAAGATAAGGTCGGAATGAACTAACGACTGTTCACTCCGATCCTCTTTAATCTACTTTTTTATTTCACTGTTGCGCGCAACATCCACGCCGTTTTTTCATGGACACGCATTCGATCTGAGACCAAGGCTGACGAAGATTCATCGTCGGCTTGCTGTGCTATTTTTAAAACGCTACGACAGGTTTTGACCACTTGTTCATGGCCTTTGGTGAGTATTTCGACCATCTCGCTAGCTTGCGGTACGCCATCAACTTCTTTAACTTGGCTTAACTTGGCAAATTCTTTGTAAGTGCCTGGGGCTACTACGCCCAATGTTCTGATCCGCTCAGCGATATCATCGACTGCCACTGCCAGCTCGGTGTAGTGTTCTTCGAACATCAAGTGTAGCTCTCGAAATTGCGGCCCGGTCACATTCCAGTGAAAATTGTGGGTTTGCAGATACAGTGTGTAGCTATCTGCCAATAAGTGCTTTAATCCTTGGGCAATGCTTTGACGATCTGATTCATTAATACCAATATCAATTTTCATTTTGTTCTCCTAGTGATGAATACCCCTATGATACAGATTAAAAGTGCCTCATCTAATCAGTAATATAGATTAATTGTATCGACTCAACCAATGAACTCAGTTGTGACATGCCATTTGCTTGATGCATGATGTAGTTTGACAACGGATTAGGCCGCTGCTCCGTTGCGCGGGCTGACAAGGACATTAAAGCTAGGGTTAATATCATTGTGAGTATTGTATTACGCAGCCTATGATTTCCAGTAAAGCGAATAAGACCTTGGTCTAGATTATAGTCGGACACGGCATGTGTTGGATTTATGCGATTAGCTACAAAAATACGTGACCGAAGACTTGAATTTATTGCTTAATCAATACTGCTATGAGCAAAAAAAAAGGGGCGCGAGGCCCCATAGGATTGGCTTTCAGATAAGCCGGGAGGTTTAGAGGAAGGATTACTTACTATTTCTCTCCTCGTCTTTTAGGAGTCTGTACTCCTAACAAGGTGAGTCAATTCTTTGTTCAACACTCTCTCTTTAATTGACCTAGGCCGAATTACTCAAAGTAGGCGTTGCCCTTTAATATAAGCGAACACTGTGCCAACTTTGTTAACGTATTGAATGTTATAAAGAAAAGTGTTTTTAGACGTGTTTTTGTTTGCTTTTCGTTGAGTTTAAAGCGTGAATTTTACACAGATAAATGAAAATTTTTCATACCTGATTACAAACATAGGCTTGCATGTCGGTATTGTGTATTTGCGGCTTTAAAGTTAGGTATGCAACGCTGGTCTTTGAGGGGGATAAATACCTCATGGTCGAGTCCTGACTTTTATTTGAGGGTCACTTATTATCCGCCACATAAGCGCCTCGCTTACCTATTGGTTTATCTTCACCAATAGTGCTGTCTTTATGCGTTTGTCGTTCCATGGCAGAATTAAATTCGGCTCCAAATAAAATAATGTAAGCGCTTAAATAAAACCACATCAACAGAATGATCACTCCACCAATAGATCCGTATGTTTCATTGTACTTTGCGAAGTGACTCAGATAGTACGAAAATCCATAAGTAGCTGAAATCCACAACAGAGTTGCTAATGTTGATCCGCTGGTGACCCATCGCCATTTCGCCTTTCGGCGTGAAGGAGCGTAGCGATAAAGTGCAGCCAAACTAAATTGAAAAAGCACAATCAGCACCGGCCAGGTCAACCACTTTGCTTGTTGCTCTGAAAGCGTAACTCCAGCCAGTGAATCGATTAGCATAGGCATTATAGTTATGGTTCCTAAAGCAATTAGCAATATCATGATTGCACATAGAGTTAGCGCTAATCGCATCAGAATTTTTAACCAAAATGGACGGCTAGATGTTTCGTTATAGGTAATATTGCATGCAGTCATCAGTGCTTGTGAACCCTTACCACCACTCCAAATAGCCAGCAATATACTCACCAGAAAACCGATACCTAAGGTTGTTTGGCTTTTACTAGACACTTGTGCAATTTGCTCTTCCAATATGTAGCGGCTTTCGTAAGGGACTATGCCAACTAAATGCTGCATGTGCTTTTCCAAATCATCTGCAGATACAAAAAAGCCATACAAAGAAACAAGCGCTGCAATAAGTGGGAAGATTGCTAGCAGAAAATAAAAGGCCACCCCAGCAGAGATCAAAGATAGGTTGTCTTGCTCCATTTTTCGGTACACCCGTTTGGCAATATTCCAATATCCACGCTTAGTAAAATCCAGTGGGCTGGTGGCGGTGTGTTGTTGCTTGGTATTTTGCATATAAATCTCAATTAACCTAGTTGCACTGTGCGTCAATGACGACGCTTTTTCTTAGCTGCCTCATTCTGCTGCAGTGGCTCTTGATAATTATAGCCGACTCTTATTGTTCGCCTATTTATTGCACTTGATTAGTATAAAGTCGAGCTTTAACGGCCGCGGACTTAAGCGAAATTACCCTAACTGTCAGCAACAGCTGAGCGTCAACGAGCGCCATAGTGTTAACACCAAGCGTTATAGTCACTAGGACAAATTCAGTAGCTTCAGTCTAGCCTCGTCTGAATCTAATGTAACAGTTAAGCTTCGATGAGTTTTAACCAATGTGACAAAATACCTACTCGCTCAATTACTAACTTAATACAGACAAGAACAGGCACCGCTAACAATACACCGAGTATGCCCCACAACCAGCCAAGAATGAGTAACCATAGAATGATCACCAGTGGGTTCACTTGCATACGTTTACCTAATACTGTGGGCGTGACAAACTGAGATTCAATAATATTGATTACGATGAATACGCTAGCTGGGAGTAACGCCATCGGCTCAATTCCGAATTGCACTGCGCCAGCCAAGCATAAAATCGCTAAGCTAAACAAGGAGCCTACGTAAGGTACAAAATTAAAAAAGGCAACCAAAGCGCCCCACAATAATGCATCTTGGATCCCCAACAACGAAAAGGCGGCGGCCGTTGCCAACCCCAAAAGGGCATTGATCACACTGATAGTTGCAATGTATTGCGACAAAACTCGCTGAATGTCATCAACCATTTCGATCATGCCTTGTTTATTTTTGACATGGGGGAAATCTTGTACGAACACATTAAACAGTGCTGGCCCATAAATCAGCAAAAACACGATCAGTATAATGCTGGCGAGAAGCTGCGCCATTATAATAGGAGCATTGCTTAACACCGACACTAATACTTCAATACCTCCCTGTTTAATCCGCTCTTTTACCACGTTTTGTGTTTCATTTTGGGGGGGAGCCTCTTCTTCATCGTCGTCTGAGAACCAACCAAAGAAATCGAATCCGCTATCCTCTTCCTTTTTTTGTGCTTTGACTTCCTGTTTGGCTTGCTGTTCTTGCTCCGCAAATTCTTCGCTCAAACTGTCAATTTTTTCTGTTAGATGAACCGATATTTTAGGAAGTAGTTTCACCCATTTTTCCGCTGGCTCAGCTAACTCATTGGCTAAGAAGGTAAAGGGAGCGATTAGCAGAAACAATAAAACAAACGCTGCTATCGGTCGTGGAATATAGATCGCCTGAAGAGAGCGCACTAGCGGGCTCAAGAGCAATGCTATGAAAACTGAAAATACGATTGGGATCAATAACGACTGTGCCAAATACAGTGTGTAGAGGGCGGCAAGACCTAATAAGACCCTTAGGTAAACACTCGCTGTTGTTTTCGTTTTGTTTGGCTGACTTGTTTGCTCGCTTTGCTTGACCACTATGAATCCTTTTTAAATCAATTGCCGTGATATCTAGTAATGGAGGCCTTTATCTTTCTTTTCTTAACGTGTGAATATACTTATCCGCGATGAACTCACTATATTGATCATATGAATATGATTTTGTACTGGTAATGCTTTGTTTGCGCTTTTCCACAATAGAATGAGCCGCAGAAAAGATCAAATGCCGCTTAACAACAACGCCAAAAATCATTTTTCGGTTATGGCGTTCAACGCACACTTTTGCATCTTCATCCTCTGTGTTTACGAAAGAGGGTGATCACTGATTTGAAACAGTTTACTATCCCGCCCCATAAAATTGTCTTCCCGAATACTGTTCGGAGTGTAAGTAAAAAGGAATAGAAGTAGTGAATCTGCAATTAAGTGTTGCCTGTTTTTTGGCAATGTTCGCAATACCCTCTGTGGCACAAAATAATATTGAAACAATGCAAGTCACTGGCTCTCGAATAATCGATAGCAACCAGGCAAGCTTCACGGCATTGAATCGAGATCAAATCGACCAAATTAATCCGGTTTCCACATTAGATTTACTCAGACGTATACCTAATTTAGTCGTTGCTGAAAATGGTGTCGGGGGGCTGTCCTTTGTGTCTTTGCGTGGCGGCGAGTCGAACTTTACCCTGATCATGATCGATGGCATTGCAGTCAATGACTCCACTAATAGCCGCGGGGGCGGGTTTGACTTCAGTCAAATAAATCCAGAAGCCATTGAATCAATCGAAGTCTCTCGAGGTGGTATCAGTGCAATCTATGGTGGTGAAGCAATAAGTGGTGTCATTCACATCATTACTCGCAATAATGCAAGCCAGTCGGTTGGCATAGAAATAGGTACAGATGAGCTTTTTAATGCCAATTTGATGCTGGCAAAAAACTTCGACAATGGCGTGAATCTGCTAGCGAGTCTTTCAACCCGCCAGCGTCAACAATCAACGTCTGCAAAAGCGCAAAGTCAACAAGGTCTATTTAAACTTGGCTATCAAAGCGATTTTTCAAAACATGCATTTTTGGTGACACTCAGTGACAGTGATAACACCAGCTTTGCAGAAGATTCCGGTGGTATGTTGTTCGCAGATCCGCGTACACCAGAGTATCGCAATAGCCAACAATGGTTAGTTGGTTTAAACAGTGAATTTCAGCTAGATGAGCAGCTGCAATTACACAGTAAATTATCTTGGCTGAATCGCGAAGAATCATCTGTCCACCCTGGTATTAACCAAGGCGTGCTTTCTGGAATACCGGCCAGCGATATTGTGTCAGAATTCGAGCGTAAAGAAATTGAGGTGTATACCGACTATGCACTTAATCAAAATATTAACCTCATTACCGGACTCACGCTTCGCAGCGCAGAGGGGAGCAATGACGGAACGCTGGATTTTGGTTTTCCACTGCCAGTCGATTATGTGCTTAAGCAAGATACCCGAAGTGCGTTTGCCGAAGCGCAGTATCGCCAATCGAGTTATGCGTTGAATCTTGGCTGGCGTTATGACGACTCCGATGATTTTGACAGTGAAACCTCATTGCGTGTTGCGGCCAACTATTTCGCCAATGACCAAGTGACCTTGTTTGCGGTGTATAACGAAGGCTACAAACTTCCTAGCTTCTTTGCGCTGGCCCACCCTTTAGTTGGCAATCCACAACTACTTCCTGAGCGAAGTGAAAATATTGAAATTGGCATGGCATATAGTGAAAATGGTCAAGAGCTCACCGTGACCTTTTTTGACAACCATTTTACAGATCTTGTCGACTTTGACGCACAGCTTTTTACCAACGTAAACCGAAGTCGCGTTGATAGTGCAGGATTGGAACTTAGCTTTGTTAGCGAGTTGCAATCTTGGTTAAATCTTTCTGCCGATATCAGTTATGTGGAGGTTAATCTAAATGACGGGGTGTCTCAATTACGCCGACGTCCGCAGTGGTTTGGTAGTGCTAGTCTCGACGCTCATTGGCAAAGACTGAGTGTGACTTTGTTCATGGACTTTAGAGATCGCTATTTAGATAGCTCTATTCCAACAGGATTAATCGAGCTTGGCGGCTACGCGAAGTATGGTTTAGCTGCTAGTTGGCAGGTATCTCAAGCGATGATAGCAACCTTTAATATTGATAATTTCCTAGCCCGTGAATATCAAGAATCGGTCGGTTTTGTGAATGACGAAGCCAATCTAAGAGTAGGATTGCAATACCAATTTTAGTTAATACCTTTTTCGAAACTAACTAAGGCGCCCTTCCAGGCGCCTTTTTAGTGGCCGCAGAAATTTCTCTGCGAGCCAGAATATATGCAATGTTCCTTTAGCGTTTTGTTAGTCGGAAAAATATCAGTATTGCAGCTTAAGCATGCCTGTCCATGTAACTGATGCAATGGGATTAAACGTGCCTGTCCATGTAACGGGATTAACATGGCTGTCCATGTAAGATAAGTTTATTCAACTAACTCTCGTTGTAACAAGGCAACCATATTTCCAGTTTTTGCAGTCCAAAGCCCTTGAGCCAACTCTGGAGTTAAGATTTGAACTACCTGCCAGCCTTGCTCACCTTGTTGATTAAAAATGTCGACAAAATCAGGCAATTTAGGCTTTTTGATACCTGCTAGAAAACCTTCTTTGTTTTCAATTTCTAACGTTTTGTATTCGTACTTTTTCACTTTGATCAATTCCTCGAAGTCGAGGTCTTGGATATTGATATCAAACACAGAGGCTAATGCCTTTTTTGACTGCAGCGAAGCTGAAGCCTCATTCTCAATTCGCTGCACTGTTCTCAAGTTTAGTCCGCTAGCAATAGCCAGCTCTTCTTGTGACCAAGCTTTATTGTTTCTTAGTTTAATTACTAACTGAGCATTAATTTTCATCAATATCGACAACCTATGAGTTATGAGACCAGTGGAGTATCAAGGTAAATCATGGACTCTGTTACGACTTTTCACCGTATTCTTTCCGACTATCATACGACACTTTTACGACAGGTTGCTAATAACTGTCGTTGAATCGTAAAAGATTAGCTCTGACAATGCCTGTCCATGTAATGGGATTAAGCATGGCTGTCCATGTAACGGGATTAAGCAGTCCATGTAATGGGATTAAACGTGCCTGTCCATGTAATGGGATTAAACATGCCTGTCCATGTAATGGGATTAAACATGCCTGTCCATGTAATGGGGTTAAGAGTGGCTGTCCATTTAACGGGATTAAGCATGGCTGTCCATGTAATGGTCCATGTAATGGGATTAAGCGTGGCTGTCCATGTAATGGGATTAAACATGGCTGTCCATGTAATGGGATTAAACATGGCTGTCCATGTAATGGGATTAAACATGGCTGTCCATTTAACGGGATTAAGCATGGCTGTCCATGTAATGATGTAACGGGATTAAGCATGCTGTCCATGTAATGGGATTAAACATGGCTGTCCATGTAATGAGATTAAGCATGCCTTTCCGTCCATGGAATGGGAATTAGCATGCTTGTCGATGATAGGTTGCATCGATTGATGCAATCTAATGTGGCAGTAAAAGGTTTGTCTAGTTGACAAAGAATAAAACGATTTCTAATGCGATCAGTATGATGATGATCCATTCTAGGAAAGAGGAGTGTTTATGATTTTGTTCTGCAACGAGCATGTCGAGTAATTCGTGTATGGTTTGCAGCTTTAACTTCAGTAGCTCTATGCGCTGGTCTAGCTCTTGATAACGAGAGGCGCCTATGTACAATTCTTGGGTTTCTGGAAAGTCCCCAAAATACTCTGGCGTATCCAATAAACTAAAGCGCGACATAATGTCACTTTTCGTTTGAAACAACGCACCTCTTAATTTGGCTAACTGGGTCCGACTTAACGAAATACGCCCTTTGTTGATCAGCTCATCGGTTAAATATCTATTGTCATCTAGTGACTTTTGCGCTCTGCATTCAAATATTTGTAGCTTACAAGATTGTGCAAGCGCATGGCTCACGGCCAACAAGGTATGGATTTTAGAATTCTGCAACGTCACCGTATTGTTACTAAAACTAAATCGGGCTTCTGGCTGCAGTGCGAACCGATATATCTCCCAATCTTTATTTTGTTCTTTGCTGTAAAACTTCTCTAAGCCTTCCATAATCAAAGATTTTTTAGCGTCACTGATCCCCCAGGTAACCACCACGCCATAATTAAAAACGAAAATGTGTCCACGAGGTACATCAATGTGTAAGGCATCACGATATTGGGTTGCCACATAAGACTTAGCAAAGTGCGCTTTTACATCTTGTAACTTGATCGTGTCGGCGATACAGCTCACTTCGACTTGATCAGTTGAAAAAAGACTGGTCATGATGATCCTCTTATTGTTCGGGAACTAGCGACGTTTGATTAAAACGACGGTTCGAAGTTTATTTTTGCCAAATGCAGACATCTTGGCAAAATCTTCAAGCGCCAAAGGAACATGTTGTGCATCAGAGCTATGCGTCTGGCTACTCTCAGTATTGGGTGTGTCTGGATCAGGATCGTGGAAATACAAGCAGTCTTGATCAATATGGGTAACGGCTACCCAGTGGGGCACTTTTTTACCATCCAAACGATAAGTACTGATAAGACATAGCAAGCTTGCGCCTTGTTCAATCTGCGCCCGCAGTTCATTCAGATCAGGATCTTTTATGTCGATCTCAATTCCCAAATTCTGAGCGGTATATTTGAAATGGCTGTCTACCGCTTTGATGATCGTTTTTTTGTGCTCGCTGCGAACGCCGTCTAAAAATAAGGTGTCGTTGGTGTTAATAACCACCTTAGCGTCAAAACCAAATTTGTTCGCGGCTATAGCCAGCCCAACGGGATGGCAACCACCGTGTCCTGATGTCATAAAAATCGTAGTCGCCTGACGCCATATATCCAATTCATTAGCTTGGTTCATACTAATCTCTGGATCGAGATTATTCATCGCCATCAGTAAAGACGATGGCCCGCAAGTAAACTCCGTCGTTTGGTGATACCAAGGATAAGCTTCAAAGGGACCATGATCTGTGGTTTGACGCAATGATTTTTGCATTCTCAGCGCATCTAAATCGTTGTCGTAATATTTTTCGTATATGCCAAACGAGCGATAACCCATACTATTGTAGAGTGCGATACCCACCTGGTTATTGCAGGCCACTTCCAGGCGCATAAACAGTTTGTCATGTTGCATGGCTTGTTGTTCTAACTCAATGAGTAGCAATTTTCCCACGCCCAAACCGCGGGCATGCGCAGCGACTGCAATAGAGTACAGGCGCGCAAGACGAGTCCCTTTGCGAATTAATATCAAGCCATAGCCCAATAGTTTACCGTCTTGAACAGCAACCAGCATGACGGATTTGGCCGACTTGAGGTAGTGTTTAAAGCTACGAGTGCTAAGACGATCGGTGCTAAAACACGCTTGCTCTAACTCCACCAAAGACGCCAAATCGTCGGCGTTAGCCAACCGAACGATTGGCTGCGCCTTATGTTTTAATTGAGCTTGGCTCATTGTCTGCCCCGATTTTCCAGGCGATTAGCAAATTCTTGCATTATGATCATGTACAACTCTTTGCCCAGATATAAATCTTCAACTTTGGATTCGATGCTGGGGTTGTCATTGACTTCAATCACATAGGCTTTGTTATTCACTTGTTTTACGTCCACGCCATAGAGGCTTTTGCCAATCACTAAACTGGCTTTCAACGCTGCATCTAGCACCGGCTTGGGCACTTCAAAGGTCGGAAGTGTTTCAAAGTCACCTGAGAAATGCTTTTTAGAGCTGTGGTTATAGATCTGCCAGTGATTGCGCGCCATAAAATAACGACAGGCATAAATCGCTTTACCGTTGAGCACGCCGATTCGCCAATCATATTCAGTAAAAATATATTCTTGTACTAACACCAGTGCAGAAACACTTAACATTTCCTGCAGCTTAAGCTTCAACTCAGCCAGAGACTCCACTTTGAAAACACCCATAGAAAACGCACTTTCAGGTAATTTCAGCACCATTGGAAAACCAAACAGGGCAACCAGTTTTTCACAAGTCAGGTCGCTTGCATCAGAAATAAACTGACTCTTGGGTGAGGGCACATGGTGATAGCTAAAAGCATCATGTAAATACACTTTATTACAGCATCGCAAGATGGATTGCGCATCATCAATCACCACTAAGCCTTCTCGCTCGGCTTGACGGGCAAGACGATAAGTGTGGTGGTTAATCGCCGTTGTTTCGCGAATGAAAAGCGCATCATAGTGGCCAATCGACTTGGCTTGTTTTGCACTGATCAACTCCGCTCTGATACCCACTTGCTCGGCGGCTTTGATAAACATTTTCAATGCTTTGGTATCACTAGGCGGTGTTTTTTCTTTTTCATCGACCAATATCGCCATGTCCCAACGATATGAGCGCTTGTTGTAATGATTGCGCCATTTTGTCTGCGTGTAATTTTCAATTCGCTGGGCAAATAGCGGCCATTCATTTTCAGGCAGTTCATGACAGCCTAACGACGTCACTTGAACGCTGATGGATTGCTCCGACGGTTCAATATGTAATCGTAAAATAGGTGAAGGAAAGCGCTCAAAAACTTGCTTTGCGACTTTTTTGAAATCAGGGTTTTCGGTCCAACCAAAGTACACATAGAGATCCTGCGTATCATTACTTTGCATCAGTGTCTTAGGCAAAATTACGCAGCGTTCGGCTGGCAATTCAGCGGTGTTCACGGCATTTAAATCATTGATACAGTTTACACTGGGTAGCACTTTATGTTGTCTAGCTTCAGCTAATAATGAACAGTAATAGCCCTCGCTCAAGTATGTAGAGGTGCTGCATAGATTTACTATACGCGTTTTGGGCTCGCCCGCTTTTGGGTAGTCCGATAGATACTGAGTGAAATCGATCACGATCGCATCCATTGGCGGCAAATTTTCTAATTTATCAACAACTACTATTGATTTGTACATGTGGTTCCATACCTAAAATAATGGCCGTCGAATCGACAATTCGATATCGCGGATACCTAAAAGAATTGCGCGCAATATAGGCTTAGTGTTGATTATAGCAACTCATTTCAATTAATTTGACGACGCAAAATTATTGTCGTCAGATGCAAATTATTTTGCTGGTTAAGCGGCGATTAGTTGCTCACAATTCCGCAACTTAGAAAACTTGGCTAGGAAGATAAGGTAAAATGAGAAAAGCGATTATCAGTTTGTTGGTGTTATTGTCTACCAGTGCATTCGCTCAGCAAGTTGCTGATGCTGATACTATCAGTGAGATGCTTGAGTATTGTAAAGACGTCGCCGCGGAAGATGGCACAGGCAACAAAAGCATGGATGAATTCTTATTAAACTGTGTCAATGAAGAATTGGCATCAGAAGATTTCAAAAAGATAAAAATGCTTCCTAAATTATAGGTTGCGGTTTGTAAAGAGACATACTCTGCAACGGAGTGTGTCTCTTTCTTAAATGAGCATAGCCCATTTAGTTAAGGGATAATCTGTTTAAAGTAATTGGTGATTTGCTCAATCTCAGACTGTGGAATTCCTTGCATCACACTCAAAAACACACTCAAACTGACATCAAAGGTCGACTCGATTTGCACCAGGTTACCTACCTTATGACTAAGAGTGCTATTGCCTGAAACAATATTCTTAGGCAGTATCGCACAGCTATTGGGGTGGCTCAGGAGTTGATCTAGTCCAATACTGGCAGAACTGGTCTTCAAGGTACTTTGTTTGAACTCTGGACAGCTCTTAAACACCGCATCGCTAATTTTCTGGTTCCACTCGATATGAATATATTGACGCTCTGCTTGCTCATGTTGATGGCCAAACAAAGCCAATGGCAATTCAAACAGCTTGATACTTTCGACATTATCTAATTTTAGCGGCTCGGTTGTGAAACCAATATCAATAGTATGATCATGTAACTGACGAGATATGAGTTCAATGTTGGCTAAGTCATTACGCACAGAAATATCGTGAATATGGTTACCCAAGTTTGCGATTGCTTGCCCCACGGGCGTAAAGTACGCATTAGGGGTACAAGCACAATGGATTGTGGTGATCGCGGTTTTTGCCAGTGCTTTTTTGGCTTCTTGCAAATTTTCCGATAATTGTTGAGCGAAGGGAATTAGTCGTTCACCGGCGACGGTTAGTTGAATACTATTGCGATGGCGAACAAATAGCTCTACATCGAAATATTCTTCTAACAGTTTGATTCTGGCACTGACCGCCGATTGGGTCAGGTATAAATTGTCCGCAGCCTTGCCGAAATGGCGTGTATTGGCGACTTCAAGAAAGGTTGATAAAAAACGAATATCCACAAGAACGCTTAATCACTGATTATGATTATTCGTTAATACGACAAAATGACAAATAAGGCAAGCGATTCGCCTGCCTTATCATCGTAGATTTCTAGTGGACTTCAGTCCCTCTAGCGCGTTCACGACTCATGTGTTTGCTAGCGCGCTTGCGCTTTTTCACATCATCGAAACGCTTTCCTTTATTCGACATTTCATTTCCAACAATCCAATCACTATTGTCGAAGTCTTCTTTCTCGCGTCTGTAATCTTTACTCATTAGTCTATCACCGGTTAAACCTACCCACATCATCGCCAAGTTCTTAGTGAGAGTGAAACAAAATATAATTGTCTTAAAGACAAATAATTTTTGAGGATAACCAGAACGCGTTGATGCTGATCTACCATGCCAACTAACTTAAAAATTACCGTGTTACTGCATGCGAAAGACACACTCAGGGCAACCTTAAAAGTGGATTGGTTGTGACTAACTGAATTTACTGAATAGTCCGTTGACACTGCGCACCATCCATCTTGGGTAATGCGTAGCCCATTGAACCAATAACTTATTAGCCAGTTTGTCTAGGAACACTACTTCACCTTTCATTAGTGCTTTGTAGGTATCATTCGCTAAAGTATCTGGGTGTGCTTTGAGAAATCCCGGAATGTATCTTTCTAACCCTTCTGCATGACTAAGCATTTTGGTTTCAGTCATACCTGGGCAGACACAGGTCACTGATACGCCTGTACCTTTTAGTTCTTCAGAAATCCCTTCTGAGAACGACAATACAAAGGCTTTGCTGGCGCCATAAGCACTAAAATTGGGAGTAGGCATAAAACTGGCGATCGAACCAACGTTGAGAATTCGTCCCTGACCTCTTGCTATCATAGGTACCACAAATTGCCGAGTCATATTGACTAGGCAATTGACGTTTAATTGCAGCAAACGGTTGAGTACGTCTTCATCGCTCTCATGCAGCTTTTCAACCTGCATCATGCCGGCATTGTTAACCAAAATATCAACATGAATGTTGTCTTTAGTTAGAGTGGAAAACAGCTCTTTGGCCGCATCCTGACCCGTTAAATCCATCGGGTACACTTTGCACTCAACGGCATATTTTGCGCTCAAGTACATCGACAACTCATTGAGTTTTTGTTGGTTGCGAGCCACCACCACAAGATCATGACCTTGCTTGGCAAAGACTTCAGCAAAACTGCGCCCAATACCCTCGGAAGCGCCTGTGATTAAAACCGTTTTTAACGTCATCAAATTTCCTAAGCAAATATAGTAAATAAATCTTAGCAGCTTCTCATAAAAACAAGATATATAGCGCGATTGAGTTTTGATTAAAGTGCAATAGTCGTACGCACGTAAAGGTTTATTGTTGCAGTCAATATAAGCAAGTAAATAATGTAAGTTAGGCTAAACTCAAATCTGCACTTCAAGGAGGGATAAATGAAAAGCTTTAATTATTTTGTGCTTGTGAGCAGCTTATTGGTGTTTAACCTAGCTGCGTTCGCCAATGAAAACGCCAGTGTTGATTATGATGGTTTTGGACAGAAAGTCGATGCACTGCGTAAATCCAAACACATTCCAGGCTTGTCTATTGCTGTGGTGGATGATGCCCAACTAATGTGGTCTGCGGGCTATGGTTTCGCAGACAATAATAACGAGATCCCCGTAACCGCTAACACACCCTTTTGGATCGCCTCAGTGACTAAAACGTTTGTCGGACTGGCTTATCTGCATTTGGCTAAAGACGGCATCGTTAACTTGGACGAGCTTGCGGCAAAAACCCCTGAATTTACTGGTTTGTGTGATTGGTTGGCAGGCACAACCATCCCTTTTTCCAAAGGTATGGATTGCAACGAGCCGATCACCATCCGCCATGTTTTGCATCATCAGATAAACAAACCTGTGGGGACCACTTTTATGTATAACCCCATTATGTATTCTCGGTTGTCTCGACACCTAGAGCATGGTGTGGGAGAGGGAGTGCGCCAAGTGGAAGGGCGACACAACTATTTGGCGCAAGCGATTGATAAATATATATTGCAGCCAGCGGATATGACTCGGAGTTTGGCAAGCATGTGGGATCGCAGTAAACCGCTAGTGTATTTCGATTTAGCTGATGGATTTAAAGTCGATGAACGTGGCAACAAGGATCGCAATCGCCGCCCCGAAAGGCATATTGCAGGTGGGGCAGGTGTGGTATCAACCGTACTAGATTTGGCCAAATACGATATCGCTATCAGCAATGGAAAAATTGCTTCAGGGGATATCGGCAAAGCGCTACTTCAGCCTGCAACCTTCAATGACGGGTCGCAAGCGCCGTACGGATTTGGCTGGTATTTCCAATGTTATAACGGTGAGAAACTCATGTGGCACTCCGGCTGGGATCCTGATAACGGTTATTCTGCGATCCACTTACGTCTGCCTGAGCGCAACATGGCCTTAATTATGTTAGCTAATGGCGAAGAGCTATGGTGGGATAATCCGTTAGATAAAGCGCAGATCGAATCCTCTGAGTTTGTTCAACTATTCTTTAATCATTTCAATTTGACTAAAGGTGATGCTTGCGGATCTGCACTCAACAACAAGGGCTAGACTGTGACTCAAACGATTAAAGCGAGTTGTTCAATTAATCTTGGCTATCCCTATCACGGCGCGGTGCCATTAAATGATCTGCTCATTCAAATGCACGATTATGTCAGTCAGCAATCTCATCAGCCTGAGGAGCTTGGCACCGAGCAAGGCGCAGCAGTGCTGGAGCAAAAAGTGGCTAAGTTGCTAGGCAAAAAGGCGGCATTATGGTTGCCAACGGGCACCTTAGCGCAAGGTATCGCGGCGCGCATTCATGGTCAACGAATTGAAAATGGGCAATTGTTGTTGCACCCTAGCTCACACCTATTGTTACATGAAGAAGAGGGCTACTATCACGCCCACGGCAGCTCAGCCAAAATCATCGGTCGATGGCGAGAGCCCTTGCAGCCTGAGGATTTTGATGACGCGGTTGGCTGTGCTTTTATCGAACTGCCCCAGCGCCACAGTGGCGGTAAGCTGCCCAGTTGGGACGCCCTAGTAGCAATAAAGTCTCGATGCAAATCACAAGGTATTCCGCTGCATATGGACGGCGCCAGATTGTGGTCATGTCGTCCCTTTTACAACAATAAAACCTACGCACAGATCGCATCAGGGTTTGATTCTGTTTACCTGTCTTTATACAAAGATATAGGTGCTATCGGCGGCGCTATTTTAGCTGGTGATAAGTCTTTTATTGATGAAGCGCGTATTTGGCGGACTCGCTTAGGCGGCTTCTCAGTGGGCTCATGGCCGCTAATTTACGATGCTCTGCGGTTGCTTGATACACGCATTGCGCAAATGCCAGAATTCGTAAGGAAAGCCGGTGAATTAGCCTCGTCTATTGGTCACATCGCTAGGTTACAGGCTGATCCCCAACTACCTCATACGAACTTATTCCACATTTTACTGCCGGTCAGTGCACAGCAGGCGCAAAAAGCACGAGATCAACTAGCGCAACAACACGGTATTTGGTTAGCGGATCGCTTTTGGGGGTATGAGTCTGATCAACAGTGTGCGATGGAAATAGTGGTAGGCGAAAAAGCCTTAGCCTTGGATAAACAGGTTTTTGCTGAGGCCATGGCTAAATTTGCCCATGCGATAGGTAAATAACGGACTAAATTTTTATTAAGTAACCTCAACTAGGGATAGGATGTGTTAAGCGTATTTAGATTTAGTTATGCGTTGTGCAGCACAGATGTCACATTAGAAAATCCCCAGCGATTGCCGGGGATTTGAATTCAACAACAACGTTGCTTATTTCAGACGTTCATCGTCACAACTTGACGGTGAGACTCCGTATTTTTGCGCAAAGTTCGCTTTTTGCGCTTCACATTGATTGTCCGCGTCTTGGACTTGAGATGGTTTGCCCGCTTCTCTAAGGGGCTTAGCGCTATTCCCTATGCCGGAGCTTAGGGCAAGTTTACTAGAGTCATATCCATCCAAACCACAAACCCGAGCGGCATTGCAACTGATAAACAGAATGTCATTAAAGCGCGATGTACCAGTGTCATCCACGCCTGCTTCTGAACTCCTAGAAACCGTTAACGGCGTTGTAGAAGAGAACTGATAGTTCCTTCTGTTTGCACCTTCAGTCTCATTCAAAATCACATCAATGGTGTAATTAGTGCTTGGACTGCCACTGTAGTAATGCACGTCAATATCGAACTGACCATTACTATACGCACTATTACCGTCGGCGCGATAGGAGACCACTTCAGGACCAAATCCGCTGATATCATCTCTATCTAAATTACCTAAAGTCACTGTTTTATCACGATACCAAAGGGTTTCACTTAAGGGATCTTTAGAGTAGATGTCGATGTCAGTGGACGTATCCCAGCGCAGCACAAATACCACGCGAGACGCTATCAATGCGTTCACACCTGTTGAGCTTGCAGCTATTCCGTTCAAGGTAATGATTTCTTCTCGTGTAGTGGGTGTGTTGCCGTTGAAGCCTTGCGCTTTAACGGTATTGGCACCAAGGGAAAGCACCACAGAACCCTCGAATCCACCATCGTTCCCCATAGGAACCACCGTTGTGATACCGTTGGCCGTAATATGCACATCGTTGGTGAAATCGCGCCCTTCAGCTGGGATTTCGCCTTCAATGCTGACCACGCGATCACTCAGGTTCTCACCCGTTTGATGACTGGTAATGATAGTATCAACACTCAATTCATCTCGGATCCTGAAGGTCACACTAACAGTGGCGTCTGTGTCTTCATCGGCGTTTACTACGGTTACAAAAAGGTTGGGTAGATTAGTTACGCCTTCACCGTATACAAAACTAGATTGAGATGAGGTGTTAAACCAAGTGTGGGCTATGCCATTGATGGTATTCGTTCCCACAAAACTTGTATCGTTGCTGGCGATAGAAACCATGACTTCCGAGGATGATTGAATCAACAACTCGGCCACTTTCCCCTCAGGCATTGTGCCCGACAAAGCCGGCACTTCAAATGAAACCGCACCGGCACTTTTTACTTGGGAGACGCTTCGTAAGTTATAGGCACTATCACCATGTTGAATTATTGCATCGTCAATTGAGCTGGCAATAGTTGGCGCGAATCGATAACCCGGCTTTGTAAAATTAAAGGTTACGTTAGTTTCATTACTATCTAAGGCCACCATACTATTACTAAATTGAGTCGCAACATTATAATAGGCTAACGCTGCTGCGAGGGTATCGGCCTTGTCAGCACCAAAATGATCACCAAAATCACACCCCATGGTTGCTAACAGACCACTGAGGTTTTGTAATGCCAGAGGATCAGTATCTTGAGCGTGATTGAACACCTGCTGCATGGTTTCGTTCATGGTCGGACATTTTTCGTCAAGCAATTTGAACACTGAAAAGCGCTGATAGGGGCGATTGATGCCGTCTCCACGACCTGTGGTTAAACCAGCTTCGAGTATGCGTTGACCACCATTTTCTTTGTTGATGTAGGTATTAACACTGTCGAAGATGACATCTTCCACCCAACGCGCAGTACCTTCGTATAGCCAGGCTTTGTTGGTACCACCGTTGATGGCTAAAGATAGGTTGCTCAGTTTTGAGTCAGGGTGACCTTGTGCATGGTGATAATACTCATGTACCGAGGTTCCTTGTATAGAAGATGCAGCAATGGTGTTAACTTCATTTATATGTAGTACTTTCCTACCTTCTTTAGAATCAACAAAGCCTAAATGGCGCGGATTACTCATCGCTTCTATGAGAACTTCGAACTCGTCATCATATGCTAAGTTTTGCAATGAAAATTCGGCACGCGCATCAATTAACCAAGATACCATCTGTTCCTTGGAAACACTTGTCCAACGCAGCGTATCGTCGCCCCAACCGGCAATCGTAATTTTTACATTTGCATCAAGTGTGCTGGTACATTCAAACTCATCTAATGAAACCGTTAGAAAGGTTTTTTGTGTACAAGTCACATCCTCGGGTCTAGCAGCCTCGACGGGAGTAAAGTTAGCCGTATTGCCACTGGATAGTGGCTTTTCTTGTGATACCGATTGGTACCCAAAGAATCCCAGCTCAGGTAATTGCGAGAACCTGAAAGAAACGACCACATCCTCTTCAGTGCCGGAGAATTGGCGATTATATCCGCCTACTGACCATATAGGCTCAGCCGATTCTGAGACCTCTCCGTACTTGTAGAAACGGACATCATCTATATTGACGCCATTGGGCAGGTCATTCAATGGGAAGCGAATATCAACATCAGCTGCAACAGTTGAATTAACTATCAAGCCGTCCGTCAATGGAACGACCCCAGTTGGCATGTTCGGGATACTTTCTTGAGCGACCTTGCTCAGCGTTAATGTAGCTAAGGCGTCGCCTGCTGCTACTTGACTCAATGCGACACCTAATAAGTTAGAGCCATTCTCAGTTACGCTTAAGGTTGACGTGGCGGCATCATATTCGGTTGTCAGCAAATTAGTCTCAGGCACAGTGATGCTAAGCTCGACAGTTGAAAAGCGACTGCCATCATTGACGGTGACATCGGCCGTGACCAAACCGCTAGGTTGATTACTCGGTGGTAACCAACTGACTAAACCATTGTTGAAATCAATGGTCATGTCATCGGGAGCGTTGCTCAACGAATAAGTTAGCGGATTGTTGCCTGTGTAGCTTAATTGAACTTGAAATGACATGGGCACATTAGGCAGTGCGACTAGGTCAATCTCAGGCTCTGATGCAACTAACTGGATACCTTTTAAGTCAACATCCTGTGGGTCAATACCATTGTAGAAAGCATCTCCTGATGTGGCTTCTGCCAAGATGATTTTGTAATCTTGTTGGCCATCGACAACGCTGGCATTTTGCCCGTACACACTAACTGATTGCGGCGTTTGCCAATTCTCAGTAGTAAAGGTCAACGTGCTTTGCTCTGGCAATCCTTCTTGCTCATCTGTAGAGGCAACGCCGATGGTTACGTTGGCCATTGGCTGACTAGCCAAGGATACTGAAAACTCGGCTAACGAGTTTACACTTGCCGTGTTACCAATGACGTTACTGACATTAATGGCCGGCAAGGGTCTGCCTAACACCGATACGGTGTCAGTGGCAGTTGCTCCGTCGTCATCGGTCACGGTCAATTCAAATTCAAAATCAATGTTTTCGGATAGCGCCGGTATAGTGATGCCTGGCTCGCTAGTTTGGGCATTTTCAATTGTTAAACTGGGAGCACCGTTGTTCACTTGAGTCCATTGATATGAGGCAATAGTCCCGTCTGTATCTTCACTGCCACTGCCGTCGAGCAATACTGTTTGGCCAATTTTAGCTTGGGTTGCTGCGCTGGCATTTGCGGTCGGCGGCGCATTAGTCACTTCAACATTTATTATACTGATGTCAACACTATCCGTTGCTGTCGCGTTACCGTCATCAGTTACTTGTAATTCAAAGGTCGCTATTGCGTCGGCATCTACAGCTGGAGCATCAAATGTCGGTGAAGCTACTGAATTGGATGATAGCGTGATACTAGGCCCTGAGGTCTGCGTCCACAGATATGCGCTGATGGTGCCATCTGAGTCGGTCCCCGAACCGGATAATGAGCCGCTAGTATTTTCATTTAGCTGAATATCCGCGCCAGCATTCGCCATCGGAGCTTGGTTTACCGGTGGTGGCGGAGGAGGGGGCGGTGGTGGAGGCGGTTCACTGTCGCCGCCGCCGCCACACGCAGATAAAATCGTTGCTAAGCAACTCGCAATCGCAATTTTTCGAAATGAGTGTAATTGATTGGCATTATTATTGTTGGTCATATAGATCCCTATTTTACTTCAGACCAAACAGTGTACTGGAAGGCAATACACCATTTATATCTTAATTATGAGCCTAATCTCGCGTTCAGGAGGTCAGGCTTTCCCTTTTACATTCAGAATGTTACTACAAAAAAACACAAAAATTCAAAGTAAAAAAATTAGCTGCAGGCAACCTTGAAGTATCGGTAGAATTATTGAACTATTTTGGAGTATCTTCTGGTCCAATCCAAAAGTGCGGGTTGTGAGCAACTTCCCATAGATGCCCATCAGGGTCTTTAAAATAACCGCTGTAACCTCCCCAATCAGTGGGGCGGGGTGTTTTGGTCACCGTTGCTCCGGCATTTATCGCCTGTTGGATTACCTGCTCAACTTCAGCTTCTGATCCCACGTTGTGGGCCAGCGAAAATGCATTGAATCCGCTGGCGTTGCTGTCCACCATTGCATCTTCAGCCAATGCGTCTTTTGGATATAGCCCCAACCAACTCCCGTTCAGGTTGAAAAATGCCACTTGTTCGCCTTCACCGTGTCGTGGAAATCCCAAGCCATTTTGGTAGAAGTCAATGGCCTTGGCCATGTTTGCCACACCTAAGGTGATCATGCTGATCCTCGGCTTCATAGTATTGTTCCTTCCAATTATCTAAAGTGATTAAATACGATTGCAAATACGTCAACAGCATAGTGCGAATACAAAACATCATCACAATTTAGTCGTGACTAGTTTGCCTGTTTAGCGGCACTATTAACGGGTAGAAAGTCACTTAAAAAGGCTTCGGTTTCCGTAAAAACGTCCTCAATATCTTGTTTGTAATACAGCGTGTTGTGACCGGTTTCTTTAAGGGTGATCATCCGCACCCACTTTTTTCTATCGTCGAGTGCATCAAACATCATTTCCGATTGTTCTAGTGGCACAATGTCATCGTCGTCACCGTGTATCAGCAGTACGGGAATATTGATTTTGTCAGCTTGCAATGCAGGTGACTTGGCAACTAACATCGGCATGTCTTTTTCTGGGTCGCCGATACTGTCTTTAATGTAGTTGTGAAACCTCTCTGAGTCGTATTTATCCAGATCGAATTCAACTTGCTCGGGTAGATGAGATACGCCACTGATACTAATGGCACATCTGAACATATCAGGGGTTTTTACGGCACCCATTAATGCGGCATAACCACCGTACGAGGCGCCAACAATACACACTCGTTTTTTATCCACTAAGCCTTCGCTGACCAAGAATGTCACCACATCTTCTAAGTCTTCTTGCATGATACCGCCCCATTGCTTGTAGCCAGCTTCTTCAAACTGTTTTCCATAACCTGTAGAGCCGCGGAAGTTGGGTTGCATGACGATATAACCGCGGGTAGCAATAAACTGTGCGTACTTGTCATACCCTAGATAATCACGGGCATGCGGGCCGCCATGGGGCATGACGACGAGCGGCATTGCCTGACTGCCATCAAATTCAGGCGGAAGTAGAATGTAGCCATTGAGTATTTGCTTATCACGAGTGGGGTATTGAATTTTGATCCCCGCAGCTAACTTGTCCATTGGCAAAGACGTATAGGGGTAGTTGAGAGTTTGCATTTTATCGTTGACCAAATCGTAGGTGTGGTAGGTAAACGGATTATTGCTTCCTGAAGAGATCACGACCGCCCGTTGTTCTTTTTCATCGATACTGCGGAAGGCGAAATTTTCACCTTCGAAATATTTCGCGGCGGCCGTGTATCGAGATTGCAATTTTTCATCAAAATAATAAGAGCGATACACATCACCAAGGGTTCGATACCCTATGACTTCTGAATTTATGCCATCGGTGATAACGCCTACTACATCCCTATTGGGGACGCTTACCAACACTTCCGTAGTCTCTCCGTCAAGGGTAATGAGTTCATGAAAGCCACTCTCCTCATTCATCTTGCGGTATACAAGTTTGCCATTATAGAGCCCAACTAGATCCTCTAACTTGATTTCATTCTTCTCTTGATCCTCTTCGTCAAAATAAAATTCCTCAACTAATTCCCATTCTTGTCCATCGCTCAACGCAAAAATTTCAAGCACCTTAGCAATACGTTTATAATCGTATCGATAAAGTACCTTGCCATTCTCATCAATCAGGTAATCAATCGTGTTCTTGCCACCGGTAATGACCAACTCAGATTCGCCGTCATTCACATTAACTTTGAAAAGTGCTAGGCGCTCTCTGCGCTTTGATGACATCAAAATATGATCTTTATCGTCGGGTAGGTAATGCGGTATGCGTGACAAATTGACATTGCGCTTAGCGGTGCGCTCGTCGTTCATTAACTCAACTAAGCCTTCGCCTGAAATATCGGTGGAAACGATGCGACCAAACATAAAGTAATCGTCAATATCAAAGTCGTCTTTACTACGCGCATCACGTCTAACTTGAGAGGTTTTGTAGGGAACTAACAATTTCACCAAAATGCGTTTGTCGTTTGCCCAAGTTACGCCAAATGGGCGAATAATGTTGTCGCCAAATTTGGTGATTATTTTGTTGGCATCGAGATCGTAAACCATCACCGTTCGGTTATCTTCGATGTTCCAAACGGTTGCTACATATTTACCATTAGGCGAAATAGAGGCAGAGATCATCCCGGGTTTGGCCAAAAAATCTTGAAGCGTTAGTTTGGAGGCGTGCAAGTTGGGCGAGAAAATGAAAATAAGTGCGAACAAAGTACCGGTAAATTTAAACATAAAGCATCCCTTCAAATACGACTAATCCAAACAAAAATACCTTTTTTACCTTGCTGCTACAAATTTTGTCTCAGAATTGCACGAAAATGTCCCAAAATCACATGCTCATATGCCTCATGATTGAGTATTAGGGGTGTATTCAAAAATATTGAATTAAAAATTCAAAATATTCCGATTTTGTTTTGTTTGGTAATGCTTATACTCATTTCAAACGCTAACTATATGGCGCTTGGTTTTTTCAGAATAATTAAACTAACATTGAGGGTAAGGTAATGAATGCAGCACTATTAACAAAAATATTTAACACTGAATCAGGTTTTGGCGCTTTGGCTCTTCGCGTTCCTGTTGGCATGATATTTATTGCCCATGGAGCGCAAAAGCTATTCGGTTCATTTGGCGGCTACGGTTTAGAAGGTACGGGACAGTTTATGGCTTCCATTGGGTTAGAGCCAGGCTATTTGATGGCGTTATTAGCAGGAGCAGGCGAGTTTTTCGGCGGTCTATTTATCTTATTGGGATTGTTAACGCGCCCTTCGGCATTGGTGTTAGCCATTACTATGTTAGTCGCCATTTTTGCTGTGCACTTTCAAAATGGGTTTTTTATGTCCAATGGGGGGTATGAATTTGGTTTAGCGCTGCTTGCCGCCTCTGTATCTTTGTTTTTCAGCGGCGCAGGCAAGGTTTCGCTGGATAGTGCGATAGCGAAAAAATTAGCTTAACATCGCGCACAAGAGGCATCGTTATGATCACGCTTCGCAAGGCTCAAGATCGCGGCGTTGCCAACTTTGGTTGGCTTGATAGCAAGCATTCGTTTTCCTTTGGCGCTTATTACGACAGTGCGCACATGGGGTTTTCCGCTTTACGGGTGCTCAATGATGATAGCGTAGCCCCTGGCGCGGGCTTTGGAACCCATGGCCATAAAGACATGGAAATCATCAGCTTTGTTATCCAAGGTGCGCTTGAGCACAAAGACAGTATGGGTAACGTGCAGTCATTGCCTAAAGGTGAATTTCAGCTGATGTCAGCTGGACGAGGAGTGCTGCATAGTGAATATAACGGCTCAAAAACACAAGCGTTGCGATTTTTGCAAATTTGGATCCAGCCTAATGCGTTTGGCGGTGATCCCGGTTATCAGCAAAAAGACTTTGGCAACCATGCTGGCTTGACTCCTATAATCACGCCTAATGGCGATAATGGTACGCTTAGCATCAAGCAAGATGCCACTATTAGCCAATTGGTGCTGCACCTAGGTGAATCGATGGAAGTTACGCTTGATGCAAACAGAAAATACTATGTGCATCAAGTCGAAGGCAGTAATACGTTAAATAAGCACTTACTTACCTGTGGTGACGGAGCGAAGATTGAGCTGGAATCAAGCTTGGTGATCCACAACCCATCTGAAAGCGACACTAGCATGGCATTACTATTTGATTTGCCCGCTTAGTTAGGTGTAAGGCCAGCTTCATGCTGGCCTTATGACTGTTGAAATAGTTGTTAAGAAAATTATCAAGAAGGAAAGATGCTGAATGCACCACGGGATCACGTTAGAGGCATTAAGAGTGATTGAGGCGATTCACCTCAAAGGCAGTTTCTCTGAAGCCGCGAAATCGCTTTTTAAAGTGCCGTCGGCACTTACCTATACTGTGCAAAAGTTGGAAAGTGATTTGGGGGTGGCGCTTTTCGATCGTAAAGGACAAAGAGCTAAGTTGACACAGGCGGGCAACATTCTATTGCAAGAAGGGGAAGCTTTGCTACGTGCCGCTCAACTGCTTGAGCAAAAGGTTAAGCAGGTAGAATCTGGCTGGGAAACGAATTTGGTAATTGCTAAAGATACCATCATCAAAGACCAACCCGTTTTCGACATTATTCAACGCTTTTGTACCTTAGGTAAACAAGTTGAAGTGCAACTACTCGAAGAGGCGCTAGGTGGTGGCTGGGATGCGCTGCACACTCAGCGCTGTGATGTGGCAATTGGTGTAACGGGAGAGTTACCCAAAGGACAATACGACGTGCATCAAATTGGTGAATTAGAATTTGTGTTCGCGGTAGCTAAAGATCATCCATTGGCGGATTATGTTGGCGTGATCGAGGGCCAAGAAATAAGCCAATACCCTTCCATCGTGGTGGCTGACAGTGCTCGTACGTTACCGCAACGCAGCAGTGGTATATTTCACAGTAAACAAACCATTCGAGTACAAACTATGGCAGCCAAATTGCTCGCGCAGCAAGCTGGATTAGGAGTAGGCTTTCTGCCACTGCATTTGATTAAAGATCAATTGCGAAACGGAGAGCTGGTGGTAAAGTCTACGTCATTGCATCGCCCACCAATGCCGATTTATATGGCTTGGCATAAAGGTAAATCAGGTAAGGCATTGGCTTGGTTTGTTGAGCGGTGTAAACAGCAATCTTGGTTATGACCCCTGAGTCAGGTGTTAGATGTTGCCAAGAATACAAACTTTCTTACAAACAAACCTGTTTTGAAGGAGGCGTTAACACGTATCATTAGCGCAACAAAAGTCGAAGTAAAGTGTGGCGATGAAAACTCTTTTTTTTAAAATTCTTGTTTTAGTAGTTGGCTTGGTCGCCATCAAAGGATGTGCCAATAACAATCAGGTGCAACGTATCGAGGCGACGGACTCGATTATAAAATATAAAGATAATAATGATGACGGTCATCAGCGTTTTGCGAACCTTTACCCAGGCAAAAAAAGCTATCCCGTCACTTGCAGTGAAAACTGTTATCCAATTACGAATGAACTCCTCTGCCAAACAGATTCCCCAGCCGATAATTGCCAGTTTGAAGGTGAACAAGTTGTGCCCACTATCGATAGTGGATTTACCATACAATGGTTAGGACATGCTAGTTTCTATATTCAAAGCCCAGATGGCAGCTCATTTTTGATTGATCCGGTTAGCCAGCAATTTGATTGGCCCGTCAATTGGGCATTTCGAATCGATAGCGGATTCAATCGCAACGAACCTAATTGGCTAAGTACTGCGCAGGAGCAGCAACTGGACGCCATACTGTATTCACATATTCATTATGATCATTTCAATAAATCGGATATCGAGCGCATCGGTAATTCGCCTACTTATTTTGTACCGCTAAACTTTGCCGATCATTTCCCTAATGATGAATATCGTATAAATGAGATGGCATGGTATGCCAGCGAAAAGGTGAATGAGGTCACACTGCACTTTGTGCCTGCACATCATTTCAGCAGCCGAATTTGGGTGCCAAAGCTTTACGAAGACAACGATAAAACCTTGTGGGGTGGTTGGGTGCTAGAACATAAAGGGAAGCGCATATTTTACGCCGGTGATACAGGTTATTCACAGCACTTCAAAGATATCCAAAAACAATATGGTGACATGGATGTGTGTTTAATCCCCATTGCATCTTACTTTCATTCGGAACAAGGCGATTGGTATCGCTATGTGCACACTACACCCGAAGATGCTCTTGTGGCGGCGGATGAGTTGAATTGTAAAGTGATGATCCCATGGGGCTACGGCAATGCCAGTTGGAAGATGGGCGATCTCAGCTCCCATTCGGCATTACAGCGGCTACTCCATATGGTTAAGCAACTGGACACCAAAACCCCTTTGTATATCTTAAACGAGGGGGAGCAGGTGCAGTTTTAGTGTGTATGGACTGTGACGAGCCGCCTCAACATTAGAATATCAGCGTGACGTCGACGCCCTTGTTATCCGCACGGTTGCTAATAAGAAGTTTGGCTTTGTGATATTCGGCGATGATTTTAGCGATGTATAACCCTAAGCCCAAATGCGTTCCTTGCTGGTTATGATGCTCACGCACTGACACCATCGAATCGAGTAATTGCTCATGCATATTATCTGGAAGCATAGGACCGGTATTTGAAACGACCACTTGTGCGCGCCCGTTTTTTTCTAACAATCGAATCGCAATATCGCCCTGAGGCGGACTGAACTCTACTGCATTGGTAACAATTTTATCGAGCATTTGGGCAAACAGCTCGGGCGAGCCGTTGAGAGTTCTTTGTATCTCTGCCAATTCCAAACTGAAGGTGTGCGTTGGGTAAGCGGCTTGATACCCTTCGGTACATCCAATTAGCACTGCGCTTATATCAAAGTTCTCGCGCTCGCTATACTGAATGGCTTGCTCTAAACGAGTGGCTTCACTCATGTTACTGAGAATTTTACTCAGTCGGTGAATACCTGAATTCGCTCGCTCAATATATTGCTGTTTGTCAATTTCATTGTTTTCAGCGTTTTGTTCCAATGCTAAGTTTTCTAACGATGATTTCACAATGGCCACTGGAGTACGCAGCTCGTGAGAAAGCCGAGCGCTCATGTTTTCGAGGTAACTGTTGTACTGCTGTAATTTGTCCAACACGCTGTGGAAGGTGCGCGATAGATCGCCAATTTCGTCTTTGCTTTGTGAGCGCGGAATATTGCCGAGGATCTTGCCACTATCATCAATGGCTGATTCTGTTTCATTACGTAGTTTTCGGATCTTAAAAGAGATCCGCGAAGCAAATAAAAATAGTGCCGCAGTGCCTAAAAACACGACCGCAATGATAAGGTGAAATAATTGCTCCAACGCTTGATTTCTGAGTGTGCGAATTCCGTGAGTTGTCTGTTCTACTACCACCGCCCCCATCACAGTATCATCGATGAAGATTGGATGTGCGGCAGAGATCACCACGGCTTTTTTGTCGGGTGATAGTCGCCACTGTGAACTGGCTTCGCCTGCTAAGGCGTCAGCTAAATCCTTCCCTTGCAAGGCATATGCATCTTTTAGCTCATCAACAAAATCGGCTGGTGGTTTGGTTAGAATTTGGTAGTACAGCGGAAATAGCCAATCTTGCTCTATTCGTTGCCAAAGGGTGTCACGTTTAGCCACCGCCGGTTTAGTGCGAACGCCTGTGGCGTCTTGGATGTTGCCAGAGCGAGCCAACACGCGCATGTGTTTATCCACCACCCATACTCTGGCGTTGGAATATTTCAGTCCTTTGAGGATTTTTTCAATCTCAGGTGACGGCACCAGAACTGTGCCTAAGGCGTCTGATCTATTCGGGTTGGCGGTGCCGATCACAAACTTTTTCGCGCCGCTACTGGCATCATCCACATCGACAATCGCAAACGCGATTTTGCTCGACATGATCTGCAGTGGAAAGCGTAACTCGATATTATAGCCGCTGTCAGTTTGTTGCCAGTTTCCCTGGATCGCGGTCTCTAAAGACACGGGACGGTAAGATTCTGGGTTCTCATCTAGTAAGTAAGCATTTACCTATCCAGAACCTTGTGGCGCTACTATGTAGCGTCTAAAGTGGCCGGCGGGATCGGTGACCGCAATCAATAAATGATCATTTCTGTCCACACGCAAACTGTTTTCGGGTCTAAATACCAAAGTCTCGTCTTGCACTTTGAACATGGCGTACAAGTACTGATTATACTGGCCCACCATATGTTCAAATTGCAAACTAGCGGGCTGGTAAGCGGTGCTCTGCTCAATCAATTGCATTTCGGCGTATGCAAGTCTCAGTTCAGCATAATCTGCCCAGTCATCGAGTCTTCCGTCTAACCGTATCGGGTCAATAATTCTGTGAGCGTACAAATCCGTACCGGGTTTTACATCTTGCAAATAGGAGGATTGACTATCAAACAAGGTCGGTCGTTCATGCAGAGCCGTAGCGACCGCTCTGGCGGTACCTTCCATAGTTTGTTCTTGGCCAATACGCAGGTAACTCTCCAGCTCCCACACATATTGATAGCCCAGCCAAGGAATGGTGAACAAGAACAATGACAGTAGAAGCAGCTTTGAGCGGATCCCGAACCGAAAACGATACATAACTTACGCCGATTTCCAGCGATAACCCATACCATACACAGTTTCGATACGATCGAAGTTGGGATCTAATTCAACAAATTTTTTGCGGATCCGTTTGATATGGGAGGTGATAGTGGTGTCGTCGACCACCATCTTTGATTCGTCCATCAGTTGCTGACGACTTTTTACGTGGCCAGCATATTTTGCAATGGCGTGTAACATCCAAAACTCGGTGACGGTTAATTCAATGGACTTGTCATTCCAGCTAACGGTCATGCGATTTGCGTCCATCTTTAGCCAGCCTGTATGTATTAAATCGGTAGGGTTCTGTGGTTGATTTAATAGTTCGGTTCGACGAAACAAGGCCGCAATACGAGCCAACAAGTGCGGTAAACTGATGTCTTTGGTCAAGTAGTCATCTGCTCCCATACGCAAGCCGCAGATAGTGTCATAGTCATTATCACGAGCGGTAAAGAAAATAATGGGAATGGTTTTTGACAACGAGCGCAACTGCTGACAAACCAAAAAGCCGCCATCAATTTCGTCATTCAAGCCAATATCGACCACCGCAAGATCCGGTAGGCGCTGAGAAAAGGCCGCTTCTGCGTCTTGCCGCGTGGCATAACTAACCACCTCATAACCTTGCTTTTGTAATGCCGATGCGTAGTTGTCACGAATGGCCGGATCATCTTCCACAATGGCGATGCGCTTTGACACAGTATTTACTTCTCTTATCTGTCTGCTGTTGATGACTCAACTATATCTTAATTTTTTCGCCAACCAATGGACTTTTCGACGTTCAACTGCAATTTCCATATTTTCGCCACATTTGCTCACAAGATTGCCATTTTTGCAGCCAAAAACGGACATAAATTGACGTTTAAATATCATTCAAGCGAAACGCCACAACGACTTTCGCTTTACAAAATAATAAACACATTCGGAGATAAACCATGAAGAAACGTATTTTACTGCCACTTACCGCCATTGCCATTACTCTTTCAACCAGTGCCTTTACTGCCCAGCGCGATGACCAACAAAAAAACAATGAAATTATTGGCCTCAGCTCAGGAGCCACTGCGGGTGCCTTGGTTGGTGGTCCACTTGGAGCGATGATCGGCGGTATTATTGGCGTTTTGATTGCCGATGACGTTAATGATGAACATGCACTGCAAATCAGTAAAAAGGAATTGGCAAGCACCCAATCTCAGCTCCAGCGTCAGGACTCTCAATTAGCCGCATTACAACGCCAGTACGAACAAGCAAAACAGCAAAATCAGATCCAACTGGTTGCTATGGATCAAGAGATTGAGCGAGTCATGCAAGAAATCGAATCTCATGTGTTGTTTAGAACGGCATCTCACAACATAGAAGAGCATTTTAAACCGCAATTAGATCTTGTCGCTAACGGGCTGAAGAATAATCCACAATGGGTGGTGACTTTATCCGGTTACGCCGATAGCCGCGGAGATGACGCTTATAATCAGGTGCTATCCCAGCAACGCGCACTTAACGTGAAAGAGTACTTGGTTGCTCAGGGTGTCAATAGTAAGCAAGTACTTACATCGTCATATGGTGAGACACAACCTGTGTCAGCACAACAAAACCGCGAAGACTTTTTCTTTGACCGTCGTGTGTTGGTGCGTGTTTCACAAGGCCAGCAATCCATGACTGCGTCAAACTTGTAGGAGAGTCGTTGTGAAAAAGCACCTACGTTTTGTGGTTGTGCTGTCGTTGTTGTTTTTGATTTGGGCGTTGCAATATGCAGCGCCGTTATTGTCTAAAGACAGCCAAGCTGAAGCGAGTCAGCAATCGACCTTTAAGATTGATGTGTCTTATCAATCTACAAGCGTTAATCGTCATCCAGTGCACGTCAGTGATTATCACGATGTTGAGCAAGGTAGCTTCTTTTTACAAGCTAGCGGCCAAGCAGATTACCAATTAGCGCCACTACTTGATACTCAGGTTGACATGACAATTACGGGATTAATCGCCCGAGCCAGAGTGACCCAAGCATTTACCAATACTAGCGATCAATGGCTCAATGGCATATACGTGTTTCCGTTACCGGAAAATGCCGCAGTGGATCATCTTGAAATGCACATTGGTAAAAGGCGTATTGTCGGCGAGATCCACCCTAAACAAAAAGCCAACGCCATTTACCAACAAGCTAAACGAGATGGCAAAAAAGCCAGTTTGTTGGAACAGCAACGGCCCAACCTGTTTAAAAACTCGGTGGCGAATATCGGCCCGGGTGAGCGAATTCAGGTTACCATTGAATATCAGCAAGCGGTCGAGTTTAGTAACAATAGGTTCAGTTTGCGATTTCCCACCACCATTACCAAACGCTATCTACCGGCGATCGGCGAACCGAATGAGATCACCATAGATGACTCCGGCTGGGGTATCACACAACCGAGTTACGGTGAGATAGCAGCACTTAATAATGACAAGCATCAATCCGAATCGGACTCTGCTGACTTGCCTATCGATTCTAAATCAAATTATTCGACGCCCAAGCACAAGGTTGCCCTAAATATTACGCTCAATAGTGGTTTTGACTTAGAGACAATAGAGAGTGAATTTCATCCTATTTACAGCAAAGAAATAGCATCAGGTAGATACGAGATAAGCTTACAACAATCGATGATCGCCAATCAGGACTTTGTCCTGAGCTGGCAACCGAAGGCGGATCACAATCCCCTTGCAGCTCACTTCACGCAATCCACTGTCAATGGCCACTACGGCATGGTGATGATGATGCCACCTGATAAACAGAACGATGCTGTGATTTTGCCCAGAGAAGTCATCTTTGTCATAGATACCTCAGGTTCAATGGCTGGCGAGTCTATGCAACAGGCCAAACAAGCGTTGATCTATGCGGTAGACAACTTGCCCGTCACAGACTCGTTCAATTTGGTCGACTTTGATTCACAAGCGACAACCATGTGGCAGGCACCGCGCACGGCGTCGCTAACGAATAAGCAACAAGCGATAGGGTATATCAGAGGCCTTTTGGCTGATGGTGGCACGGAAATACTATCCGCTTTGCAATTAGCCTTAGGGCAGCAAAACCCACAATCAGAAAAAATACGCCAAGTGGTGTTTATTACCGATGGCTCGGTGGGCAACGAAAGCCAATTGTTTGGTTATATTCATGACAATCTGCAACACAGCCGGTTATTTACCGTCGGCATTGGTTCGGCGCCCAATAGTTTTTTTATGAGTGAGGCAGCCCGTATGGGCAAAGGTAGTTTTACCTACATCGGATCGGTTGACTCGGTACAGGACAAAATGCAGGAGTTGTTTAGCAAACTTACTCACCCGATTTTAGCTGATCTGAGTCTTAATTTTCCGCAATCAGTGCAAGTGTATCCGCGAAATTTGCCTGATTTATATAAAGGCGAGCCGCTGATGATCAGCTATAAATCTGCCACTGCCTTCGACCGTTTAACCGCATCAGGCACGCTTAAAAACCAGTATTGGCAAAAGACCATGTCACTGCAACACTCTGGCTCTCAAACGGGATTAGACGTGCTGTGGGCAAGGCGTAAAATTGCCCAGTTAGACATAGACAAGGTACTTGGTAAAGATATCCAGAGTGTAAATCAGCAAATTGAGGATGTTGCTATGGCGCATCACCTCGTAAGCTCAATGACCAGTTTAGTGGCGGTAGACAAAACCCCCTCAGCATTGCAAAAGAGCCAAGATGTGCAAGTCAATAATCACACTCCCAAAGGGAAATTAAACGGCACCTTGCCGCAAACGGCTACGCCAGCCCAGCTGCAGTTTTGGATGGCGTTACTACTGATGAGTATCGGCCTATGTACGGTCATTTTCACCCGAAACCGCTGAGGCTCAGATTGCTTGGGTCAGTGTGGCGATACAAGTGGGCCAGTTTATTGATTGGGGCAAGCCTTTATTTGTTTGTCGCAAGTGGTTATATCCACGCCAAGGCGACGTTAGCACAATACTTAATTGCAAGTGCCTGGCGTGAATCCATTCAAACTGACCAGCCAATTTCGCCTTGGTCATGGGCAGACACCCATCCGGTGGCAAAGCTCAGTATTGCGGGAGAAAGCTACTATGTTTTGGCGGGAGCGTCAGGTCGAGTACTGGCCTTTGGTCCCGGTCATATGAGCGCCACGCCACTGCCCGGTGAATCTGGAAATGTCGTAATTTCAGGTCACCGCGATACCCACTTCGCGGTGCTTGAACAGGTGCGTGTAGGCGATGTAATAGATGTGGAAACGACGCATCAACAGATGCAATACCAAGTGTTAGAGACAAGGATTGCCCATCAAAGTCAAATGGAACTCACCGCTAGTGGTAATGAAGACTTACTCACCTTAATCACTTGTTATCCCTTTAACGGAGTTGACCCCAATCCAGAGCTGCGTTTCGTAGTGCGTGCCCAACTAATTAAGCCGAACACTGGTTAATTTGCCAAAAAACCAGTATTAGACTTTAGTCTAATACTGGTGTAAATTTTACCCTCGCTGTACGAGTGTATTTTAATCCAATCCTGCCACTCGCAATACCGAATGGTGACGGGAATAATAAAACCAAGGAATCGGTATCCCATGAAAATTCAGAATCTGTCGTCACTAATTCATTATGTTCAATGGCTTTACCGGCCGCTATTTATTTTTATTGTTACTACATTAAGCCTGTTTACCTCCTTAGTCGCCCAGTCTCAATGTGATACTTTGCCAGATCAAAGTGCCTATTTGCGCAGTATTTTAGATGCGCAAAAAGTGGCCAGTATTCCTGCCGGTGAAACCTGGCGTGTTGATCAGCTAGAACTTAAAGATGATGAGTCTTTGTTCGGCTTGGGCACCATATGCAAAGCCAGTAGCAGTGAATACGCCCTAAAGGTGACAGGTAATAATGTACAGATTAAAGATCTTACTTTTGCACCACAGACAGTGTCAGGACAGCCTAATTGCGACATTCATTTGGCAGAGGGTAGCCAGCATGTAAAAATCGAGTCTAACCATTTTGTTGGACAAACCTATAGTGCCGTTTGTGCTGCCGTTGATAGCGCCGTAGGGGGCCAACCTTACTTCATACCAGCCAGTAATATCATTATCCAAAGTAATACCTTTGATGGCTATGTCAGGCCACTATTTTTACACTCGGTCAGTAATATCACCATTAGTAACAATATAATCAGCCGTACCTTGCGAGATGCCATTCGACTGCGTGAGAATAACGGTTATGTGATCATATCTAATAATCAGTTCATCGATATTGGTAACGGCGTGAATGTTACTGATACTCAAGATGCCATCGACAGTTTTTGGAGTGGCCAAAAGCTGGTGATTTCAGACAATATTGTGAAAACCACCGAAGGCGTTGGTTTTGATATCAAAGGAGTCGATCCAGATAACATCCAAATAGGTTCTCGCAGTGTGATCATTGCCAACAACTTAATCAGCGAAACCCGCTTCAGTGCCATCGTCTTGCACGGTGATCTCGACACCGATGCCGGCAATTACTCAGTCATTCTCGACGCCAATATAATCGAAGATTCTGTGCGCAGCGCATCCTATGCTGATGCCGCAATCTGGGCCAAAGGATCAATTAAGCACCTGACTATATCCAACAATCAACTACGCTCAAACCTAGCAAGAGGGATCACCGTTCAAACCCGCTCGGGTGAATCTGACGGCAGTGTTAGTGATGTGCATATAAACGGTAATATCGTGATCAACAATGGGGTCGGCAGTGCGCCTAGTTCTATTGGAATTTATTTACAAGGAGTACAGGGCGCCATCGTAACCGGCAACACCGCGGGTAACGATCCTACCCTATCTAACGCTACAACCCGTTTTGGCATCTACGCCACTAAACTGACAGATGGTATCGTAAAAAACAATTTGCTCACCTGTAATAGTAATACCCAGATATCTATCACAGGCACTAATTTGATAGTAAGTGATAACTTACAAACTAATGCAAGCTGTCCTTGAACCAATAAATTGGTCTGTTCATAGCATAAACTAATGGCTTAACCAGAGTTCAGGTTACATAGGGTATTGATTATTGGTAAACGTTATTCAAATACCAGCGACCAGCGCTATCTACGCTTATTAACCTATAATGTTCGTCAATAAGCGATTTCAAGCTGAGATTGAGCCGAAACACTTTATAATCTTCCACACCGACAAATAGATAGGGAACTTGCTTGCTTATTAGCGTTGACCTAATGTGATCGATTTGTTCAGGGAGATAAAACTCCCATGCCGACCCAACAATAGGGTGCGGGATTTCTCTACCCGAGTACTGATATATCATTGGATTTCCCAGCACATAAATAGGGCCTTGGATAGTCGATGGCTCTTTTAAAAATTGTGCGCTGAGCCATTGACGCTGAAACATATCACTCACGTCGTTCTGATAACCTTTTACGCCTTGATTACCAATAAAATAGTGATGCAGCAGCAATTCTGTACGTTGAATTAAGGGAGAAAAAACTGAACTAGCAGCACAGAAGATGAAGAGCATGACGGCGATATTGATCTGGGTATTGGTAAAGTTGCGAAATACGTCTTTAACCAGTAAATCTAAGCCAATCAACCCCAGCAATCCAACCGGCACAAAGAACAGCAAGGTGTGGTAATGGTACCAAGAAAATTTCTGCACCAAGAATAAGAGTATCGCAATACACAGCCAAGCAATGACTAAGCCTATGAATTTATCTCTTACGCCTTTGATAAATTTAAATACAGCGTAAGCAACAAAGGGTGTCCATAGCAGTGTGAACTCAGTGAAGAAAAACAACGCTGTCACGAGTCGCGTGTATGACGCGGCGGGTGAGCTTTGCAGTGCCAAGGGGGGATAGACAAAACTAGTCCATATAAATTGTGACAATGTTCCTTGAGTGTAGAACCACAGGCACAAGGGGAGGATAACGACCAGTGCGCCTAACCCTGCGGGTAGCAGTCGCAGACTTATCGTGTTTTGCCAGGTAATACGTGTACGACAATCGACCCAGATGCACCACAACCACAACACGATAAATACCGCACCTAACAGCAGCTTGAAAGCAACCAACACGCCGGCCATTATGCCACTTAAAAACCACAATAAGCTGATGTTTATAGCCGTTTCATAGGCCTTAACTAAACATATAATGCCTAGCATTATTGGCAAACTGACGAGCATCTCCAGTTGCGCCAATTCAAGTTCAGTGGCGCTGGCGTAATAACTAGCGACACAGGCTAACGGGGCTAAGGCTGCTAACATTTTGACATGCAGTTGCGAACGCAGAAACCATACTAAGGTTAAGGACAGTACCACCAAGCAAATCAGCTCTAAACTGTGTACGCCGAATTCACTATAACCAAACAGCCAACCCGCTATCGCATAGAACCAAAAGAGCCCCGGTTGCTTGTTATCCCAATAATCGACATAGAGTTGTCCGCCGTCACGAATGCTAAGCGCCCCTGTGAAGATAGAAGCCTGATCAGGTCCAAATGGGAAATACAACGATGTAATGCCCAGCAGTATGACAAATAATACAGGAATGGCGTAAATCACCGATGGTAAATTGATGCTAGATAGAACGCGTTTTTGCGGTAGCAGGGTCAACAGTTCAAATCTCCTATATTGAATATATTCGTGACCTAAGCAATCGCCTTAAGTTTTAACTCACAAACATTGGGTATGACCAAATCAGCAAACACGCTGTTCTTTGCATTTAACAAGCATAAAAGCATGTCTTATTCTATTCAATAGAAATTGCTATCCAGAGTTCAGGTTATCTAGAAGCTTGCATTGTGACTAAGCTCGGCTATTGTTTGACTTCAACCCAAGCAATGTCCAGATAGACAAACAACAAAGGAGTATTTTTTATGGGAGCTAAAGATCAAAATCAACAGGGGATCGCGCACTACGCCGCATTGAAAACGGCCATCGCAAATGGCGAAGAGCAGTTGGTAAAAGACTTATTGACTAAGCAACCAATGCAAGAACTCGAAAAAAACTACCTCATAGAGTTAGCCGAACTAAGCAACAATTCCGGTATTTTAGAATTACTTAAAGGTACACCCACTTTCAAGAATGCGGAGTAAATTTTCGAGCCTGTAGGATAAAAAGCCGACTTGAAATACTAACTATTCAACCCGGCCTCTTTTTCACTTAGTTAGCAGATAATCCAAACCACCGGTAATGGCGGCGACTTGTGCGAGTGTGCAGTTTTCGTCGTCGGCCCGTGGGCTGTCAGGATAGACTTCAGTGGTGGTGACATACTCGCCACCGGCGAATCCGCCGCACAAGAATAATTTTCGTTTATCGTAATTGATCACACCTCTTTGTTGCAATTCCACACCAATGAGTTTGCCATCGGGATCGGCTGGTGCGATATGGGTGACTTTTTCTACCGAGTCTATAATGGCTTTTTGGAATTCTGGTTGTGGATTAGTGGTATCTGCTACTCCATAAAACCCATCAGGAATATTCCAATTGTGATTCTCTATGCCATCTCTGGCAGCCAGTGCAGGGCGAAATTCTGAGTTGTCTGAATCGGTGGTTTCGTGCAAGTCAAAGTGCGCTAACAGAGTTATATCTAAAGACTGCAAAAACGCCATGGCTAAGGCCGCTTCTGGCGCCGGTGAATCCGCATAGAAAGAACGATTCGGATCAATGGCAAGTGGGTTCCAACGATTGATGGTTTCGTATCCCCACGGGCTGATGCAGGGCAAGACAATAAAATTAAAGTGTTCTTCATACCGAGATAGCTCTGTTTGAGCAAAGCGAATAGCGCCCTGCACACCGCTGGTTTCATAGCCATGCACACCGCCAGTTACCATGACATTGGGCAACTTAGGATCCCACTGTTTAGTGCGAATGCAAAAAAGCGGATAGCGAGTTTCGTCGTAAGGCAAGGCACCGTATTGGAACAGCTCTAAGTCGCTGCGCAAGGTCATTATTTTGTCCAATACCTGGTCTTTGTAAGAGCGTTTAATGTCTTGGTTAGCTAGCCATTGGGCTTTTTCAGCCTCGCCCCATGGTTGACCAGGTGTACCGATCGGATAGACAGCTTCAGTCATGTTTTCCTCATTTAGTTTGAAAATGCGAGCCTCGTTTTACAGCCGCCTAACTTACCATTGCAAGGTGAAGCTGGCAAAACTCAGTTCGATTTTGTGCGTAAAAGCGTCTGTTTAGGCAACAATGGATCTTAACTTATCTTAGTTTAACCAAGTTCTCCCTTCCTTCGTGCTTGAAATATGCGAAAATGACATCATATGATACCACTTACACTGCAAACATTAGCACAGGATATTGAATGAAAGCCTTGGACATTTCCGGCCTGACAAAAACCTACAAAGGCGGTACTCAAGCTTTGAAAGGTATTGATCTTGAAGTCAATGAGGGGGATTTCTTTGCTTTGCTCGGCCCCAACGGAGCAGGTAAATCGACCACAATTGGCGTGGTTAGCTCATTGGTGAATAAGTCATCCGGTGAGGTAAAGGTATTTGGCCATTCTTTGGATAGTGCGCTAGTTGATGCCAAATCCTGTATTGGCTTGGTCCCGCAGGAATTCAATTTCAATCAATTTGAAACCTTGGCGCAAATCGTTATCAATCAAGCTGGCTATTACGGTGTGCCGCGTGATATCGCTAAGCAGCGGGCCGAAAAATACCTCAAACAATTGGATCTATGGGAAAAGCGTGATCAACCGGCAAGAGAGTTATCCGGTGGTATGAAGCGCCGCTTAATGATTGCCCGAGCACTGATGCACGAGCCAAAAATGTTGATCTTAGATGAGCCTACAGCAGGGGTCGATATTGAAATTAGGCGCTCAATGTGGACCTTCCTAAAAGAGATTAATCAGCAAGGTATCACCATTATTCTGACTACCCATTATCTTGAAGAAGCCGAAATGTTATGTCGCAATATTGCCATTATTGATAAAGGCATTATTGTTGAGAACACCAGTATGAAAGCGTTATTGTCGCAGTTGAATATGGAAACCTTTGTGCTTGATCTACCGGTGCAAAGTAAGCCGCCGAGTCTGACAGGCTTTGAGTTTCGTAATTTGAATGATCATACGATGGAAGTCGATGTGCTCAAAGACGTGGGCTTAAACGATGTGTTTAAACAATTATCCGAGCAAGGGGTGACGGTACTGAGTATGCGCAACAAAGCAAACCGGTTGGAAGAGTTGTTTGTCAGAATGGTTGAGTCAGGCAGAGACAAAAAAGCAGGAGCAGCATAATGGCAAATCGTAATTTCACTGCACTACGTACCATTTGGATCAAAGAATGTACCCGCTTTTTACGCATTTGGGTGCAAACATTAGTGCCACCTGCCATCACCATGTCATTGTATTTCGTCATTTTTGGTAGCCTGATTGGCAAGCGAATTGGCGAAATGGGCGGCTTCTCATACATGGAGTTTATTGTGCCAGGCCTCATCATGATGTCGGTGATCACTAACTCTTATGCTAACGTCAGTTCGTCCTTTTTCAGCGCCAAGTTCCAGCGCAATATTGAAGAGTTGTTGATCGCCCCTGTGCCGAATTGGATCATCGTGTTGGGCTTTGTCGGAGGCGGTGTGGCGCGGGCCATTTTGATAGGCATCATAGTGACGTGTGTGTCGATGTTTTTTGTCGACATTCAGATCCACAATCTGGCCATTATTATCATCACTTTACTGCTCACCTCGTCACTGTTTGCTACCGCGGGGCTTATCAATGCGGTATTTGCCAAAACCTTTGATGATATCTCTCTGGTACCGACCTTTGTGCTTACTCCGTTAACTTACCTAGGTGGGGTATTTTACTCGTTAACCTTATTGCCTGAATTTTGGCAATGGGTGAGCAAAGCCAACCCCATAGTGTATATGGTCAATGGCTTTCGCTATGGCTTCTTAGGTGTGTCAGATGTTAACTACATGGTGTCGCTAGGCTTGTTGGTAGGCTTTAATGTGGTGTTGTTTACCATTGCTTATCAGTTGATCAATCGTGGCGTGGGTATTCGCAGTTAAATGAGTGACTCACAGACTAGCCACCGCGGCAATTCACGCTCGATAACGACCAATCAGCTTGGGCCGCATGAAAAGGTGCCTGAACTGGTGCGACGACATCTCAACAATGTCAGCCAAAAGCCGTTTAATCAGCATACCTTGGATGCCTTTACGCAAGTCACTATGTGGCTCAACGAACGTGATCCTGATCGTCAAAAACCATTAATTTTAGATTCCTGTTGTGGCGTCGGTGAGAGCACTGCAAACATTGCGGCACAGCATCCTGAGGCGCTGATTATCGGTATCGACAAGTCGCAGGTACGCACCTTAAAACACGCGCACTACTCAGAACAGGCTGACAATTATCAGGTCATTCGTGCTGATGTAAATGATTTTTGGCGACTGGCGAATCAACACAATTGGCGTCTTGAAAAGCATTTTTTGCTCTATCCAAATCCTTACCCTAAGTCAGCGCATGTGCAAAGACGTTGGCACGCCTGTGCTGCGTTTAAAGATATTGTTGCGTTAGGGGGGGAACTTGAAGTCAGAAGTAACTGGGATATCTATATTCAAGAGATGGCATTGGCGCTGCAAACTGCAGGTAAGAACGCGACAATTCAACACTATCAGGCGGAGCAAGCACTTACTCCGTTTGAGCGAAAGTATTGGGCTAGTGGTCAACGGAGTTGGCGCGTGGTGTGTGATCTTTAAACGCGCTAATCGATAATCAAATGAAGCTTACGAAGGCTTAGTGTCAGGCCCTGGTTTGCTAAAGTAATAACCTTGCGCGTATCTGATCCCCAAATCTTTGACTCTTTCCAAGGTGGCTTTGTCTTCTACGTGCACGGCAACAACTGCGATACCTTTGGCGTGTGCCGCTTGAGTAAGGTGTTCCACAAAATCAAATGTTTGTTGGCTATTCATTAGGTGGGTGATCAAACCGCCGGCGATTTTAATACCATTGATGGGTAAATTTAGAATGCTATTGATATTGCCTGGCGTGGCCCCGAAGTGATCGATATACAGTCCGATATTTAACTCGACGCAGCGTGACGCGAAAGCGTGAAATTTATCAATATTCTCCAACACCACCGATGCGGTTAATTCTAAACTAACGCGGCTGGGATTGGGATAATCGACTAAAGCCTCGCTGAGGTTATCCAACAAATCGGGATTGAGCATATCTTGCTGGCTAATATTAATGTTCCATGCCGCATTAAGATCGCGAAAGTAGTTTGCACTGCGGCTGAAAATCGTCTCGGTTAAGCGTTTCACCGATTGTTGTCGTTCGACTAAATGCAAGAACTCACTGGGGAGAAAGGTCTGCTCGCAAGGAGTGACAAGTCTCGCTAAGCATTCAAAGCGCCAGACCGAATTGTGTGAAATATCCATTATTGGTTGAAAGAAAGGCACCACTCGGTCTAAATCGAAATGTTCCGTAACTTCTCTTATTTGCATAATAACCCTCTATCTCACATCTATTTACCATAGCAGCTCTATCTCGAAAGGGAACTAAACTTCACCATATAAGCTAAAATAATTGTCAGATTTTGCTACTGGTCGAACCATAGTGATTGGCCTGACCTACGAAGTAGGATAAAGTCCGCCCCTGAAAATTTTGATATGAGGTGATAACCAGTGGCTAAAGCGTCGGCCAGTTTAGAGCATATGTATCGTGTTTTTACCAAACCGGAAGGCAAAGACTCAAAGCTGGCTCAGATAGAGGAACATTTATCCGACAATCTGTCTGACTTTTTGTCTCGTCATGTGGTTACTAAAGCCAAGTCGCTAGAAGAGGTTGAGCAGCATTTTAGCGCGCATAAAGTGCCGGAATCCCCCGAGTTTGTCTCACAGCACGCGGAAGCTTTGCTAGACAAGCTAGTGGCACATTCGGTCAACACCTACTCACCGACGTTTATTGGTCACATGACCTCTGCATTGCCATATTTTCACTTGCCGTTGGCGAAATTGTTGGTTGGGCTAAACCAAAATCTAGTCAAGATAGAAACCTCAAAAGCATTTACCCCGCTTGAGCGTCAGGTCATCGGTATGATGCACGATCTGGTTTACAATGACTCTGCTGCTTTTTATCAACAACACCTGCACAGTGCCAAGCATTCTTTAGGGGCGTTTTGCTCCGGCGGTACCATCGCTAATATCACCGCATTATGGGTGGCCAGAAACAAGCTACTCAAACCTAGCCCAGGTTTTCGTGGTGTTGCGCAACAAGGCCTTGCAGCCGCGCTGAATCATTATGGCTATAACAAGCTAGGCATTTTATCTTCTAAACGTGGCCACTATTCCTTAGCAAAGGCGGTAGACGTATTAGGTATTGGCCGAGAACAAATGCTAATGCTGGATTGCCCTAGTCAGCGATTATCACCTGAAAAAGCCTTGGCGCTAGGACAAGCGTTCGAACAACAAGGTAATAAACTCATGGCATTGGTTGGTATTGCCGGTACCACTGAAACTGGACACGTAGATCCGCTCGATGAATTGGCGGATGTGGCCAAAGAATTGAATTGTCATTTCCATGTTGACGCCGCTTGGGGGGGGGCGACCCTTTTTTCCCAGCAACATAAACATAAACTCAAAGGAATTGAAAAGGCAGACTCGGTGACGCTCGATGCCCACAAGCAAATGTATGTGCCCATGGGGGCTGGCATAGTGGTGTTTAAGAATCCTGAAGATAGTAATGCGGTGCGACATCATGCCCAATATATTCTCAGGGCAGGCTCAAAAGATTTAGGCGCGACCACTCTGGAAGGGTCACGCAATGGCATGGCGATGATGGTGTACGCGTCTTTTCATATTTTTGGTCGTCAGGGCTATGAATTATTGATTGACCAAAGCATTGATAAAGCGAAAAGGTTCGCCACACTGATTGAAAGCCATCAAGACTTTGAGTTGGTTACACCACCTACCTTATCGATTCTGACTTATCGTATTAAGCCTCGTCATTTGTCTCACCCAGATATTCGCGAAAACGAACTGCTCGATGAGTTAGTGGTCAGCGTGCAAAAACAACAACGAGAAGCGGGCAAGTCTTTTGTATCCAGAACCCGCTTGAGTGTTGAGAAGTATCAGCAGCAGCCGATCACGGTGTTTCGAGTGGTGTTGGCTAATCCGCTTACCACTGAGCAAGATCTGATCAATATTCTCAACGAACAACATGATTTGGCAAAGCAGACAGCTTCTTGGAAAGTGTTACATCAGTTGAGCGAAAACGAGTCAGCAGAGTAAGGTCATTGGACCTACTCTGCGGGGATGGTTATGCCTTGAGTGACACCTGAATATTATCAATCAGTCGAGTTTTTCCTAAAAACGCAGCAGCCAGAATAACCAATTCGGTTTCTTCGTGGCCTGGGCTTAACAACGTGTCGATAGAGCGCACTTCTACGTAGTCAACTTTCAAGCCAGCTTCGTCCAAATCACGTTTAACTTGATCAACCATCAGGCTGAAATCTCGCCGCCCTGACTCCATTTTTTGTTTTAGTTCGCACAAACGTGCATACATAATTGGCGCTTTTTCACGCTCTTTAGCGGTCAAATAGTGATTTCGCGAAGACATTGCTAACCCGTCAGATTCGCGCATGGTAGGCACGCCATAGATGGTTAAGTTCATCGACAGGTCAGTCACCATGGCTTTGATCACCTGCAACTGCTGGAAATCCTTTTCACCAAAAAAGGCCATGTTAGGCTGCACCATGTTAAATAGCTTGCAGACGATAGTGGCTACACCGCGAAAGTGTCCTGGACGGCTTGCCCCGCATATCATGTAAGACAGTCCGGGTACTTCAACAAAGGTTTGTTTTTCCAAACCGCGAGAGTAAATGGCGCTGGCATGGGGCGTGAACAATACGTCGACACCCAATGCTTGCAATGCCGCTTTATCTTGTTCAAGCGTACGAGGATAGGCTTCTAAGTCTTCATCAGGGCCAAATTGCAATGGATTGACAAAAATTGACACCACCACGATGTCGGCTTTGCTTTTTGCTTGTCTAACCAAATTAAGATGGCCGTCGTGTAAGTTGCCCATGGTCGGTACAAAGGCAATGGTTTTACCTTGGATCTGCCATTTTCTGCGAATTTCTCTGAGCGGCGTGATGTCGCTGATTTGTTGCATATTCGTCTTATCTCATTACTAATTGAAACTGTGCTGTTCACTGGGAAAAGCACCACTTTGAACTTCTTCAATATAGGCTTTAACGGCTTCGCGTATATCACCGGTTTGTTCAAGGTAATTTTTAGAAAATTTAGGCATGTAATTAGCGGAAATGCCGAACATATCGTGCATTACTAAAATCTGTCCATCGGTGCCAGAGCCAGCGCCTATGCCGATCACGGGGATCGCTACAGCTTGACTGATTTTACTCGCCAGTGCTGTAGGAACACATTCAAGTACCAGCATTTGGATCCCTGCTTGTACTAATGCTAATGCTTGTTCCATCAATTGTTCGGCTTGTAAATCGTCACGCCCCTGCACTTTAAAGCCACCGATAACGTGCACGGATTGAGGCGTCAGGCCCAAATGGCCACAGACAGGTACGCCGCGTAAGTTTAATCCGCGAATGGTGTCAATTAACCAATCGCCACCTTCGACTTTCACCATACTCGCACCGGCTGCCATTAAGGCTGCCGCATTGGTATAGCTTTGTTCAACAGTGGCGTAACTCATAAATGGCATATCAGCCACCACGAAAGCACGCTGGGTACCTTTGCGTACGGCGCGAGTATGATAGGCAATCTCATCAATGGTCACGCTCAAGGTATCATCGCTGCCTTGCAATACCATTCCTAACGAATCACCGATTAACATCATATCGACACCCTGTTCGTCAAACAGTTTGGCGAAGCTGGCGTCGTAAGCAGTTAGCGCGGTGATCTTCTGATTTTGTTGTTTCATCTTCAACAAAGTCGAAATCGTTGTTTTCTTAGTCATCTTTTATCACCTGTTGCTAACGGAAATACCCACCTCTGCTGAATTTATCAGTTGGGCTGTGTATTTCGCTCCCAATTTATATCTGATGCTATTGCAGATAGTCCGTTCTTAGAGACTCTATCTAGTACAGAAAGCAAAGAATTACCACATGGTAACACGAGATCCGGCGCTATTTCGTACAGCGGGTAAAGTACAAACTCTCGCTGTTTAAGACCATAATGTGGCACGGTCAAACGAGGGGTATCAAGTACCAACGAATCGATTAATAAAATATCGAGATCTAGGGTTCTTGGACCCCAGCGTTCCTCTTTACGCTGCCTACCTTGCTGAAGTTCAATTTTCTGTAATTCGTCGAGTAATGCCAATGGCTTTAAGCGCGTCGATATTTCTGCCACTGCATTGACATACTTGGGCTGGTCTTGAGGCCCCATAGGCTGGCTTGAATAAAAGGATGAACAACGCACAATGTGAGTATCAACAAGCTTTTCTATCGCGTTAAGCGCAGCTACGAGTTGTGTCTTAGGAGTCGCTAAATTGCTGCCTAAGCCGATAAAACAACGAGCAAGACTCATTATGACGATGCTGGCTTCTTGGTGCTGCTACGACGACGGCGAGGTCTTCTGGCACTGCCACCTTCAGCTTCGCGCAACTTAACAAGCATGTTTTTGCGCTGCTCGGCACTGACTTCTTGGAATTCGGTCCACCAATCGGCGAGTTCAAGCAAGGCTCCGCCTTCGACTTGCCCCCGGAGTAACAAAAAATCATAAGCGGCACGAAAGCGAGGATGTTCAAGCATTTGGTAGGCTCGGCGTCCGAAACGTTTGGGTAAGCGCAACTGCAACTGCCAGATTTCGCGCATGGTAGTGGAGAATCGTTTTGGGATCATGATGCGTTGAATTTGACGATGCAATACATCGTTAATCGCAATATTGAATGCATCGAAATGATTGAGGCCGGCCTCATCCATTAATTTTTGGGTGTGCTCTTCAATGGGATACCACAAAAAGGCCGCATACATAAACGCCGGCGTAACACGCAAACCCGTATTGATTCTATTATCGGTATTAATTAATACTCTTTCAATGAACTGATTTTCACGACTCTTGGGGTCTTTGAGCAACGGCGAAAGTTGCGGGAATAGCGGCTGCATTAAATCGAATTCTTGCATTAACTTGAACGTACTCAAGCCTTGCCCAGAGGCGAATAATTTGATCACTTCTTCAAATAACCGCGCCGGTGGAATATTGCTTAACAAGGAGCCTAACTCATGAATTGCCTGCGCAGACGACTCGCTGATTTGCATATTTAACTTAGCGGCGAATCGCACAGCCCGGATCATTCTTACCGGATCTTCGCGGTAACGGGTTTCTGGATCACCAATTAGCTCAATGCGTTTATTTTTAATCGCCTGCATGCCGTTGGCGAAATCGGTAACGGTAAAATCTGTGACACGGTAGTACATAGCATTGATGGTGAAATCACGACGCTCAGCATCTTCTTCAATGCTACCAAACACGTTGTCGCGTAATATTTGACCTTCTTGATTCTGCTTGCCTAAGGCTTCTTTGGGACTTTTTTTCTTTTCATCAGGGCTATTTTGATGGTGACCTCGAAACGTCGCCACTTCGATTATTTCACGACCAAATACCACGTGGGCCAAACGAAAACGACGGCCTATTAATCGACAATTCTTAAACAGTGATTTGACTTCATCGGGGGTGGCGTTGGTCACAACATCAAAATCTTTGGGCTGTAGGCCTACAATTAGATCGCGCACACAACCACCGACTAAGTATGCATCGAACCCCGCACTATTGAGTCGATATAATACTTTAAGCGCATTGTCACTGATCCCCTCGCGCGAAATACCGTGCTCGCCACGCGGTATGACCTTAGGATCGAGTAAGTCCGAATGGTATTCTGTAGCACTTCCTGCGAGCGCGTTTTTGACCTTTTTGATCACACGAGAAATGATGGTGATGTTCCTGATTTCGCTATTGTTCTGTAATGGCGCGCAATGATATACCGTATAAAGGATTTTTTCTATTAGTTGATGCAGTGTTTAGCCTAAAGGAGGTTGTGACACGGGTAAGGATTTTTGTTGCCATTGGGTGATTGCCCAGTTGAGCAATGGGACCACCTCCATTTGTGCGGCTTGTGGGGTAATTTCAATCCCCAAATACCCTAAGGCGTGCTGTAGGTTTTGCTTTGGCTGGGTGAGATCCAATGCCGGTGCATTATTTTGCTTGCTGTATTTGCGACCATCTTTGAACGCTACTAACGGCAGGTGCATCGTTTTAGGTGGCTGAGCTTCAAAAGCGTGAAACAAGGACCATTGGCAGGCAGTAGGTAACAGCAAATCTTCGCCTCGGACAATTTCGGTGACTCCCATGGCAATATCATCTACCACCGACGCTAAATGATAGGCATAGAGTCCATCTTTGCGTTTGACGATAAAATCTTCGTTGGTGGCACTAGGGTCAATGGTGATATGTCCTAGGTAGCCATCATTTAAGTTGCTCACAGGATTAGTGTGTTTAAACCTCAATGAAAACGGCGCGGAAACGGACGTCTTGTCGCGACAGGTACCAGCATAACGCCCTCCTGCTGCTTTGATTTGTGCCCGAGTGCACTCACAGCGGTATATTTTGTTGTTTGCCAATAGGGATTGCAGCGCGGATTCATATTCGGCGCTATGGTCACTTTGATACACAATCTCATCATCCCACTTGAGGCCATGGACCCAAAGTGCGCTTTGGATGTGTTCAATTGCGCCGGGCATAATGCGTGGCGGATCAATATCGTCAATCCTTAAGCGCCACTTTCCTTGCTGAGCCTTGGCTTGCAGATAACTTCCTAGTGCTGTGACCAGCGAGCCTAAATGCAAGTGACCAGAGGGACTTGGGGCAAATCGACCGATGTAAGCTTGGCTGTTCATCCGACTATTCCAAAAACGACAAAAGCCGCTACGGGCGGCTTTTGTTTATGCATTGTATTGCTTAACCTTGTAGCTGTTTTTCTTTTATTTCAGCGAGGGTTTTGCAGTCAATACACATGTCGGCAGTTGGACGGGCTTCTAAACGGCGAACACCTATCTCGATACCACATGCGTCACAGAAACCAAAATCGTCATCTTCGATGCGTTTTAGTGTCTTTTCAATTTTCTTGATTAGCTTACGTTCACGGTCACGGGTACGCAATTCTAAGCTGAATTCTTCTTCTTGCGCAGCACGATCAACGGGATCGGGGAAATTGGCTGCTTCGTCTTGCATATGGTGAACAGTGCGATCAACTTCTTCGCGCAATTGTGCACGCCAAGCAGCTAAAATTTTTCTAAAATGCTCAGTTTGAGCTTCGTTCATGTACTCTTCGCCGTCTTTCTCCTGATATGGAGTCAAACCTGCAAGAGCAATTAATCCTAATGCTTTATCTTTTCCTGTTGGCATCTGCCAATTCTCCTACACTACGACACAAACAAGTGTTTGCAGCCCACAATCTATACCAGAAAGCGGTCATCCTAGCAAACCTTATCAGGCCGAATAAATGCAATGGTTGTGATTACAACCTATAAAAATCGAACCCTGAAATGCTCGATTTTTTATTAGAAACCCATCGAGCTATTTTTTTAAGACTGGCAAACATAGGCTTCTTTAATAAAAAATCAACCTTTTTTTTAATAAATGAATTCTAGTCGTTGATTTATGGCGACATTTTTTTGATTGATTTGTGCGCTGTAAACCAACACTTCAACCCCAGCTTGCATTGCTTGTCTTAAGGTGTCTGCATATTCGGGATCAATGCGCTGTGCGGCACTGACAACCTCAATACCGGTATGTTGTGTACAAAAAAACAAAACCGCACGTTTCCCTTGATTTACCATCTCGATAAGCTCTCGAATGTGTTTTGTACCTCGGGTGGTTTTAGCGTCTGGAAAATAGCCTTTATCTTCTAGTAATAAAGTGACAGATTTAACCTCTACATAACAGTCCACTTTATTGTCATCGCTCAATAAAATATCAATGCGACTATTTTCTGAGCCATATTTCACTTCTTTTTTAAGTGTTTTATAGCCGTCAAGCTCTGGGATCCTTTCCGCGTGTATCGCTTCAATAACTAGCTGATTGGCACGGTGAGTATTAATACCAATCCAGTGCCCTTGATGATTTTGTGCTAACTCCCAAGTATATTTTAATTTGCGTTTGGGATCCGTGGAGGGGCTGAGCCACACCTGATAGCCAGGTTCGGCGCATCCAGTCATGGCTCCGGTATTGGGACAGTGTGCGATCACCACACTACCGTCGCATAATTCGACATCCGCGAGAAATCGTTTATAACGTTTTAACAATGTGCCCTTGATAAGTGGTGTTTGGAACAGCATATTACCTCTATTGAATTGGGCCGATAGAACCCATTGTTTTTTACTCTGCAAAGGAGCAAGTATGTCACACATGTTAGTTGAACTCAGTATCCAACCCGCAGCGTCTCATTGGGGGAAAAAAGCCGGACTTAGTTTTCAAGGTAATACAGCCATTATCCATTTGTCGGCTGATGCTGAAGAACCAGCGCAATTAACCCAAATACAAAAAGCCGCTAGAAAACTAGATGGTATGAATCTCGACGGTGTCAAATTGCAAGGAGATTGGAGCGCCGAGCAACAATGGGCTTTTGCTTTTAGTTATCGTCGCCCACGCAATCCATCATCTATTGAATGGCTAGATAATGCTGACAAGTCAACTCTTCAAAAGCGGTATGACGCACTGTGTTTCACTCGTGACTTGGTCAATGCTACTCCAGAAGATTTGTCGCCAGAGAAACTAGCTGAACGCTCGTTAACATGGCTTGCAGAGTTAGCTAACGGCAAGATCACCTCTAAACAATGGGTTGGCGAAGAGTTAGCTGAGGCAGGATGGATTGGCATTTACAATGTCGGTCGCGGCAGTGTGCGTCCACCGGTGTTGCTCGAAGTTGATTACAATCCCACCGGCGATCCTAATGCGCCCGTGTTCGCCGCTTTAGTGGGCAAAGGAATTACCTTCGATAGCGGTGGTTACAGTATTAAGAGCAGCGAAGGCATGCTCAGCATGAAATGCGATATGGGCGGAGCGGCAACGGTAGTGGGTGGCTTTGGGCTGGCGATCATGAACGGCTTAAACAAACGTGTGAAGCTGCTTTTATGCTGTGCAGAAAACTTGATCAGTGGTCATGCCTATAAGCTGGGTGATGTGCTGACTTATAAGAACGGTGTTTCGGTAGAGATAGTCAATACCGATGCTGAAGGCAGACTGGTGCTGGCTGATGGTTTGATAGCCGCGGCTGAAACTGATGCTCAAATGATAATAGATGCCGCTACACTGACAGGCGCTGCGGTTGCTGCCACGGGCGGAGACTACAATGCGTTGTTTGCTTTGGATAAACCCGCGCTCAAGCAATTCATTCAGTGTGCAGAGCAGGAAAAGGAGCCTGTGTGGGCGTTACCGCTAGAGATCTGGCATCAGGATAAATGCCCATCGGATTTTGCTGATACGGCCAACAGTCGCGCGCAAAAAGGTGGTGGTGCAGGTGGCGCCTCTAATGCGGCTGGGTTCTTATCTCGTTTCGTTGCTAACAATGGCAAAGGGTGGGTACATATCGATCTTGCCGCTGCGTACAATGCAAGTGGCACAGCAACTATGCCAGTCGGCGCTAGCGGTATTGGATTCAGATCGATAGCAAGAGCACTTTTAGAAGACTAGAAAAACGTTATCGATGCGGCTAGTCGAGTTAGGCTAGCTGCATAATATTTTTTTTAGCCAAGGCCTCGTTATTGTTGGTGAGGCAAAGGTTGGAATAAGTAGCTAACTAGATCCCACCGATACGTTCTGCGAATTCTTTGTATTTTTCAACAGCCGTTTTGTCAAACAAAGGTTTACCAGCGTCATCTTTGTCTTTTGACATTAGCAAACTTTCACGCTCCAATCGTTCCACTCGACCCTCTTGAACACCTAAAAACTCTGCTACTTCTGCGACAGTCATTAAACTCATTAACCTTTCCTCAATTCGAATGCTAAATACAATTAAAGCGTAAACTGCATCTTTTGCTAGTTTGCGCACAACTTACTGTTTGCAAGTTATAGCACCTTCTACACCTTAAGTGAACTTTTCGACATGCACAAGTGATTGATATCACGTTCTTTATAGACTTATTCAATTGTTTCTTATGAGGTTTGTATGTTGCTATTGAAGGACGGATATATCGTTTTAGATATTGTTGGATAAGGGTTACAATGCCGCCAGTTGTATTATTTGGGGAGGTAGCATGGATATTTGGTCTACAGCGGTGATGTTGTTTCTGATCATGGATCCGCTTGGTAATTTACCGATATTCATGTCGATATTAAAACCAATCGAGCCTAAAAGAAGACGGATTATTTTGGCGCGTGAGTTGCTCATATCGCTGTTAATTATGTTTATCTTTTTGTTCAGCGGGCAAGCCGTATTAGATTTTTTGAATGTTAAACAGCAAGCCGTCAGTATTGCTGGTGGTATTATTTTATTTCTGATTGCCATTCGCATGATTTTTCCCAATAAAACAGCTCACGCTGATGATGGTGTTCATCCTGAACCTTTTATCGTTCCCTTGGCAATTCCCATGATTGCCGGTCCGTCGTTATTGGCGGCATTAATTTTAATTGCCAATCAAGATCCTTTAAGAATGCTCGACTGGTCAATTGCGGTGTTTTCTGCTTGGGCTGTGTCGGCCACGATTTTGATGTTCTCAGGTGTATTCTTTAAACTACTCGGCGAGCGTGGGTTGATTGCAGTGGAGCGATTGATGGGAATGATCTTGATCATGCTTGCAATTCAAATGTTTTTGGATGGCATTGGTAACTATTTTGCCTTAGGGGCAACCACATAGAGTTGGATAAATGAACGAAAAATTGAATACTTTTCAACGAGTAAGAGAGCTCAAAGGTTGGCATGCAGTCGCATTTGCCACCACCCTTGTGCAGCGCATGCAACCCAACTTTGCGTTATTTCGCGATACCACAGACTATGATGATGAAGGTCAGTTTAATAAGTCGCTAGAGGCACTTTGGCAGTGGCTCACGCCCAACTCAGGGAAAATCAACTTCGCATTGCAGTTGGATAAAGTCGAAGAAATTACGCCTGATGCAGCCGATTATCAATCCTACGGTGTTTATCCTGCTATCGATGTGACGATTTCATTAGCCTCTACTATTTCCTTGATAATGAATGAAGAGCCACAGGGTGCGGTGATTGTCAGCAAGCTATCTCAAGGATGTGTTGAAGCCTTTGTGGAGCTTGTCAATGAAGAGCCGTTAGAGTCTCAGCAGATCAAGTCCCACCCTTTAATGGAATGGGAAGTGGCGTTTCAAAATGAACTGATAGACATACTGGCAACCATGCGACCTTCCGCGCAAAGTGTTAAACAATTACGCGCCATGGCGTTGAGTGAAGGTGTTTCTAATATCGGCATTGAATGTACCTGATATTGAGCTTTCAATGCGGTTAACTATCGTTCAACTCAAATAAACGAGATGATAAGTTGCTGGTGTCTTTTTGTTTGATCAGCTGCCAGTTGTCAGGCGCTGAGTAAGTGCTGGCTTGTCGCTCACACTCCACGTAAATCAAAGCCCCTTTTGCCAATACATTATTGTGGATTAAGACATCGAGGGCGCGGGGCACTAACTGTTGGTGGAACGGTGGGTCGATAAATATTAAATCGAACTGCTGAGGCAAGCTGGCACAAAGCGCAAAGGCATCGCCTTGTTTTACCTCTGCGGCGCTGTGATCAATCTTCAAAGTCTGCAAATTCTGTTTAATGTTATTCGCCGCTTGTGGCGCCATTTCGATAAAGGTGCACCATTTGGCATAGCGAGACAATGCCTCAAACCCCAGACTGCCGCTGCCAGCGAACATATCAAGGCAGGTGCTTTGGGATACATAGGGCATCAGCCAATTAAACAGCGTTTCTTTTAGTCGATCAGTGGTGGGCCGCAGTCCCTGAGCGTTCAACACCGGTAATTTTCGGCCTCGATACTGACCACTGATAATTCTAATTGAACCTGTTGCCGAAGATTGCTTGTTTACGCCTCGCTTCATGAATCCAAGAAATGCTATGATTGTGAAAATATGACGGTAGTGTAAACCGTCAACGACTTTTCTGCACTCTTGCAAATTAGGAAAGTTGAAATGCACTGAATCAAATTGCTTTAAGAGAACTGAATTTAAAATGTCGAAATTTTTCAAATGGTTTAATAAAGATAAAAATGAACAACCGACTGATGATCAGCCATCCACTGATCAACAGACCATTAAACCAACCGAAGGCAGTGAAGGCGCGCCAGTGGAAACGCCTGCCACGGAAGAGCCTAAGATTGATCAAACAAAGGATAACCAAAGCACATCGCAAGACCTGCAAAACAAGCCAATTGAAACAGGTCAAGATAGATCGCCAATTGCACCTGAGACTTCTGTCGATGTGCCATTGTCGGCAGTTCCCCCTGTTGACCTAGTCGATCCTGCGCCTCAAACTTTGCCAGAGCCAGAGCCAGAGCCAGAGCCAGAGCCAGAGCCAGAGCCAGAGCCAGAGCCAGAGGGGTTTTTCAGCAAGCTCAAACGCGGCCTGTCTCGAACTAAGCAAAACTTGGGCAGTGGATTTGTCAGTCTTTTCAAAGGCAAGACCATTGACGATGAACTGTATGAAGAGCTTGAAACGCAACTGTTAGTCGCCGACTTAGGCATGGACACAACTAATAAAATAATCACCAATTTAACCGAAACTGCCGACCGCTCTCAGCTCAAAGACGGAGAAGCCTTATACGATTTGCTGAAACAGCAAATGGCCGACATTTTGGGGAAAGCCAGTGAACCCTTAAAGATTGATCAAGCCGAAGGGCCTTTCGTCATTTTAATGGTGGGTGTCAACGGGGTGGGTAAAACTACCACCATAGGGAAACTGGCCAAGCAGTTTCAGCAGCAAGGTAAAAAAGTGATGCTTGCGGCCGGAGACACCTTCCGAGCCGCTGCGGTAGAACAATTGCAGGTCTGGGGTGAGCGCAATAATATCCCCGTTGTTGCTCAACAAACTGGCTCTGACAGCGCCTCGGTGATCTTCGATGCATATCAATCAGCTAAAGCAAAGAACATTGATGTGTTAATTGCGGATACAGCAGGACGTCTGCAAAACAAAGATCACCTAATGGAAGAATTGAAAAAAGTGGTTCGAGTAATGAAGAAGATTCATCCGGATGCACCACACGAGATCATGTTGACCATCGATGCTGGCACTGGTCAAAATGCTATTAGCCAAACCAAAATTTTTAATCAAGCAGTAGGCTTAACGGGCATAACGTTAACGAAGCTAGATGGTACCGCTAAAGGTGGGGTGATTTTTGCGATTGCCGACAAATTCGACATTCCCATCCGCTATATTGGCGTGGGTGAAGGTATTGACGATTTGCGTCCTTTTGAAAGCCAGCAATTTGTGGATGCGCTATTCCACGACGCTGACAACCAATAACATAGGATCCACTAACCGTGATCAAGTTTGAACAGGTCAGTAAAACTTACCCTGGTGGGCAACAAGCGTTGCGCAAGGTTAGCTTTCATATTGAACCGGGTGAAATGGCGTTTTTGACCGGACATTCTGGAGCGGGTAAAAGTACCCTGCTCAAACTGATCAGTATCATGGAGCGCCCGACAGTGGGTCAGGTACTCATTAACGGTCATGATCTGAATAAAATTCATCGTCGCCAAATCGCCTATATCCGTCGTGACATCGGCATGATCTTTCAAAGCCACCAATTGCTCATGGACAAAACCGTGTTCGACAATGTCGCGCTACCTTTAGTGATTGAAGGATTTTCACGCAAAGAAACCACCAAACGAGTGCATGCAGCACTAGAAATGGTTGGCTTGCGGGACAAAATTAGAAACTTACCCATTATGCTCTCTGGTGGTGAACAGCAACGTGTAGGGATTGCCAGAGCCGTTGTCAACAAACCCCCCTTGTTATTGGCCGATGAGCCAACTGGAAACTTAGATCCGAAACTATCGATGGAAATCATTCGTTTATTTGAAGATTTTAACCAAGCCGGTGTGTCCGTATTTATCGCTACCCATGACTTGGGATTAATAGCCCGAATGAAGTACCGCACTTTGACGCTCAAGCAAGGGCAGATGATCACTGACGGTCTTACTGAAGACTGGGATAGCGAACAGACTCCAGGATACCAACTCTAATGAGTTTACTATTTAAAGGTCGACCTCAAGGCGTTCACTCAACCCATGTTGGCTGGCTCCAACGTGTGCAGATGTTTTTCTTGAGTCATATTCGCCAAGCCTTAACGAGTTTGGGCGACCTTTGGCGCGCGCCCGTCGCATCGCTTATGACCATTGGCGTGTTGGGGCTCAGTATCACTTTGCCAAGCACCTTTTATATTCTAGTTAAAAATGCCGAAAACATTGCTGAAAATTGGCAACAAGCATCGGAAATCACCTTATTTTTGCGCCGTGATACCGCTTCCAAGGATGCCAATCAATTGGTCACCAAACTAGGTTTGTGGCCGGAAATTGATGGCATAACTTTTGTTCCTGCCGAGCAAGGTATGCAAGAGTTTCAGTCTCAAAGTGGGTTGGGAGCGGCGCTTGACTATCTCGATGAAAATCCGCTACCGGACGTAATTTTGGTGAAACCGTCATCACAGCATACGTCTCCCACAGCAGCTTCTAAGTTACTGGAAAAGTTACAAACTGAACGATTTGTCGATGTGGCAAAGCTGGATATCAAATGGCTAGAACGTTTGTATGGGTTTTTATCGATTGCGAAAGAATTAATTTATGCGGTAGCGTTACTATTGTTTTTAGCGGTGGTGCTTATTATCGGTAATACCATCAGGTTAAATATTTTAAGTCGCCGTGATGAAATCTTAGTCATGAAGCTAGTAGGTGCAACGGATGCCTTTATTCATCGTCCTTTTATGTATACCGGTATCTGGTACGGATTGTTCGGCGGGTTAATGGCATGGTTTGCGGTGGTGTTGCTGCTATGGTGGATGTCAGGCAGTATCGACGCCTTAACAGCCCAGTACAACAAACAGTTTGATTTGACTGGTTTGCACTTTGAAGCGTTGCTAATCATGCTCAGCGTGTCTGTTTTCTTAGGGCTTGCAGGATCAATGATCTCGGTACATCGCCACGTTCGCAGCATTGAGCCTAAATAAAGCGCTCGGGTTGACGTAACTGAACGTTCAACCCGAACCCCGTAATCGTTTTATTGTGGTTTGCTGGCAGGGTAGTGCGGTGAAATAGATTGTCGTACGCTGTTGCCCCAGACAATGGCCTGATTGAATAAACCGTGTAAGACTTTTTGATCTAGCTGAAGTGAATCGGCTATTTTTCTGACCTTCATCCAAGTGCCACTCTCAAATGCTCTGGCCAACATAATGTAATAGTAATAATCATTCTGGCCACCACACAAGGCATACTTAACCTCATCAACGATGGGCATCTTTAATACTAAATGTTGCATTTCTTGGTCGAGCAAAGCGTCCAATAAAGAAAATAGACCCGCCATAAAGCCAATTGGTGGGTTGTCGCCCGTGCCACGAGCTTGGGCCACCAAGTCACAGAAACGAGCTCTAACCAATGACATGTGCAGTAATTCCATGGGTTTGTCATCAGCTAAATTAGCCAATGCCAATAACGCGATAAACTTCTTAATTTCTACTTCGCCCATATAATTCAAGGCGTGTTTGAGCGAGGTTATCTTGAAACGTTTGTTGATCATCGGGTTGTTGATAAAGCGCAGCAGCATATAAGACAAACCAACATCGCGTTCAATGATCTCGTTTATTCTATCTATGCCAAAGTTATCTTTAGTGGTTTCGGCAATGAGTTCAATCAACGATAGCTTGTTAACCGGTAAAGGCGCATTACTGAAGCTTTCCGGTTTGGCAAAGAAGTAGCCCTGAAAATAATCAAACCCTAAATCACTGAAAGTCGTAAAATTCTGCTGCGTGTCAACGTTATCTGCGACTAACTTCACATTCGCATGGGTAAATCTTGGGATTTGTTTAGCGATGGTTGCAAAGGCATATTGCATGGTGTCGATCTTGACAATATCGACTAAGTTTAACAGTTCACTGCTGGTGGTAAGTTTTGGGCCATTTAACGCAATCTGAAAGCCTAGGTTGCGAATATTTTCGCAAGCGCTCACTAGTGAGTAATCTCCGGCATCACCATCGGCGACTTCGACGACGACCGTTTTGGGGTCAAGGCTATTGGGCAAGCCTTTGAGAATAGTTTCATTGGTGAAATTTATGAAGGCTGTTTTTTGACATGAAATATCATCCAAGCCTAACTTCAGGCTGCTTTGCGCACTATTACTGCGCTCGTCAGCTTCTACGTCTTTTTCAGGGAAACAGTTGCTTTTGCCATCTCTGAACAATAGCTCATAAGCAAAGACTTCCTTTTCTCTATCTAGTATGGGTTGCCGAGCAACAAAAGCGAACATCAATCAATCCTCAGAGGTTAATTATTATTTTTAATGGATTGTAAAATTAGTCAAGTGTTAATGCCCAATAGAACGAGCCATGGAAGCGCCCCATTTAATCGATTCATTATAGAAACTATGCAATAGTCTCTGATCGAGTTCAAGGCCCTTAGCATGGCGCTTAACACCTTCCCAGTCAGCGTATTCAAAGGCGCGCGCTAAAGACAAGTAATCGCGTAATTGGCTTTTCATACCGCACAGCGCATTTTTCAATTCATCGCTAAGCGGCAGTTTTTTCATTAACTGATTCATATTCTGATCCAGCAATGCATCTAACAATGAAAATAATCCCACTAGAAACCCTTTGGGTGGATTACTGATTTCTTTCTTCGCTAACGCGGTTAATTCACAAAATCTGGCTCTAACCAGCGAAAGATGCACTAATTCAGGCGCTTTATCATCCCCTAGATTCGCCAGAGCGACCAGCGCAATAAACTTTTTAATTTCGACTTCACCCATATACGTGAGCGCATGAGTTAAGGAGGTGATTTTATTGCGTTTATTCATAATCGGATTATTAATAAAGCGCAATAGCATGTATGAGAGCGCCACATCGCGTTCGATAATATGACTGATCAATTCAAAATCAAACTGAGAACTGGCACTTTCTTTCATCAGTTCAAGGAGCGTCATTTTCGAAGACGGGATGTTTTTTTGTTTCATCACCTCTGGTTTAGCAAAAAAGTAACCTTGGAAAAAATCGAAACCTAGCTCAACACAGCGATCAAATTCTTCTCGAGTTTCGACTCTTTCAGCAACTAGCTTTAACTTCGCGTCTCTAAATTTGGGGAGATGCTGTGCTATGACGTCGAATTCACATTCCATAATGTCTATTTTGATAATACTGATAAACGGAAGCAAAACGTCCCATTTGGGATCAAAGTCATGATCGTCTAAGGCAATTTGGTAGCCTAAGTTTTTGAGATGTTTGCATGCGGCAATTAATTTATCGCTGATCTCCACAGTTTCAACGATTTCAATAACCACTGCTTGTGGATTGAGCGAAGTGGGAAAACGATACAATAGCGTGTCATTATGAAAATTTATATATGCCGTTTTGCCGTCAGTAATTTCTTCAACGCCTAAGGCTAAGTGACTTCCTGCTATTAATTTTGAAGTGGCTTCATCAGGCTCAATATCTGGAAAACAATTACGTTTTCCATCGCGGAATAATAACTCATAGGCTTTTACATTTGATTCTTTATCAAAAATGGCCTGTCGGGCTACGTATGCAAACATCTGCTAAACCTTGTAGGGAAAATTCTGCTGTTTATTTATTCGACTAAATAGTTTGTAGCATTTTAATCAAAATTAATACCTTTAAATCGGTAGCAATGCCCCCAGTTTAGTATATCGAGTTAAAAAAACGACTTTATTGCTGTGAAAAGTGAAATTTTTGTTCCTTTTGATGGTCTATTACCGTATAGAAGATTGGCAAGGCCTATCGGAGTTTGTTAAACTCGGGCACTGAACTAAATTAAGGGGTATACATGAGCACAAATATGCGAGCAATGGCATTAAGCGTTCCTCAAAGCGGCAGCATTGAAACCTACATTCAAGCTGTAAGTAGCATTAGTATGCTAACCGTTGAGGAAGAGCGCGAACTTGCTGAGCGTTTGCAACGTGACGAAGACATTGAAGCTGCACGTAAGCTTGTCATGTCTCATTTACGATTTGTTGTCCATATAGCTAAATCCTATTCGGGTTATGGGCTGCCGCAAGCTGATTTGATCCAAGAGGGCAATATCGGTTTGATGAAAGCAGTAAAACGTTTTGATCCCACCGTTGGTGTGAGATTAGTCTCTTTTGCGGTTCACTGGATCAAAGCTGAAATCCACGAATTTGTATTGAAGAATTGGCGCATCGTGAAAGTTGCAACAACTAAAGCGCAACGCAAATTATTCTTTAACTTACGTAAAAATAAGAAACGTCTTGGTTGGTTTACTCATGCAGAAGTGCAAAAAGTAGCAGAAGAGCTGGGTGTAAGCACTAAAGAAGTGCTGCAGATGGAAGCTCGCATGAGTAGTCAGGACCAAGCATTTGATTTGTCAGCTGATGACGATGAAAGTGGCAACTTCGCGCCAGTGCAGTTTTTGGAAGATAAAACGGCCGATGTTGAGTCAGAAGTAATCGATAGTGACTGGGATGCTAATGCATCAAAACGTTTGCACTCAGCGATTAAAACCCTTGATGAGCGCAGCCAGCACATCATCCAAACCCGCTGGTTGTCTGACGATAAGTTAACCTTGCAAGATTTGGCAGATAAGTATGAAGTCTCTGCTGAGCGAGTACGTCAGATTGAGAAAAACGCCATGAAGAAATTGCAATTAGCGATGGCGTAGCAGCTAAACAAACACTAAAAAGCGCGATTTAATCGCGCTTTTTTTATGCCTGTTAGATCATGAGCTTTCAGGGAAAATCAGTTAGTCTGTAACTGGCAAAATCCAAAACACCCCTTTAAATTCTGCCACTGGATTTTCACCGTCCAGTATATCTACTCTTAACTTAATTGCTGTTTTCTTGTTACGTTGCAACAATTCGAACTTGCCATCTAAAAACTCTACATTGCATAACGCTCGTGGCTGCATAGTAATGGGCTTATGATAATGAATATTGCCATCACCCAGAACGATTTCGCCTTCTAACGACTTTTCTTTGAGCTTCAGATGGATCATGCCCCAGCCCGTTAAGGTGGCAAGTGAAAATATACTGCCCGCAAACATAGTGCCGTGCAGGTTAATATTCTTATTTAAGGATGCTCTGGTTTCCAAAGTCGTCCCGGAATACTTGTATAGTTGAATGCCCATCTGCTCGCTGATAGGGATGGTTTCGTACCAGGTTTTTTGAAGCTCCTGACACCATTTAGGATGGACCATGACTTGATTGACATCAGAGAGTTTTTTAATCATCTGGGTTCGCTTTAGCTTACCCATTTCAGTCGGCGCTTCTTTTTCAATTTCAAAGCCACAGGAACTGAAAAAATCGATGGAGATACGACGGCTATTAGTCACAAGACGCTTTGCTCCTTGCGATCTAGCAACTTCTTCTAATGCCGAATAGATCAACTTGCCTAGTCCCTTACCCTGAAATTCTTTAGCAATAGCTACATGTCGAATTTGTGCTTCTTCTGACATGTTCATATGAACCCGTCCAACGCCTACAACTTGGCCGTTTGCATCGAGAATCATGCGATGTTCAGCTACCTGCTCGTACTCATCTTTTTCTGAACCAAACGGGTGATTCCACGGTTTTCTTAGCATTTTCCAGCGAAACTGGAAATAGGCCTCAAATTGTTCATCCGTTTTTGGTGTATCGATTTTATACATACAAAGATAAGTCTCTTTTTGGGTATTTTACTGGTAACTATAGGCTATAAGTAATGGATTTATCCCTCACAGACAAGACCTTTGGTAGGGTATTTAGATAGGCTGAGAGGGAGCTCATTAAAACGCAATCAGCTACAACTCTCAATAGTGAGGCTAATTTATTTGCAAATGGAAGGTTACTGGTCCGTCATTTTCTAAGCTGATTTGCATATCGGCGCCAAACTGACCGGCTTCACAAACCATTCCTTGAGACGCACAGTAATCGAAAAAATACTGATATAATTGTTCGCCCATTTCAGGTGGTGCAGCATTGGAAAAGCCCGGTCGATTGCCCTTGTGGGTATCTGCGACTAGGGTAAATTGGGAAACAATGAGCAAATCTCCTTGTGCTTGTGACACATTCAGATTCATTTTACCCTGCTCGTCGGCAAAGATGCGTAGTTTGAGCATTTTATCTGCGAGCTTTTTGGCTATTTCTTCACTGTCTGTTTTTTCAACTCCCAGTAGCACTAATAAGCCTTTGTCAATTTGCCCTAAGGTTGCACCGTCCACTTTGACTCGGGCATAGTTGACCCGTTGAATTAGCGCAATCATTGGTTTTGCTCTGCGATGAATTTAGCCATAGCGTCGGTGGCATGACAGATCGCTTCGCTTATCTTGGGATCCGAAGCGCTATGAGCCGCTTCTGGCACAATCAATAGCTGCCCTTCTCGCCATGCTTGACTCAAAGCATAAGCATTTTCCAGCTTGCAAACCATATCGTATCTACCATGAATGATGGTGCCTGGGATTGCAGAAAACCTGTGTGCATTTTTTAAAATAAAATCTTCTTCAAGAAAGCATTGATGCTTCATGTAATGACACTCTAACCTTGCCAGACTCACTGCTCGGTGCAGATTCTTAGCCAGATCGTGTTCCTGAATCGAAGTATTCATCTGCGAGATCCTTTCCTCCCACAAACACCAAGACCGCGCGGCGTGCATTTGTGTGAGCTCATCCCCATTTAGAAAAATATCGTAGAACGCATCTGTTACGGAGAGACTCTTAGGTTGATCATGAAGCACTTCAATAAATGACTGGTAATGCTCGGGAAACACCTGCGCAGCTCCACCTTGTGGGCCGATGAACCAATCCAAGTCTTGTTGACGGGCTAAAAACACACCGCGTAGCACGATAGCACTGACACACTTAGGGTATTTTATCGCATAACTGAGCGCCAGAGTGGTACCCCAGGAACCGCCACACAACATCCAGTTCGTGACCCCTAGGTGCTTACGAATAACCTCCATATCGTCGACTAATTTTTGGGTTGTGTTGTGCTTCAAGCTGGCAAAAGGCGTCGACTTACCGCAGCCACGCTGATCAAAGCCAATGATCCAATATAGATTAGGATCAAAAAAGCTGCGGTAGTTATCTGATAAACCTGCTCCAGGACCGCCATGCAAATACAGTACTGGTATGCCTTTCGGGTTGCCAGATTGTTCGAGGTACAAACGATGCCCATCACTGACATCAATGGTTTCGCTCGTGTAGGGTCGTAAAGGGGGATAGCAATGGCCCATATATTCCGTTTTTTGTTTGTTAATTACGCTTCTTTGCTTTAATTTAGCACTTAATACCCCAATATCTACATTTGTTTTTATTTGCTACTGTTGGAGAATACTATGGCGGGACAAGGATCAGGTGGAAATGTGTTGGCTGCAATATGCAGTTTTTTCATTCCAGGGCTAGGACAATTGGTTCAAGGGCGAGTATTTAAAGCCTTGTTATTTTTTGTTTTTTCGTTTGTTTTTTATGGTCTCGCGGCGACCGTAGTACTGTTCTTTTTCTGGCCAGTTGGCGCTATATTCCATCTATGGTCGATTATCAGTGCCGCCACATATAAAGGCTCGGACGTATGAATAAGTTAATAATCATTTTGTTCAGTTTAACGCTGTTCGGCTGTCAAAGCGCCTATTATGCCGCGTGGGAGAAACTCGGCGTGGAAAAACGCGATATTTTGGTGGATAGGGTCGAGGATGCCAAAGAGTCTCAAGAAGATGCACAAAAGCAGTTTAAGTCGGCACTGGACGAATTTAGTCAGTTGATCAACTTTGACGGCGGCGAAATGCAGGAAATCTACCAAGAATTGAGTAGCCAGTTTGAAGCCAGTCAGGACGCAGCAAACAATGTCACTAATCGGATCAACAAAGTCGAAAGTGTTGCTGAAGCACTGTTTGATGAATGGACCGAAGAGCTAGATAAATATGAAAATGCTACCTTGCGCAGAAACAGTCAAAAGCAGCTTAAAGACACACAAAGACGATACAGCAGCTTGATCAGCGCGATGCGCAAAGCTGAGTCAAAAATGCCACCGGTATTGTCTGCACTACAAGATAACGTGTTGTACTTAAAGCACAATTTAAATGCCAGCGCGATAGGTGCACTGCAAGGTGAATTCAATGTCATTAAAAAAGACATTGATGCACTGATCAAAGACATGAATTCTGCCATTTCTCAATCGAATGACTTTATATCAAGCATTAAAAGCTAGTTAGAATATTTTATCAGTGACCAGCCGCTCTACTTATTGAGCGGCTATCGATAAAGGCATTAAAAAAACGGCTATACTAAAACCAAGTAATTACCTTTAGTTGTTTATCGCGCCATCATATCTAATCGAAAAAGGACTTCTTCATGAAACCACTATTAACGTTATTTTTCTTGGCAGTTACCTTAAGTACCGTAAATTCACATGCCAATACAAATTTCTCGGTAACCTCCAAAGCGAGAGGAATTAGCGCTTTTGATTTCACAGTGACAGAAATACACAGAAGTGAAAGCTATTCGACGCTTTCAATTCCAAAGTTTCAAAGCCGTTCAGCAGCAGCCTCTCGCTGGATGATGTGTGTTTATGCTGAATTGGCTATTGCCAGAGGGTTCGAATATTGGTCTTCAATATATACTGATGATTCGGGCGATAATATTGTCATTGTATTTCCTCAAACAAATTCGACATCGGATCCTGCATTTAACAATATAGATCTGCTGGGCACCGAGCCAACTATCTCCGAATTATCAACCTATAAACTCTTTTGCGGTTTAAAGTAATGACGGGTGGATAGTCCTCATAAATCAATTAATTTGTATTTATTTTCTTTGACAGTGCTCGCTAGGTTGGTGGCTAGTTGCTGTCGCACTTGAGGAAAAAATGCGTTCGTCGTTAATTAAGCAGATAATTTATTGCTTATTTAAACTTAGACGCTACTTACAATACCTGATACATCATCGACATGTTTGACACACTCAAATATAAAATCATCCATTTCATGTTCGGGATGAAATTTTGAATACTGTAATCCTAGTTCGGCCGCTTCGTTCACATGCCGAATTAGCCCTTTGATAGTGCAGCAGATCCCAGACGTGGGCAAAGTTAACGTAATTTTTACGTGACTATCAGGCAAGGTGGCGGGCATGGCAGATAACAATTTAATGCGAATACCTGAATAACTCATATCCAGCATATTACCTTCTAAGTGAATACCCTGTGGATTACTCTGATTACTGATAATGATGTCAGCATGAACGCCTTTAGGACTAAATCTAGGATGTACTCTTTTATCATTTGTCATTGGGTATACCGCGACTAGATTTCACTCAATAATAGTATTAAATGCAGAATACGCCAACGTGCCCCCCCTATTTAAAACGATCATGGCAAATGACCGCACAGCGATGATGAGATAATCGCACAGAGTTTAGGCTATTTAGACTTTCTCTTTTCCCTTTCGTCGCTCGTCTTCTTCAGGTAATAGGTTGCGTTCTTCACCGGTATCTTCTTCAGGGATCACTCGTTCTAGCCCTCGGGTAAATTCAGCGCCCACCAAAACTAATACCCAACTTAAATACACCCACACGAATAGAATGGGAACTACCGCAATTGCGCCATAAATCACCTGATAAGAAGGGAAATTCTCGATATACATTGCAAACATTGTTTTCGACAGCTCAAACAAGGTCGCCGCCAAGACTGCACCGGAGATGGCGTGCTTGGCACTGATACGTTTGTTAGGAACGACCATATAAAGTATGAAAAAAGCGATCACCGCGGTGATAAAGGGCACCGCTTTAAGCAACATGGTAGAAAAGCCGGGGGTATATTCATCGGCATAGTTTGCCAGTCCAACAAGGTAGGTACTTACTAACACGCTGACACCTATCAGCAAAGGCGCAAGGGTTAAAACCATCCAATAGATAGAAAAAGTATAAATGCGCGGTCGCTCACTTTTAGCCTGCCAAATGTGGTTCAGTGTTTTGTCGACATTGGAGATCAGAGCCAATGCAACAACCACTAATGCGAATATGCTGACGGCGCCCATTTTTGAGGCATTCGCGACAAACTCTCCCATGTGTTTTTGTAGGACGTCACCTGAGGTGGGAATGAAATTGCTAAACACGTAGAGTTCAAGTTGTTGGCGTACTTCATTAAACGCGGGAAACGCTGAAAGAATACTGAAAAACACCACAATAAATGGCACTAACGACAGTAATGAAACATAGGCAAGGTGGCCAGCAGATACGGTGATCCTATCTTGGATACAATGGTGCACGACATTGCGAATTAACGCATAGGCGTGACTCATAAAATTCTTCACCTTATCCAGTGTAGTTAATTCGTGCATATTTCCCTCTTGAACTCTTTTCTCCTGATTAGTTTATCTGCTTTAAGCCCGAACACCTAATAAATGGCAAATGGCGTAGCTTAATTCGCTGCGGTTGAGGGTGTAAAAATGGAAATCGCGGATCCCTTCTTTTGCCAGTACTTTAACCATATCCATAGCAATACTGGCACCCAGTAAATTACGTGTGGTTTGGTCTTCTTTTTCCAATCCATCGTACATTTTGTGCAGCCATCCAGGTACGTGCACATTGGTAAAGCCTGCAAACCGTATCAAGGTTTGATAATTAGTAACAGGCAATATGCCCGGCACAATATCCAAATCGATGCCCGCTGCCGCGGCGCGATCGCGAAATCGTAGGAACACCTCTGCATCAAAAAAGAACTGGCTGATCGCTTCGGTCGCACCGGCTTCGGCTTTTCGCTTTAGATTGAGCAAGTCAAATTGCGCGTTGGGCGCTTCTGGATGCTTTTCTGGGTAGGCGGCAACAGAAATATCAAAATCGGCGACGTCTTTAAGCAACGCAACCAGATCAGCGGCATACATATCTGTTTTGCTGGTTCCCTCGGGTAAATCTCCACGCAATGCCACTATCCGGCGGATCCCGCTACTCCAGTAATCTTTGGCAATTTGTACCAATTCTTCTTTGCTGGCATCGACACAGGTTAAATGTGGAACAGCAGGAACACCTGTTTCTGTTTGGATCCGTTTCACTACGTCATGAGTACGATCTCGCTCGCCACTATTGGCACCATAGGTTACTGACATATACGCCGGTTTCAGCGGAGCGAGTCGATTTACCGACTTCCATAGCGTCTGTTCCATTTGTTCAGTTTTGGGCGGGAAAAACTCAAATGAAACGTTAATGCCACTTAATTCTGATAAAGATTGATTAAGGGACTCTATACCTTGGGCATACGAAACCATGGACACTCCGAAAGTTAGTATTAAAATAGCCGTTTAGACGTCTAAATTAGACTGGTTAGGCTAAGCCGTCAAGATGTTTAGACATCTAACTGAGTTACAGTTAGACTTTCCAATCATAAGAAAGATAAAAAAGAGTATCAGTATGGCAAAGTGGAACGGAAAATATATACATCCCTACGCTGAACACGGCAAAAAAAGCGAATTAGTTAAAAAAGTGACAGTTTCTATTCCACTTAAAGTGTTGAAAGTGCTCACTGACGAGCGCACTCGTCGTCAGGTCAACAATTTGCGCCACGCGACTAATTCTGAATTATTGTGCGAGGCATTTTTGCACGCGTTTACGGGGCAGCCATTGCCCAATGACGACGATTTACGCAAAGACAATCCTAACAAGATCCCTAAAGAGTCACGTGAATTAATGGCGTCTATGGGATTAGAGATTAAGGAGAGTGACGATTAACATCTGTTGGGTTTTGCATACAAGATCCAACTCATCGTTTTCACTAGGAGGCTGTTAATTTACATGCCTAGTATTTAGCGCACAGTTGACTACTGGGCATTAAAATAGCCATTTAACTGTGCTTTAGCCTAAATCTCTCCCCCATCAATGCACCAATTTACGCTTAGCTAGAGCAATATTGGTGCAGCGATTTATTGCCTTCCTCGACGCTCCAATAATTTGACCAGTAAATTCATTCTATTGTCATGAATTCGTCATCTACGGCAGCCACACTTAGTATGGCAAGCACCTTGCATCGTAGTTGAAATTAATGTCAATTCAATGAAGGACCACTTAACCATGAGTAAAACCCCGCGGATCCCAAGAAATACCATGAACGATCACAGCAATGAGTGGGCGAAAAAGCGTCGCGACTATTTGACCGAGCAAACTGGCACTGAGCTGCCCCATACGGGCTACTACTCAATCGATCCAAAGGCGTTGCCCGGTAATATTGAAAATTTTATTGGCGTGGTGCAAATGCCCGTTGGTATTGCAGGTCCAATGTTGGTCAATGGAGAGCACGCCAAGGGCTATTTTCACGTGCCACTTGCGACCACAGAGGGGACGCTAGTTGCGTCATACAGTCGTGGTATGCGTGTGGTGAATGAGTGCGGAGGAGTGAATACCACAGTGGTAGAGCAATTCATGCAACGTGCGCCTGCATTCATTTTCGACAACGCCAGACAAGCTCGAGAGTTTGGTAGCTGGATTGATACACATTTTGAACAGATCAAACACGTTGCAGAAAGCACCACACGAATTGGCAAGCTGATGCACATCATGCAGTGGTCAGTATCGAAAACCCGTTACCTACGTTTCAATTATACGACAGGTGATGCAGCCGGTCAGAATATGGTAGGCAAGGCGACGTTGGCGGCTTGCGAATGGATATGTGCTAATTATCCTGGCAATTGTGAATATTTACTGTCGGGAAATATGGACACAGACAAGAAGCACTCTCAATTGAATATGCTGCACTCTCGAGGAAAGCGCGTGATTGCTGAAGTTGTATTGAAAAAAGACGTGCTCAAAAAGATCATGAAAGTAGATACAAAGATGCTGGCCAAAGCCACAGTGCTTGCTAACACCGGCGCTTTAATGGCTGGCGCGGCATATAATGGTCCGCACTCTGCGAATGGTCTTGCGTCGTTATTTATTGCCACTGGCCAAGATGAAGCCAATGTGGTGGAATCCCATGCTGGCTTGTTGTCCCACGAATTGTTAGACAATGGTGACTTTTATTTGTCAGTTACTTTACCTTCATTGATAGTCGCAACCTATGGCGGCGGGACAGGGTTACCGACGCAAAAGGAATGTTTGGAAATAATGGATTGTTATGGTCAAGGTAAAGCAAATAAATTAGCTGAAATTGCTGCGGCCACCGTATTAGCTGGAGATATTTCTTTGGCATGTGCGGTGATTGGCGGTCATTGGGTAAGCAGTCATGACAAGTTTGGACGCAATCGAGATTAGATAACCTGAACTGAAGGATAAGATACCTTTGCGCGAGGTTAATCAGCAGTTAATGGTGTTACTCTTGCCATTAAGAATACGTCTACATATTTCCCGTCTCGAAAGGCATAGTTTTTTGCCGTTCCTTCGATGGTGAAGCCAAATTTTTGATATAGGGATATTGCTGCGTCGTTATCTGTGTAGACTTCTAATTCGATTCTGCTGATTGCCAGCCAGTTGTGGGCCAGATCCAAGGCGGCTTTTACTAATGTGCTGCCCACCCCTTTGCCTTGCCACTGTTGAGATACGGCCATGCCGATATTAGCCTCATGTTTTCTTCGTGGAGCTTTAAATACTTCCATACCCAATTGACCAACAATAGCGCCATTTTGTTGGGCAACTAAGCTATAGAAATTATCCGGTTTGTTGCCTAAAAAGGATTCCCAACTATCAAGCGATGGATAAGGTAATTGTAAGGTATTAGTGTAATTAGGCGTTTGTTGATAAATCTGCCGTATCGCTGAAATATCGACTTTTTCACTGTGCCTTACTGTGAATTGCTGTTCCATTTGTCACTCGTAAAAGTCCAAGGGTGATTATCATCACCCTCACTTTTTATGCTAAATAGTTATCCGGAAGTGATGTCAACGCCGCGACGCCAGTCTCAATTGCCGCTTTGGCAACTGCGGTGGCTACGCGTTTGCACAAGCGCGGATCCATCGGTTTGGGAATAATGTATTTGCGTCCAAACTCAAGTGAATCGATCTTGCTGGCCGCTAATACTTCCGCTGGGACAGGTTCTTTGGCGATGCTACGTATGGCATCAACTGCAGCTACTTTCATTTCATCGTTAATTTTTGATGCTCGCACATCGAGCGCGCCGCGAAATATAAATGGGAAGCAAAGTACATTGTTCACTTGATTGGGATAATCAGAACGACCAGTGGCCATGATCAAATCACTTCTAACCTTATGCGCTAGCTCGGGTTTGATCTCGGGGTCCGGATTGGAACAAGCAAACACCACCGGATTATCTGCCATTAGTTTTAATGTGTCTGGCGGCAAAACGTCTGGGCCAGATACTCCGACAAATACATCTGCACCGTCCATCACATCTTGCAGTGTGCGTTTGTCTGTATTGTTGGCAAACAACAATTTGTGAGGAGTGAGATCGTCGCGACGGGTGTGAATAACACCTTTACGATCAAGCATATAAATACGTTCTCGCTGAGCGCCACACTTGATCAGTAGCTCCATACAAGCTACTGCTGCTGCCCCTGCGCCCATGCACACTATAGTGACATCATGAATTTCTTTACCTTGGATTTCCAACGCGTTAAGCATACCCGCGGCGGTTACAATAGCTGTGCCGTGTTGGTCATCATGGAACACCGGAATAGAACAACGCTTGATCAACTCTTGTTCAATTTCAAAGCATTCTGGCGCTTTGATATCTTCTAGATTTATTCCACCAAAGGTATCAGCAATATTTGCTACTGTGTTGATAAACTCTTCAGTAGTGCGGTGCTTTACTTCAATGTCGATAGAATCAAGCCCTGCAAAGCGTTTAAACAATAACGCTTTACCTTCCATTACCGGTTTTGATGCCAATGGACCTAAATTGCCCAAACCCAAGATGGCGGTACCATTAGAAATAACGGCCACCATATTGCCTTTGGCGGTATATTTATAGGCGTTATCGGGGTCAGCTGCGATTTCACGAACGGGTTCAGCCACCCCAGGGCTGTATGCGAGTGCAAGATCAGTGACACTTTCCGCCGGTTTCGTCAGCTCAACGCTAATTTTTCCTGGAACCGGCTTGGAATGATAATCCAGAGCTTGTTGCCGAAAGTCAGACATAGTCGTCTTGTTCCTTAATGTGTAGGGTCAGAATAAATTTTTATTCGGTTTTTGTGTTTTTTTTATACCGATATTGGCAAATATAACATAGGCTTACTAGATACACATATCAGACAAGCCTATAAGTGGTATTCATGATGAAAATATTCTTCAAGTTTGTCATATGCAAACCGTTATACTAGAGAGTAGAAAAAAGTGAATACAGGTCTTTACCTAATTGACTGAATTCTGACAATGCACTAGTTTAGTGTGAAACCCGTTTCTTGGAGTCGCTATCTTGATCGTCTTAGCTTCTGTGCACGCACAAGTAAAAACACAATTACAAAAAACTGAAGAAGAGCGGGATCGACTTTTATCCCGTGTCGCCGAGTTGCAAAACGAAAACAAAGCGTTGGTGAGTGAGTTAGACACTGCGTTAAGTGCAGATCAAGTGGGTTTTGAATCCGGCTTGGTAAATTGTACTTTGGAATCGTTGAAGCAGGTCGAAGGGATTAGGCAGACAGTTTTAGAATCATTCAATCAGATTGAACACGAAAGTCAGTCGATCAAATCAATTGATACCTTGTTTGATGCATCAGCAGCTTCGCTCAAGATGATTGCCAAAGAAATGAACGGGCTATCTTCCAAAATGGGAGAGATGAACGACAACATTGGCGGTCTGTCAGATAAAGCCGACAACATTAATAAATTCGTTTCGACCATCACCAGTATTTCCGACCAGACTAACTTGTTGGCATTGAATGCTGCTATTGAGGCTGCTCGAGCCGGTGATGCGGGTCGTGGTTTCAGCGTTGTAGCCGACGAAGTACGGTCACTGGCCAATGAAACCAACAAATCTGCCAGTGAAGTAGCAGACTTAGTCGGTAACATCATTGCTTCAACCAAGAGTGCTGTCGATTCAGTTGTTGAAATTCAGCAAAATAATACCAGTCTGTCAGAGGGTGTGGCTGGCTTGAATGAAAATTACTCAGCTATTGTCGGCAGCTGTTCTTCAATGAAAGCAACTATTGCCGAATCCTCACATCGTTCTTTTATTCAAACCATGAAACTTGATCACATTGTTTGGAAGAGTGATGTTTATGCGGTAATTCATGGGCTGAGTGAAAAATCGATTGATGCTTTTGATGAAGCCAATAACTGTCGACTTGGTAAGTGGCATGCTGGCGAAGGACGGTCGCAACATGGGCACTCTTCAGCATATCAAAAGCTAGATGGACCTCATGCAGACGTGCATAGCAACGGCGTTAAGGCGATGATGTTGTTTAAAGAAGGTAAGCATCAAGAAGCCATTTCCTATTTGCAAAAAATGGAGACCGCTAGCGTCAAGATGATGAACTATTTAGATGAACTGGCGTTTGATCAAAATAAATAACCTTGGCACTAATTAAGTCACGCTATCGCCGATGCAAGTGAGGGCAATAGAGTGAACACTCTGAATATCAGAGCTTCGTTTAAGATTAAATTTCAAGCATAAAAAAAGGCGCTATTAAGCGCCTTTTTAGTTTTTGAGTTGGGCTTATTTCTTACCCAAAGCACCAAAACGTTTCTTGAACTTGTCAACACGACCACCAGTATCAACGTTACGTTGCTTACCAGTGTAGAAAGGGTGACATGCAGAACAAACGTCAAGGTTGATATCTTTACCAAGTGTCGAGCGAACAACAATTTTGTTTCCGCAAGAACAACTAGCTGTCATTTCTGTGTATTCTGGATGAATATCTTGTTTCATATGGATTACCTCATTTCTGGGCCGTATCGCTATACAACCCGAAGTTGCACACCATACGCAAATTAAATTAAAAGCGGCTTGCCGCAAAGAGGCGCGCATATTAATGTAAAGGGCATTATTGATCAAGCTGTTTTGACTGTTTGTTAACCGTTTACTGGCTTTATAAGTATAAGTTAGCCTAAGGTACGTCATTTAATATCATGCCCATTTACCAAATAGCATTACCACTGCCTAAACGACAAGTGTTTGATTACCTTTGTGAACAAGCCGATCTTGTGCCTGGGGTACGTGTAGTGGTGCCTTTTGGGCCCAGAGAGATGGTCGGTGTTATTGTCAATGCAGTCACTGAATCTGAGCATCAAACTAAATTAAAAGCGATTAAACGCGTATTAGACGAATCCCCTGTGCTAGACGAAGCGCTTTTGGCTATCAGTCATTGGTTGGCACATTATTATCAGCACCCGATTGGCGAAGTGATGCAAACCGTCATGCCAGTGGCACTTCGTAAAGGAGAGTCTGATAAACCTAAACCGACTTGTGTTCTAGGCTTGTCGAATAGCGATGTTGATGAGCTAATTTCGCAAGTATCTCGAGCAAAAAAACAAACAGAATTAGTCCAAATGTTAACAGCCGGTCCGGTTGCCCTTAGCGAAGTCAAACAACAATTTAGTATGGCAGTGATCAATGCCTTACTCGAAAAAGGCATAGTAGAAAAACACGAGGTAGAGGTTAGCAGTGACGTATTGTCGTGGAGTGTGCCTGAATCTCTCGATAAGCCCAGAGCAAATGTTCAGCAGGCGCTGGCTATTACCGCCATTACTCACCGACTCGATCGATTTGCTTGCTTCTTGCTAGAAGGCATTACCGGAAGCGGCAAAACCGAAGTTTACTTACAAAGTATTGAGGAGGTGCTGCGTCAGCAGAGGCAAGTATTGATACTGGTGCCTGAAATTGGCTTAACCCCGCAAACCGTAAAGCGCTTTGAACGACGCTTTGGTTTAGCTGTCGGTGTATTGCACTCAAACCTTACCGATAATGAGCGACTCAACGTGTGGCAACGAAGTCGCAGTGGTGAGTTGGCCATTGTCATCGGGACACGTTCCTCCATTTTCACGCCCATGCTCAAACCAGGTATGATCATCGTCGATGAAGAGCATGATGGCTCTTATAAGCAGCAAGATGGATTAAAATATAACGCCAGAGATTTAGCTGTGATCCTCGCCAAACATTATCAGGTGCCTTTGGTGCTAGGGACCGCAACGCCGAGCCTAGAAACATTGAATAACGCCCTAACCGGTAAATATCAGCATTTACAATTGTTGCAACGAGCCGGTAACGCTGCGCTAGCCAAGCAACAGTTGATGGATATCACTAATCAATCTCTTGAGTCTGGCATTGCCACTGGCATGCTTGAGCGACTTCAGGCGCACCTTGAGCAGGGTAGTCAGGTGATGATTTTTGTCAATCGCCGGGGGTTCGCCCCTGCTTTGCTGTGTCATCATTGTGGATTTGTTGAGCAATGTAAGCGCTGCAATAAACCTTACACAGTGCATAAATCACTGCACAAAATACAGTGTCACCACTGCGGTGCTGCGAAAGCTATACCGCCAAAGTGCAATGAATGTGGTCATCATGAGATGGTGACTCATGGCGTCGGTACTGAACAGTTAGAGGCCTTGCTCAAAAAGCGTTTTGCACAATACAGTACAGTGCGGATTGACAGTGACAGTGTGCGCGGAAAAAGTAAATTACACACCTTGCTTGATGAGGTGAATCGGGGGCAACATCAAATTTTAATTGGCACCCAGATCCTGTCCAAAGGACACCATTTTCCCAATGTCACCTTGGTGGTGATCCTTGATGCAGATGGCGCCTTGTTTAGCGCAGATTTTCGCGCCGCTGAACACCTCGCGCAACTGATTACGCAACTCGCCGGACGGGCGGGAAGAGCCGAAAAACCCGGAGAAATGTGGCTGCAAACACACCAACCAGGACACCCACTGTTACAAGATTTGATCCATAACGGATACGGTGATTTTGCACGCTTTGCACTGCAAGAACGTAAATTGGCTGATTTACCACCATTTTGTTACCAAGGATTGTTTCGTGCCGAGGCACTGCAGGCTAGTGATGCGTTCCAGTTCTTATCAACCGTGGCGGAGTTGTTAACGATTGAAAATGTCAGAATAATGGGGCCATTGCCAGCGATTATGGAAAAGCGTCAAGGCCGCTATCGTATGCAACTTTTGCTATCAAGCCCAAGCCGAGCACAGTTGAATAGAGCAATTGCTAATCACATCGTCAGCATAGAAAATCTTCCGGCTGGCCGTAAGGTCCGATGGTCAATTGACATTGACCCCCAAGACTTTCTCTAGACTGTGTTTACTCTGTCATAATCATGATACTGTTATGCGATCTGTAGTTGGGGTTCTATCAGTATTCGCGTAAAATTCCACTTATAAGTAACTTGTATGTTTTGTGATTGAAGCTCGCTGGATAATCACTGTTTGTTTGCATAATAGTTTATCCAAGTTGAGCGTCTAAAAAGAAGAAAAACCAACACCTTATGGCTCAAAAAGACTTTGTAAAACGTGGCCAAGCGCCGAAAAAGAAACCCGCAAAAGCGGACAAAGCTAAACCACAGTTGCCGTGGCTTAGAATTATTATCACCTTATCTTTGGTAGTGGGGTTTGCTTATTTTTTATGGGCAATTTCGCACAATTCAGAAGTAGCACCCAAGACGTTGGAAGCACAAAAATCATCTGCGCAATCTGTAGAGCAGATCGATCCCTTACCTGAAATGCCCGAAGACAAATATACTTATCCAACAGAACTTGAAACCAGTCATGTTGAAATTGATCGAAAAGAGCAACAAAAATCAGAACGCCCCTACCTAATGCAATGTGGTTCGTTTAGACAGCAAAATCAAGCGGATAAAATGCGTGCGCAGCTTGCGATGCAAGGGCTAGAGTCTCAAGTGAAGTCCAGCGATGGTAAAAATGGTCGTTGGTATCGCGTGATCTTAGGTCCCTATGATTACAAACGTGACGCGGAAGCCGATCGTCACGTTATTCAACGGATAGGGATCAGCACCTGTCAAATATGGTATTGGGACTTATAGCTTTATCTCTTAGGGAGTAGGGCCTTGAAAAATTTTCACTGCTCCCCACATATACTGCATTGAACAATCGACGATAGCGTAAAGATCGTCGAGCCTACCCTAATTTTCAAGGAGTCGATGTGACTACTATTGTATCTGTTCGCCGAAATAACCAAGTTGTGATTGCCGGTGATGGCCAAGTATCCCTTGGCAATACGGTAATGAAAGGCAATGCACGTAAGGTGCGAAGATTATATAACGACAAGGTCATCGCTGGTTTTGCTGGTGGTACAGCGGACGCCTTTACCTTATTCGAGCGATTTGAAAGTAAGTTGGAAATGCACCAAGGCCACTTGACCAAAGCGGCGGTTGAGCTTGCTAAAGACTGGCGAACGGATCGCATGTTGCGCAAGCTAGAGGCACTTTTAGCGGTTGCAGATCACACCGCTTCTTTCATTATCACTGGTAATGGTGATGTGGTTCAGCCCGAGCAAGATCTTATTGCCATCGGCTCAGGTGGCCCTTATGCACAGGCTGCTGCCACTGCACTTTTAGCCAATACCGATCTCAGTGCCCAAGAGATTGCACAGAAGAGCTTGTCGATCGCCGGTGATATTTGTGTGTTTACTAACCACAGTCAAACGATCGAGACCCTAGATTACTAATTTTATTCGGACTGTCTTGATAACACAGTCCACTTACTCAAAAGGTTTATTTCATGTCAGAGATGACTCCAAGAGAAATCGTCCATGAATTGGACAGACATATTATTGGTCAACAAGACGCCAAACGTGCAGTTTCCATTGCCCTAAGAAACCGCTGGCGTCGGATGCAACTTGAACCTGAGTTGCGCCAAGAAGTGACACCGAAAAACATTCTGATGATAGGCCCAACTGGTGTGGGTAAAACTGAGATCGCTAGGCGCCTTGCAAAGTTGGCTAATGCTCCGTTCATTAAAGTTGAAGCGACTAAATTTACCGAAGTGGGCTATGTGGGTAAAGAAGTCGAAAGCATTATTCGCGACTTGGCGGATATCGCAGTAAAAATGACCCGCGAGCAAGAAACGCAAAAGGTGAAGTATCGCGCAGAAGAGGCGGCTGAAGATCGTATTCTCGACGTGTTGCTGCCGTCGCCTGAAAATGTGTATGGAGAAAAAGAAAAAGTCGAAGACAAAGGCACGAGACAAATTTTTCGTAAGAAGTTACGCGAAGGCCAGTTAGACGACAAAGAAATCGAAATCGATATTGCACTGCCACAAGTCGGTGTTGAAATCATGGCTCCACCGGGCATGGAAGAGATGACGAATCAGCTACAAGGTATGTTCCAAAACCTTTCAGGCTCTCAGAAAAAGAAAAAGAAAATTAAGATCAAAGAAGCGTTCAAACTGTTAATTGAAGAAGAAGCCAGCAAACTCGTCAATCAAGAGGAACTAAAAGAAAAAGCCTTGTTCAATGTTGAGCAAAACGGCATTGTCTTTTTGGATGAGATTGACAAAATCTGCAAACGCGAAGGGGCAGGCAGTAGTGCCGATGTTTCTCGCGAAGGGGTGCAGCGAGACTTGCTGCCATTGGTCGAAGGCTCTACTGTGTCGACCAAGCACGGCATGGTCAAAACTGACCACATACTGTTTGTCGCCTCTGGTGCGTTTCAAATGAGCAAACCCTCCGATCTTATCCCAGAACTACAGGGGCGCTTACCCATTCGAGTTGAATTATCAGCCTTGAGTGTTGAAGACTTTGTACGCATCCTGACTGAGCCCAATGCTTCGTTAACCGAGCAGTATATCGCGTTACTAGGAACCGAAGGTGTCAAGGTCAGTTTCACGGAAGAAGGTATTCGCCGGATCGCAGAAGCGGCTTGGCAAGTTAATGAAAAAACCGAGAATATCGGTGCACGTCGTTTGCACACGGTCATGGAACGGTTGATGGAAGACATTTCCTTCGACGCCACAGAAAAAAGTGGCGAGTCTTTAATTGTCGATGCTGATTATGTCAATGAGCACCTTGAAAGGTTAGTAGACAACGAAGATCTGAGCCGTTTCATTCTTTAACTGACTACAGCAGCCCTAGTTTAACAAAGGACGGGTTGAATTGATCTAGATAGTCAATTCAACCCGCCTTTTTTATTGTCCATTGTTGATACGCACTTTGCTGTGCTTTTATAAATTCGTTAAATCATTCATTTTTTGGTCAAAAACGCATTGATAACGCATTCTAGTTTCCTATCTCATTGTATTTATTGGTTTTTTAGTTGGTCTAAATTTTGCTAAATAATTTTTGGAAATACAACAATAATAGGAACCATATGAAAAACATAATAAAAACAACGTTCGTTAATTCTCACAACAAACTGCGTAATGGTTGGTGGATAGCTATTTTCATTGTGTTTGTGGCTATGACGCGACCAATCTATAAGCCTTTAAAATTACTGCTTGATGATTTTGGCATCCACGCGAATATTCTGGAGCTGCTCTCTGCTGCGTTAATTCTGTTTGTAACCTATCTATGTGTTCGGCTGCGCAAAGAGACTATGGGCTCAGTTGGCCTGGATATCGATTCTAATTGGATGCAACAATTTGGTTTAGGTCTGGGAGCTGGCTTGATCATGGTATTTGGGTTGGCAGCTACGGTATGGTTGGGGGGAGGTGTTAATTTTGAATATAATTTTAAGCTTGACGTTTCTTTTTTGTTACTTAGTTTTTATCTTTTTGCGATAGGCGCATTCTTTGAAGAGCTACTTCATCGCGGTTTTTTATTCCAAAGACTAATCGGCGGTATTGGTTTTTGGCCCGCACAATTGATGATCGCTAGTTTGTTTGCGGTCGGACATCTCAGTAATCCTGGAATGGAAGGCGTAAGTCAAATAATTGGTGCTGTAAACTTGTTTGTCAGTTCACTCGTGTTTGGTCTAGCGTACTATAAAACGCGAAGTTTAGCGTTGCCCATCGGTTTACATTTAGGTTGGAATTGGAGCATGGGAAGTCTTCTTGGGATTAATGTCAGTGGTCATGAAAATGCCGGGGTATTAATTTCTCAGATTTCCGACATGCCAAGTTGGTTTACTGGTGGTGAATTTGGGCTTGAAGGGAGTGTGCTAGCTATTGGGGTAGAATGTGTGGCACTTTTCTTATTATGGCACTGGACAGGCACTCACTGTTCTTCAAATGCGTCCGATAAGATTGTATTAAAGGCAGCTTAACTGCCGTGTTTCCTAACGGGACACCCACTGCTATTTAACAATCCACCCTTGATTATTTAACAATATTTAACAAGACACCCATGGTAAATCTCTAGTTAAAATTGAAGCGAAGATTTAGATTTTTACGATGGGTGTCTTCGTAATTTGGTGTTCAGATAATTCGTATTAAGGGTGGGTGTCCTGATAATTATTGGCGATCTTCAGTCTACACTGACACCCAGTGCTGTTCTTTCTTCGATGCATTCATAAGAGCCCATTTCAAATTCGCGACAATTCCATGGGCGATTTTCATAAATTGAACACATGAGCGTATCCCTGTCTAGGGCTGAGCACCAACCGTCCTCTAAGCGTAACATGGTTTCCCCTCCCCATTCATCGACTGCAATATACTCATCAGGAACGCCGGTATCGCTGATAATCAATACTTCTAATCGACAGCAACAGGCCTGACAATTTGCGCAAGTTATCTGTGGCTCGGATATGTTTTTGATCGGAATCGTCATGCTAGTCATCGGGTCGAATAATGGACCATTTTACACCAAATTGAAGCCATTCGACACGCATTTAACCTACACGGATTCTGCGTGGTCAGTTCAAGGGGCGCTCCTCGGTGTAGTGATACGCCTTTAGTCTGTGTCTTCGCAATTAACTAGTGGGTGTCCTTGTAATTACGGTGGGTGTCCTCGTAATTGTTCTAACATCGACCTTGCCAATGAGGACGTGTACCGCAATAGTCATATTGATCATTACAATCGTACTTATAAAACGGATTTCTGAACCCTTATTTAAGTATTCATTTAGGTCGCAGGCCTGCACCTTTAACAATTAAGGGGTTAGAGGTTGTATACAACACAGGCGCTTTCTGCCAATTCGTATTGGCTAATTAGTTGGTTTTTAATGACTTGTATATTAACGCCACAACATGCACCATAGGTTGCGCGTTTCATCAATTGTGAGTCTTCTATAGTGACCAAAGTCCTGTTGCTCGATTTTGCCAAGATAATCATTCTTAGAGACGATATCGCTGAGATAGTTGTTGATGAAGGAGTCGAAATGACCAGTGCGATGGTGGATCAGTACCATACTTGCTTGATAGAGAACCTGCTCTCACCCTTTTCTGTTCTGATCAATAAAATCAACACCTATACCTATGATTTTCAAGCGCAACTAAAAATTGGCACGATTGAAAATATTCATGCGATGGCCGTGGTCACTTATAGCCGACATGCTGAACTTGCTACTGATGTGATGGATAAAACAATGCCGCGGGAAAATAAATGGAATATGCAGTTATTCTCGGAGCGCAATGTGGCATTAGAATGGCTAAAAGAGCAGCAGAGCGACTTATAAATTCGGATTAGTGAGGATCTGGGTAGAGCTCTCTGAAGCGCGCGAATTCATCGATACGAGTTAACAGTATATCCACTAGCTTGGGCTCAAATTGTTTACCTTTTTGCTGAATTAAGAAATCCACTACGTCTTGCGGTGGCCAGGCTTCCTTGTAACAGCGGCTGCTACCTAAAGCATCAAACACATCGGCTAAGGCCGTTATGCGGCCAGCAATGTCGATTTCGTCCTCCTTTAGCCCTTTTGGGTAACCCTCGCCATCCCACCTTTCATGGTGCTGGTGAGCAATAGTTGCTCCTAACTGTAAGACAGGATTTTCAGATTTGACTAGCATCTGGTAGCCAATTGATGCATGGGTTTTCATGGTTTCCCACTCTTGTGCATCATGTTTTCCAGGCTTATTGAGTACAGTGTCTGGGATCCCTACTTTGCCGACATCATGCAACGGAGAAGCTAGCTTAATCATTTCTGCTTGGTATTCGGGTAAACCATAGTATTTGGCCAATAAATAACTAATATGCGCGACTCGTTTAACATGGCTGCCGGTTTCTTTGCTGCGCATCTCGACGGCTTCACCAATTACATAAGACAGTTCTTTTTGAGATTCTTTTATCACTTCTCTGAGTTTGATATTTTCATGAGCAACGGCGATGTTACTGGCAAAAAACTCCAATAAATTGTGCTGCATAGGCTCGAGCTTTTCATCTTGAGAAACGTACAGTAGATTCTCTGTTCCGCGTTTAGTCGTAAAATAACCTATAAAGTAGTCTTGTTCATAAATTGAGTGTTTTTCATTGAGCGCGCGGCGTAATCTAGCATTGACGGCTTGAGGTACCGCTAAATCATTGTTTACAAGCAATGCCATTTCATCATATTGATTCAGCGCAAGGATATTGACCTCGGTTTGGTTACTCCCTGCATCTTTTGCGGCGGCACAGCAAATAATGGCTTTCTCATCGATTCCTAACACTATCGCAACTTGCCTCAGAATTGCCGACGCAAATTGCGGCAGTGTATCGCATTCAATAAACTCTGATGATGCAGCAATGATTTTTTCTAGGCCGCTGCGATGTTTCTCAATAGTCAAAATATCGCGATAGCCTCGCAGTGCAGAATAAAGCGTGGTCTTAAGACGAAGAGCGGTAAGTTCAGTTTTGTTTTTGTAATCGTTTATATCGTAGTCACGGATCACGTTCTCTTCTGGAGCTTCACCTGGCTGGCCAGTTCGCAAGACCAATCGAATTTTGTGATTATCTAAGACTTCTCTGACCCATTTAACGAAGTCCAAACCTGCATGCTGAGTTTCCATGACGACATCAACAATGGCGACGGCAAATTCATTATCCGGGCTTTTCATTAGCTCTTGGGCCTCGGCGCCAGAAAAGGCACTGACCAGCTCTAGTCGACCCCCGTCAAATTCCAACTCGCCAATAACGAGTTTGGTGATGTTATGCACTTCCGGTTCATCATCAATGACCAACACCTTCCATTTCACGTCTTTGTTGGGGGTGTCGTCAAGTGAGTCTTCGGCAAATAAAAAAGTATCATTCATAATAAAATTAATAGGTCATAACAGTGTTTGCAAAATTGTTTACAACAGCCTAGCTAAAAACATTGAATTAGAGAAGTTCCAGACAAAAAATAATTAAAATGAACAACTTGCGACTTAGTTCATTAGGTTTTAATAATCAGCAAGCTATTTCCAATACGACTATTGAATAGGCCATAGCCATGCTGCAGGAGCCACCCGTGTTTTCAAATTACGGGCATTAACTTAACCTAACTCATTGTCTCCTGCCAAACTAGCAAAATCTCTAGGTGTTTGTGGACCATAACCACTGCATACTTCGGTCAAGTGCAAACCTAAGGGGGGAGCTTCAAAACAATGCAATCGTCTCTGTTGAGCTTACTCATGTAACTACTTAATATCGCAGCCTAACCCACATAACTTGATGTCAAAGGACTCGCTTACATGAATAAAAAATCGTGTCATTTTCACCTAATTTTAACGGCGGTTCTTGGCTGTGTTTTAGCATTTTCAAGTGACATTTATGCGCACTCCGATGCGCTTCGCTTATCTGCTTCAGACAATGCTCAGGGCAAAGTCACCTATCTTGCCAATGAAGCTATTATGATTGAAAGCGCCGAAACCAAGTTGTTGTTTGATCCGTTTTTCCATCATCACTTTGACACTTACGCATTAGTTCCAGACACCATCAAAGCTAAGATAATGGCAGGGGAGCCTCCATTTGATAATATTAAAGCGATTTTTGTCAGTCATGCACACGGAGATCATTTTTCTGATAAGGACATGTTAGCTTATTTAACGGCACATTCAGGCACTCATCTTTACGCGCCCGAGCAAGCCATAAGTCAACTGACGTTCCTAGCGCCACCTGATGAGATATTAGCTAGGTTACACAGCATCTCACTTGCGTTTGGTCAACAAGCTGAGACAACAACGAACGACAATCTATTAATCGAAACCGTTCGAATTCCACATGCAGGTTGGCCAAGTCGTGCAAACGTTGAAAATCTAGTCTTTCGTGTGTCAATCTACAGTGATGCAAAGCGCGATGATAACGCGCTTACCGTCATGCATATGGGCGACGCAGACCCGAATCGACAACATTTCATTCCCTTTAAAGACCTCTGGCAAAAGCGCCACACGTCAATGGCGTTTCCACCTTATTGGTTTTACTTAAGCAAACAAGGAAATGAGATACTGGATAGTATTATCAATACGCGCAAATTTGCCGGCATTCATGTGCCGTTAGCCGTCCCAGAAGCGTTATTAAACAGCAGCAACGATTACTTTACGCAGTCAGGAGAGACCCGCGTCATTGAAAAATAAGTTGATTAAAAAACGGTTTCATTACGAGGTATTTAGCAAGCTGATAGCATTAATAATTACTGCGAATCTGGCAGCACACCTATTCCAAACTCGGCGGTAATGGCCTTGTAATCAATTGTTTTTTTGAACTGTTTTATCGCATTGTTAACCTTGTCGACCAAATCAATATGTTTGTTGGCTAAATAGTGATGCCCTGGAATACGTTGTAATGTTTCAAAACAAAAGGAGTCAAGTTTATCCCTTTTGTTGTACAAGTCGGTTTCAAACACGAGTAGGTGACTAAATTCACCAGAATACAGTCCTGTCCACGCTTCAACCAGCGTAGTCAGCGTCGTAGACTCAGGTTTAAGCTGTTTAGCAACGGTGGAAAAAATGTGGGCGTCAACGCCATAAGCCAAGGAAGAGCCTGGGGGAAGTTTAGTGCCATCCAGTTCGCAAGATTGACCTTGTCCACCAACCAAATACAAACGCGCATGAATAATCGGCTCAGGTACTTTAATTGCCACTAAGTTCAATTGTGGGATATTCACCACTCTAACCAAGTCTCCATCGGCACCAAATCCCAGTGATTTGATCACGGCCTCAGAGCTGGCAAAACGACTGATAACGGTTTTATAACCTAATGAATCGTATACGCTATCCATTATGCGCGAGAAATAATACGTTCCTTTACCAGGTAACGATGAAAAATTCATCAGTCTTTCATCATCTACCATATCCACTGATGCCTGTGTATTTGACATTTGAATACGGGTTTGAATTTCAGCAATTGAATCAGTATTACCGTTGCGAATATCAGTAATAATCGCATTGGCCCACGCTTGGGATATGTTTGGCTCTGCGTCTCGATTAAAATAATGTACCAGTTGGGTGGCATTTTGTATTTGCATTTGTGCCTGAGAAACTCGCGTTGATAAGGTTTCTTTTTGCACCGGTTGTTTGCTGACTGACAACCAGCCTAAATCATCGGCTAAGGAATCTACTGCCATGTAGCTCACTAAAAATTGCATTAGTTTGGAAACTTGAGCATGCTGGTTAGTGGAAGAGGGGATAATTAACACTTCCATGGGAACGACTGCGATGTCGTCATGTCCGCGTTGGAAATTTGGGAAAGGAAAAAAACCAATGTTAGCGTCATCTATTTGTTTAATTTGCTGCTCTACAAATTGACCACTTAAGGTCATCGCCGCTTGTTTTCTCTCTACCGCAGGTATGATTTGTTGCCACCGCCAAGAATGTTCAGGTGCGAAAAATAGATCGTTTGATACCAAATACCTAAAAACATCTATTAAGGAATTAAAGTCGGCTTGGTTTCCTGTTTCTCCAGTTATAATTGCATCTCTAAAATTGGTTCCTGCAATTTTCACCGACAAATAGTCGAGCCATGCAAGCGTAGGCCATGAATCGGCAGTGGCCTGAATTAGTGGCGTGACGCCGCTTTGTTGCAAGCGTTGGTTCAATAGTTTGAATTCATCCCAAGTATTTGGAGGGGAAAGTTCAAGTTGCTTAAAAATACTTTTGTTGTAGTAAAAGCCCCAAATATAGTGTCCTAACGGTAAGGCGTAGATATGATTTTGATATCTCACTGCATCCAATGCACTGGCCAGATATTGTTGTTCTATTTCGTCTACGTTTATAAATTCAGAAAGTGGCACTATCTCTTGGTTTGCCACTAACTTATTCAGGCGCTGACCGGCTCGGCCATAAAGCACATCGTAGTTACCTAGCTCAATCCATCCTGGCAGTTTCTTTTTAAAATTAACGTCGCTGTAAACATGGATATCAACTTTGACACCCGTTGATACTTCAAACTGAGAAATCATTTTAGTGTAAGCGAGGGTTTGTTGGTCGGTCGTACTTAAAACCGCGATTTTAAGAGGCGCATCACTAGCAGCTTCTGCTTTTAAAAAGAAGAAAGTAACTAAAAACAATAAGTAGAGGGAATATTTAGTGCGCACCTAGCATCCAGATTAGGCCTTCTATGGGGTTAAAATTTTATACTATTAACACTACACGCAGTTGTGTTTTCACGCAATCTAGACCTTTACAAAATTCAGTTAGTTTTTAAATTTTCAATTCATTTTATGCCAACTTTTTAAGCAACGCAGCAGCCTCCAGCCGCCCGACCCGCCAAGGAGGGCGGGGCTGGGTACCGATACATCATGGACGTGTTAATGACGCCTTTAAGTCAGCGTAACGAATTCTTCAGCTGAAGTGGGGTGAATCGCTACACACGCATCGAAATCAGCCTTAGTCGCGCCCATTTTCATGGCAACGGCAAAGCCCTGCAATATTTCATCCATCGCGAAGCCAATTCCGTGAATACCAACCACTTTCTGCTCTTTGCCTGCGCAGATGAGTTTCATCTTGGTAGCTTGACGATGAATGGTAACAGCAGTGTACATGGCAGCAAAACTTGAGTTGTATACTTTGATGTTTTCTTCACCGTACTTGGCAATTGCTTGCGGCTCAGTGAGCCCCATTGTGCCTATGGGCGGGTGGCTAAACACCACTGTTGGGATCAAGTCGTAATCCATATGTGCGTCATGCTGACCATTGAATAAACGCTCTGATAACAAACGTCCCGCTTTAACCGCTACAGGAGTGAGCTCCACTTTGCCGATACAATCGCCAACGGCATACACATTGTCTACATTAGTATTTTGATATTTATCGACCTTGATATAGCCTTTATCATCTCGCTCAACACCAATGTTTTCTAGCCCAATATTATCGTTTGCCGGTGCACGCCCTATAGCCCAAACTAAGCAGTCGGTTTCAATCTGTTCACCGCTAGTCATGATCACACACAAGCTGCCATCGTCTTGTTTCTCAACTTGTTTAATCACATGGTGGGTATGTAATGTCATTCCTTCGGTGCGGATAATCTCGGTCAATGTCTCACTCAACATGGGGTCAAAACTTCGCAACGGTGCATTCTTTCTCACGAGAAGATGGGTTTCGCTGCCTAAACTGTGCATCACACCGGCTAATTCTACGGCGATATAGCCTGCTCCAGCGACGACAACGCGCTTTGGTTGTTCTTTAAGATCGAAAAAACCGTCTGAGTCGATGCCATACTCTGCACCAGGTACATTGCCTATTTTAGGACGACCACCCGTAGCGATAAGAATGTGATCAGCGGTGATTTTTTCGCCGTTAACTTCAACGGTATTTTTGTCGACAAAAGTGGCAAACCCTCTTATCAGGGTAATGTTATTGTTAGTAAACACTCTTCCATAGGAACCGTGAATTCGCTCAATATAAGCGTCTCTGCTGGCAATGAGTTTTTTCCAGTCAAAATTATTCACGGTGACATCAAAACCATAATCGGGCGCATATTTGTGGATGGCTTCTGCCACTTGCGCACCATACCACATGGCTTTTTTGGGCACACAGCCCACATTTACACATGTGCCACCAATTTCATTGGCTTCAATGATGGCTACTTTTTTACCATATTTTGCTGCTCGATTCGCAGAAGCAATACCACCACTACCTGCGCCAATACATATGTAATCAAAATCTGCCATTCTTTATCCTATCGTTGAACTTGTTTTATGAGGTGGACAAAAGCCATCCTGCTAGTCGTTAAAAATTTGCTGTCTAAGCATAAATCACTTTATTGGGATTCACACGCTAACATTGTTAGAACGTGTTTAAGCTAAGGTTGTTTCAATGGATCACAATTCAAGCTTAGTTCAGGAAAGTTTTTAGTTAGGGGAAGCGCTAATTTTCTCAACCTATCACTTGTAATTCGGTCTTTTCGGCCTTACCTACGTATACACAGCCAAGTATTAAAATGGAAATCTATTTATGGGTCAATCAGCCAAGCATGACATTTCACAGTCGGATATCACTGCGTTACCGCAATTTTCGAAAATTAAAGTTGAAGACATTGTAGAGTCAATAGACAGCGCAATTCAACGTTGTAAAAATGTCATTGATGAAGCGGTGAAACAAAGTGACATTAGCTGGGCTAGCGTCATTGCACCCATAGACGATGTGGATGATGAGTTGAGTCGTCTCTGGTCTCCGGTCTCACATATGAATTCGGTAGTCAGTAACGATGACCTGCGAGAGGCCCACGATGCCTGCTTACCGTTGCTTTCCGATTACAGTACGTGGGTAGGTCAACATCAAGGGCTGTTTAATGCCTATCAGCATATAAAGCAAAGCCAAGAATTTAGCCAATTGAACCAAGCCCAGCAAAAAGTGATTGATAATGGTATTCGCGATTTCACTTTATCTGGCGTGGCGTTGCCTGACGATAAAAAGCAACGATATGGTGAGATTCAGAGCAAATTATCAGCGCTGTCTTCTCAGTTCAGCAATCAGGTGATGGATGCTACCTTGGCGTGGCAAAAACATATTACAGATGATTCCTTGTTAGCTGGGTTACCCGAATCTGCTATGGCTGCAGCTAAGCAGTTGGCAAGCAGCAAATCTTTAGAGGGTTGGTTATTTACCTTAGATATACCGAGTTATTTACCGGTTATGACCTATGCCGACAATCGTCAATTGCGAGAAGAAATGTACGTTGCTTATGCGACACGAGCTTCTGAAAATGGCCCCAATGCGGGCAAGTTTGATAATACGCAAATTATTGAAGAAACGCTGGCATTGCGTCATGAAGTAGCCAATTTACTCGACTTTGAAAACTACGCTGAGCGCTCCATTGCAACCAAAATGGCGAATTCAACCGCTCAAGTCACCACCTTTTTGCAAGATCTAGCCAAACGCTCTAAACCTCAAGCTCAGCAAGATCTGGCTGAATTAAGGGAGTTTGCTGAACAGCAGTACCAGATTAGCGATTTGCAAGCTTGGGATCTGGCTTATTACAGTGAGAAACTCAAGCAACAGCGATATGCGGTATCTGACGAGCAGCTGCGACCTTATTTTCCAGAGCCTAGAGTGGTGGAAGGTTTATTCAAGGTTGTGAAGCAATTGTACCGTGTCGATATTATCCAGCGCGATGACGTTGATGTGTGGCACCCAGATGCTAAATATTTTGACATTGTCGATCATACTGGCCAACTTCGAGGCAGTTTTTATTTAGATTTGTATGCTCGTGAGCACAAACGCGGTGGCGCTTGGATGGACGAATGTCAGGTACGAAGAAAACGCGCCGATGGCAGCATGCAATATCCGGTGGCTTATCTAACTTGCAATTTTAATGGGCCAGTAGATGGCAAGCCTGCGCTCTTTACTCATGACGAAGTGATCACCTTATTTCACGAGTTCGGTCACGGTATTCATCACATGTTGACCAAGATTGATGTGGCAGGTGTGTCCGGTATTAATGGTGTACCTTGGGATGCAGTAGAGCTCCCTAGTCAGTTTCTTGAAAATTGGTGTTGGCAACCTGAAGCCCTTGCGTTTATCTCTGGTCACTATGAAACTGGCGAGCCATTGCCGCAAGACTTACTTGACAAGATGCTGGCTGCGCGGAATTTCCAATCGGCAATGCAGATGCTCAGACAGCTAGAATTTAGCTTATTTGACTTCACCTTGCACGAGCAATATCAAACAGGGCAATCGGCCAATGTGCAATCCGTATTGGACAAGGTTCGAGCCGAAGTATCAGTATTGATCCCGCCTAGTTTCAATCGATTCCAAAATAGTTTCAGTCATATTTTTGCCGGTGGCTATGCGGCGGGATATTACAGTTACAAATGGGCCGAAGTATTGAGTTCTGATGCCTTTGGGCGCTTCGAAGAGGAAGGGATTTTTAATCAACAGGTTGGCGCTGATTTCTTGCAGCACATTCTTGAGATGGGTGGCAGCAAAGAGCCGATGGACTTGTTTGTGGCATTTAGAGGCAGAGAGCCAAATGTGGATGCCCTATTGCGCCATTCAGGCATAGCCGCGTAATAGGTATTCGTTTTTCATATATTAAAAGAGATCTAACATGGGCGAGCTAGAAAGTTTTGAACAGATCTATCAACGAGCTTGTGAGCGTAAAGGCGGCCCGAAGAAATTAGCTGCGCTGCTGGGTAAGCCGCTACCGCCCTCACAACTTGAAAAAGTGGGGGATGATAGATTTCTAGCTGAGTTTACTAAAAAAGTATTTCAATCTGGTTTTGTGTGGCGCGTGGTTAGGGATAAATGGCCGGACTTTGAGCGAGTCTTTTTTAACTTTGATATCGACAAAATATTGTTAATGCCAGATGAGATGGTGGAAAAGAAGGCCCAAGACCCAAGTATTATTCGTAATTACAATAAGGTGAAAACCATTCGTGAAAATGCCTTGATGATAGAGTCTGTTCGTCAACAACATGGCAGTTTCGCAAAATTTGTCGCCAACTGGCCTTCGCACGATATTATCGGGTTGTGGGCTTATCTTAAGCAACATGGTGCCAGGCTCGGTGGAAACACCGGTGCGTATGGATTGCGAGCTGTCGGCAAAGACACCTTCTTATTGAGCCGCGATACCGTATCCTACTTTGCACAAAGAGGGATCATTTCAGGCTCAGCAACATCAAAGCGCAGCCACAAAGCCATCCAAGACGCTTTCAATGAATTGCATAAACAAAGCAATCGCTCTTATCAGGAGTTGAGTCAAATCATGTCAATGAGTGTGGGTGATAATCACATTCAAGCGGATTCTCACAACGACGAATAGAATCTGTATTAGGCATAGCAGGTTACGTGCTAATTAGGTAAACTTTAGCTAGTTCCCGAAGTCGGCTCGCACAAGCGCCGCTAAAAAATACAGCAAAGATCAACAGGCTCTAGCTAGTGCCAGAAAAGGAAATGCAATGACTAACACCCCGTCCTCGAGTTCTGATCTCAACACTCCTAAGTCAGAGCCATCATCGGTGACTGAGACATCTTCTAAACAACAATCCACTGGCACTGATCAAACACATTTTGGTTTTAAGCAAGTTGCAACTGAGCAGAAAGTGTCAATGGTGGCGGATGTTTTTCATTCCGTTGCCGCAAAATATGATGTGATGAATGACCTGATGTCTATGGGTATCCATCGATTGTGGAAACGCTTTACTATCGATTGTAGTGGCGTTCGAACTGGTCACACTATACTGGATTTAGCTGGTGGAACCGGCGATTTAGCCGCTAAGTTTTCAAAGTTGGTTGGTCCAAGTGGCAAAGTTATATTAGCGGACATTAACAATGCGATGCTAAAAGTGGGGCGTGATAAATTGCGCAATAAGGGCATTGTCGGCAATTTAGAATACGTCCAAGCCAATGCCGAAATGCTGCCGTTCCCAGACAATACCTTCGACATTATTACCATCGCCTTTGGCTTGCGCAATGTGACCGATAAAGATAAGGCATTGGCGTCAATGTATCGTGTCTTAAAACCGGGCGGTCGCTTGTTAGTGTTAGAATTTTCTAAACCTCAGAATGAGCTGCTAACGAAAGCTTACGACATGTACTCTTTCCACTTATTGCCTAAAATGGGCCAGTTGGTCGCTAACGACAGCGAAAGCTATCAATATTTGGCCGAATCTATTCGCATGCATCCGGATCAAGAAACTTTAAAGAGTATGATGGAATCGGCCGGTTTTGAGCAAACCAGCTACCACAATCTGACGGGTGGTATCGTAGCGATGCATCGCGGGTTTAAATTTTAATGCCAGCAGCTCAGCTTGCCTCCGCTGCTGTGGAAGCAGTAATTAATAGGTTGTTAGCGTTAGACGCTGATTCAGCTTCTCGACTGATCCCGCTCTCGGGTAAACGCCTCAAAGTCACTTTGGCTGAGCTACCTTGGCCACTGATATTCCATTTTTCAGATCGTATTGATATTGTCATTCCGGCGGTAGATGTAGATGAAATGTCAGATTGTAGTTTGAGTTTATCACTGGCTACATTGCAGGCACTGCAAGACAATAATCAGATAACGAGGTTGATTCAGCAAGGTAAATTGGAGCTTGAAGGCGACATACAAGTCGCACAAGGTTTTAGTCAGCTTATCTCCCAATTGGATATCGATTGGGAAGAGCAACTATCTCACTACACTGGTGACGTAGTGGCGCACAATATGTTCAGTATAGCGAGTCAATTTAAACAACATGTTAGTGGTAAAATAGCGGGTTTAGCGAAAACGCTATCGGAAGGCGCGATCGAAGAAAAACACATTGCGGCGCCAGGATTATTGGTGACTGATTTTTGTGATCAAGTCACTCGCTTACGCAGTGATACTGACAGATTAGAAGCTCGGTTAGCTAACCTTGAAGAAACCAAATTCAAGGCATCCGTTGTAGATAAGGATCACGATTAGTATGCGTGCTTTGCGACTGTACAAAATCAACCGAGTGATGTTGCAACATGGGCTAGACGAACTGATCCCGGATAAATGGTTACCTTGGTATGCCAAGCTGGGGCGGTCCTGCCAATTTTGGTTGCGTAACCAACATCCAGAAAAGCCTCTTGGGGAGCGCATTCGACTGGCACTGCAAACCTTGGGGCCAGTATTTATTAAATTCGGCCAAATGTTATCTACCAGACGCGATCTGTTGCCTCCTGACATTGCCGATGAGCTGGCTATTTTACAAGATAAGGTCAAGCCATTTGCAAGCGACATCGCTATCGAGATTATTACCTCTTCATTAAAAATTAACGATGTCAGCGAGTTGTTTGATGATTTTCAAGCGACGCCTCTAGCGTCTGCCTCTATTGCTCAAGTGCACAGTGCGAGGCTAAAAACCAATCAACAAGAAGTCATCATTAAGGTTATTCGACCTGATATTGCTGACACCATTCACGCCGATATTGAACTCATGCAAGCGCTCGCTTATGCGGTACAAAAATTATTGCCTGATGGTAAACGTTTGCGCCCAGTTGAAGTCGTTGAAGAATACCGAAAAACCATAATCGAAGAGTTAGACTTGTTGCGCGAAGCGGCCAACGGTATTCAATTACGACGTAACTTTGAGCAATCTGATTCACTGTATATTCCGGAAATATACAGTGATTATTGCACTAAGAATGTCATGGTTATGGAACGTATTTATGGTATCCATATTTCTGATATAGCGGCATTAGAAGCACAAAACACCAATATGAAATTACTCGCTGAACGCGGTGTGGAAGTGTTTTTTACGCAGGTGTTTCGTGACAGTTTTTTCCACGCAGATATGCATCCGGGTAATATATTCGTATCCAAGGAAAATCCTCAGAGTCCTAAGTATATCGCGATTGATTTTGGCATTGTGGGAACGCTTAATCGCGACGACAAGCGTTATCTTGCGGAAAACTTCATTGCATTTTTTAATCGAGATTACCGTAAAGTCGCCGAGTTGCATGTGGACTCGGGTTGGGTGCCCGCAGACACCGACATTGAAGCTTTTGAAGTGGCTATAAGAACCGTGTGCGAGCCAATATTTCAAAAGCCGCTGGCGGAGATCTCATTCAGTAATGTGCTGTTGCAGCTGTTTAATACAGCGCGAAGATTCAATATGGTTGTGCAGCCGCAACTGGTTTTGTTGCAAAAAACCTTACTTTATATCGAAGGGTTGGGACGCCTACTGTACCCTCAACTCGATCTTTGGCAAACCGCAAAACCGTTTTTGGAGCGATGGATGAAAGAGCAAATAGGTTTTACTGCGATGATGAAAAAAGTCAACGCTAACCTCCCTTTTTGGTCTGAAAAGTTGCCTGAAATGCCCGATTTAATTTACGACAGCCTTAAGCAGGTTAAACAACTGCCAGCATTGCAACAAAAGCATTTCGAACAGCAACAAGCGCAGCATGCTAATGCGCAGAAAAATGTATTCTTAGTTCTGACCGGAGCCACCCTGTTAATTTTAGCGGCTATTCTGCCTCTATATCTTACGTCTTACGTTCCCAGTGCAGGGCTGTCGTTCATTGGCTGCACGGCTTGGTTGGTTGCTTGGATAAGGCAATAAAAACGCCGCAGCGCACCAACACTGCTTCATCAAAAGCCTGTTTCGTTAACAATGAACGTCAGTAGGCCACACTTTGGAAGCACTTTAGCCCATGGCGCTTTATTAAATCGTTAGCCTACCGGCTTGAAAATCTGCTATTGCTTGCTGAATTTGCGCTTCAGTGTTCATCACAAATGGGCCGTATTGCACTATGGGTTCATTCAGCGGAGCGGCGGCAACCACAATGCATTTGGCGTTGCTACCCCCCTTGATGACCACGCGCTGGCCGTTTGACAACACCGCTAATTGACCTTTCTCAAAGGGTTGTCCGGATATTTCAACTTGCTGTTGATAACAATATACAAAGCCGTTGTGCTCACTCGGAAGGGGAATCGTGATTTCGTCATCATCGTTAAAGGTGATATCGAGAAACAGTGGCTCAACCGTTTGAGTTGATACTGGGCCTGTTTGTCCTAAGTAGTGGCCGGCGAGCAGTTTTACTTCAGTGTTAGCATTTATGATAACAGGCACTTGATCCGCTTGAATATCTTGATAATCCGGAGGCGACATTTTTTCGCTAGCGGGTAAGTTCACCCACAATTGAAATCCGTGCAAGGGCTTATCACTGTGTTGTGGCATTTCTTCATGAATGATGCCTTTACCGGCATTCATCCATTGTATACCGCCTTTTTCAATAACACCGTGATTGCCTTCGGAGTCTTTGTGCTGCATTTTTCCTTCTAGCATATAGGTTACGGTTTGAAATCCACGGTGAGGATGGGATGGAAAACCAGCCAAGTAATCGTTAGGATCATCTGCGCCGAATTCATCTAGCATCAAAAAAGGATCTAAATGGCGCAATGCCGACTGCCCGATTACGCGTTTTAACTTCACCCCAGCACCGTCTTGCGTAGAAGAAGCCGACACTACCTTAACGATGGTCCTAGTGTTCAATTGGCTATCCATTTAACTCAACTCCGAACAGCTTATCGGCAGATACATCAGGAACCTTGCCGAATTCCCAACCATTTTCAAGCATATCGGGCGACACTATCGAGACGTCAATATGCTCATCTAGGCCTTTGAGTTTACGGAAAATTAACGTTCGGTGAGCCCAAGGACAAGCCAAGGATACGTACAGGTGATAACGGGCAGATTCAGCTTGATAGCGGCCACCCGTCTCATCAGAAACAGTATTTCTGAATTGGGAACCCTGCCTTTCAAATTTACCGCCACTTGAATCAGTGTCGTACCTTTTGTCTCGCCATTTGCTATCTACCAACAAGCCCAAATTCATCTCCAAAGTGCTAATACAAAGATAAATACTGGAAAACCGGCTTTAGAGTTCATATTGACGCTAAGTTACAATGAGTAACGCACCCGAGAATTCGGATTAAGCGTTATCTCTCGCCGAAAAAGCCCTCGATTCTTAAAGCGATACCAAAAGAAGCTGAAAAATTCTCGTCTCGACGCCATAAAATAAACGGCTCAATATCGTAAAAAAGCCATTCTCTTTGGGTGTTTCTGCGAAATTTGACACTGAGTAAATATTCTTCGAGACGGTAGTTCGGTCGGCTTAACCCTTCTATATAATATCCGTAGACAACCGCCGTGCGATCATTAATTTGTTGCAGTGCTTGCCAGCTATGCTGCCACAACCAATCTTTCGATTTATCTCTAAAATAAAATCGATTTTCAAAACGCAGTAACATCTCTTTGGAATAATCGTAATCCAGCCCTAAGCCTAGATCGCTGCCAAATCCATCTCTATTGTAATAATAGATAGAGGCATCGTAGCGTAAATTTAAATCTGGCAAGATATTTGCGGTGTCGCGGTAGCGAGACTTTGCGAAATACTGAAAACGGCGACCAAAACCAAGACGATGGGATAAGCCGCTATCAGGTTTATTTTTATAACGCAGTGCTAGTGAGAAATTGTCTTGGCGATTGATGTCATTGACACGTCCAGCTCGCACCTTGTCATCAGGATTATCTTCATAGTCAGATAAAATCAGGTCGACTCTGTTTTTTAAGTTGGGTAATTTGACTCTGACTTTGAGTTTAGCCTCAAACTCATTTAATTCTCGTGAACGCGGCTCCCACCCCAATCGTAGCCGGACCTCACCTAGTGCATGTTGATCTTCTTGTTTATTTGCTTTAGCAAAAAAGTTATCAAACCACTGAGCACTATCCATAACAGACTCTGAGATACTCTTATGCATAGTATCTATCCAAACCTCATCATTTTCTTGCCCTTGTGATGCACTTGAGAACAATAAAAATGATAAACTAACTGCAAATATTCCGGTTTTTCGCAAACTTCAGGCTCCAATTCTTGTCAACAAATCATGCTCTTTTTTTTGCTTCGTATCAAATCCAGTGACGTTTTCGATTTGCTACGTATAATAGCCTTACAAAATAGTCAGGAGTACAAAGATGGGAAACATCGGTTGGGCACAATTACTTATCGTATTGGTCATCGTTTTATTATTATTTGGCACTAAGAAACTTCGCTCTTTAGGCGGTGACTTAGGCTCGGCAGTTAAAGGATTCAAAAAAGCAATATCAGATAAAGATGCCGATTTTGAAGAAGATGCTAGCAAAGATGTCAGTAAAGAAGCCAGTAAAAAAGTCGAAGACAAAACAGAACAATCAACCACGCAACAGACAGAGACCATAAAACAGTCTCAGAAGTCAGAATAATGAACGCGAAAAACGGTTTTTATGTTTGATATTGGTTTTTTAGAAATCCTGGTAGTGGGAGTTCTCGCACTTTTAGTGTTAGGTCCTGAACGTCTACCAGGTGCGATGCGCAGCGCTGCGAAAACCTTTAGGAGTATTCGCGGCATGGCATCGGGCTTCAAACAAGAAGTCGAAGAACAGCTTCGGGTTCATGAATTGCATGAAAATTTAAAAAAAGCTGAGCAGCAAAATATGCAGAATTTATCGCCTGATCTGCAAAAAGCGGTAGACGAACTGAAGTCAGCTGCTGATTCGGTGAATCAGCCTTATGTAAAAGAAAAGCCTGAAGCGGTGAGCCAAAATACGATTCAACCAAATGATAAAGAACCGTCGTAATGTCTGAGTCAAACAATATCATTTCGCATCTCATTGAGTTGCGTGGACGCATACTTAAAGCATTGCTCAGTATATTGGTACTTTTTGTGCCATTGGCTTTTTTTGCTCAAGATCTCTATCACTTGTTGGCAACTCCGCTGCTTGATGCCATGCCTGCAAACGCACAAATGATTGCAACAGATGTAGCGGCGCCATTTTTTGCCCCCTTCAAACTCACCTTGGTATTGGCGTTCTTTTTGGCCATTCCCTTTGTGCTTTATCAGATTTGGGGGTTTGTCGCGCCAGGATTGTATCGTAACGAAAAGCGTTTGATCGCCCCTTTGTTATTGTCCAGTACTTTGCTGTTCTACGGCGGCGTGGCGTTCGCTTATTTCGTGGTGTTTCCAGTGATATTTGCATTTTTTGCCGGTATCGAGATCACCGGTGTTGCCTTTGCTACTGACATTAGCAGCTATCTAAATTTTGTACTTAAGCTGTTTTTTGCCTTTGGTATGGCATTTGAAATTCCCGTGGCGATAGTACTCATGTGCTGGACTGGAATGACCGATGCCGATAGCCTTAGAGCTAAACGTCCCTATGTAGTTGTGGGTGCCTTTGTGGTGGGCATGTTATTAACACCACCCGACATTATCTCTCAATCTCTATTGGCAGTGCCTATGCTGATTTTATTTGAAATTGGCATTTTGATTGGAAGTTTGTATTCGCGTAAATCAGAAGAAGAAGAAAATCAGGAAGTTTCATGAAAATAACAAAATCTCTTTTAGTGTCATTTATTCTGCTTTCAGGTGTGTCCACATCCGGTGTACATGCTGAAACGGTCGCTCAGGCACTAAAAAAATGCGGTCAGGTACAAAACAGCCTCAAACGATTAGTATGTTATGACCAAATCGTCAATAATATGAATCGTTATGGTGATCTAGATGAATTAATGCAGGTCCGCGCTCCTCTTTCGGCAAGTGGTGTGGCGCAGCAGAGTTCATCAGCTACAAACTCACAAGCGCCAACGGAAGCTGCGGTGGCACCTGTGGCAAAAGCCCCTCAGGCTACTGCGAATGATGACTTTGGTATGGAATATAAAACCATACGTGAAAATGCCCAAGATAAAATCTATGCAACTATTGTAAAAATTGAAACCAATGCGCGTAAGAAGCGCGTATTTACCTTAGACAATGGCCATGTCTGGCGCGAGACCGAAGGAAGTTCGTTCAAAGTGGATAACAATGATCTGATTTACATTGAACGCGGAGCGATAGGATCTTTTCACTTAAGCAAAGACGATGTTAATCGTCGGATCAGAGTGAAAAGAGTTAAGTAATTTTGACGCACTGGTTTGATATTGGGGTAAATATGCCCGATAAGCGGTTACCTCTCGAAGAGGTAATCAATGGCGCTGAAGCACAAGATGTACTTGGCATCGTGTTGATCGGTACTGATGTTGAGCAAAGCCAACAAGCACTTGAATTGACCCGCGATGCTAGTGCTGTGCATTTGGCTGCTACGGCGGGGGTTCACCCGCATAATGCTAAAGACGTAAAGCAAGGCTATATTGAAGAATTACGTCAATTAGCGTCAGCGCAAAACGTGGTTGCCATCGGTGAGTGTGGGTTGGATTTTAATCGCAATTTTTCACCGGCTGATGCGCAGTTAAGGGTTTTTGAACAGCAGTTAGAATTAGCCTGTGAACTTGGTTTGCCAGTGTACTTGCATGAACGTGACGCATTTGAGCCGCAAATACGCTTGCTGAATCAATATGCTCCTCGGTTGAAAGGCGCCATCGTGCATTGTTTCACTGGCAGCAAACAACAAGCGGAAGCTTATCTGCAACTGGGTTTTTCAATCGGTATCACGGGGTGGGTTTGCGACCCAAAACGCGGCGATGCGTTAAGAGAAGCTCTGTCGGTGATACCATTGGACAGATTATTACTTGAGACCGATGCACCTTATTTAATGCCGAAAACCTTAAAAACTAAGTCACGAAATAATCAACCTGCAAATCTACCGCATATTGCTCAGGAAGTTGCAGCAATTAAAAAAGTCGACATTCAGTACTTGAAGCAATGTTGTTGGCGAAATAGTATTAATTTTTTTGAGTTGGAGTCTGATTTTGCAGGTTAATGGGCAAACTGTCCGATTTAATCAAACCTGGTCAGTTGCGCTGGTTTGTATTTTTGCATTGTTGTGTATCTTTGCTATTTCTCAGGTAAGCAGTGATAGCAATCCACTGTATGGTATTGACCAAAACACGCTGTACTTGGAAGATACTGACGGCTCGCTGACGATTGAGCAGATTCAAACGCTACCGCAACAGGAGTGGCAAAAGGAAACCGGCGAACTGCTGTCGTACGGTATGAATACCAATCCGTTTTGGTTTAAAGCCGTTATCCCAGCCCATTCCAACACGCAACCACGGATACTCGAAATTGATTATGCCATGCTCGATGAAGTCGACATCTGGTATTACCAAAATAATGTATTAATAGCTCAGTACCATGAAGGTGATAGCTATCCATTCGATACCCGTACTATTAAAAATGAGAAGCTACTTTTCCCGATTCCTCAATCTAACGCACAAATCGATTTAGTGGTACGAATTCAAACGGCTGGTACGGTTAAACTGCCCATGCGTGTTTGGGAAGAAGGTGAGTATTTAATCTATAACGGTGAGCACAATTTAATTTTAGGGCTGTTTTTTGGCTTCATGGCAGCCATGACGCTGAGTAATTTATTTTTCTTCGTTACCACCGGCTCAATCACCTTTTTAACCTACAGTCTGTACGTGGTTTCAATGGCGTTAACACTTGCCACTATGCATGGTTTGGGTTTCAAATATTTGTGGCCAGATTGGGTGTGGCTGCAAAGTCGAAGCATTGGCATTTTCGCTACTATGACGCTGTTGTTCGTCACTATCTTCAGCCAGCAATTACTCAATGTAAAAGCCTACAGTGCGCTCATGGACAAAAGTCTTAATGTCACCGCGGGCGTTTTAACGGTTGCTTTGATACTAAGTTTTGTCGTGCCGTATCACATCTTCATCAAGCTATTCTTAGTTATTCTATGTATTACAGTTACTTTGGTTTTCGCCACTGGCTTATTGTTGTGGTACAGAGGCGTCAAGGTCGCTCGATTCTATTTGCTGGCATGGTCAGCACTGCTTATTAGCGGGTTTTTATCCAGTTTTGAAAGTGCCAATATTATCAAAATGGATACTGCCGCGCATTACCTATTGATGCTAGGTGCTTCAATTGAAACTTTTATGTTAGCGTTTGCCTTGGCAATTACTTATGGCACCCAGCGAGACGAACAGTTTCGCACTCAAGAGCTTGCATTGGTTGAAGAGCGTTTGGCACGAGAGTCTCAAGATGAGGCTCTCAGACTCAAAGAAGAAGCCCAAGAAGAGCTAGAATATAAGGTTCAAGAACGCACTTTAGAGCTTGAGATTGCGCTTCGAGAATTATCTGAAACCAACAATGAATTGGAACAACAAACGCTGACAGATAGTCTCACCGGCATTCGCAATCGCAAACATTTTGACAAAAAATATCAGGCAGAGGTACGCCGCTGTCGACGCGAACAAACAGAGTTATCGATTGTCATGCTAGACATTGACCATTTTAAAAGTATCAATGATAACCACGGGCATGTCGCTGGCGATGAGGTGATCAAAGAAGTCGCTCGATTGCTGAAGCGAAATCTTAAACGTACTACGGATGATGCATGTCGCTATGGTGGCGAAGAGTTTGCTTTGATTTTGCCAAATACCGACTTGCAAGGTGCGATGGGGGTTGCTGAAAATGTCAGACAAGAAGTTGAGGCGCTGATAGTTGAGTTGGATGACTTATCGCTGAAAGTGACCTTAAGTGCCGGAGTCTCCACAACCGTGGTGACCACTGCAGAAGATGAGAAAAATTTGCTCGAAGCAGCAGATAAAGCGTTGTATCAAGCTAAACGAAATGGTCGAAATCGTGTAGAAGGTGGCCACCTGCATGCCAGAGATATCCTTTAACTGAAAACTGAGTGTAACAAATATGTCTAATCAACAATTTCCAGCATGCCGTATGCGTCGAATGCGACAGCATGATTTCACCCGAGATCTGATGGCAGAGCATAGATTGAATGTTAAAGACCTGATTTACCCCATGTTTGTCGTTGAGGGCAACAATCGTACTGAATCTATCGCATCCATGCCGGGCATCGAGCGCTTGTCGATTGATCTTTTAGTTAAAGAAGCGACAGAGCTGGCCACTCTTGGGATCCCTGCCATTGCGATTTTCCCCGTAACCCCAATGGCGTTAAAATCTGATTGTGCAAGTGAAGCGTTCAATCCCGAGGGATTGGCGCAAAAAGCCGTACGTGCTGTTAAAGCTGCAGTGCCTGAGCTCGCCATTATTACCGACGTAGCCCTAGACCCATTCACGTCACATGGTCAGGATGGGTTGATTAATGATGCAGGTTACGTGATGAATGATGAAACTTGCGAAGTATTAGTTAAACAGGCTCTGTCCCACGCAGACGCGGGGGCTGATATTGTGGCTCCTTCAGATATGATGGACGGTCGAATAGGCCTAATTAGGCAAGCTTTAGAAGATGCCGGGCACGTGAATACTTGTATCATGGCATATTCGGCCAAATATGCGTCCAGTTACTACGGCCCCTTCCGCGACGCTGTTGGCTCGGCGGGCAACATTAAAGGTGGCAATAAAAAGAACTATCAAATGGACCCGGCGAACTCAAATGAAGCGCTGCGTGAAATTGAATTGGATCTTAATGAAGGTGCAGACATGGTCATGGTCAAGCCCGGTATGCCGTATCTTGATATTGTTCGACGTTGCAAAGACACTTTTCAGGTGCCTACTTTTGCTTATCAGGTAAGCGGCGAGTACGCTATGCACAAAGCGGCGTTTGCAAATGGTTGGCTGAAAGAGGAAGACGTGATTATGGAATCATTGCTGGCTTTTAAACGAGCTGGTGCGGATGGTATTTTGACCTATTTTGCCAAGCAAGCAGCACAAATGTTGGCTTCCAAGTAGTTAATATGAACTTTGGATAATAATTGCTCGCACATCTTATCCAGAGTTCAGATTAACCTTTGAAATAGCGAAAATCAGTCGGATTCTTTTACTTCTTCGAGCAGAAAACTATGTACAAAACCTATGGCCATGAGCATTGCCATAAACAATACGATTGTGACGCCAAACTGACTGTAACAATAAGCATAGAACGCGCCTAACAACAGCAATCCAATACCCACGCAACTATTGGCTGCAGCGACATAACCGGTGCGGTTGCTTCGATCAGTAATGTCTAGCAAGTAGGTTTTCCTGCCGGTGCGGATGCCCGCATGCCCCAACGTGAGAATAAAAAACAAAATCAAACTTGCATAACTAGGTAGCTGCTCAATCCACATTCCAACACATACAGCAGCGGCAATACAAATCACTGTGGCGAATCGTAAAGTTGCTACCGCGCCCTTGTCGGAAAACACTCCCCAAACGTAAGATGAAATCAAAGATGCAAATGCTGACAAGCCTACAAAATAGGCCAGCGATGAAGCCGAGTCGTTATTGGTAGCGGCAGAAGACACCACAAAAGGCACAATAAGCGCACTGTGAAGCAGTAAGATACGACTGATAATGATGTGCCTGAGATTAGGTTCTGATCTGACAAGTTGCATAAATCCTTGCTGATCTCCTTCTTCTGCTTTTGGATCGTATTCGACATGCAAAAATAGTGAGCACAATAAGGCAATCAAAAATAACAGCCCGCCGACGATAAGTAAGCCATAAGAAATAGCTTGAGTAAGAGGTTGCTCGCTCGCTACAAAAACAATGGAAGAGAGTAATGTTAAACCGCCAGAAATGGATGAGGCCAAGCCAATTAACTTTCCTCTGCGGCCTTGCTGAATCGTCTCAGCTTGAATATCTTTCATGGTTAATGAACAAATCGCCCTGCCGCCAGCTATCGCCATTAGCAGTATCAATACTATGATGGCTAATAGGTTGTTTTGAGCAGCAATGATTGTCACTACCAACAATATTATGCCGATCCCCTGAATCAGAGCGCCAAGTCGCCATAAGGCTGTGCGATTGCTAAATCGATGCGCGACTTGTGTTTTTAACAACCACTGTGGCAGCAAGCTACCAGACTCTTTAATTGGCACTAGCAGTGAGATCAGCCATGAAGGCGCGCCACTGGCTGTTAAGATATAGGGCAAAGTGGTTTTGGGAGACACTAGTAAATCAGCCAGTTTCGTCAAACTGGAAATGATCAGCAATATCACAAATGGCTTTTTTGAGCGGTGCTTCTCGTTACTCACCTATTCTTCACCTCTGGTTTAATAATTCTCGTGAAAAAGTTTCTTGTGCCAGTGTAATACTTGCAATTCGCAAAGTGAGATCTTTTTCAATGAAATTTTATAGTCCATAAAAATAGCATGTAAAACAATGGGTTAACGTATTTTTTGAAACTTGGCATGCTCCAAGCATTAGTTAAACCAGACGCGTTATCTTATTAACGTAAACGATAAATAGCAAAAGGAGAAAACTATGTTAGGCTGGGCTATTACATTTTTAATCATTGCTTTAATTGCAGCTGTATTCGGGTTTGGCGGAGTTGCCGGTACGGCAGCGGGCATCGCTAAAATCATCTTTTTTATCTTTGTTGTATTACTTGTTGTATCACTGATCGCAAACGCGATTCGTGGGAAAGGTCCTGGAGTGTAAAAAACGAGTTAATCAGGTTACCAAAAAACATCAGTAATAAACAATAAGCAAGAAGGAGAACATTATGTTAGGTTGGGCAATTACATTTTTCATTATAGCACTGGTAGCTGCAGTGTTTGGCTTTGGTGGTATCGCCGGAGCAGCAGCAGGGATAGCGAAAATCATATTCTTTATTTTCGTTGTCTTACTGGTTATTTCCCTAATTGCGAATGCACTCAGGGGTCGAGGTCCAAAAGTTTAACTTTAATCTATGATTGTAAAAATAGATTAAAACTACCGTTATTCAAGGAGAAACACATGACTACATTTAATAAAACGCTTCAAATGTTGCTAATAGCGGGGTCACTTTTTGCGCTTACCGCTTGCGAGCAAAGTAACACTGAAGAAGCTGGTGATGCTATGGAACAGATGGCAGACGATGCAGGTGATGCAGTAGATGATGCTGCAGACTCGGTAGACGATGCGATGACTGATGCAGGCAATGCGGTTGAAGATGCTTGTGAAAATGTCAAAGACGGTGTGGACGCAGAAGATACAGACTGCTAATCACGGCTTTTTAAACTATGCTAAGGGCCTATCGGCCCTTTTTCTTTGTGAGAAATAGTATGAAACTTAGTTTAATTATTATCGCATTCGTGATCACGGTAGGTTTCTTCTTGGTATCTAGTGGTCTTGGTCAAGGCAGTATGCTCTACACTTTTTTAGCCTCTTTTGGATTATTTATGGTGATCATTGTGGTGGGCGTGATGTTAGCAGCCAAAAAGCAAAAAGATGACGATCAAACATAGCATTTAGCGACCCTGATCCTATAAATGAATCTCCAGACCGGTTTTAAAAAATTTTATTACACTGTCAAAACCAGTTTTTGGTTTATTCCTGTGTTGATGGTGCTTACTTCAGTATTGACTTCCATCTTATGCGTATGGATCGACCGCAGCTTAATATTGGTCGATATTACTTGGTTTAAGCATCTCTATCATCTCGATCAAGAAACGCTACGCTCTTTGGTGAATACCATTGCGGGCTCGATGATCACGGTTACCAGTATCGCATTTTCCATCACTATAGTGACCCTGACTTTAGCGTCATCACAGTTTGGACCGCGTCTTATCCGCAACTTTATGGATGATACGGGCACTCAAGTCGTACTAGGTACATTCATTGCAAATTTTAGTTTTTGCCTTGTTTTAGTGTATGTGATGAGTATGCAAGCGCATCAGAATCTGGCGCTTGGGTTTTCTATCGCATGGTGTCTTGCGGCTACCTTTATGAGTGTGTTTGTACTTATCTACTTTATCCATCATGTAGCGCGAAGTATCCAAGCGGATAACGTGGTTGACCAAGTGTATTGTGAGGTCTTAAAAGCCTTACAGCATTTATCAGATGAGCTCGATTCACCAAAGTGCTCTGACAGTAAAAAAGCAGATAACACGCTGCTCACTATGACTATCACAGCTGGCAAAAATGGTTATCTTCAGGTGCTCAATAAGGCATCATTATTGAAGCTAGCATGTGAGCACGACCTCACCATACGCTTTTCATCTCGTCCAGGAGACATGTTAGCAAAAGATATTAAAGTGGCGGAGGTTGACGCCAACTACCCAGTTAGTGAAAAAGTTATTGAAAAAATCAGAGCATTATTTATTGTCGGTAGTAAACGTACACCAATTCAAGATCCAGAATATGCCATTCATCAATTAGTCGAGATTGCAGTGCGCGCTTTATCTCCTGGCGTAAATGATCCTTACACTGCCATTTCGTGCGTCGACAAACTATCCGTCGCTTTGTGCGAACTAGCGAACGCTAAAGTGCATTCAGGGCGGTATTATGATCAGCAGAAAAATTTGAGATTGCAATGTAAAGCTCACGATTTCAATGGTCTCGCTAGTGCTGCATTTGACCAAATAAGACAGTATGCAGAAACGTCTATTGCAGTTACCATTAGGCTTGTTGAAAGTTTACAGCGCTTAGTCAGTATATCTCAAAGACAGGATGTCCATCAGTTTGCAAAGTCGCAGTTACAAGCGATTCTACAGAAAAGTAATGATCACGCTTTTGCCGAGCAAGACATGCAAGATATCAACGCTATTGTGAACCAAGTACGTAAAACATTGATATCCCATTCGGATTAATTGTTTGCTTCATTTACGTTTCTTGAACGCATTATTTTATTGTCAAACCTGCCATTAAACCTCTTTATTTATCATGAAGATCTTACAAAGATGTGTTTACAAACTACACAGCCATTCACTTTTCTAAATACCATAAAGTTCGATATTTCATTTAAAAACAATGGGTTAGTAGTTGGCATTAAATTGGCAATACCATGGGTGTCTTTACAAAAAAAGGAGTAAATTATGAAACGTACTACATGTTCACTAATGATTGCCGCTGCCCTGACAACAGCATCAATGAGTGCTAATGCAGAAAACACTTGGACGGACACAGCGAAAGACGCGTGGATTGACGGTAAAGCCGAAACCACCTTAATGTTTAATGGTAATTTAGATGCTTTTGACATCAATACTGATGTCAAACAAGGTGTTATTACTCTAACCGGTAAAGTCGATACTGAAGTAGACAGAGCGCTAGCGGAAGAGCTCATGTTATCGCTTGACGGAGTTGAAGGTGTTGATAACCAGCTAAGTGTTGAAGGTGATACAGAGCGATCAGATACTGCGATCATTATGCAAAATTTGAAAGATTCGAAAGTAGAGTCTGTGGTTAAAACCCGCCTGCTGTTTGAATCAGAAGTTAGTGGTACCGATATCGAAGTGGAAGTGGAAGAAGGTATTGTGACACTAACGGGTAAAGTAGACAGCAACGCTGAGCGTGACCTAGCAGTTAGCATTGCTAAAAAAACCAGTGATGTGAAAGACGTAGTTAGTAACTTAACTATCGGTAAATAGTCACTAAATAACGATTAGAAAAGCGCCAGCAATGGCGCTTTTTTTTGCTTTTTTTTCGTTGTGGGCACTGGTGTAGCGTGTTTAAATAACACTCACTCATTAGCCCCTACACGATGGATACATGAAAAAACAAGCGGTGGTGCTGGTTCACGGAATAGGTGAGCAACGGCCTATGGACACAGTGAGAGAGTTTGTTAAAAGTGTTTGGGTTAAAGACAAAGCACTGGACAACACACGGTATTGGAATAAACCCAGTGAAATATCAGGATCCTTTGAACATCGTCGACTGACCACTGATTACGCAACAATTAAGGGGCAGAATAAACAGACTTCAAGAGTCGATTTCTACGAATACTATTGGGCGCATCACACGGTTGGCACCAGCACTGAGCATCTCAAAGCGTGGTTATTTTCGGTTTTATTGAGAAAGCCATCAGATTTTCCAAAACCGCTCCAAAGATTATTGTTTTTGGTTTGGTTTTTAATTGCGGCCATATTCGCGTTAACCTGGTTTATTGCCGATCCGTTAAATCAATCTTCGATGACTGCGCCTGATGTTAGCAAGTCACTTCTTGTTAGCTTGATTAAGCCGCTGATCGTAATTGTGCTTAGTGCGCTATTGGTAAAAATTGTCAGCTATCTTGGCGATGTTGCCCGATATGTGATGGCGTCACCCAGTAATATAAGAGTAAGACAGGCTATTCGCGACGGAGGCGTGGACTTACTGAAAAACATAGCAGCTACGGGGAAATATGATCGAATTGTGTTAGTCGGCCACAGTTTAGGTTCGATCATCGCCTATGACGTGTTAACTCAGTATTGGGCACAAAATAATAAATTTAAGAATGTACAGGGTGAACCACTTGAATTGTCGAAGCCTGCTTTGACTTTGATTGAAAAAATGGAAACTTTGTCTGTTGAAGAGGAATGCGAAGAATATCAGCGATTACAGTACGCACTTTTCCGTCAGCTACAATTAGACTGCGCCGATGTCGAAAATGACCGAGCTGCGCATTGTCCCTGGCTTATTTCCGACCTAGTTACCATTGGCAGCCCTTTGACCTATGCTGATTTTTTGTTGTTTAAGCATGCTCAGGAATTTACGGACCGCAAATTGGATAGGCAATATCCCACACTTCCCCCTGTCAAAGAAAATGGTCACTACACCTATCAAACCGGTGAACGTAAATACTTGCACCATAGTGCAGTATTTTGTCTGACACGTTGGACTAATATCTACTCGAAGCCTTTCTGGGTTTTTGGCGGAGACATTGTTTCAGGTCCAGTGGAAAACGCGTTTTCTGCTCCTTACTCTTGCGGGAAGACCCAATCGGAAAAAACAAATGGGTTGTTGCCTATCAAAGATATTGATGTTGAGGCTGCTTTTCCTGGCTTATTTCCACGATTATTTACCCACACACATTATTGGCGCTGGCACCCAGAGTTTGAAAAAAAGTTACCTGAGCATATCGTCGTATTGCAAGACAGTTTGGATCTTAAGCGAAAGCGATCCCCGAACTAAATCCATTGACGTGACTGCACCTATCGCAAATAGAAAACCGCGTATTTAATAGTTAAAATACGCGGTTTATTTCCGTGTTTCTATACCTCTTAAGCGCTATCAGTTCTCTCCCTCAGAATCACCATTAGCCGTGTCTGAGCCTGAGCTAGTGTCAGGCTCACCGTACTTTTCATTGGTCGATGCAGAAGATTGCTCAGATCCGTCCGATTTTTTCTCAGACAACATGGCATTTAATTTCTCTCCACCTTTGGCTCCAAAATCTAAGGTTCTGATTGGGAACGGGATCAGAATATCTGCTTTCTCTAGCGCTTTTTTGATTTCGACAACCGCTGTGTGTCTGGCTTTCATAAAGCCAGTTTGGCCAGGATAATCAATCCAAAACCAAACCAGCAAATTAATGCTACTGTCCGCGAACTCTTTGGCAAAAACGGCGGTTTCGTCTTGTTTTATAACAAAGTCGCAGGCGTTTATAGCTTCTACAATTACTTCAGCTGCCTTTTCAGGATCATCAGCATAGGAGATACCCACAGGAACCTCTATTCTTCTTACCCCTGTCGTTGAGTAGTTGGTTAAAATGTTACGAAAGAGAATTTTGTTTGGGACAACTTCTATTTGGCCAAAAAAAGTTTCCACTAAAGTATTACGCAAGTTGATGGTTCTTACGGTACCAAAAACGTCGTCCGCCTCAACCACGTCTCCTATCTGGAATGGCTTCCGGATCCCCATGGCAATACCAGCGATTAAGTTCTCAGCCATGTCTTGGAAGGCAAAACCTAAGGCCAAGCCGATGATACCTGCCCCTGCTAGAAGTGATGTTACTGTGCCGGTTAACCCTAAAAATTCTAAGGCGATGAAGAGCCCAGCAATGAGCACTAAAACTTTAATGATTGAAGCAAGTAAATCGGCAATTTGCTCAGACTCAAGTGTTCGGTGTAAAACTTTCTGCACTACTCTGCCAACATATTTAGCGATCAAACCGAATATCATAGCTAATAAAATAGCGACAATGAAATTAGGCAAATGTTTGATGCCCGATTCTAGCCAGCCTTGTAGCTTCTCATTGATAAGTTGCCAGAATTTATCTAGCGCAATAATATCCATAGATATAAGGTTCCTATTGTTTAGAGTATTCGTTCTTCAGAGCGGATTCAGCTAATGTATTTAGCTTATCCAAGGTTGTTTGAATGTGTGCTGCAATATCAGACAAGTGATTTTTTATATTGCGATCTTGAATCTGCTGGATAGAATCCTTTAAAGCCGATAAGTTTTGGTACTCCATTTTACTTAAAGCTACAATAGTCTCTTCTCCAGTTTGAGTGGCAATTTGCTCGATATCTGCGTCATAAACTTTTTCAATGTGGAATTGTGACACTTTATCCTGTTGTTTCTTATGATTGTTGTAAGTGGCAGTTCTGTTCATTCTGTCAGCTAAATATTGATAATGCTTGGCCATTTCAAAACATACTTTTTTCAAAGAATAGCTTTTTACGATCATTGCAATTTTTTGATAAAAAAGATCGCCTTGATGACAAAGACTAATAATCGATTTGACGATACCCTTGTTGCTTGGGGTTTCTAACGTCGGCTTCATTTCAGGTAAACTCATAAAGGTCTACTCCTACCTGTTTACTCATGCTTAAATTTAGGATTGAGTGCGCAAACACCACAGTATTAGTTTCTTTACAAGTTGCGTGCCACAATATAACTCATTGATATTTTTAGTATATTTTAATATCGATGTGTTTAGGGAGAAGAATAATGGTAACTTTTACAATAAACAGTATAGAAATAGTAGGATGAGTTTGCATAAAATTTTTATCTAGACACCCATGTTTTCTAGATATTTATCAAATATTTATCAATATTTATCAAGACAGTCATGTTAAGCCAGACTATTTATCAAGACAGCCATGCTACATGAGTTAACTCGTTTAGAGTCTAATGAATTCTAGTGAGGTAAAAGTCGGGGTTCGGATTGTGAATTAGCTTATTCTAGGTTCAGTTTGTTTAAAAGTAATAAAATTCCATATATACAGCCATAACAAAAAGCACCTGCAGGTGCCAAGAGCTGGTTGTTGGGGGAGGGGGCTTAAGAATGGCCGAGTAGGGTTCTTGCCTGGCCCATACCCCGCAACCGTTTATGGTTGGTATGTGATTTAAATTTGTTCATCACCAGCTCTGAACCAGCGGCGTAGCAAAAATGCTTTTCGAAATTTATACTTAAACTCAGCCATTGGTTAGAGTGCAATCCTAAACGTTCTAAAATCGGGTTTTGAGTATTTTCAATATAGGCAGCTTTGTCATTACGAATACATCGGCCTGTCATATCCACAAGTTCAAAATAATCGTTTAAATTAAAAGCAATACCCTTTCGTCTGCTTTGTCGTTGGCCACCTATAAAAGGCATGAGTATTGATGCCTGTTTCCCCTTATTTTTAACCGCTTCTATGCGTTTTTTAATGCTGGTGAACTCGGCCGTTTCCGGCGCTTTGCTTATCTTGGCTCGTATAGGATTTAAGTCAACATAAGCCATACAAGATAGCAGTGCACTTTCGTCCAACAAAGCTTGGGACTTAAATCTACCTTCCCAAAATCGACCAGAACAATTATCTTCTTTGTTCGCTTGGCGAGCAATATGCTCATTAAGGTCGCGCATAAACCAACTTATATTGTATAAACGAGCCCGGTAAACCTCGACGGTCTCAATAAAACTGACGTATTCAGCCGAACTAAGCTCGTTACCACTCATGTATTTCTGGGTTAATAGTTTTATCTAGACACCCATGTTTTCTAGATATTTATCAAATATTTATCAATATTTATCAAGACAGTCATGTTAAGCCAGACTATTTATCAAGACAGCCATGCTACATGAGTTAACTCGTTTAGAGTCTAATGAATTCTAGTGAGGTAAAAGTCGGGGTTCGGATTGTGAATTAGCTTATTCTAGGTTCAGTTTGTTTAAAAGTAATAAAATTCCATATATACAGCCATAACAAAAAGCACCTGCAGGTGCCAAGAGCTGGTTGTTGGGGGAGGGGGCTTAAGAATGGCCGAGTATGGTTCTTGCCTGGCCCATACCCCGCAACCGTTTATGGTTGGTATGTGATTTAAATTTGTTCATCACCAGCTCTGAACCAGCGGCGTAGCAAAAATGCTTTTCGAAATTTATACTTAAACTCAGCCATTGGTTAGAGTGCAATCCTAAACGTTCTAAAATCGGGTTTTGAGTATTTTCAATATAGGCAGCTTTGTCATTACGAATACATCGGCCTGTCATATCCACAAGTTCAAAATAATCGTTTAAATTAAAAGCAATACCCTTTCGTCTGCTTTGTCGTTGGCCACCTATAAAAGGCATGAGTATTGATGCCTGTTTCCCCTTATTTTTAACCGCTTCTATGCGTTTTTTAATGCTGGTGAACTCGGCCGTTTCCGGCGCTTTGCTTATCTTGGCTCGTATAGGATTTAAGTCAACATAAGCCATACAAGATAGCAGTGCACTTTCGTCCAACAAAGCTTGGGACTTAAATCTACCTTCCCAAAATCGACCAGAACAATTATCTTCTTTGTTCGCTTGGCGAGCAATATGCTCATTAAGGTCGCGCATAAACCAACTTATATTGTATAAACGAGCCCGGTAAACCTCGACGGTCTCAATAAAACTGACGTATTCACCCGAACTAAGCTCGTTACCACTCATGTATTTCTGGGTTAATAGGGTCCCTTTATGCAACCTATGATAACGCAGTAATACTTCATTAATTGTCCAAGATAATGCTATCTCTTTATCCACGTGAACCACAACGTGTGTGTGGTTGCTCATTACCGCGTAAGCACAAAGTTGAATGGAAAATATGTCGGATAAAAATAAAAGGCGATTCTCAACCCAGCTTCGCCGATGCTCGTAGCTCTGTCCTGAATAGATATCTTTTCCACATAGAAACGATCGCCTAACGCAGCGTGAAACACAGTGGTAAAAAGGAGTATCAAATAAACTTATTTGATCTTTACGTGCCTGAGGCATAAATCACCATCCATTGGTTTTATTTCCTTAACTAAGCCTAGAAGAAGGAACTTTTTTTAGCAAATTGGATTGAAAGCTTGGATAGGAGTCTATGTTACTGCTGGACTAAAAGGGCAATGTGGTACGATTGTCCAGAGCTAATTCAAAAGTGGGATATGGTGGGCATTCTCATCTTTAACGTTGAACACAACCAAGTCTATTGCGCTAACTTGACGCGTATTTTACTTTTGTCTACCTCTTTATAATTTAATTCAGCTATCGCAGCGTTAGCTTCGGCGTCATTCGACATCTCTACAAATGCAAATCCTTTGGATTGCCCTGTTATTTGATCAAAAACCAAACTACATTCTTCGACTGTTCCAAGTTCAGAAAATAGATTATTGATATCTTGTTCAGTTGTTTTACGAGATAAATTACGGACTAAAAGTTTCATAAGTAACCAGATGATAAGTAGGATGAGATTGGATTGTCTCAGTAAAAGGCTGTTAGACCAAGTTATTCATCGTTAAAGCTGGAATTAATTTGTTTTTAAAGAGTGAGATCAAGCCGATTTGTTTGTTTTGTCGTGATTCTATAAAAATATTTAAATATGGATGTCTCTGTAATTCTGTAATTTGGGAGTGATGATTGTCTTTGGAAATTGTTCCGTATAGATGGGTGTCTTTTTAAATTCATGATTGTCTTTGGAAATTGTTTCGTAAAGATGGGTGTCTTTTTAAATTCTCTGGGCTGCCGCCAGCGCTATTGCAGAAATGACGGCATGTGTTAAAAAGGGGGATTGTTTAAAGTATGCGGCTGATTGGGTATCAAACGCCCTGAGCAACTAATGCCGAAGCGAGTCGATTGAACGCTGCGCGGTTGGCTCCAAGTGCATAGTCAATGGTGCCATCTTGCCGTCTGCCAAACTCCACACATTTGTCGTGAATGGTTTGCATGATTGATTGCAATTGACTGTCCAATTCTGCAAATCCACGGCGCTCAAATCCAGCGTTTTGGGACATTTCCAAACCGGATACTGCTACCCCTCCGGCATTAGAAGCCTTGCCTGGAATGTGAACTACTCCGTGTTTTTTAAACACATTCACTGCTTTTGCCGTGCACGGCATGTTGGCGCCTTCAATAGTGAATTTACATCCGTTATTGGCTAAGCACTTGGCATCGTGTTCATCAAGTTCATTTTGTGTTGCACAAGGTGCAGCAATATCACATTCAAGTTGCCAAGGTTTTTGGTCTGCTAACCAATTAGCGGAGTCATGTTCTTCAGCGAAGGATTTCAATACATTGTCTTTGTCTGAGTGAGCTTTGAGCCAATATAATTCGTCTGAACTCAACCCTTTTTCCACCGAGAGCGTCCCTTTACTGTTAGACATGGAAACAATCACAGCGCCTTCTTCAATTGCTTTTTGAGCTGCGTAAGTTGCAACATTTCCTGCCCCGGAAAGCGTAATACGTTTGCTTTTAAGGTTTACGTTGTGATGTTTAAGGACATTCTCCAAAAAGTAGATCACACCAAATCCCGTTGCTTCGGTCCGCACATGGCTGCCACCAAATTCGATGTCTTTGCCCGTTAGGTAACCGCCAAACTCATTTTTGATACGTTTATATTGGCCGTACAAATACCCAATCTCTTTGGCTCCCACGTTAATATCGCCTGCAGGAACGTCCGTTTTTGGACCAATGTGACGGTGTAGTTCCATCATAAATGCCTGACAAAATCGCATTATTTCATTGTCAGACCGCCCTTTGGGATCAAAGTCTGCCCCTCCTTTACCGCCGCCAATAGGCAAGTCAGTCAGGGCATTTTTGAAACATTGCTCGAAAGCCAAAAACTTAAGCACGGACTCATTTACCGTTGGGTGAAATCTCAGGCCGCCTTTGTAGGGGCCTAATGCATTTGATTGTTGAACACGCCAGCCTTTATTAATTTGAATTTCGTCGTTGTCGTCTACCCATGTTATACGAAACGAAATGATGCGGTCAGGTTCCGCTAATCTTTGCAATATTTTGTTGTTTTTAAAAGTTGGGGAGTCATTTATCATTGATTTGAGATTCAGTGCTACCTCTTCAGCTGCCTGCAAAAACTCTGTTTGTTCGCCGTGCTTTTGTCTTAACCACTCGACAAATTCCGTTGGTTCGAACTGACTCATATAAAATAACTCCTGTTCTTTTTCTTAAAGTATATTTTCGCCTTGCTCGGGATCTCGAGCCTGCTTTGCTTGCTCTCTTATATCTTCTGCGTCACTACTAAGATCAACTTTTTGTCCCTCAGCAGCAATCAGATCCTCTTCATTACTCTTAGGTTTAGGCTCTTCTTTTTCCTGTTCAACAATTGGCGCGGCGCGTTTTTCATCGTGTTGGTGAACGGTGATACCTTGAGGGAAAATAATTTCTCTGGCGTCATCTGGCATACTCATTCCGGCTTTTTCAAAACTACGCATAATGGTTCGCATCAGCAGTGACTTTACCTTCAAAAGACTATGCTCATGAATATTGACCCAAAAATAGATTTTCAGGTTGATAGTCGAAGACGCAAGAATATCCACTAACACCTGAGGCTCTGGATCACTGAGCACCGCAGAGGTTTCTTTAAGTGTATCCATCGCTAATTGTTGGGCTTTAATTATGCTCGAGTCATAACCAATACCAATGACGAAATATCCACGGCATTTAGGATTTGCAGTCATATTGCGAATAACATTTTTATATACAGTAGAGTTAGGAATCTGTATGTGATTACCATCAAAATCGACCAGCGTTGTTGCTCTAGCAGTAACTTGTTTGACAACTCCCATGTGACCCTGAACTTCTATCACATCATCAATTTTAAATGGCTTTTGAACGCTAAGTAGCAAGCTTGAGATGAAGTTTTCCGCAATATCCTTAAAGGCAAAACCGATTATTAGACCAACGACGCCTGTTCCACTGAGAATGGCAATGGCAAACTCTTCGAGTCCAGCAAGTCTCAGAAATATATAGATTCCTAGCAATATAACTAACAAGCTAAAAATACGCCTGACAACCTTCTGGATCAAAATACTTGAACTGATATAAGAAATCGGTTTAATCATTTGCGAAGACAATGGTTTTGCAAGCATTAACATCACTAATGCAATGACAAGGCCAATTGTTGCTAGTGGTAAAGCTGCAACAAATTCAGACCAGTAAACGGATAACTCTTTACTCATTTCACTTGTTTGCGAAAACAAACTTTTGCTGCTATCCGTTACTTGCGCATTCACGTTGCAAACCTGCAGTATTAAACTACAAAAAATGATGCTCAAAGATCGTATTGAGATGAATGTTAGACGTTTCTCTTGCATATTGTTGCCTTAAAAGTATCGAACATTTAATGTGGTCCCTACTATTTCGATAGGTACTTATGGAGTTTCAATAAATGGAGCAAATACAGTGCCAACCGCACATTAGAAAACCATATTCGAAGTCGGTAGAAACATAAATAACGAAAATTAGGTGTTGGTAAGCATGGCATTTTTCGCTATTTATGCTTAAGGTATAGCAGATACTTAGCTATTTATAATTAATGCTGGATTACGGCACCGTAAGGGTAAGATCGTATCCAGGCCTCACAATTCACTGTTTCAAAGGAGTATATAATGGACTTTATTCGAATTATTATCGCAATTATATTGCCGCCACTTGGCGTATTTTTACAAGAAGGTATTGGCAAACACTTTTGGATCAATATTTTACTCACGATACTTGGATACATTCCTGGAATTGTCCACGCGGTATGGATCATCGCTAAACGTTAAGCGTATTTTTTACCGAGCTAGAAAGTAACTTTCTGCCAAGTTACTTGTCTGCAATTCATTGAACGTGGATGTAACGTGTTTTATTTGTTTTTACTGACAACCTTGCTATTTGTCACTGTGAGTCTGTTGCCTCTATTTCCGTCTAATCATTGGGTGGTTAGAGGCTGGGAATTCCCTCGAGTGCAAATAGCTTCGCTATTGTTTGTCAACATTTGTGCGATATTGCTATTTCAAGACTACGATACAGGGTTACTCGTTTTGCTGTGGTCAAATATTGGATGCTTGATTTGGCAGTTAAAATGGATATTACCTTATACTGGGTTTGTTTCTCCCGAAGTTGAAAAAGTAATGTCTCCACCTAACCGGCAATTGCGAATATTGACGGCTAATGTTTTGATGGAAAACACCCAAACCGACAAACTGATTGAATTAGTTAACGAGTATCGGCCAGACGTATTTGTAACGTTGGAAACAAACCAATGGTGGCAAGAACAACTTAGCCAACTGCACGGACAATTTCCTTATCGAGTCCCTGTGCCTCTGGAAAACCTTTATGGGATGCATGTTTATAGCAAACTACCATTATGTGATGTGCAAGTGTGTGAATTGATAGAAGAGGGGGTCCCCTCGGTTGCATGTAAGCTAGAAGTTGAAGGTGCCGAGGCAATTAACGCGTTTTTCCTGCATCCTGCGCCACCGAGTCCAACGGAGAATGAACACGCTACTGAACGTGACCACGAATTGAATTTAGTTGCTAATCGTATAAAAAATCTGAATGGTCCAGTAATTGTTACAGGTGATTTGAATGATGTTGCATGGTCTCCTACAACCTTAGCTTTTAGAAAATCAACCGGATTAAAAGACCCTAGGATTGGGCGAGGTATGTTTAATACGTTTCACGCCGAATATCGATTTGTAAGATGGCCCCTGGATCATATTTTTCATAGCAACCATTTTAAACTTGTGGAAATTAAGCGACTTAGTTACATCGGCAGTGACCATTTCCCCTTGTTTACTGTGTTGGCTTATTAGTCTTTGTGGGGCAATAAAAAAAGGCCACTAGGTGGCCTTTTAACTGAAACCTTACACCAAAATTATGACGTAGTTTGTTGCAATGACTTCATCTGACTGTGCGTCTCATTCGCTGTGTTGAGAACATTCATCAGTGCCATTTTGCACGCTTTAGGTTGATCTATTTCTAATGCTTCGTGGATCACTGCCCTCGTTTTATCCTCAACTTCTTCGAGTTGCTCGACATAGGTATGATCGTTGTCGGAAGTCAATTTTGATAACACTTTCGTGTAAGCGTTCCTAAAATCGACAGCCATGTCAGAGTCTTTCTCGAACTCACCGTTTTCAGCTATGGCAAATGGCTGAAGCTTTTCTACTGAAGAGCGTTTGGCAGACACCATTCTGCCGAAAACTGTTTTCGCACCATGAGAATCGACTTTCTCCATCGCTTCCTCGTAGAATTTTATACCGCCATTTAATACACGAATGATGTCGGTTACTTTTTCTACTTTTCTTACTGGCTTAGTCATATTCATCTCCTTTGTTGCTAAAAATGGAAGGGCGACGCCACATCACTAACGTTATAGGTGCAAGACGCAGACCAGCTTGCATAATCCAATGGGAGGTGCGTCTGTTAGGCAAATATAAACGGATTTAGCCAAAGACAAGTACTGCACAACGGACTCAAACTCCAGTTTAAGCATGAAAAAATTGGATAAGGATGAAAATATTTCAAACTCAAGGTGACGAGTGCCGACTAAATCGGACTTTAGGATAGATATACCTAATATTGTCGCTAATTACTTCATATCATTACTGTTTTATCACATTAAAAAACTCTAGTAGGGTAAACAGTATACTGTCAATGAGAGAGGGTTCACTTCAATCCTAATCTTCTCGGCTTCGCGATTTTCACCATCAATAACGTACTTTAGTGGTCCTTTACTATCACTCTCAATCGTAATCGAGCTTGCATGTCGATGTTGAATCGCATCCTCATGGTGTTGACTATCCGGCTTAGATTCAGACAAGCTACGCATCGCCAATTCAGCCAAATTTATTATAGTTTCACTTGTAGATTCAGTTTTAGGTAGCCAAGTTATGTCTAACAATCCATCTTTCACATCGGGATTCCCTGCACCTTGCGCTAAGACCGTAGTTGAAGGTGCGGCATTCGCTATAATTAAGCTGCCTGTTTCAATTGTGAAGGGGTCTGCATCGTCTAATTGAATGGTTAATGTGCTCGATTGATTGGTTTCAATCGCATCATACAGTGCACCTAAATAAGCCATTTGACCGCTCTCATTTTTGCTTTCTCTATCCGCTTGGCTGATCATTTCTTGCTCGAAACCAATCCCTACCACCATTAGCGCAAGCTCGTCATTGCAAGTTGCGGTGTCGATCTTCATGGTCAATCCGGCAATAATTGCGTCACACGCAGTTTCAACTGGGATTATTTTGGTGCTTACGCCATATAGAGCATGACTAAATGCATTGGCGGTTCCTAGCGGCATTATTCCCAACGGATAATCAGTACCAACAAGGGCTGAGGCCGCTTCAGTCAGGGTACCATCTCCTCCACACGCCATAATTGAATCAGCGCCTTCTTCAAGTGCTTGCAAGGCCATTTTTTGAGCGTTGCAATCCTCCGTGGTCTCATATACGGTTAAGTCAAAGTGAGGTGAGAGGCGCTGCAACACTTCCTCTTTATACTCTGACCATTTTCCACCACCGGCCACTGGGTTAGCTACAATCGCTAAATGTTCTTTTACGTGCAGCTCACCTGCTTGGTGAATTGTTTTTAGCTTTTTAAGTTGATGAGAATTTAACCTTGCAGTCTGTCTGGTGGTATTAATCTCAGCAACAGCTTCTTCAGCACTTAGGTTTTTGTCGAGGCTCATGAGATAGGCGGTCATAATTAGTACTGAGCGCCCCCTACCAAGAGCGCAATGCACTACAACGCTACCACCATCATCTATCTGATTCTGGATCCAATTGATGGCCTGCTGTAATTCTGATGCAGTTGGACTTTGGTGATCGAGCACAGGAATATTAAGATACTGCAGGTGCTCACTTTCGGCGGTCCAGTCTAAGCCGTCAAACTCTGCAGTGGCATCCAATATGGCGGTGATGCCCTCATTTTTAAGAGTGTCTACATCTGAAGGAAAAAGCCTAGCGGCTAAAAATAAATTATCTCGAATTTTCTGTATAGGCGGTACTGAGTCATTTTTTCTAGACCATGCATTGTATAGCTGAGCGCCTAGTAGGAAAGGAATAAACAACCATCGAATGTAAAAGGGAATAGATCCATTCGTTTTTTTTCTGAATATTCCTGGTGCTTGAAAAATATAAGCAGTGCTAACCAATGACAATGAAACACATATCCATGCGAAAAAGAGTTTAAAATAAAGATTATCTACCCAAACGGTCATGGCTAAAGCTGCCAATGCAGCTAATACGTAATATTTGACTATAAACATGGCTAGTTCCTTAATATTAAACTATTTAATTTTACTATGACTTTTTACAAAGCGAGCATCGTGCCAATTTTTCCATTTTTTAACTAATCGAAAAATATATGTAAAAATCATCCTATAAGCTGAGTCATAGATTCAATCCGAAAAAAACACATCGGAATAGAAAGTCTTACCGAATTACTCAATTTTTGCTGAAGGACTAACGTCACCATTGGTTTCATCTATAGGATAAACTAGGTGGGTTTCAACGCTAGCTTTGCTGTTGTAAGAGAGATCGATAGTAAAGAAGCAAACGTATCCACTGCGCTTTTGGTCACATTTCTTCCAAATCAAAAATCCACTAAACCCTGTGTGACTTTTGGATGGAAATTGCATTTTGTAATCATGGGTGTCTTGTTAATTTTGCTATCAAGTAACAGGCGAAATACACACTTATAATGCCTCTATGACACTAACTGACGCTGCGCGAATACCCCCATATAATCTGGTAATGTATGGGATTACAAAAACTTTAATTGAACTCCCATGCTAATGCGTTGTTGGTGGTGATTATAGTCGATTAACGAATCACCATAGCCGTTAAAATACTGTAATACGAAATCGTACCTTTTGTTTATTGGATAAGCTAAGTGCAGTTCAATGCTGCCTTTGTTATCGGACTTCAGGTTGTTTCTTAGCAATGTAAGAATATTGAAGTTCCCCACTTTCTTACCATAGCCCAATTCAAAATGGCCTAAAAATCCGGTGATGTCAGGATTATCATCGCCTGTCGCACTGGTGGGTGTCTTTTTAACTTCTTCTTTAATTCGATACCAAGTTTTAAGGTAGTAAATGGAATCCTCATCACTAAAAAGGGCTGAGGCGAAAAGGCGATTCCAACTTCGAGATTTTGCTCCACTTTGACCATTCGATTGATGATTAAACCCTACTTGTGCTTGGTTAAATTCAATCCCCAAAAACTGATAATTGGTTTGCCAACTGTAAAAAATCTCTGGCTCGTAGTTGGTTTCTCTAAAAGGTTTCGAAGCTTGGCTGTTGTAGACTTGCCAAAATGAAACCGCGGTAAATCCCATGTATAGCCCACTAACACTGTCATCTTTTAGATAGATTGGCAACTTAACACTAAGTTGGTACTTGGCCTCAAAATTGTCGATATTCTGTTGATCTAATTCGGTGACATCGGCTGGATTTAAATCTGAAACATAAGAAACAGGTAAAATATAATTCAATCGATGTTGTGAAATTGAGTAGAGGTTCTTTAAAGCTTCACTATCGGAAGTTTGCCGTTGATAAAGAATGGAATAGGCTTTGTTATCTTTTTCTGGAGGCTGCTCTTGCGAAACGGCTGCCTTTTCATTCACTTGCTGTGCAGAGACGGAATAGCTAATAAGCAAAAAAATCGCAACACCGTAGCCAAATGTTTGTTGGACGCCACTTCTCACGTAATTTAACAACATGCATACCCCTATCAAACTCAATCAACAAATCTTTTCATTGTTCACTCACTTTGAACAGTAAAAAGTTGTTTTATTCTGAGATTAACTAAGGTGGGTGTCTTTGTAATTTTGTAATTATTGCTTCGGTATTCATCATCGTCGGTAACCATGGGCGTCTTAATAACTTTTACGATGGGTGTCTTAATAACTTGTAATCAATAATTTTACGATGGGTGTCTTGATAACTTTGTAATCAATAATTTTACGATGGGTGTCTCTATAATTAATTAAGGTGGGTGTCTCTATATTTATAGGGCGATCTTTTCAACGTGTTTTTGATAAACGAAGTGAAAAGATCGCCTAGTTGGTGATTAGTTTGTGTGGGTGCCACGGATTGGATAGTCATTTTCTCGCGCATAAGCCAAGCCTTCATAGAGTTGGTCTATATTGGGGCGAGAGAATGGACCGCTAGCAATATCAATCAGCTGCATTTGATTTTTCTCATTTAGTACAAATAGCCCTGGTTCGGCGAATGCATGATCTGTTTCAGCTTCTGAACGTGGGTCAGAGATGTACAAACCCAAAGTCTTCATGTCCGCTTCTTGTAAGCTGTGGAATAAGGGAAACGAAACTTGTAAGTCGTTATCGATATTTTCTTGCAACTGCACTGCAGAGTCAGCTGATACGGCAACGATGTCTACTTTGATCCCTTGGAAGCGGCCGTACATTGAATCAAGGGCGTTTAGGAAATTAGTACAAATTGGGCAGTGTTGACCGCGATAAACAACCACCACTTTCCACCAGTCCGCGTTTTTGTTGCTGTTAGCTGGATCTGAGTTCACATCAACTAACAGTGTTTCTCGATTATCTAAGGTCTTTACTAATATGGGGGGAAACTGACTTCCCGCTTCTGGTTTAGTTGCTAGCATAGTGTCTCCTAATCTGCTCGGTTATTGATAGCTCTGAGTGACCTTTCAGGACTACAGAGCTGTCCTCTTGTTCTACTAGGTATGCAGGGGCATTGTCATCTGCTTTACGCTTAGCTTGCTTACCTTTCATGGTCTTGGTTACATCCTCAGTAAACAGGTCAATAGTCTCACCTGATGCTGAACCTTGCCCTCAATATCAAAAAACTGTCTTGCCTTTGCGATGAACCTGCATCCCTAGTGACTGGTATTCATCTCGTCTACATAGTCATCAGCCAGTGCCTCTTTTTGCTTATCCGACAGCACTTTGCCTGCCTGCTGAAACACTTCTCTTTCTTCTTCGGCTAAGTGGTGTTCTACGAGCTTTTTCAGCGCTTTCATGTAATGAAGCCAAGCTGACGAACTCATATCTGTTTCATCTAGCTTCTCGATCAATTCATCTATCTCGTGGTGCTCAGCAATACCATGACGTGACTGCTCAATTGTCTTGTCTGATTGCATCAATGGAGAATAGAAATAACGCTCCTCAGCAACGGCATGATCTACTAGGCTTTTCTTAAGCTCTGAATAAAACTCTTTGCGGCTGTAACTGTCACCTGAAGTCTCAACTAATATCTTCAACAATAAACGCTGCTTTGCATGATCCCTTCTAATCGCTTCAAAAATTTCCATCGTTTGCTCCTACATTAATATTTAACTAGATCATTAAAGTTTATAGATGCTAAACCGATGCCAAGATGTCACTAACTTATAATTGTCTGATATTTAAAATGAAATACCTGTTTTTTAGAATAGTTGTCTGAAATAAAGGTGGGTGTTTGGCGTAATATTTACACTGGGGTTGTACCTTTTTCTTAACAGCCCAATCGACCTTTTTAAGGTGTGTCGCAACCCCTCAAAGGGCACTTTATACTAGTGCAACCCTCCAGTTAACCTGAACTCGGTTTAAAACAATTCGGTTAAATTCACATAACCACACTAAAGAAGAGGGATGAGGATAAGACTAACTACGGTATTTATTGATTTGGGCAGAATGGCGACGACATATCGTCAACCTTTTCATTGGTGTTGGCAAAACCTGGCGGTCAACGCGCCTTTGGAAAACTCATCGCGTTGAAATATCACTCAGTTATTTCGCTGATATATTTCATCAACTCGTTTTGCTGCACTTTTCATTGCTTTGGATACGAGTCCATCAATGTCGCCACTTTGGAAGGCACTCACCGCTTTTTCGGTTGACCCTTTAGACGATGCCACATCTTTGCGTAATTCGCTGAGAGACTTTTCACTGCGCATCGCTATAGATACAGCCCCTAAGGCACTTTGTAAAATTGACGACTTGGCAATGTCAGGATCTAATCCTTGCTCTATTGCGGCTTTTTCCATTGCTTCCATAAACAAATAAAAATAGGCTGGTGAGCTGCCTGATGTCGCCACTATAGATGACATCAGTGATTCAGTTTGCAACCACACTGTTTCTCCCACCGCTTGCATGATTTGATCGCAGAGTAATCGGTCGTCTTGTTCAAGTGCCGACGATGAGTACAACCCGGTCAATCCTTTGCAAATGGAAGATGACATATTTGGCATAGCGCATACAATTCGACTCGTGCCGCCAAGATTTTCAGATAGCTGCTGAAAACTTACTCCGGCTGCAACGCAAATGACTAAGGCTCTTTGTTGTTGTGCTTCCATCTCATCATTAAGCTGTAAACACATCTCACTGACCTTTTCAGATTCAACGGCCAGTACAATGACATCAGCAAAATGGACTGCTTTACTGTAATTAGCATCTGTATTGATGAAGTATCGTTGGTTTATCTCTTGCCGAGATTGGTTGTTTGGCGACGTGACTAAAAGATGATCTCGAGGATGGCCATGTTTGATGAGGCCAGATAGCATGGCTTTCGCCATACTATCTCCACCAATAAAGGCAATCTTGGTGTTTGCATCGAGTAGACTTTCCTCAAGGCCCATATTCATCGCCTAAGCTCTGACTTGCCCCGTGCCCATTACAAGGTATTTCTCAGTGGTGAGCGATTCGAGTCCCATAGGACCGTATGCATGTAGCTTAGTCGTGGCGATACCGATCTCCGCGCCTAAACCAAGCTGGCTGCCATCTGAGAAGCGCGAAGAGGCATTGACCATGACTACTGAAGCGTCAACCGTTCGCTGAAAACGACGGGCTGTAATTTCATTCTGAGTACAGATAACTTCAGTGTGATGGCTGCCAAAGCGTGAAATATGCTCCATTGCATCATCAACACTTTCGACCGTTTTAATCGCTATTTCTAGGCCAAGATATTCCTGTCCAAAATCATCATCACTGATAACTTCGGCGTCAGTAAGGTGCTCATCCGAGCGCTCACACACGTGCATTTTAACCTTGTGATTGTGCATCGCCTCATCAACGATAGGTAAAAATTGGGCTGCAATGTCTTGATGAACTAATAAGCCTTCAATCGCGTTACAGACTCCGGTTCTTTGGGTTTTACCATTTAACAGCAATTGCATTGCCACTTCAAAATCCGCATCTTTATCAATATACAAATGGCAAACGCCTTTGAAATGTTGGATGACCGGAATCTTGCTATTTTCCGTTACGTAATTTATCAGGCCTTCACCACCCCTTGGGATCACAACGTCGATATGATCACGTTGCTCTAATAATTCTTGCATCAGGCCACGGTCTGGATCGGGTACTACCGTAATGAGTTCAACTGGCAGATCGTGTTGCTTGAGTACATCTTGCAAAACGCTAGCAATTGCTTTGCTTGAAGCCAAGGCTTCTTTACCACCTCGCAAGATCACACCGTTGCCCGATTTGAAACACAAAGCGCCAGCATCTGCAGTGACATTGGGGCGTGCTTCATAAATCATACATACTACGCCAAGCGGCACTCGCATCTTGCTAATCTGCAATCCATTTGGACGTTGACCGAGCTCTCGTTCAATACCCACAGGATCGGCTAAATTGGCTATGGTCTCAATGCCCACCGCCATATCTTCGATTCGCTCATGTGTGAGTGTCAACCGATCCATCATGGCGTCAGATAGCTGGGCTTGTCGGGCGTTGTCTAAATCAACCTCATTGGCTTGCAAAATCGTATCGGCTTTCGCTCTGATCATCGCCGCCATATCGTTAAGTACTTGATTCTTTTTTTGGGTACTGAGTACCGCTAATTTACGAGCTGCCGTTGCAGCACTCTTTGATAATTCTTTAATTAAACTCATGACTTCTCCAAAAGGGCAATATTCTGTTGTGAAATGATCGGGCCTGTTTTTTGCTGAAATTCGCTGGCAAAATTCTGGTCATCTTGATCAGCTATAAAGGACAACAGACAGCTACTGTAATTTGACTTGGCTTTCGCTAGCCTAGTGCCATCACCTTTTCTTACTAGGACTGTATCGCCTACAGCAAACCGTCCTTTGACTTCGACTATCTCGTCGCTGGTAATCATTTCTTCGTCGTTACTGGTATCTAATTTCACATCATTACCTACAACCACAACACCTTGTTCTTTAGACGTGTGTTTCATCCAATGCTCATGCTCTTTCATTGGGTTTTCATGCGGGACAAAATGAGTGCCTGGGTTTTTACCGTCTAACAACATATTAAATGTCAGTTCAGTAAATCCATTCACAATGAAGGTGTCAATTCCATGCGACACCGCTTTTTCGGCCGCTTCTATTTTAGTGCGCATGCCTCCTGTGCCTGTGGCGCTCGTTGCTCCGCCAGCCATCTGGTATATAGCGCTGTCTATTTCATCTACCCTAGACAGCAGCTTGGCGTTGTCATGAGTATGTGGGTTCTTGTCATACAGACCGTCAATATCGGAACAAATGATTAAGGCATCAGCGTCTGCTGCGGTAGCGACCATAGCCGATAAATTGTCATTGTCGCCGACTTTCAGGTTGTCGGTGGTAACGGTGTCATTTTCATTGATAACCGGCAGTATGTTGTGTTCGAGCAAGGTAAAAATAGTTTCTCGAATACTGATAAATCGTTCGCGATCTCGCAAATCACCATGGGTTAGAAGGATCTGCGCTGAAGCAAAATCAAAAAGTCTATCCCAAGTCGCCATCATTTCTGTTTGACCTGCTGCAGCCATCGCTTTTTTCACTGCGATGCTCTCTTCACTGCCAGCGGTAAATAAATTGCGGCCTGCGGCTACTGAGCCCGATGATACTAAAACAACCTCAATACCTTTTGCTCTGCAGCGCACGATGAATTGTGCAATTCCGAGTAAAAAGTGTGAACTGCACCCTTGATTTTTAGGGGCAATCAACGCGCTGCCGACTTTTATAACAATGCGTTTCCAATTAAATGTGTTCATTTATCCTGCTTGTGAGTTTTCACGTTAAAATTAATTTCTATACAATCGATTAGAATAGTAATGATTAGTACACTAACTATATTACACTGATTTACGCTGTAAGTTCAAGTTTATAAGGGATTTTAATGGATAGAGCTGTATTGAATATCTTATAATTTTGGATGTTTATTCACGAAAATAAGACTAATACGATTAAATATGCCTCTAAATCGTCGTTTTTTGCAATTTGAAAGCAACTAAGCAGTTTATTTTTCGTTGTTTTGAATTACTATGCGGATATTATTTGATAGAGTTCAAATTAATTTGACCGAGTGTGAAATGTCGCATTAAGATCCATTAGTGCCATTTTTGTACCCTGAAAAAACTAAGATGCAAGACGGAAAGACATGCGCAAAACTTGGCATTATCGCCAATGCGAGTGATTCTCGTCACTAGGAAAAAGTATGAAAAAATATGAGGCTTTGTTAGTTTCACTGCGAAAAGTGATTAGAGCAATTGATTTATATTCGAAAAAATTAAGCAAAGAAACCGGTTTAACCTCGCCACAGTTAATCGTGTTGCAAAACATTGCGGCCCATGATGGCGTGATGGTCAAGGATATTGCGACCTGTATCAATCTCAGCTCTGCCACAGTCACCAGTATTCTTGACCGCTTAGAGTCACGAAACTTTGTGATCCGCGAACGCTCCACTGTGGATAAACGTAAAGTGGGGCTTCATCTTACTGAACAAGGAAAAATAGCGATAAAAGATTCTCCTACGCCATTACAACATCACTTTATTGAACGTTTTGAGGCCATGGAAGAGTGGGAACAATCGCAAATGTTGGCAACCATGGAGCGCATTGCCAAAATGATGGATGCCGATGACATCGATGCCGCTCCAATGTTACAAGTAGGCGGGATCCAAGTCGAGGACAGTGAGAAACACTAACCTTGACTCGGAATCGGCCATGCTTATCAACATCGTCATTTCTTATTAACCGTCAATCTAACCTTTTATGTCAACATGCTTTGTTGATTTGCGCTGAGGATTAAACACCCAACAGGCTTTTACGCATATCGTCGATCATTTGCTCAACGGATTTTGCATCATCAGTATCTAAGATGTTGAGCGTTTTTTTCCCTGACTTTAAATACTCATGAAAGTAGTTACTATAGCCTTTTACCGGTATATCGTTGATTTTATCAAAGCGCATAAAGGCCATACTCCAATCGGCAAAACGGCGACTTGATATTGGATTATACAATATACGTGTCACTTTACTGTGCCGTGTATCTCTCAATAAATTGCTATAAAGCGTATCAATTTCTGTTTTAGGACCTTCAATAATTTGATAAAAAATGCGCTCTGCATACATCAAAAAGCCAGTAATTTTATGTTGCTGATTTTTATCAGTTGCAACGTCAAGGATTGCTTGTAAGTCAGCACTGGTTGGTTCCGACGTGGCAGAGCTGATATAAGCTAATTGTTGCAATGAATTTGACTCCATGATTTCTCCATTTTAAAAAATAATCGACTACACTTATTTGAAAATTAAAGTAATAATCCAAAATACCTGTTTTCGGATCATCACCCTGGTTAGAGATTTTATGACTATTTATAAGTTGTTTGGTTATGTCGCCTTTGCATTATTCGGGTTAACTTTGACTAGCATTAGCGTAGTAAAGGCTGCAAATACGTGTCAATTACAATACGACAATTTTGCACCTTTAACACAAAATATTTCTGACGCTGCTGACAATATTGACATGGATTCGATCGAACCTTCAGATGTGTTTAAATTGACAGAAAATCTAGCAAGGCTAATGGAATCCGGCGGCGTTAAAATACAACATATTGAGCCCATACTCAGTATAGAAGAAGCTCTACCTAGAACTAATTTATTACTCGCTTATGATATTTTTTTGTTATCCCAGCTATACAATCAGCAGCAGCTCGGGTTGATATCTGTACCCCCGCAATTAGCGTATCCATCTGACACGGTGCCAGCTCATGTTTATCAATGGGTGGATGCAACGATCAGGCTATGGCAATGCCATTGGCCTTCCAATGTAACGAATGAAGATAAACCAAGTTCTATGAGTATGCAGATCACGCCTAGCGAAGTGTATTACCTGATGACGGATATTCAATCCCACTTGATGCAGGTAATCAAACCGGATTTATTACGTAATTTTTTGGTCTTGCGGATGCTCGAAGTCGAATTTTTATTACAGGATATTGTTCTCAGTCGAGGATTGCGACTAATTGAAGATGACGAGATCGAGTCAGACTCGCCCAGTACCGAACAATATATGCTTGACTCGCTCAAGTTACTATCAGAATTAAACGGTCAATTGTATCTGAGTAATAAGCAACTCCAAAGGTTTGATGATCCGCTAATGAATTTGCGATTTAGAGTTACTACTAGCGCGCTGCTAGCCGGTGAGCTTCTGTACTTTAATATTCATAATCAATCGGTGGAACTTCCGCCAATGTTGCCCATTCTAAATCGCCAGCTTTCCGAAGAAGCGATGCAGGCAAGGATATCCAGAATTTATCAAATGCTAGATACTATTATTCAAAATAAAGAAGCCTAGTATGTCAGCAACTACTAGCTTGAAATTGTTATTAGATCAGTTATTCACTCGCCTGATAGGGGGAGTGTTAGTAGTCGTTGCCGGTGTCTTTTTTATGTTCAGCTTGCTATTCGCCGAATATCGCAGTTCAACCAATGCTGCGCTAACATTTGAAAAGAATCTGTTCGACATATTACAACAAATTAATAAAACCAACTTAGACGTTGAAGCATGGCGCCTCAATGGAAAATCGGTCAACCGAAAACAAATTAAACAGCATTGGCAAAAATTAACCGTAAAGTTAGTCAATATCGAACAGACGGATGACACTGTTGAATTAACAACGTTAGCGTCGTTAATGCGCCAACTTGAAGCGCGCCATAAAAGGGTTGTCGATATTGTCCTGTTCGATTTAGATAAACCCCATGATAAGTTGTTTAACGAACAAATAGTCCCTTCTCAAGTCCAATTATTCTTATCTCTAACTAACTTGGTAGAGAGCAGTGTTGAGGCTGCCAATCTTGAGCTAGTTAAAGCGTCCGCTGACTTGCGGGGATATTTCACTAAGTCTCAAGGGATTCTGTCGGAGCTAGTGCGAAATAACCCTCGAACTACCTGGCAAACTTTTAATCAGGCATTGCAACGTGTCGATACAAATTTAAGCCTTGCTAGGCAGTTCAGGGGGCAGTCAACTCGTTACGATCAAGAACTGGAAAACTTCAACACTGAATATCTTAAATTTTTGCATAACGTCCGAAGCTTCAAGCAAATGACCACTAATCATCTCTATTACGACCTTGCAATGCACAGTTTACAAATCAACAAACTAAGCCAACAAATTGATAAAGAAGTTTCTAGGTTAAATGAACATTATTTTGCAAGCCTACAAAGTGTTGAAAGAAATTTGTGGCTTATGATCGCGTTATCGTTGTTGATAACTTTATTGGGACTGATATTTTGCGTGCGTTTATTAACACGCTGGAAAGAGAGTTTTGTTCATACTATTTGTAATCCAATTTCTGCTATTTGTACCCAAAGCCAAAAGATTGCCAGTGGTGACACCGACGTGATCCTCGAAACCGAATCCACGGTTTCGGAACTGGCAGAGTTAATTACAGCGATTGATGATATTAAGCGTATTGTTGCCAGCAACGTGAATGAAACTAAGCTCAGACAACGGGTACACAAATATAAAGAAAAGTTTAATCAACTGCAGTATCAAGAATCTACCCTTGAAGGACTGGTAACCCTTTCGCTTGATTTCGTTGTCAAATTCAGCGGCGCTTTAGCAGCAGCATTATATTTGAAACCCGACTCTGAAGATCAGCCTTTAACGTTATTTGAAACTTACAATAAATCATCACGCAATCTCCAAGTCGGTCAAGAAATGCATGAAGGCTTATTAGAGCAAGTGACTAAATCTAAGGAAATCGCATTTTACGACTTATCAGATCAGCAATATAATGTGGATAGTGCGTTAGTTACCTTACGACCCAGCCATTTGTGTATTTTCCCGATGCTAGATAATGCTGAGCTGGTGGGTGTGCTAGAGCTAGTATTACCGCGGTTGAATGAATCAGAACAGCGGCGCGTTTATGAAATCCTTGAGCGATTTACCATTGTCATTGTGTCACGCCTGAACTTAACGTACACCGAACAGCTACTGCAAGTAACGCAGCAGCAACAAATCAAACTTGCCGAAGCCATGGATGAAATGAAACAGCAGCATGCGGCCCTGCAACGCTCAGAAACCGAATTGGAAGTCCAAGCTGATGAACTTAAATTAGCTAATTCACAACTCAAAAAACAAAATGAAGAAGCTGAAGAACATCATTCTCGTCTGGCCGAACTCAATACGACGTTGAGAAAAACCAGCAACGAGTTGAAAAAAGCCAGTGAACTCAAAAGTCAGTTTTTGTCTAAGGTTTCCCACGAACTGCGCACTCCTCTCAATAGCATTATTATATTGATTCAAACGCTGCTTAGAAAGCCAGAAAGCTTAGATCAACAGCAATTGAAATCCCTTGAAGTAGTGCATAACAGCGGTCAGGATCTTCTAGAACTTATCAATGATTTACTCGATATGGCCCGCATTGAAGCTGGCGAAATCAAAGTGCATTTTGATCAATATTCAATTGCAGATGCAATGGAACGCCTTAAATCGATGTTCATGCCCATTGCACAAGACAAGCAGCTTGAATTCATTGTTGAGATGAGTGGTGAATTACCTAAGGATATTTACACTGACATTCAACGATTGCAGCAGGTGCTAAGAAATCTGCTATCCAACGCATTCAAATTTACCAAACAAGGTCAAGTAACTTTGATCGTCACCTGTGAAGACGAATGGCTGAAGTTTACCGTTAAAGATACCGGAATTGGAATTGAACCTAACGCGCAGGCTAAGATTTTTGATGCTTTTAATCAGGTTAACAATAGTGGCTTGTCTGCTCGAGAGGGCACCGGTCTTGGTTTGAGTATTTCATCTCAACTGGCAGAAGTGCTTGGAGGGCGAATCGAAATACACTCTGAGGTTGGCAAAGGTAGTATCTTTACCTTTCTTGTACCAAATAGTCAGAGTGAACCTAACAATGCGAGTAAAACGAAAGATTCAGTTACGCTGAAACCTGAGCGCAGTAGCAACCAAATCAGTAGTCAGTCGACCCAAAGCCCACAACCGTCAGCTCCGCAATACTGGTATGTATTAGGGGCAACTAATGCGCTTTGGCAAGCGGTTTCGAGCAGTAATAAATCTGCGCAGTGGCTAGTGCGCTCTGAATTATCAGATTTAGCCAGCCTAGCGCAAGACAGCGATCTGATTGCTGGGCTTGTTATTTTTGTGCAAGACGAAATTTTAGCGCAGCTCAATAAGAGTAAAGTCAAAAAGCAACTCGAATCCTTGGCCAGTACTATCAGCATCATTGTTATTTCTATTGACAGCAAAAAGCAGGTAAATCCATGGTTGGATGCGTTGGCGTCGCAAAGTTTGGTTTGGAATGATCAAGCGATTAAACATCTACATAATGTCATTGTCGAACAACAACGTGTTTCTGCCGACTTAGCAGCATCGTCTGTGCCGCTTCTTCCAAGTATTACTTTTTCAGATAATCGGCGAGTTTTAATCATCGAAGATGATATGCGTAGTTTATTTTCGATGGGGCAACTTATGAAGCTAGCTGGGTTGGAAGCTGAATTAGCGGATAATTTAACGTTAGCGAAAGAAAAAATTCAAGAGTTCAGCTTCGATGCCGTGATCACGGATTTAGTGTTGCCTGACGGCGATGGTCTTGCCTTTATTAAAGAGTTAAGACAAATAAAGCATTATGACTCTATTCCCATTATCGTGCTATCGGCTAAAAATCTTCAAGAAGATAAGGATAAGTGTCAAGCAATGGGCGCTAGTTATTTCGATAAACCTACCAATACAAACCAGCTATTGGCAGAGCTTCATCGCGTGTTAGAGTCCGGCAATGATTGACCCAAACATTGCTACCGATCTTATTCTGCATTTGTTAAAGCGAATAACCGATTACGATTTTACCCATTATTCGCTACCTGTGCTGCAACGCCGAATAGATGCGTTTATCAAGAAACATTCGTTAACAGGTTATTCCGATTTGTTCGTTAAACTACTTGAAGGCGATGAGGGGTTAGCTCAAAAACTGATCCAGTCGTTAACTATAACCTATTCGATGTTTTTCCGAGATCCGGAGTATTTTGAACGACTACATTTTAGTGTGATTCCCAAAATAAGTGTCCATGCAAAAATCAAAGTATGGAGTTTAGGTTGTGCAACGGGCGAGGAAATGTATTCTTTGGCGTGTCTTTTCAAAATAAACCAAGTACTAGAGCGGACTCAGCTGATTGGCACGGATATTAATGAAGTTGCATTGGAGCGCGCCAGACAAGGCAGTTATGCTCTAGAACGTTTAGATGAGTTGGAACACCAATTTAAAGTCATGAAGCTCGATCGTCGATATTCTTTAATTGACGCAATTGATGTAACAGATCAAAGCTTTAGCTTTAATCAAAAGATGAGAAAGCAATGTCAATTTACCAAACACAATATTGTCAGCGGTGGGTCTTTAGGTCTCATGCACTTGGTGTCTTGTCGCAACCTATTAATCTATTTACATCGTGATGAACAACTGCGAATTATTCAAGACCTGTTAATCCCCAGTGTTGCTCCAGGCGGCTATTTGCTTTTAGGCAGTGCAGAAAGTATCGATTTAGAGTTTGAGCTAAGCAATATGAAGAAAGTCGCCAATGGTGTAAATATTTATCAAATTCCTCAGTAATATAGACTATTATTTAAACATGTCGTTCTAATTTTGATAAGCATGGAGAAAGCAGATTAGTTCCATTGAACGCATTTTAATCGGCGGCTCGGCGGGGAGTGTAGAGCAAGTAATGCAAATGTTTAGTCAACCTTTTACGCGCTCGTTACCTCCGGTTGTGTACGCTTGTCATATGACCCAAAGTGAAGGTGTAAACAGGGTTCGCGACGCGTTAAATAGCTGTTTGCCAATACCGGTTTTAGTGGCAACGCCGGGAGTTGAGTTAGCCCGTGAACATTTTTATGTTTCACCGGCAGCTTATCATTTATTACTTGAAGATGAAGGACGTGTTTTCCGTTTTTTCGATGACGAACCCTATTTGGCATCTAAGCCGTCGATTAATCTTTTTTTCATGTCTTGTTGTGGACATGAGGCTCGTTCCACTTTGGCGATTTTGCTATCGGGCGCTAATACCGATGGTGCTGACGGATTGCATGCGTTAAACCGCAGCGGGGCCTGCTGCGCTGTAGCGGACCCAGAACACTGTCAATTTGATATTATGCCCAGAACTGCGGCGAGCTTATTAGAAAATATTCAGATCATTCCCCATTGTCGGGAACATCAGTGGTTGGAGAAGGTGTTATGAATCAGCTGAATGAAAACGAAGATATGGTTATTTTAGTTGTTGATGATTTACAAGCCAATTTGTATTCCATGCAACAAATGTTATTGCCTATAGGTGCGACTATTAAAACCGCAATATCAGCTGAAGATGGTTTGAAATATATGCTTAACAATACGGTGCATATATTAATTCTAGACTATTCAATGCCGCAAATGAACGGTGCTGAAATGGCTGAGTTGATTTCGTTGCAATTCAACGAGCCGCCGCCTATTTTGTTTGTCACTGCTCATGGTCATAATGTCCCTGGACTGGAAAAGCTTTGTTATCAAACCGGAGCGATTGATTTTATTGAAAAGCCGGTTAAAGAAGAGGTTCTACTCGCCAAACTCAAGGTGCTACTTACATTGATCCGACAAAAAAACGAGTTAGGCCGTTTAGCTCGAATCGATCCCCTTACTCAAATAAAAAATCGTTTATCGTTTAATGATGAATTAGAAAGACATATGTCAATGGCTAGCCGACAAGCCTCTAGCCTGCATAACACTGACGCCTCTATTTTAGCGATATTGGCAATTGATCTAGACGAGTTTAAGCAGATTAATGATGAACATGGCCATGATGCTGGTGATGCTGTATTGGTAGGTTTTGCACAGCGATTGACCGAAACGGTGCGCTGTTCTGACTCTGTGGCGCGATTAGGTGGTGATGAGTTCATTGCCTTATTGTCGAATATTTCCCATCCCGAGGAAGCGGAAATAGTCGCACGTAAACTTATGCTGGCCTGCGAGGAGCCAATAGAATATAAAGGCCTGAAATTGCCTATCAAACTGAGCGTCGGCATCTCACTTTATCCACAGCATGGCGCAACTAATCGTGACATGATGAAAGCCGCGGATCTGGCTTTATATCAAGCAAAGAAAAATGGCAGAGGCAATATCAATATATTAATAGACAGTAATATTCTTAATGAAGCTGAGTTGGAAAAGTTTCTCGATATTAATTGTCAGCCCGTATTTGATAATGCTGACAATGTGATCGGTGGCGAAATTTTAGCTCAGGTCGATCGTTTAGAAGGAAAACAAAATATTGGTGATGTGATTCATCAGTTTAGGCAGTCAGGTCATGCCGATAAATTTGAACGTATTGTTAGCGATAAGCTTACTCAACAAATTGAAGCGACCAGTGACGATGTAGGATGTCATGGCTTTATGTTGTTTGTGAATAAGTGCGTGCAAGACTTGATACGTCATGCTCAAGTTGAAAAAATATTAGAGACCAATCGGCTGTTAAAAATGCGTGGTGTTACCATGGTTATCGATATTGATGGCTGGGCTCAACTGTCAGTCGATTCGCATTTTTTCAAGCCATTAAAGTACCTCGCAAACGAGGGCGTTGCTTTGTGTTTGCAAGAAGTTGGAGGACATACGATCCCGTGCGATCTCATTCAAAAAATAGACTTCGCCTTTATCAAGGTATCCCGTTCGGTCATCGATAAAATGGAAAGTGATAAAGTGGCGCATATGATAGCAAGTACCATTTGTCAGCTTGCCCATTCCAATGGCGGAAAAGTGATTGCTGTGGGCGTGGAAAATAGTTACCAGCTTTCACATTTAAAGTCACTGAGCTTTGACTATTTTCAAGGTGACTTATTTGACCGACCAATGCCGTTTGAGAAATTCGATGCGCGTTTTATTCATGTCGGTCAATTAACCCAACATTAGTACCGCTGAAACCTTAACTCAGGTTAACGAAATGTGTTGAAGCTTAAGGTTTAGTTTGGGGCTCGCTTTTTGCTGTTGGCCGCTTACCTAAGGTAAATTGATAGAGTAATTCCAGAGAGTTTTCAGCACCGCTGATGGCCTCTAAATACAGTTGCGGCAGCAACTGATATCGAAGCGTCACTTCTGAAGTGGAGTCAAATACATTGACGCCATATTTCAATTGAACACCTGGGGCAATGTAGCCTGATAATGCCACTTTGGAGCCATCTTCAGCGCCCAGCGATAAGTCTTCAATGCCGACACTTCGACCCAAGCGGTTTACGTTGTTTTCACCACTTTGTAGTCCAGCACTAATCAAGAAGGAGGCCAGCATTTGCTGTTCATCGCTTTGGCCTTGATTACCGCTATTTAAATCTTTGCCTTGCACCAAATAGGATAATGCTCGGCTTTGACTCATCGGTGGTTCCGAATAAATCTCGACACTAGGTTGCTCCGCCGGACCATACACTTTGATCCCCGCAATCACATCATCTTCGGTTTTTGCCGGATCACGAATCGCCACAATATCGATGTTTGGCGAGTCCAGCGGTCCAGAAAACATGATGTCGCCTTTTTGAATGATCAAATCTTGCCCATAGGCTTTATATTTGCCGTTAACTAAGCGCAGCTCACCAAGCCCGGATAACTTGCCAACGGCCTGTTTAAGCTCCAGCTCACCTTGCAAATCGGTTTTGAGGCCAAAAGCTTCGAGTTTGACATTATTACTTTTAGATTGATCTATATTAATCTTTACGTGAATGTTTATTGGTCGAGCCGATGTTTCTTGGGCCTTGGTTTCATTGACCAACACCACATCATCTGAGGGTGTTTGCGCATCTGGCGGTAATTCTTTCACTTTGATCCGGGCGTAATCAACATTAACCTTACCACCCACGTCGATGGCATCTTTTTTCATCGTGACTTTCATGTCTGGTGAAAATCGTGCTCTAACGGTATCTCGATATTCCAGCTCAAATTGATCGCCCTTGAGACTCATCTCGCCAATTAAGTCAGTAGACCAATCCAGCCCGCCACTGCTTTGCCCACGACCATTTCCAAAGCCGAATTCGCCTTTAAAGGTCGCCGACTCGCCTGCAAACTCGACATCTTGCTGCCAGTTGTCGACTCTACCGGGCAACGCTTCGCCGGCCAGATTAACCTCCGATACTGCGAGTTTTCCAGTCACCAATGGTCGTGCGAGGTTACCGGTGATCTGTAGTTCGCCGTTTATCTGGCCACTAAGTTCACTGAGCTGCGGAACCAGTTCTTGATAGGGACGTAATAACAATTCATTGATATTCAGGCTGAGATCTAAATTTCCCTGTTGCCTATAATTATTGACTGAGCCAGCCAGTTTGATTTTGCCCGAATACTTAGTTTGTAACTCCACTTGAGAGATAACATTTTGACTATCTAATTCAACTTGGAAAGCCATCTTTTGCATTTCAATGGGTTTAGGGAAGCCCGCGAGCTTTATCTCTGATGGTGTCAGTCGACCGTCTATTTTTGCTTGCGGTGAAGCATCTAGTGACCAGTCGCCATAGGCATTAAAAAACAATCGAGTGTCTGAAGATATGGACTGGATTTGAGGCACGAAGGCACCCACTATTTGCAGTAATTCCAATTGTTCACCAGCAAGATCAAAGGTCACTTGGTTGTTTGCCATGCGCGCTTGTTTGACACACAGGGAAGCGTTAGCATCTTGCCAGCAATGTGGGCTAATACGGTAAGCTTGTTTGCCCCAATCCAATGAAATATCGGGCTCGCTATCAAGTACATAGGTTCCCCATTGGCTACCAAACTGACCTTTATCCCAGCTACCTTGCCAGTCGCTTTGCTGCAATGTGCCAGAGATTTTAGAGTCAATATTCATCACATTTGAGCGCAACACTGTGGTGATCTTGTGCGCCTCGGCATTGCCCGCAAGTTCGACACTTAATGTGTCGATCTGCGCGTCGTCGGCCATCAACTGTGAAGCAAGTAGCGTGATATTTACCGGCTTTTCTTCGTCCCACACCACAGATCCAGTAGAGTTGAGCGAGTTAACACTGGCTCCTGCATAACGTATGTTTTTAGCATCAAGTTGATAAGTCAGCGACGGTGTTGTTACCGGCCCCGTGATCTGAGCTTGTAATTGCGTTTGTCCAACTAAATCAGGGTAGAGTTGAGATAGATTAGGGGCATTTAGCTGCAGCTTAAAATCCAGCGCTTGTTGAGTGTTTAATGTGCCGATTATGGACACTTTGTTATCGCCATTCGCTATCATCACATTAGGCACGTTTAAGCCCGTGTCTGAATCGTAGGTTAACGCCCCTTGAGCATTCAAGTCGTAACCTAACCAATTTCCGGTCAGTTGCATTTGCGTAACTTGGGCAATTATCTGCTCTTTCTTCAGTGTGCCTGTCACCTGTAATTGACCATTAATATCGCCGTTATATTCCGTCCAGTGTTGTTGCGGTTGTATATCAGAAAGCTGCACACCGGCTTGAAAATTCAGTGCAGAATTAATGTTATATTGACCATTTATTTGGATCTCGCCACCGAGGGTTGAGATTCGCGTATTACGCAATTGCGCTTGTCGATGATTTCCAGTGGCGTTGAGCACGAAATTTACTTTTGGTAACTGTGCAATCAGCAAGCCTGAGTGCATATCGAGTTGATAGGCTTCAATATCACCATCGATTGACAGTTGCCCTGGAATGAGTGTGATGCCTCCTTCTCCAGGTAAGCTCATTTGCTGCCATGTGGCTTGCAATGATAAGGGCAGGCTTTCTGAGGAGAAGTTGACCCAGCCTGCTAGCTCGGCGGTGTAATTGCCTTTGCTAGCAGCCGAAATGTTGAGCTTAGAAGGATCGCCAGATAATTCCAGTCTCACATCTATGGGGTGGGGGGCGCCGCGATTGCTTAGCCAACTTGCGTTGAGTTGCACGTCATATTCAGGGGATAGACTTCCATCAGCTTTTAGCACTGCATCTAACATGGCGAGGTTAAGCTTTTTCAAGGTGATCTGGCTATCGTTAATCGTTGCCGCCAATTCAAGACTGGATACGCGCTGAATAATGTCCGCCTGTTGCTGTAGCGTCAGATCAGAAATAACTAGCTTGTTTATTTTCGCATCAAGGGGGATAAAGAGAGGTGGTAACTCCGGTGGTTGATATTGCCAAGATGCAATACTGGCAAAGTCAAAGCCTTGTTCATCCTGAGTCTGTTTTGGTTCAGCTTTCGGTTCTGGCAGGATCACGGCCGGACTTTGCAAGGTTAACTGGGTTATGTTCAGCTCTTTATGCATGTTCAATTGCGTGCTCAATGATTGCCAGCGAATTTCGGCTACTTCTTGGATATTTACTTGAAGATCTTTGACTTTAAGTTGTTTAACAATCACCGGAAGCGGCAATTGAATTTTTTGTTCGCTGGGCGACTCTTCATCGGTGGGCGGTTGAGGCGCAACGTGCACATTAACGCCGCCAATGGACATGGATTCAATACACATGCTTAAGGAAAAGGTGCATTGCCAATCCATCTGCAGTTGAACGTCAGAAACGTTGGCGTCAATGCCCTGTGACTGCCAGTGAATGTTGTTAAGGTTGAGTGTGCCCCATAAGCCTCCAGATTTTCGTTCAATCTGTAATTCAGGCAATTGACTTTGAACAGTGCTAAGAAGTAATTGCGTGCCCCAAGGGGTGCCCATAAATAGCCCCAAAGCAAATAGGGCTAAAATAACGTAACCTAGTCCCCGTAACCAAATCATAGCGCTGGCCCCATAGCGATGTGGAGTTTCACACCGTCTTGACCGTAATCACCAAATCCTTTGGCTAAATAAAGGCGAATAGGTCCGACGGGCGACATCCAACTAGCGCCTATGCCGAAACTGTAAGCTATGGTTTCAAAAGGTTTATCACTGGCTCCGCCGACATCGGTAAACAGCATCGCACGCCAATTATCTGAAACTGGATAAGAGTATTCGAGACTGGCCACATTTAAGTATTTGCCGCCGAGCAATTTACCTTTTACGGTATTGCCTTGGTCGTTTACTGTAGCAGGGCCTCGCGGTGCAAGTTCTTTATAATCGAATCCGCGAATGCTTTGGTCACCACCGGTAAAGTAGCGCAGTGAATCAGGAACTCGGCTGAAGTCGTCGGTTTTCAACGCGCCAATTTCGCCACGAATTAGAAACCGATGATCGCCAATACTGCGCAACCACTTGGTTTCAAAGGTTACCCTAGCAAGATCTATGTCAGACACGATCGCATCACTGGCAACCTCGATGGTCAGCAATTGTGAATCGCCCCAATCAACATCTAACCCGCCTCGACTGCGGTGGCGGCTCAAAGTAAAGCCCGGCACCAGTAGGTAAGTTGTTTGTTGTGGTTCATCCGCTTGTTCAAACCGCGAACGTGAATAGCGCAAAAAGGCAATCTTGTTCCAATCCTGAGCGGCATCAGTCCAGTGCCTTTGCACGGCCACAGAAACCGTATCACTATTCGAGTCATTGTTATCGATAGCGTTGTAACCACTTTGGATAGAAAAATAATTATGTAAGGGGTCTTCAAGTGGAATTTTGTATCTCATACTCGCCGATTGCTCGAGCTTAGAAACAAACAGGTCCGCCTTGATACTATGGCCATGGCGGTTAACCCACGGACGCTGCCAGGTTAGTGAGCCCGTTGGACCTTTATCAGTCGAGGCACCGCCACCTACGTTAAAAATGTCTCTGGGTTGCGTCACTGCCACAATTTCAATCGGAATTTGATTATCAACGGATTGCTCTAATATTGGGCGCGCTACCACTTGCTGGAAGTATCCGGTTTGCCCCAAATTACGGTTAAATTCACCTAGCAATGAAGCGAGGTAAGGCTGACCAAGTGAAAATGGAATAATATTTGAGATTAATTCCTTAGCAAGCAAATCTTCAGGGTAAATGAGATTGCCAAACTGGTATCGAGGGCCCGTTTGATAATGCAAGGTTATGGATGCCGTGTTCGCTTTAACATCAACTTTTATTTCGCTGGTGATAAATCGACTGTCAAAATACCCGCGGTTTAGCGCCAACGAATCTAACTGTCCCTTGGCTTTTTTATATTCGTTGTGGATCAGAGGGGCGTTAAGCCTTAATGGTAAATTTTTAACCAGTTGAATAAATTTCTCATCCGTTTCACCGTCCCCGGAAATTTTTACATCAAGTTGAGTAATGGTTACTTGCGCATGTTGCTGTATTGACACCACAATCTGCTCACAGTCATTCTCAGTCATTTTAATGTCATCAATAGTGAGCTGATAAAAGCCTAAAGCTTGAGCGGCTTTAGTGACTTTTCCTTCAATTGTGGCTAATGCATCTTCAGATAATCGACAGTTAGATGGCGTATTCAATTGGCTTAGATGAGCTTGTATGTTTTCCTCCAGCGCACTGTTTTCAATACCACGTAGCTTAGCGTCAAGCGCCGAGGCAGTAGTAGGGAGTACACACCAAAAAACGAACAAAACGACTCGGTAAAACAACGGATTTCCTCACCCAATTACTTGGATTAATAGTGCGGGTTCAATCTCAAAAATGCGTACTTGGTCCCCGCGCATTGTTAAATTTGTTGATTATGGTTAAGCAATTTTCATGACAGCTTTAGCAAAATGGTGCCGGATTAAATCAAAAAAATCGCACCCAGTCCTAAAAATGCTACAAAACCCACAATATCTGTGACCGTTGTAAGAATAACGGAGCCAGAAAGGGCCGGATCGAGTTTGAGCTTATCCAATAAAACAGGAACACCGACACCGGCCAGCGCCGCCGCACAAATATTGACTAAAATAGCGATACCAATGACCACCCCTAAGGTCATACTGTCAAACCAAATGGATGCGACTGTGGCGATCACCAAAGCCCAGATAACCCCATTTAAGCCACCCACTTTTAGCTCTTTTACTAACAAGGCTTTAAGGTTGGCTGCATTCACTTGCTTGAGCGCTAAGCCGCGTATTATCAGAGTGAGCGTCTGGCTACCTGCAATTCCCCCCATACTAGCTACCACCGGCATGAGCACTGCTAAGGCAACCACCTGTTGCAACGTGGCCTCAAACAAGCCGATAAACCAGGATGCTAAAAACGCGGTGAGCAAGTTGATCCCCAGCCACAAAGCGCGATTTTTGGCACTGCGTCGAACCGGTGAAAACAAATCCTCGTCTTCATCCATACCGGCCCCAGCCATGAGTTGTCGTTCGTACGATTCATTTAACAATTCACAGGCTGCACCTATATCGACGCGACCAAGAAAGCGAAAATCGTCATCCACTAACGGTAAACTGGTATAGCCTGAACGCTGCACGCTTAACGCCGCTGTCGTGCAATCTTCTGATGCCTTGATGACGGAAATATCGTCTTCAGCTAGATCCACTAACGGCGTATGCTCAGGTGTTGAGTGGATTTTGTAGAGTTTTACCGCCTCTGAGAATTGGCCTGCGCGGTTCACCAGATAGATGCAGTCCGTGTAGTTCGGTACTTCCCGTCGCAAAAATCGTTTGGCATCGCTGACCTTAGCGGTCAGCGGCAGTACCAAGTTTTCACGGTTTCCCCAGTGACCTATTTGCTCTTCAGTAAATTGGTTCGCACCAGCAAAGTATTGCTGCTGCTTTTTGTCCATGGCAGCCACAGCGCGATCAATTAATTTATTGGGTAACGAGTCGGATAACTCGAGTAGCGTTTCGGCGTCTATGTCACTAAAAAGCTCATCTAACTCATCGTCTGCGGTTGCATCTAACAAGGTTTCCCGCGGATCACCACGCATTTCAACCAAGACTTCAAGTCGTTTATGCTTAGGCACCGCTTCCCAGATATTTAAGCGCTGTTCTAAAGGTAAAGATTCAAGCAGCAGGGCGATATCCATCTCGTCTTGTACTGCGATTTTACTGTTCAATACTTCCAAATCAGCGGCATCATCGATATTCACCACTTCTTGGACTAAATCGGTAATTAGCTCAGTCATAAATCACCTTATTGTATAAGTGCCGTTTGTATTTTTGCGATAAAACGCATTGAGATCCCAACGACTAAAGCCATTTTTTCCAAAGCATTGCAAAGAGCATCACAATTGCCACTATAATCATGCCGATGGCCAAGTAAGTAAAGGCTTGTGGTTCCTCAGTGCCCGGCAATCCTGCGACGTTCATACCGAAAATCCCAGTCAAAAAAGAAAGTGGTAAAAAGATTGCTGTGACCAAAGAAAGCACATACATGCGCATTCCTTGTTGCTCGGCAATGCGGTTGCGTAACTCGTCTTGCAATACCATAGCCCGTTCTTTGGCTAAATCCAGATCTTCCACATAGCGGGTTACCCGGTCTGTAATATCCCGAAGTTGGAAGGCTTGCTGTTGATCGAAAAACTTAGTCATTCGGTAAAGTGTATCCAACGCGTCTCGCTGCGGAGCCAAATATCGTCGCACTGCAGCCGCTTTGCGTCGAATCAAACTCAGTTGATAGCGAGCTGTGCTATCCATGCCGCCTTCAGCCTCAAACGTGGTGAGTTCATCATCGAGGGAGTCGACGACTTCGCTGATGCGAATGGCTATTTTTTCAATCAGTTCAAGTAAAAACTGCGACGATGATGTGGGTCCGCCGCCTGCTTCCAACTGCAATCTGGCATCTTGCACGGATAATAACTTACGGTTTTTTCGTCTGGCAGAAATAACCGTATGCTCATTAAACCAGATACGTAATGACACCATGTCTTCGGGATCTGCATCAGGATTTAAATTAATTCCTCTAAGGTAGACCAATACCCCTTCATTTATTTGAATTGACCGAGGGCGTGTCTCCAGTGCACACATAGAATCACATGTTTCATCATTAAACCCTAAATGTTTCATGGTGTCCCATGCGTCAGCCGTGTCCGCTTGCAAATGCACCCAATTGAACCCTTGTTCAGGTGTTTGTTTGATAATATCGGTCAGTTGGTCGTTGGCAGTGACGCCATTGTCATCGACATGGACAGACCATAATTTACTGGTTAAAGGGGCTGAATCATTCATGTGGTTTTGTGCTTGCATGAGCGTATTCCTATTACTTTGTATTGGCGTTATGAACTGTAATTGCGCCGTCGATATGCACATCACGTTGTGGGAATGAAATCACCACTTCGTTTTCTCTAAATAACTGATCAATACGAAAACGAATATTACTGCGGATCAAACGCAAATCACGTTCTACTGCAGCGTTAATCCAAAAAAACACCTCAAAGGCCAATGCATTGTCGCCAAAGTCATCAAAAATTACCGTTGGATCGGGTTCGGGTAATACTTCCGATTGTTCTTTCACTGCTTGATAAATCAATTCTCGGACACGCGTGCAATCTGAGCCATAGGCAACGCCAACTCGGACTGATGTGCGGGTAAGTTGGTCCATGAGTGTCCAATTGACCACGGTATTTTCCAACAGTTTACTATTGGGAATTAACATGTGTACGCCGTCTGTACGACGAATTCGCGTCGAGCGAGTGTTGATTGCTTCAACCCGTCCTCGGGCATCATCCACTTCTAAGAAATCTCCGATGCGAATGGGCCGTTCCCACATTAAAATCCAACCACTGATAAAGTTATTGATAATGTTTTGCGCGCCAAATCCAAAGCCAATTGCAACAGCACCAGACAAAAATGCAAAGGCGGTGATCGGCACATTAAGAAAATCGAGGGTGGAAATGACTAAAATCACCAACGCCAGAATATACATAATGCGTTTAATTAAATGCACCATGTCGGCGCTTGCGCCTTTGGCAATCAAGCGGTTGGCAATGAGCTTGATGATTTTTCGGGTCAACCAAAATCCAAATAAAAGAATAACCGGCACTAATAACAACTCGCCGAAGGTAAAGTCATGTCCGGCTAGTTTGAAGGCTTCGCTTTGCAAAAATGACAGAATTTTTTCCATGGTCTACTCTGAATTTAGCTAACTAGGATAACAATCGTTGATATTCACTTGAAAGCAGCTAGTCGCCCGATATTGATACCTGATAGAATAACTTACCATCATCGCCAATGCATTCTTTTATAAGGCGATTCAGCAATTCATTTAACAACAATGCCTTTCTAAGGCGCAATCCTTAAGTAACTGGTTTAAAGAGAGTTTATCGATGAAAAAAAGCTTATATATGTTGTTTGTAGCGGTCTGTTTGTTAACCACATTTCACGCTTCTGCTTTTGTGCTGACAGTATCAGAGAAACAACTTAATAATATGCTCAAGCTGACCTTTCCGATTGTCAGAGAGTATCAAGGAATTTACGCCACTTTTGCAGATCCTATGGTGCAGTTAGATGCTCTCGACCAAAAAGTGTTGATCACCACGACCATTACTGCGGTTCAAGATGGTAAAACGTTAAAAGCCCGAGGTACTATTGAAGGGGTGTTTGATTATGACCCTTTGGATCAGCAATTGCGGTTCGAAAAGCCTAGCTTGAAAGACTTCACTATCCTTGAAAATAATATCGAAGGGGCAGAGCATGCAGTAAGAACGCTAAAGCAAACCATTGGCCGTAACTTACCGGTAATTCTGTTGGTTGATTTCAAACAATTGGACTTTGGGCTTGGCAGCGTTGTCCCCAGAGAAATCGATATTACTCCTCTGGGACTGGCGATTACTCTTTAGCGAGCGTTATTCTCCGGTTTTATTTTTTGGTACTCAGCAAACCATAAATCCATAAACTCAGACATGATTTTTTGTTCGATTTCGATCGCTCTGTCAGTTGGACAAAAAATAGTGACACGGATCTGTGTATGCCCAATTTCGCTGGTGGACACTTCTAATAACGGCTCAGGGCCGGCGATCTTAACGTCTAAACGGCGCTCAATGATCTGATTATAGCGGGTCGCAACGTCGTAGAAATCAGCACATTGAGCTTTGGTTCGCTCGGTGAGTGTCTCAATAATTGCAAACGGATTGACGTCTTCGTCGCGGGTAATGGTAAATTCGTGGGTAACGTAGCGTTTTAGGAAGTTTAGATTTTTGATTGGGCTGGTGATCAGCTTATTGTTCGGGATATACAAGGTTTTACCTGTGTATTGATAACGATGCAGATCAACTTCCAACAGGGTACTTTTAATCCAGTCGGTGGCGGATACTTCACCTGCAAAACCGTCTACTTGAATCCAATCCCCGATCCTAAACGGACGGGTCGACATCAAATAGAAAAAGCCAATAATGCATTGAATAAATTCACGTGTGGCCAACACGATGGCAACCGCGAAGGCAGCAATGGACAAGGCAAAGTTTTGGATTTCGTTGATCCAAAACCCCAGCAACAACATGATCAGAATAAAATTCAGTAGGTTTTTAATGTTACTGATCAGATACCGTTTATCTTGGCGTTTCTTTTTCGCTCTCGCGCGCACCAAACTGACCAACGAATACTTGACCATAATCATGACTATGGTGAGCAATAGTGTTGATAACAAACGATATTGATAAATCAGTTCTATAATATTGATGACCAAACTCCTAAGGGAAAATTTTTTAACAAAGTATTGGTTGTTTATACGCAGCTGCGTAATATAGATAGTCACATTATTAGAGGATAGATCCTATATGCGAATTGCAATTTTGTCGCGCAACCCGAAACTTTATTCCACTAAACGCCTCCAAGAGGCAGGACAAGCGCGCGGTCACACGGTTGATATCATTGACACCATGCATTGTTACATGGACGTGACCAGCAGTCGACCTCAGGTGCGCTACAAAGGTAAAGCATTACCTAAATATGATGCCGTGATCCCCAGAATTGGGGCTTCGGTGACATTCTACGGAACATCGGTGGTAAGACAATTTGAAATGATGGGGACGTTTTCGATCAATGAGTCTGTAGCGATTAGCCGCTCTCGTGACAAACTGCGTTCACTGCAACTACTTTCTCGCAAAGGGATCGGTATGCCGCGCACTGGCTTTGCTAATCATCCTGATAGAATCGATGATCTCATCAAGAATGTGGGTGGAGCGCCTGTTGTGATTAAACTTCTAGAAGGCACCCAAGGAATAGGCGTGGTGCTGGCCGACACTCAAAAAGCCGCAGAGTCGATTATCGAAGCCTTTATGGGGCTTAATGCCAGTATCTTGGTGCAAGAGTTTATCAAAGAAGCCGGAGGCTCTGATATTCGCTGTTTAGTGGTAGGTGGCAAAGTGGTCGCTGCAATGAAACGTCAGGCAGCTGAAGGCGAGTTTCGTTCTAATCTGCATCGCGGTGGTAAAGCGACCATCGTTAGATTGTCTCCTGAGGAGCGCAAAACGGCAGTTGCTGCCGCCAAAACCATGGGGTTGAACATGTGTGGTGTTGACTTGTTGCGTTCCAATAATGGTCCTGTGGTGATGGAAGTTAACTCTTCTCCCGGACTAGAAGGCATTGAGATGGCGACCAACAAAGATGTCGCCGGTATGATCATCGAGTTTATGGAAACCAATGCCAAACCGAATAAAACCAAAACCAAAGGAACAGGCTAGTGAGCGCGATTACGATTGGCGGTGTTGAAATACGCCCAGGTGAGACAAAGCAAGTTCAATTGCAAATGCCGCACTTATATACCGACACGCAAATGTCGATTCCGGTGCATGTGCAGCGCGGTAAACGCGTTGGACCCACCTTGTTTGTCAGTGCCGCAATCCACGGTGACGAGTTAAACGGTATCGATATTGTCGGCCGATTAATCCGTAGCCGCACCATCAAAAACTTACGCGGAACCCTGATTGCCGTGCCGATGGTCAATGTCTACGGCGTGCTCAATCAAAGTCGTTACCTGCCTGATCGTCGAGATTTAAATCGTTGCTTTCCAGGCAGTAAAAAGGGGTCATTAGCGGGAAGGATTGCGCATACATTTCTGACTGAAATCGTGTCTAAATGTGATTATGGTATCGACCTACACACCGGTGCTATACACCGCAGTAATTTACCGCAAATTCGCGCCAATCTTGATGATGAACAAACCTTAGCAATCAGCAAAGCCTTTGGGCTTCCAGTGATGTTAAATGCCGATATTCGCGATGGTTCATTACGTCAGGCGGCGGCGGATCTGGGCGTTAAAGTGTTGCTGTACGAAGCAGGACAAGCCCTACGCTATGATGAATTCTCGATTCGTGCTGGCGTGAAAGGCATCATCAATGTGATGCGTGAAATTGGTATGCTTAGCCAAAGCCGTAGCAAAAAAGGTCATGATATAGAGCCCTTTATCGCGCGACAAAGTGGTTGGGTGAGAGCCCATGAAAGCGGTTTTGTACACCATGTAAGCCAATTAGGTGATCATGTCGCCAAAGATGACGTATTAGCTATTATTGCGGATCCTTATGGCGGTGAATTAGGTAAGCTCTTGAGCCCAGCCGAAGGCATAGTGATTGGAAAGCAAAATATTCCATTGGCGCAAGAAGGTGAAGCTATGTATCACATTGCGTATTTCAAGAAGCCCGACACTGTGGCTGAGAATATGGAAATGCTGCAGGACAACTTAGTTTCTGGTCCCGCACCCATAGTGTATTAAACCACAGAGGAAGATGCTGTGTTCAAGTATCAAGATAAAATAATAGTCGGTGCGTTAGAGTTATGTGATTTGCCATTACTGGCAATCGAAAATCTCAATATTCGGGTTGATACCGGTGCAGCTACATCATCATTACACGTTGATAATATCGATGAGTTTCAGCGTGGTGACGAAACTTGGGTCAGTTTTGATATTCATCCCGACATTCATGATGTAGATGAAATTGTCAGACGCGAAGCCAAGGTCAAAGCAGTGCGCAAGGTCAAAAGCTCTACGGCCACTGAGGAGCGTCGATATTTGATTGAAACCCAAATTGAGATGGCCGGTATGCAATGGGATATTCACCTGACCTTAACCGATCGTTCAGAAATGACCTATTTGATGTTATTAGGAAGGGAAGCGATGAATGGCCGTTTGGTCGTTGATCCTAGTCAGGAGTACCTGCTCAACTTGAAATCGGAGTAGTCTCAGCTCAAATGCTTTGACTATTTTTCGTTTCCCATTTTTTTGGAGAAATTATGACAGATACACTGCTTCTGGCCGCTGCATTGGTACTAATAATTGAAGGCATCGGCCCTATGTTATTTACCAAGCGTTGGCGTAATTATGTGCTCAGCGTGGCGTCGCTTCCACCACAACAATTACGCAGCGTAGGTGGCGTGATGGTGGTTATTGGGGTCGTGAGTTTGGTGTTCGTGTTAAGTTAACTTTTTCCTTTTTTCATTTGTCGAGCTCATTCTAGCAACAAAATTATCCACAATTTTCTTTTTCCAAAATGGGGCTTTAATTACAAAAAAGGTTGAGATTATAAGCAGTTAGATTTGTTCATATTTAAGTTAATTACCCCAGCACTTAGAAAAAAACAGACTAATTTGCCTAGAGGTCAAAAAACGAGTGATCAAGACGGTGAATTTTTGATAGAATCCCCGCCTAATTTTCTAACAGTTTCTGATTCATGGCTAAAAATGTGGTTGTACTCGGCACTCAATGGGGTGACGAAGGAAAAGGTAAAGTTGTAGATTTGTTAACTGATCAAGCCACTTATGTAGTGCGCTATCAGGGCGGTCACAACGCCGGGCATACACTGGTAATTGACGGTGAAAAAACCGTTCTGCATCTCATTCCCTCTGGTATTTTACGTGCGAACGTAACCTGTGTGATCGGCAACGGCGTGGTATTGAGCCCTGCCGCCTTGCTAAAAGAGATGAAGATGCTGGAAGATCGCGGTGTACCGGTTAAAGAACGATTGGTGATAAGCGAAGCCTGTCCGCTAATTTTGCCTTATCACATTGCGATGGACGTGGCTCGTGAAACAGCCAGGGGCAGTAAAGCAATCGGCACCACTGGTCGTGGAATCGGTCCAGCCTACGAAGACAAAGTGTCTCGTCGCGGTTTGCGCGTTGGCGACTTGTTCAATAGCGAAGACTTCGCGGTTAAGCTTAAAGAAATCCTCGAATATCATAATTTTGTACTCACTGAGTATTACAAAGCCGATCCGGTTGATTATGATGAAGTGCTCAAGGAAGCCCTTGCCGTTGCTGATTTATTGAAGTCGATGGTTGTAGACGTAACAGACGTGTTAGACAAAGCGCGTATTCGTGGTGATGCCATCATGTTCGAAGGTGCGCAAGGGACTTTGTTAGACATTGATCACGGTACTTATCCCTATGTTACCTCTTCAAATACTACCGTCGGTGGCGTAGCCACGGGCGCGGGATTTGGTCCATTACACTTAGACTACGTACTGGGCATTGTTAAAGCCTATACCACTCGTGTGGGCTCAGGTCCTTTTCCAACTGAATTAGATTGCGAAGTAGGTCAGCACCTTGGTGTTAAAGGTCATGAGTTTGGTGCAACCACTGGGCGTAAGCGACGCACCGGTTGGTTTGATGCAGTGGCGATGAAACGCGCCGTGCAAATTAACTCAATTACCGGTTTTTGTTTGACCAAGCTCGATGTACTAGATGGTTTAGAAGAGTTAAAAATCTGTACGGGTTATGAGCAAGCTGACGGCACAATTAAAGATGTTCCGCCTATGGCCGCTGATGGTTATGATTTAATTAAGCCAGTATATGAAAGTATGCCAGGCTGGAGTGATAACTCCTTTGGTGTAACCTCATTTGAAGCCTTACCGCAAGCGGCTAAGAATTACATCAAACGTCTTGAAGAGCTAACGGGCGTGCCAATTGATATTATCTCTACTGGTCCGGATCGAAACGAAACTATTATCTTAAGACATCCTTTCGACGCTTAATTATATTAGGCGAGACAAACCGCTTTTATACACTGTCCAGATACGATCTGGCGGTTCGTAAAAGCGGTTTTTTATTATTCACTGTTTCTTTTGTGGGTCCAGTCCCCATCTCTGTAGATAATGCAGTTACACTTTTTGTGCGATAATCAAGTAATGAAAAGTGCCTAACTGGGCAACAGGGTGTTGCGGCAAATGGTTTAACTGAAATCAAATTGAGGTGTGTATGAGTGTTGCGAATAATTCTGTGTCAGAAGAAAAGACCATATCTGCTATTGCGCAAGTAGTGTCTGATCTTAAGAACACGTTCGCTACAGGTGTGACAAAAAGCGTCGAATGGCGAGCAGAGCAACTCACTCAGCTTAAGCGGATGACCGAAGAGCAACAGGATAAAATTCTCGCGGCCTTGGGCTCGGATCTAGGCAAATGCAAGGCTGAAGCTTGGACTTCCGAAATTGGCTATACCTTAAGCGATATAGATCACACCCTTAAACATCTAAAAAAATGGATGAAACCACGCAAGGTTTCAACGCCAATTGCAGCACAACCAGGTAAAAGTTACCAGTTGGCCGAGCCTCTGGGTACAGCGTTGATTATTGGTGCTTGGAATTATCCGTTTCAATTAGTTTTTGCGCCCCTAATCGCTGCCATTGCGGCGGGAAACTGTGCGGTGTTAAAGCCCTCAGAATTGGCTCCAGCGACGTCATCACTGATTGCCAAAATGGTGCCCGAGTATTTAGATAGCAACGCCATTGCGGTGGTGGAGGGGGCGGTCGACGAAACCACTGAACTACTCAAGCAACCCTTCGATCACATTTTTTATACCGGCGGTGAGACGGTTGGTAAAATTGTCATGCGCGCTGCGGCAGAGCACCTCACGCCCGTGACCTTAGAGTTAGGTGGTAAGAGTCCCTGTATTGTTGAAAACTCAGCGAATATTGATGTAACGGCGGCCCGAATCGTCTGGAGTAAGTGGATGAATGCCGGCCAAACCTGTGTTGCGCCCGATTATGTGCTGGTGGAAAAGTCACTCTCAAACAAACTGATTGCCGCTATTCAAACTAAAGTTGAGGCGTTCTACGGAACCGATATCGCCAATAACCCAGACTACGGCAGGATCGTCAATGAGCGTCACTTTCAACGTCTAACCGGTTATTTGCAAGGTCAAAACGTAGTGTTTGGCGGACAACAAGACGCACAAACAAAGTTTTTGGCACCGACAATAGTGCTGGATCCTGATCCGCAAAGTCGGTTAATGCAAGAAGAAATATTTGGGCCTATTCTGCCGGTGATCACATTGGACTCGATTGACCAAGCTATTCCTTTAGTCAATCAACGTGCCAAGCCATTGGCACTTTATGCTTATACAAATGATAAAACTTACGAGCAAAAGGTGCTAAATCAAACCTCAGCAGGAAGTACCTGCATAAACGATGGCTTCATGTTTATGGTGAATCCGGAGTTGCCCTTTGGCGGAGTAGGAAATAGTGGCATGGGGAATTACCACGGCAAGTTTGGTTTTGATACTTTCAGTCACCTTAAAACGGTCATGAAACGTAGCTTTAAATTTGATGTGAGCCTGCGTTATCCTCCGTTTAGCAATATTAAGTCAGCAATTTTAAAAAGGTTGTTATAAGCATGACAGGATCACTTAGACCATTTCACTTAGCCATTCCAGTTGACGACCTTGCTAAAGCTCAACAGTTTTACGGAGAGCTGTTAGGATGCGAGCGCGGAAGGTACAGCGAGCATTGGGTTGACTGGAATTTCTTTGGCCATCAATTGGTGACCCATCTGGTAGACACCATGCCGAGTGTGCCACCGAGCAATCAGGTTGACAACAAAGCAGTGCCGGTGCCGCATTTTGGCGTGGTGCTGAGCATGTCCGACTGGCAAGGTTTAGCCCAACGACTAGAAACCTTAGGCATGGACTTTGTGATCAAGCCTTATATCCGTTTTGCTGGGCAGGCCGGTGAACAAGCAACCATGTTTTTCCATGATCCGGCTGGTAATGCGCTTGAATTTAAAGCCTTTGCAGATTTAACACAGTTGTTTAAAGTCTAAATTCATTCAATCGAATAAAATCAGCCAAGTTCTGATATATCAGATGATATTTGAGACTTGATATCACTGACTATGGCTGTGTTTTGAAGTGCAAAGTTTTAGGCCATTAAGATCTTGTCAATGTCTCAAATTTGATAGCCAATGTCCCATTTTTAAATGGTTTATTAGGTTATGGCAAAACTAAGCATTTGCTTGGCTGACAGTGCTACTGATTATAAAACCACAACAGTAGTTGTATATCGGCATTCACCGCTTGAAGGTGGAGCTTATGTAAAAACTCGCGGTAGCGCTTATCATTTTTTTCTAATCTGCACGTGCTTGTCTGTGACTCTGGGTCTTTAATCTCGCCATGCTGACCGAATAGGGGCATATCATTTTCGATATGATAGCGTCCAAAATAGCTATCGGCTTCAGGCGGGGACCAGAATACCTGCCAACTTACCTCTGGGCAGTCTGGGATTGGTGTTTGTAATAACCTTCGGGTATAAAACTCATTGCGTTGCAAAAGCTCAGGTAGTGGCTGGCCTGATGTACTAATGGACTCACAATCAATGGCGTTTTGCACTGACTGTTTATCAATTGCGTACTTATCTACCTGATCATGAATGGCAAACTTATTCTCTGGGCGATTTTGCTGCATATAGCGCACTAATGGTGCAAGTTGATTGGGGCCAATGTGCTTTATCGCGGTAGGTCCGTGGTATACCGGGACAATGTGAGCCGGCACAGTGGCATCTTCCAATAAATGCGCTATCGCGCCAACAAACAGCAGTTTGTCATGTTGGTCGGGGTTGTCTTGTAATCCTTGTTGAGCCAGTTCCCAAAGTTTACTCATGGACTGATTAATAACGCCCACCTTGGCCAGATGTTGACGTTGCGAGTGGATAAAATGCCAGTTTCGAGCGCGTGTTTGAAAACTAAATACGTTGGTGTGTTTAACAAACAATCTATCCCAGAGCCGCCATCCCAGTGATTTGTCCATGGCAACATTGCCTTGTAGCAACCGCGCCTTCGAATCCTCGCTTGTTATTGTGTTAGGAAAGCACTGAGCAAAAGTATCTATCGCTAATTCAAATAATACCGTGTGACCCGATTCAGGCGCGTAGGCCATGACTGACGATATGGGCTGTAGCAAACACAATAGCAAAGTGAGCTTTGCCATGAGGTGTTTGATTTTCAAAGCAACAACAGACCCCGAGGGTCTGTTGTTGTTAGTGGTTTGAGGTTTCATATTCATCATCAAAAATTGATTCAATTGGCATGTTGAACAGTCTAGCTGCTTTGAACGCCAATGGTAAACTGGGATCAAATTTGCCTTTTTCGATGGCATTGATGGTTTGCCGACTGACATCTAGCTCTTCGGCTAAGTCAGCCTGCGTCCAATCTCGTTCAGCTCGCAGCACTTTCAAACGGTTCTTCATGCATACCTCCGATAACCTAAACCAATTGCGATCCCGTAGCTAATTCCCATCACAAAAAGTATGTTAGATGGATTAGGTGAATGGCTGATCATTTTGACAGCATCAAGCAAGCCGTATACTGCACCAAACACCATGCTGACACCCAATGATATAGCCATCGCTTCTAATTGAATTCGGCGTTCCATTTCGTCCATGTCCATCAAATGGTTTTTGTTGGCCATGATCATTTTATATCCACAAGCAATGTTGATGAAAATTGCGATCATGGTGAAAGTAGTACCAAAATTCCATAGATACATAGGGCCAAATGCTACTAATGCCAAGCTGGCTACCCAGGAAAAGGTCCATATCATTAACTGCTTCGTTGAGCGCTTCATGCGCTGTTTTAGTTTTTCAGGCTGTTGGTTGGTTGCATTCACGTGTCTATCTCCTTTGAGGTTGGGTTAAGTTTGCTTTACTTATTGGAAAGGTTAGATGACTCCAGTAGTTGTGTCAAGCATATTTGACAAAAAGGATATTTCACATGACATTTTGTGCGTTGAGTGGTTTTTCCAACTGGGACAGTAATAAAGTGGGTACTGTCCCAACTGCTTTGAGCCCCCTTCATAATTAACAATAAAGAAGGCAATTAAGAATTATCAAATTAACAAGACACCCATCCAAATTAAGAAATTAACAAGACACCCATCCTTATACCCTTAAGTTTTCTAATTTTGAGATGGGTGTCTTTGTAATTTCTTTGTAGTTTGTTCGGTAGATGGACAAGACTGTTAGCTCTTTTATAAATATAGGAACTTGAAAACGGTCCCTGTGCAGAAAATATTAATTCCTATACTATGCAACAAACTCAAAATCAGAGATGCGGTAATTGAAGCCATTTACTACAGGTTCCTCCAGCGTAGAGAATTACGCAGTAAGAAGACTAGTTAATAGTGTACAAGTTAAATTCAGCATCGGACTGTTCAACCAATGAAGGGTAATGTGATCGTTCTCAATGGCACGTCAAGTTCAGGGAAAACAACCTTAGCTAGAGAGCTTCAATCTATCCTGCCTGAGGTCTACTTATTGTGTTCTCTAGATGCATTTTGGGATATGACACCTTTAGGCATGCCAGCAGGTTCAAAGAACTTTCCAAATATGAAACTTGCTCTGGCAAAATCAGTTAGGGCGCTTGCTGAAACAGGGCACAATGTCATTGTTGACATTGTTTTTTGTGGCCAGAAAACAGGTACTGAATTAGCAAAGGAGTTTGCAGGATTAAATACGAAAATCGTTAAGGTAGAATGCCCCTTAGATGAGCTAAGTAAACGAGAAATTGCGCGGGGTAATCGTACAATCGGGTTGGCTAAGTCGCAATATGAAAGTGTTCATCTTGGGGTGCACTACGATTTGATAGTAGATACATTAATCCATTCTCCAAAGCAGTGCGCAGAAAAGATCATGGATAGCATGCACTAAGTTCCACTTACATCGTTTATTTGTTTGTCGAAACAAATAAACGAGTAATAAAAGAATAAACGAGACACCCACTCTAACCTGCGCCATTCATAGATTTCGCATAATGCTTTATTTTTGAGCAAAATGACCGGATAAAACTTTTCTGAAGATTTTTTGTTTTAGCGTAAGATAACGAAAATGAAAAATATTTTTCTAGACCGGAAGTTCGGTTTGGCAGAGGAGTATTAGATAGTGTTTAGGGTAGCGATAACTCAAACGTTTACAGTGTTCTTCCGGTTTAGTGTCGGTTATTTGACTCTATTTTCCGCTTCGTTACAGGCAGAAAACGCCACTACTATCCTCTATCTTCAACCTATCCCTTATTACATGGAAAGTGTTGATAAGGGAACTTATGTCAACCTTGTTCGACGCTTTAGCGATGAAAATAGTCTCGATTTCGAGGTTTTGATGGCCAGCAGCGAACGAATCGAAAAACTATTGAGCCGAGGTAACCAGCCATACTGCTCATTGGGATTTAGCGTCGAGTTGGCAGTTGCGGAAGGCTTACCTACGGAGCATCTCATTGAATCTCAATCTTTTAATCGAATTTACACAAGTATAATCTCCCGTTTAGAATCCCGAGTTGACAGTGTGCATGATTTAGATCAAAAAAACCTTGTCGTATTTCATGGAAATTACCAAGATGCAAAAGACAGAATTCCTGAAGAGATTGAGACTAGTATAGTGACCGTCTTCAACATAGACTCTTTAATAAAAATTGTTAAAAAGGGACGAGCTCATGCCGGATTTGTCACTTCACCAGACATTTTTATGTCTCCTTTGTATCAGCAATTACAATCTCAATTGCATTTGGTAGACCTACCAAACTCAAATCGCAGAGAGTCCCTAGTTTGCATCGATTCGGCTAAAAACCGTAAGTTGATCCAACTATTCAATAAATATATCGATAAGTTACGATCTGCGGGAGAATTAGGAGACTACATTGACTATAAACCACACTTGTCATTATCAAATTAAGCCTTTGTCATACCAATTAACAAGACACTCATCCTCATGCGCGCCAATTTTCAAATTTTGAGTTTGAGAAATTAAATAAAAATAAACAAGACACCCATCAATAACATCAATCTTCAAATTTTGTGATAAGCATGGGTGTCCTGCTTATTTTCTCTGCTTATTATGAAAAATCGTCGGCAATTTTTGTCAGACTCAGGTATGAGCAATTTCGTTCAAACGTGCCTATTACAAATTACCAAATTTTGTGCATATACTAGTTTTTTGTGAGTTTCACTTAAGTTCGATGGAGAACATTATGTCTGTCAGTATGTTACAGCTTTGGCTGCCTATTTTATTGGGCGGTGTTTTTGCTTGGGTTGCCAGCAGTATTATTCATATGGTGCTTAAGTATCATAATCATGACTACAAACAATTGGAAAACGAAAGTGAGGTATCTGCCGCTTTAGGGAAAAGTCATCCTGCGCCGGGAATTTATACCTTGCCCCATTGTTCCGATATGAAGCAAATGGGGGATCCAAGCGTTCAGCAAAAATTTAATGATGGTCCAGTGGCTATGATCAGCGTTTTTCCAAATGGCTTACCGCCAATGGGGAAGTTGTTGATTTTGCAGTTTATTTACTTTGTGTTAGGTTGCGCTTTGGTTGGCTATATGGCGAGTTTAGTCATGCCAGAGGGGGCCCTGTACATGCAGGTATTTGAGTATGTCGCTAAAATCGGCTTTTTAGCTTTTGGTTTTGCTACTCTCCCTTACAGCATTTGGTATGGCCACCCTTGGGCGGTCACCGCGAGGTTTTTACTCGATGCCCTCATTTACGCCCTAGTGATTGCAGGTACCTTTGCCTGGTTATGGCCAACGGCCGCTTAAATTTAGGTGAATTAGGCTTCTTGTATCCGCGGGATTTTAGCTTACCTTACAGACACAGCATCTCAGCAGCACAAGCTAATTAATTAACCATTATAACAATAAAAAACGGCGCCCCGTGGCGCCGTTACTATTTTATAAACTCGTGAAGTCTTTTTAAACCTTGGTTTACACCCGTTCAAAAACGGTAGCAATACCTTGACCTAAACCAATACACATGGTCGCAAGTCCCACTGACTTATCATTGGCTTCCATCAAATTCAGTAGGGTGGTAGAGATCCGAGCACCTGAACAACCAAGTGGGTGTCCTAGGGCAATCGCGCCACCATTAAGATTGACTTTATCTTCAAAGGAATCAATCCAACCCAATTGCTTAATACAAGACAAGGCTTGTGCAGCAAAGGCTTCATTGAATTCAGCGAGTTCAATATCATCCATCGTCATGCCTGCGCGCTTCAAGGCTTTTTGCGTGGCAGGCACAGGTCCAAAGCCCATGATGGCAGCATCACAACCAGCCACCGCCATTGAGCGTATTTTCGCACGAGGTGTTAGACCTAAAGCCTTGGCGCGATCCGCTGACATTAACAACATAGCTGCAGCGCCATCGGATATTGCCGATGAAGTACCCGCGGTAACAGTACCATTGACCGGATCAAACACTGGGCGTAAAGCCGCCATGGTTTCAATAGTTGAATCAGGACGAATGACCTCATCTGAGGTAATGAGTTTTAATACACCGTCTGCATCATGACCTTCTACTGGCACTATCTCATTCCATCGACCTTCTACATGAGCCTTATGAGCGCGCTGATGCGAGCGGGCCGCAAACGCATCTTGCATTTCGCGAGTAATGCCGTTTTGACGACCAAGTAATTCGGCGGTTAATCCCATATTTCCTGACGCTTTAGCAGTGTACTTTGCCAAGCCAGGATGGAAATCCAGATTGAAGTTCATCGGCACGTGGCCCATGTGTTCAACACCACCAATCATGTATACATCGCCTTGTCCGGTCATTATCCCTTTCGCGGCGTCATGTAACGCCTGCATCGAGGAACCGCAAAGACGGTTAACAGTAACAGCTGCCGTAGAACGAGGGATATCAGTCAACAGCTGTGCGTTACGGGCAATGTTAAAACCTTGCTCTTTGGTTTGTTGCACACAGCCCCAGATAATGTCCTCAATTTCGGCAGGGTCGAGATTAGGGTTGCGCTCTAGCAACTTACTCATTAAATGCGCTGATAATGTTTCAGCGCGCACATTGCGGAATACACCGCCTTTTGATCGACCCATTGGGGTACGAATACAATCGATAACGACTACGTCTTTCATAATTAGTCTCCTTGGGTCTGATTAGGCTGAGTGTGAAAAATACGATTTACCTGAAGCGGCCATCTCGCGTACGCCATCAGAAAGCTCATAAATCGGACCTAAATGTGCGTATTTGTCTGCCAGCGCAACAAAATTACTCAGTCCCATGGTTTCAATGTATCTAAATATTCCGCCTCTAAAGGGAGGGAATCCTAAGCCGTATAACAACGCCATATCCGCTTCTGCGGCACTGCCAACAATGCCTTCTTCTAGACAACGAATGGCTTCATTAGCCATCGGTACCATCAAGCGAGCAATGATCTCGTCTTTGTCGAAGTCTTGTTGTTGGGCACAATGGGGTTTAAACAACTCATAGGCTTCAGATGCCGGTGTTTTGCTCGGACGACCGCGCTTATCTACCCCAAAGTTATAGAAACCTTTGCCGTTCTTCTGCCCAAGGCGTTCAGCTCGGTATAGACAGGTGACAGGATCGTTATCAATCTTTTGCATCCGTTGTGGAATGCCTTCTGCCATCACACCAGAAGCATGATCGGCGGTGTCCATGCCAACCACGTCAAGCAAATAAGCAGGACCCATTGGCCAACCAAAGACTTTTTCCATGACCTTATCAACGGCAACGAAGTCCGCCCCATCAAGCACTAACTTGCTGAAACCAGCAAAATAAGGAAAGAGTACGCGATTGACTAAAAAGCCAGGGCAGTCATTAACCACAATCGGTGTTTTACCCATTTTCAACGTGGCGGCCACTACCGCAGAGATAGTCGCATCAGAGGTTTTTTCACCGCGAATAATTTCAACCAACGGCATTTTGTGCACCGGGTTAAAGAAATGCATGCCGCAGAACCGCTCGGGCTTTTGCAAGCTCTTTGCCAGTTGATTGATCGAGATGGTTGAGGTGTTGGAGCAAATGATAGTGTCATCGGCGACCACTTCTTCGGTCTCTTTAAGCACGATCCCTTTTACGTTTGGATTTTCGACTACGGCTTCAATCACCAAGTCCGCGTCTTTCATCGCGGAATATTCAAGGGTAGGGACTATGTTGTTAAGGGTAGCCGCCATTTTAGCCGCGTCAACCTTGCCTCTTTGCATGCCTTTACCCAGTATCTTGGCTGCTTCTGCCAAGCCCAAATCCAGTGCAGGCTGCGCAATGTCTTTCATAATGACGGGGGTGCCTTTCACGGCTGACTGATAAGCTATGCCACCGCCCATAATACCAGCACCTAACACCGCCGTTTGCTTGATCTCTTTGCTGGCGGCTTTAGCTTGTTTTTTACCTTTACTTTTAACTAACTGATCTGCGAGGAAAATACCCACTTGGGCCTTGGCTGCATCCGATTTCGCCAAAGTAACAAAACCTTGGTTCTCTAATTTCAATGCTCCTTCACGGTCCATGCCTGCCGCTTTGGCAACGGTATCAACCATCATGTGTGGCGAGGGATAATGTTTTCCTGCTTGGGCTGCAACCATGGCTTTAGCGGTTGAGAAGCTCATAGTCGCTTCATTCTTGTTCAAGCTCAATGGGGCTTTTTTCTGCGCTCTGCGTGCTTGCCAGTCAAAATCGCCATTTATGGCGTCGGTCAGCATGCTAATCGCTGCATCTACTAATTTATCAGGGGCAACAACACTGTCTACTGCACCTTCAGCAAGCGCTTGAGCTGCTTTGCGATCTTTACCTGTGGTCATCCACTCTAACGCATTATCAGTACCGATTAGTCTGGGTAATCGTACTGTGCCACCAAAACCGGGCATTAATCCGAGTTTCACTTCGGGTAAACCAATGCTAGCGCTGGTGTCGGCAACGCGAAGATCGCAGGCCAGCGTCATTTCACAGCCGCCACCTAAGGCAAAACCGTTAACTGCCGCAATGGTTGGGAAAGGTAAGTCTTCAAAGCGATCAAAGACTTGCGAGGTTTTTGCTACCCAAGCTAATACTTCTTCATCCGCAAGGGCAAACAAACTGGTAAACTCGGTTATATCCGCTCCTACTATGAAGGTGGACTTAGCAGAGCGCACTACTACACCTTTAACATCGGCATTAGCAGCCAGTGCTTGTGTCGCTTGGTCGAGTTCACTGACCGTTTGTTGATCAAATTTGTTTACCGAACCTTGCGCATCGAATACCAGTTCGGCAATACCATTGTCGAGTAATTTTGCACAAAGGCTGTTGCCTTTAAATATCATTGTTAACTCCTTCATCTGAGTAAGGATATTGCAGTGCAGCACGATTAGGTGAGCACTTTTGTAGGGGATCTAAATATTGTTGAACAGATTTGAAAGTGCAACCTAATTTCAACCTTATCTGTAGATAAGGGCAAAAAGTAGGTATTCAAGCACATAGTCAATATTAGCTTACGGACTATTCAGTGCTATTTAGCGTAATTGGTTTCACGCTATTACTTGCATATTTGCACAGATATTTTAATGTTGATAGCAACAGAATGAGGATTTATTGCCAGTGATTAACCGCCGTCAGATTGTTTTTTTCGTGCTGCTGATTTTGCAATGCGTGCAAGTCACTTACGCACTGGCACCTGCTGGCAATACAGATACGCTTGAGCATCAACGAAATGTATTTAAAGCGTTGGAAAACATGGTTGTTAAGCCCAATTCCTCGGAATACCAGCGGTTGCGAGACCAGCTAGAAGGCTATCCACTGGAGCCTTACATCGAACAAATCACGCTCAAGGCCTATCCGTACTTAGCCAACAAAGACAAAATAGATCATTTCCTCAAGACCTATGAAGATACGCCATTGGATCGTCCGCTTCGGCATAAGTGGTTGTATTATCTAATGAAAAAAAATTATGCGGATTTATTCATTGAATATTATAAGCCCACATCGAATGTCGAGTTGACCTGTCAGTATCTGACCTACAAACTGGCAAAACAACACGATGTTGAGCAGATATTTGCGCAAACAAAGCAATTGTGGGTGGTAGGAAAGTCGCAACCCAATGAGTGTGATGCACTGTTCTCTGCGTGGGCGCGTGCTGGGCATCGAGATGAAGAGGCGATATTACAACGATTAGCATTAGCGGCCGATGGCGGCACTCACACGCTTATCCCCTACCTTAAATCGCTGCTACCAAAATCGAAACAATATCTTGCTGATCTATGGTTAAGTGTGAGGCGTTCACCAAGCAAAGTCAGTACCTTATCCCGCTTTCCTAAGCGTTTTCCCGAATTGGAGCTAGATATCATCCAGTATGGTGTTGGGCGACTAATTTGGCGCAATACCGATCTGGCGATAAAAACCTGGCAAGCAGCGTTAAACAAGTATTCCGTTTCCAATCAACGGCAACTAGCAACGGCCGGAAAATTTGCCGTTGCCCTGGCGTTAAGTGATCATGAAAAGGCCGGAGAGTGGTTAGAAAAAGCCAGTCATAAAAATGCTGATGAGCAGCTTTATCGTTGGCATTTAGCTCACCTACTGAAATCGGGCGACTGGCAGCAAGTGATTGAAGTCATCTCGCAAATGCCGTTGGATATCAGCGAAGGGCTCAGTGCTCAATATTGGTTGGCTCGTGCCTATGAGCAGGTGCAGGCATCGGATATTGCCAATCAATCTTATGAACTTATCTCTGGTCAACGGCATTACTATGGTTTTTTGGCAAGTGGCAAGCTCGCCAAAAAACCGACCATAGTTGATAAACCGTTGAGCTTTGATGAACAACTGTTGGCCCAAGTCGCTAATATGCCCGCAGCGAGAAGGGCCTACGAGCTGTTAAAGCTCGAAAAGTATACTGAAGCCAGAAGAGAGTGGTTTTATTTGCAATCTCAGCTCACTGAGCAACAAAAGCTCGTCAGCGCGGTTCTCGCCGACAGCTGGAGCTGGCACGATAGAGCCATTTATGGCTTCTCCACTACTGGTTATCTGGATGATATTAAAAGACGTTTTCCAATGGCTTACAGCGACGAAGTGTTAAGCAATTCCCAAGCAAATCAAGTTGATCCGGCGTGGACTTTTGCGATTGCACGACGTGAAAGCTCGTTCATGAGCGATGCCAACTCAAGTGCAGGCGCCAGAGGCCTAATGCAATTATTGCCGGGCACAGCGCGGTATTTGGCCAAGAAAAAAATTAATACCCGCGTGCTGTACGATCCCGATACCAATGCCGGATATGGTACCCAATACTTGCGTTATCTGTTGGACAAAATGGACAATAACCCGGTTTTGGCTACCGCGTCGTACAATGCCGGCTGGCGTCGAGTGCAACAGTGGATCCCAAAGGACAAACGCATTGCAATGGACGTATGGATTGAGACTATTCCTTATAAAGAAACCCGTAATTATGTGAAGGCAGTGCTGGCATATCGCCAAATTTATGCATCGCAACTGGGGCAGAACCCGCCGTTGTTTAGTGAGTTAGCCAATATGCAGTTAGGTGGCGATGTCTTGTAGCCTGAATACATATCGCGATGCTGTTTTTGGTTAAAAGCGACGAACCAGTCAAGGACTTCGCTGCCTTCTATTGACCTGTCCCCCTGCCTCTGTGTTAGCCTTGCGAGCAAGATTGATATTAAGGTTCTCCGACACTATGCAAACATTTTCAGCTCACTACGCTAGTCACATAGAAGAAATGCAAAAACGCACTAAAGAGGCGTTAGTTCGCGAAGGTATCGATGGTTTAGTTATTCATTCAGGGCAAAGTAAACGGATGTTTTTGGATGACAATAACTATCCATTTCATGTGAATCCACAATTCAAAGCGTGGTTGCCGGTCATTGACAACCCAAATTGTTGGTTGGTAGTGAATGGGGTCGATAAACCAAAATTAATTTTCTATCGCCCGAAAGACTTTTGGCACAAGGTGCCGCCAGAGCCAAATGATTATTGGGCGGCGTATTTTGACATCGTGTTGCTTACCCAAGCAGATGCTGTCGAAAAGCATCTTCCTTATGATAAAGCCCGTTATGCCTATATTGGTGAGTACCTAGAAGTTGCTCGCGCGTTAGGATTTGATTTAGTAAACCCAGATCGTGTGCTGCATTATTTGCATTATTATCGCGCCTATAAAACCGACTATGAAATGGCTTGTATGCGCCAATCAAGTGAAATTGCGGTGGCAGGACATCGTGCCGCAGAAGCGGCGTTTCGAGAGGGTTTGAGTGAATTTGATATTAATCAGGCTTATTTGCGTGCTACCCGTTTGGGTGACAACCAAGTACCGTACAACAACATAGTCGCGCTGAATGAAAATGCCGCTATTTTGCACAACATGGTCACCGACACCGATGCCCCTGAGCACGCGCGCTCCTTCTTAATTGACGCCGGAGCAACCTGTAACGGCTTTGCTTCTGACATAACGCGCACTTATAGTCGCGAGCAAGACCGTTTTGCTGAGCTAATTGCGGCTATGGATAAAGTCACTTTAGACTTGATAGAACAGCTAAAGCCTGGCGCCAAATACCTCGATATTCATTTGTCTGCTCATCAACACATTGGTCGATTACTGACAGAATTTGAGATCATCAACATGAGTCCACAAGATGCTGTAGAAAAAGAAATTACAAAAACCTTTTTCCCGCACGGCATTGGGCATTTTCTTGGCCTGCAAGTGCATGATGTGGGCGGGCACATTGCTGATGATCGCGGAACGCCCAACCCGCCGCCGCAAGAGCATCCTTTTTTACGAAACATGCGCACAGTTGAAGCCAGACAAGTGTTTACCATTGAGCCTGGACTGTACTTTATTGATAGCTTATTGGCAGATCTACGCAGCTCACCTGAGTCAAAATATGTGAATTGGAATATTGTTGACATGTTTAAACCATTTGGTGGAATTCGCATTGAGGACAATATCATTGTGCACCGTGATAGAAACGAAAATATGACTAGAGAGTTAGGTCTGCAATAGTAAATTAACTACGGCACTATTCGTATTACCAACTAAACTCAAAAATACTGACTTTATAAGTAATACGGATTGCGACCACGGTGCCCGAAAACAACCTAGCTCGAAATCTTTCTCACAAAGACAAGGATGTGGTGTTTTTAAATGTTTTGCGCATAGGCATTATCGTTATCCTTGTGCTGTGGATTGTAGAAAAACGCGCTGGGCTAACACATTATTTTGACGATATTGGCTATGGCCTCACCATAGTCATGACCACCTTTTTTTATATATTAAGTCGCTTTTTCAACCGCACAAGGTTGGCTAAAATCTTAGTCTTTATTTACGTTGCCTGCTATCTACTGATGTTGGCGATTGTTGGATTCATTCAAGCTGCGCAAAGTGGTGAGATTTATTCAATTGCTTCAACCCTGCAATGGGTGCCGATTATTTACATTCTGGCTTTTTTATTCCTGAATAAACGCTTAGCTATTGTTGGTGCACTTACCGTGTATTTGATTTTAGTGTGTATGCTGTTTATGACCTACACAGGGCTGTTTCCGGTGCACAACCCTGAATTGAGAGTACTCATGGTCAATATGGGCCTTGCGCATGGTCTTTATATTGTCTGTATGTATGCTGTAATGCGTTTACGCCAAGCCTCCGTGCGCCAGACTGTCAAAGCAATGGAAATGGAACAGGCAGCGAATCTGGACGCATTGTTAAACATCGCCAATCGTCGCTATTTGCAATCCTTGATGGACCGGCATGTAAAAGAAAGTAAAGCCGTGTCAATATTATTGCTTGATGTCGATCATTTTAAACAAATTAACGATACATATGGTCACACTGAAGGCGATGAAGTATTAAAAAAAGTCGTTTTATATATAAAACAATCGTTGCGTCCTGTAGATGTATTTGGGCGTTGGGGAGGGGAGGAGTTTTTGATCTTGGCTGATGTGCAAGAGGAAGAAAATGCGTTAAGTCTGGCTAACCGAATAAGGCACAATGTAGCGACGCAATTTGCAGCACATGAACCATCAGCTACTATCAGTATTGGCGTGGCGGAATATGATGGAAGCGGCGATATTGAAAACACCCTCAACTATGCTGATAAGGCGTTATATTTGGCGAAAGAGCGTGGACGAAATCAGGTAGTGATGCATCACAGTGGTGTGGGGCATTGACCTATAAATTTTGCTCATATCCTTTGCTTACTGGATCAGATACCGCTGTTGTTTTCGTAGCGGGTCAGTGCAAGCCCGCACTATGGATGGAAATTTGAATGACTATTTCACTGCATCAAACTGTTAGATTCGACTTTCATCAATTGGCGCATTTACGAACGTGGCTGAAAAATCTATGGGTTAATTGTTACGAGCTTTTTATCCCCTTGATCTTGGTTGCACTGTATTTTGGTTATTCCAATATTCAACATCAACACCGTATGAGCTTAATCGAACAGCCGCAAATCCATGATTTTTACTTTGTTGATTATCACCTTTTAGCGCCAACCACTGACGCGAAATTCCGATATTTACCGCTCAAGGTTAAGTCCATTGATGGCGACAATGTAGTCTTTAAAATTGGTAACATTGGTCATACTGAAAAGGTATCTGCTAATAATCACGTTAAATCAGACGCTGCAATGCACCGCAATTATTTTCGCAAAGAAGAATTAATCTTGCCTGTTTCTCAACTTCACTCACTAGCCGAACAAGGAGTGATTTACGATATTGCACGACCCAATAATATTTTTATCGAAGGTTGGATGGTGATGCATTTGAGTGAACTGAACACCGAAAATAGCGGCTCTTAAGCCGCTCTTTCAACCGAAATGTGCGCCAAGCTTATTAACGCTTGTTTAAATTCTGAATCAGGTAGAGGTGCTAACGCATCGATGGCCTGTTGCGCGGCGCCTAAGGCCTGTTTCTTGGTATAAACCAGCGAGCCAGTCTGCTCCATGGCCGCGAGTATATCCTCAAGGTGTTGCATACCCGAATTATGCTCGATGGCGTCACGGATCAATTGCTTCTGTGTCTCGTTGCCGTGCCACATCGCGTAAAGTAGTGGCAAGGTGGGCTTACCTTCAGCCAAATCATCACCGACGTTTTTCCCCATCTCATCACTATCGGCAGCATAGTCCATAATATCGTCAACCAATTGAAATGCGGTGCCCAGATAGCGACCATAGTCTTGCATAGCCTGTTCAATGTGTGCTGGTTGATCGGTCAATACGGCAGCAAGCAAGGTTGCCGCTTCGAACAAGCGCGCAGTTTTGCTATAAATAACTTCCATGTAACTTTCTTCACTGGTGTCAGGATCATTGCAATTCATCAACTGCAATACTTCACCTTCGGCAATCACATTGGTGGCATCCGATAAAATTTCCATCACGCGCATGCGCTTTAAACTGACCATCATTTGAAATGAACGGGTATATAAGAAATCGCCAACCAATACACTGGCCTGATTGCCGAACACCGCGTTCGCCGTTTCTCGTCCACGTCGCATGGTCGATTCGTCCACCACATCATCGTGTAACAGCGTTGCGGTGTGGATAAATTCAATAATGGCTGCCAAAGTGTGGTGCTGATCGTTGCTGATCCCCACGGCCCTTGCAGCGAGTACAGTGATTAACGGTCGGATGCGTTTACCACCGCTATTTACGATGTAAAAACCCAATTGGTTGATTAGGGCAACCTCAGAATTTACTTGGGATTGAATCAATGCGTTAACTGCTTGCATGTCTGGATCTGCAAGAACGCGGATCTGGTCTAATTCCATTGTGGGTAAATAGGCTCGTTGATAGTGTGATAAGATGCCGATAATTCTACATAAATTAGCCCATCTAGCCAATCAACGGGCAAATAAATATGTGCCAAATTAGGCCGATAATTATTAATATAAAAAAAACGCTTTTTGGGGTTGCTACGATAGGTCAGTTCACGTACAATTCGCGCCCTGTTTTTGAATTGTAGCGCCGTGGGCGCAGAGCGGAGTTTAATATGTACGCGGTTTTCCAAAGTGGTGGTAAACAACACCGTGTGGCCGAAGGCCAAACCGTTCGTCTTGAGAAAATCGAAATCGCACCGGGCGAAGCGGTAGAGTTCGATAATGTCTTGATGGTTAGTAATGGTGATGATGTAAAAATTGGTATGCCTTATGTTGATGGCGGCAAAGTAACTGCGGAAGTTGTTACTCATGGTCGTGGTGACAAGATTAAAATTGTCAAATTCCGTCGTCGTAAGCATTCTCGTAAGACCCAAGGTCACCGTCAGTGGTTCACGGAAGTGAAAATCACTGGCATTAGCGCTTAATAGGAGTACGAACTAATGGCACATAAAAAGGCGGGTGGTAGTACTCGTAACGGTCGTGACTCAGAAAGTAAACGTTTAGGTGTTAAACGTTTCGGTGGTGAGTCTGTCTTAGCAGGTAACATTATTGTTCGCCAACGTGGAACTCGCTTCCACCCTGGAGACAATATGGGTATTGGTAAAGACCACACTCTTTTTGCACTTTCCGATGGAAAAGTACAATTTGACGTGAAAGGCCCTAAAAACCGCAAATTTGTTAGTATCGTCGCTGAGTAAGACGATCTAGTAACGGATTCGAAAAGCCCCGCTCAAGCGGGGCTTTTTATTGCGACAAATAAATTTAGCTGGGTGTAAAACTAACCTTTATAAAGATTTAAACACTTTGCGAGTGATTAAATCTTTATGGGGATTGGTATAAACTGAATTAATTGGGGGCACAGCCAACTTTGGTCTAAAATGATGGATCACGGTGGGCTTCTGTCGAACCTTAGTTAGGTTAATTCTGATCTAAGTGTTCTCTCAACAACGTGTTTGCACAAGCATCCCCAAAATACAAGAGAGCTCAACGGTAGTTTACTATCTGTTATATTAATTTGAGGTAAGTGATGAAATTTGTAGATGAAGCTGAAATTCGCGTTGAAGCCGGTGATGGCGGCAACGGAGTAATTGGCTTTCGCCGAGAAAAATATGTGCCTAGGGGTGGACCCGACGGCGGAGATGGCGGCGATGGTGGCAGCGTTTATTTGGTAGCAGATGAAAACCTCAATACCCTAATTGATTTCCGCTTTGAGCGATTTCACCGTGCAGAGCGCGGTAAAAATGGTCAAGGCAGTGACTGTACTGGTCGAGCGGGCGCCGATTTAGAATTAAAAGTGCCCGTTGGTACACGTGCAACAGACAAAGACACTGGAGAAGTGTTGGGCGATCTGACTGAACATGGAATGAGAATGAAGGTCGCACAAGGCGGGTTTCACGGTCTTGGTAATGCTCGTTTTAAAAGCAGCACCAATCGCGCTCCACGACAAAAGTCGAATGGCACACCAGGCGAAATCCGCTGGTTGAGCTTAGAGCTAATGTTGCTTGCTGATGTGGGCCTACTCGGGCTACCTAATGCCGGCAAGTCAACGTTTATACGCTCAGTATCTTCGGCCAAACCCAAGGTGGCGGACTACCCATTCACTACCTTAGTGCCCAATCTGGGCGTAGTAAGACAAGATGCTCAACGTAGTTTCGTTATCGCTGATATTCCAGGGTTGATCGAAGGTGCGGCTGACGGTGCAGGTTTAGGGATTCAGTTCTTGAAGCACTTGGAACGCTGTCGCGTGCTATTGCATTTGGTCGATCTACTTCCAGCTGACCAATCTGATCCAGTGGAAAACGCCAAAGCAATTATTGCTGAGCTTGAAAAATATAACCCTAAACTGGCGGCTAAACCTCGTTGGTTGGTATTTAATAAAATCGACTTGCTTTTAGAAGAAGAAGCCGACGAGATTTGCCAAAAGATCATCGAAGCTCTTGATTGGCAAGATCGCAGCTTCCAGATTTCGGCTTTCCAAAAGAAAAATACAGACGACTTGTGTCGTGAAGTGATGAACTATTTAGATTCACTACCAGATGAATCTGAACAACAGAAAGACTTACAAGAAGAGGTCGCGTTCAAGTGGGACAGCTACGACAAAAAATCACTGCAAACTGACGATTTCGACGACGATGACTTCGATGATGACGATGACGACTACGATGTAGAGGTTATCTATACCAAAGAATGATTTTGGTTTGCAAATAGTGGTAGCAAAGGACCATTAGGTTAATGGCACTTCGCTGAGTGTGATTGGTGAGTCGCACGGATCTCATTTTGAGTATCTAGCAGAATTGACTCTTGTGGAAATCTTCTTAACGCCTTGGTTATTACAGCTAAGGCGTTTTGCTTACAGCCTATTAGGGCTAACGCATGGGCATAATTGTTCATATAAGCAAGCTCATACTGCCCCGTGTCATAGCCCTTAGCGAGCCATTCAACTGAAATTTCCGGCTGTGTTGGCAAATAATGATTGGCAATTAACAGATAAGGTAACCACTGCTTAGGCCATTGCTCGGTCGCGGCTTTGAGGTTTTTAATTGCTTCATGTTGTTTATTCACCTTCAGCATATCAAAGGCGGCGCTAATATATTTAAAAGGATCTAATAGGGCGTTAGTCTTGCCTGTTGGAAGTGGCGCCAGTAGCCAATAATTACCTCGTGACCACGTTCGTTCAAATAGCTCGAAGGACATTCTGTGGCGTTGTGTCACTCCCGTATGCAAGATCACTTCATCACTGCCAAGATCGTACCCAATCACTACGGCGTAGTGCCATTGAGGAAGTAGTGGTATCGACAGGTTTTGAAACACGATGACCGGAATATCTTGGTTAACTAAATATAATATTCGTTCCAGTGAACCTTTTTCTGAATAGGGTAAAAAGCCAAATTGGCGAGTGGCAGAAATCATTTCTAACTGCAAGGTCCCCTGCTTTTTCGGAATAAACATTGTTGGCGCGATCGCCTCTGCACTGGTATTTTCGCCGTAAAAATTAAACACTTCAGATAGCGTAGTGGGGCCACAGTAATACTGTTGTTGAGCGTAAAAAGGAACGTTTTCAATCACCTTTGTAAACGCGATATCTGTCGGCTTGTGTTTAGCCAGCGCATCCGCTTGCGGTGTTGATTGACAACCACTTAGCAAAAGTAAGCCTGCAATAATGCAGGCTATAGTAGTGTAGTGAAACTTCACTTTAGCTATTGATCGGACGAATAAACGGATACACGTCGGTCACACCGACTAAATCCAGTATCGCAATAATGGCTAAAACCGTTAATACGGCACCCACTACACCGCCGGCTGGCCCTTGTTCTAATTGCTGATTCAATTGCATTATCTCTGAATCTGTCATTGCGTTGATCCGTGCAATAGCATCTTGTTGATCCACACCTAAGCTCATCATGCGTGATTGAACATCCTCGCGATTGATCATACTGATAATCTGTTGTTTGTTATAAAACGAATGTTGCGCCTGCATAACGGAATTAGAACTGATGACCTCTGCATGTGTCATACCCGATAATGCGGTAAGTGCAAATATACCAGCGACTAAGATATTTTTAATTTTCATAGGTGTTTCCTTAGTTAAAAACTCACATAGACCAAGCAATTATCAAACCAGTTGTTTGAAAGTTCAGGTTAGCACCTACTGGCAACGGCTTTCATCATAAATGATGAAAATAAAAGTAAAAAATCATCGCGGAATCACTACATTTTTAAAGACTCTCCTGTAATATTTACATCGCATTATGGATCATCTACCTAACTTAACTATTTAGATTCTCTGGGGCTTTTCTAACGTATGAAAATTTCAATGATCGCTGCCATGGCTCACAATCGAGTCATCGGGGCAAACAATGGTATGCCGTGGCATTTACCCGCAGATTTAGCCCACTTCAAACGCATTACATTGGGTAAGCCGGTGGTAATGGGCAGAAAAACCTATCAATCAATTGGAAAAGCACTACCAGGTCGGCACAATATTGTCGTTACAACTGACCCTGATTATTCACTACCAGATGCTACTGTGGTCAATTCGTGTGAGCAAGCAGTAGAGGCAGTCGGCAAGGTGGATGAATTAATGGTGATTGGCGGTGGCACCATTTATCGTCATTTTTTACCATTATGTGACTGTTTGTATCTGACAGAGATTGATTTAACGGTTGAAGGTGACACTCACTTTCCTGACTATAACAGTGTGGCCAATTGGACACAGATCGCAACAGAAGCACATCAGCCTGATGAGAAAAATAAGCACGCCTATCGTTTTATTACGTTACACAAAGTAGGTTAGTTAGTGGTTTTATAAAACTCAGCTAGATTTTTGTGAATCTAAGGTTATTCTTAATTTGGTATTATAATAATAGACAAAAAGTACAAGTAACCTGTACTTCGTAAAACCGAGTTTACAAAATGTAAACTCGGACCTAAGGTCAAAGGGTGTTCAACCAATAAGGAACATCCATGAATAAATCCGTCCTCACCCTATTCATCTGCACTTTGTTCAGTGCCCATCATGTCAACGCCGGTAAAGCAATTGATCATTCATTGCAGGCAAGCAAACATTCCGTTCTTGCGGTGGCCGAGGGAGTGGGCTCTGCAGTGGTAGTCGCTAGTGCGGTAGTTGCTATACCTATTATTATCGTGGGAGGCACTGTGGCCCATAGCGCTCAGGCTATAGCTGAAACCATGCAGCACCAACATCACGCGCCCTTAACCGTGACTGACATTACGATTACAGTCGATCCAGCACCAAACAAAGCGATTAGATCTATTCACGTTAAACACTAATTGCGCAAAGGAGCCTATCTTATGAGAATCACATTTGCATTCATCGTCTGTATTACATACGCCAGTCAATTGTGGGCCGGTAGTCGCTCTAATGAACCCGCAAAGATTGAACCACAAAGAATCGTCACCTTTGCCAAACAAGTAGAGAAAATAGCTGCACAAAAAGGTGCTAGAGCGTTTATTTTGTCTCGTGTTGGTCGTCCAGAGGAAGATCTACCGAAAGGGATTTTTTATACTCATACCGCCATTGCGGTGTATTCCAGTATTGAGTTAGAAGATGGCTCTGTTGTTAATGGCTATGCTATCCACAATTTATATCAGGACGATAAGCGACCAAATCGAAGTATGTTGGTTACTGATTATCCGGTCGACTTTTTCTGGGGGGCGCAACGGCTGAAAACGGGGATTGTCATCCCTACGCCGGATCTGCAAAAACGTCTAATAGATATCATTGCGCAAGGTAAAAACAAGACCCTACACAACAGTCGTTATTCAGTGTTATCCAATCCATTTAACCAGCAATTCCAAAATTGCACCGAACATACCCTCGATGTCGTGAACGCCGCAGTCTATCAAACCACGGATTGGCAACGATTGAAGAATAATGCTCAAGCCTATTTTTCGCCACAAAGAGTCCACGTCAGCAAGTTTAAACTTGCACTAGGTTCAATGTTCAGTGACGACCTTACAACTGCTGATCATAAAGGCAAAGTGTATACCACTACATTTACCTCGATTATGCGTTATATGCGGGATTTCGAGTTATCCCAAGAGAGTTTTACGGTGTTTGAAGATGGTTCGATAGTCGCTATAAACTAGCAAGCTGAGTGTATCTGAAGGCTAAAGCATGCTTCTCCATAGCCAAAGTTCGTGTTAACTTAACGCAACTTTTATTGAGAGAATGAGTGATGCCAAAAGCAAGTGAAGTAAAGAAAAACGCCGCTATAGAACACAACGGTAAAGTGTATCTGGTTAAAGACATTAATAAACTCACTCCAAGTGGCAGGGCTGGGGCAAGTTTATATCGTATGCGCTTATACGAAGTTGCAACAGGCGCCAAAGCCGACGAAAGCTTTAAAGCAGATGAGATGATCAATACCGCCGAATTCTTCCGCAGAAAAGTCATGTTTTCTTACGTTGACGGCAATGAGTATGTGTTCATGGACAATGAAGATTACACGCCTTTTTCATTGGATAAAGAGACCATCGAAGATGAATTGTTGTTTATTAACGAAGAAACTGAAGGGTTGCAAATTCTTATCGTCGATGGAAAACCAGTTGGTATTGAACTGCCTCCTTCGGTGGATTTAGTCATCGCTGAAACTGACCCTTCTATTAAAGGTGCTTCTGCCAGTGCGCGCACCAAGCCTGCAACATTAACCACAGGCTTAGTCGTACAAGTACCTGAATATATATCAACCGGTGAAAAAATTCGGATAAACACTTCTGAACAAAAATTTACCAGTCGTGCCTAATACGACCGATTGAAAATTGAGTTTCAATACCTTGGTTTGAAATGCGCTGGATGCCCATGTTGGTTGTTTTTTAGCATGGGTGTCCACGTTATATCGAAGTAGGTTGCGATGCCTGTCCATGTAAATCCCGTCTAAACTTCTGTTCCGTTCTTGAAAACTTCGATGCCTGTCCACGTAAATTCGCGGTGCCGTTGCGCTTAAAAGTCTACTAGGTTGCTTAAAAAGAGCTGAAGTCTAACGGTGGGTGTCCCTATAGAAAAAGATGCCTGTCCACGTAAATAATTGATGCCTGTCCTTGTAACACTTGTCCTCGCTACAACGTGTTAATCCAAACAAGGTTACAGTGGGTGTCCATGTAAAATAGTGCACAATGGTTGGGACGTTGAATATAAAAAAAGGCCGTGGATATTGAGCCACGGCCCTTGGTGCATGGTGATTTTAACAGTCGCTTGGATTAATGAATATCGAAGCGATCCGCGTTCATTACTTTGGTCCACGCATTGACAAAATCTTTGACGAATTTAGGCTTGGCGTCGTCGCTAGCATACACTTCTGATAGCGCTCGTAACTGTGAGTTAGAGCCAAATACTAAGTCAACACGAGTGGCTGTCCACTTAGTCTTGCCAGTACGAGAGTCCTTTCCTATGAACTCATCCGCTTCATCTGTGTTAGCCGTCCAATTCGTTTGGTCGTCAAGAATATTGACGAAGAAGTCATTGCTTAATTTACCCGGTTGATTGGTTAATACACCATGTTTAGACCCTTGATGGTTGAGATCAAGCGAGCGCATGCCGCCAATCAAAACGGTCATTTCTGGTGCCGTTAACGTCAACAACTGTGCTTTATCTAACAAAAGCTCTTCGGCACTGACCGCATAAACTTGTTTAGCATAGTTTCTAAATCCGTCTGTTACTGGCTCTAGTACGTCGAATGAGTCGGCATCAGTTAACTCGTCGGTAGCGTCCACTCGGCCTGGTGTGAATGGCACCTCTACATCAATGCCTGTGTCATTAACTACTTGTTGTAATGCCGCGGTGCCGCCAAGCACAATTAGGTCTGCCATCGAAACTGCTTTGCCATTACTCTGCGCGCCATTGAACTTTGATTGAATTATTTCTAGCTCAGCAAGTACTTTGCTTAGCTGCTCAGGTTGATTCGCTTGCCAGTACAATTGTGGTGCAAGACGAATTCGCGCACCGTTTGCTCCTCCGCGCTTATCGGAGCCTCGATAAGTAGCCGCTGAGCTCCATGCTGTGTACATCAACTCTTGGATACTTAAACCTGATGCCATTATTAACTTGCTGAGCTTCTCGATATCGTCTTGCTCTAACGCTGGGGTATTAACCACAGGTAAAGGGTCTTGCCACAACAGATCTTCACTAGGCACTTCATCACCCAGATAGCGAGACTTGGGCCCCATGTCTCTATGGGTTAATTTAAACCACGTTCTTGAGAATGCATCTGCAAACTCTTCAGGGTTGTTGTGAAAGTGCTCCGCTATTTTGCGATACTCAGGGTCCACTTTCATGGCCATGTCAGCCGTGGTCATCAAAATTCCCACTTTGATGGATGGATCTTCAGCATCTGGCGCATGGTTTTTGTCAGCCAGATCTATCGCTCGCCACTGATGCGCACCGGCAGGACCTTTGTGTAATTCCCACTCATAGCCAAATAACATATCAAGATAGCTCATATCCCACTTCGTTGGAGTGGGTGTCCACGCTCCTTCGATACCACTGGTGATGGTGTCTTTGCCCTTTCCGCTACCGTAGTCACTTTTCCAACCTAATCCCATTTGTTCAATTGGAGCGGCTTCCGGCTCTGGACCTATGTGAGATTCAGGGGCTGCACCATGGCACTTACCAAAAGTGTGCCCTCCGGCAGTCAATGCAACGGTTTCATAGTCATTCATGGCCATTCGTGCAAAAGTTTCTCGAATGTCTTTGGCTGATGCCAAAGGATCTGGTTTGCCATCAGGTCCTTCTGGATTTACATAAATCAACCCCATCTGCACCGCTGCTAATGGCACTTCAAGCTCCCTATCGCCAGAATAACGTTTGTTGCCTAACCAAGTATCTTCAGTGCCCCAATAAATATCTTCCTCTGGTTCCCAAATATCCTCACGGCCGCCACCAAAACCAAAGGTATTTAAGCCCATCGATTCTAATGACACATTGCCGGTAAGGATAAATAAATCCGCCCAGGATATTTTGTTACCATACTTCTGTTTTATCGGCCACAACAAGCGTCTAGCTTTATCCAGATTTGCATTGTCAGGCCAACTATTTAGCGGCGCAAACCGCTGGTTACCGGTAGCTGAACCACCACGCCCATCACCTTCTCGATAGGTTCCAGCTGCATGCCAAGCCATTCGTATCATAAAAGGACCGTAGTGCCCGTAGTCTGCTGGCCACCACTCTTTAGAGTCGGTTAGTACATGCTCGATATCCTGTTTAACATGTTTGAGATCGAGTGAGTTGAATGCAGCTTTATAATCAAAGTCGTCCCCCATTGGATTCGATTTTTTGTCATTTTGGTGCAAAATTCGTAAATTTAATTGATTAGGCCACCAATCTATATTCTTTGTGCTATTTCCACCTAGACGTGTATTAGCGCCGTGCATGAACGGGCATTTGCCCGCCGCTTTATTATTCGAATTATCCATTGTTTCTCCTATCAAAGTTCGTTCTGAACTCGTTGTAATATCCATCATCTCCAGTAACTGTAGTCGTTAACTTTGATCTAAGTAATTGACTTTTTTAGACCAGGCTAATCGGGTAAATCTATTAAAACGTCAAAAAAGCATTGGCTAAATCAAGATTAACTCACTCAGGAGGTAGGCTAAATGGTGATACTCCACTGATTGGATTTGGTACGTTGGATGACGGTAGAAAGTGCAATCTAAGTGGTTTAAAGTACAAAAAAGATAGTAGTAAGCTGGTAAATAGTAGAATTAAGCCCGTTTATTCAGCAGGGTATAAGTGTAAATGTAGCCATATAGGCCGGTAAACAAAATGCTAGGCGCGACTGTAAGCCATAGGTTTGGCGTTTGATTAATCACGTTAACGCCAATGGCGATAGTGGCTTGCACCATTAAAGGTAACAAAGGTGCAAACAAGGTACCGGGTAAAACAGTGCCGCTGGCTTTTTTAGCGGACAAATCTAACGCAGCGTTAAACGTTTTATAGATGGCAATATTTTGCAAAGTCTTGGAATGCACTGAGCAAAGTATGGGAACAACAAATACCAATGATAGACTACGTTCGCCGAATCGTTCGACGGACTTTTCCAAGGCGAAGGTGAATAATAAGGTAATGGTTGCACTCAGTGTTCCTTGTACCACTGCCGAACGCAACACTAGGCCCATGTCATCTGAGACCATATTATTAGCCCAATACGTCCAACTAAAATAAAACACAAAAGAAACGGCTGCTGAGAGCAACAATCGGAGGTGAGATGACATAGCAATCCTCAAAATAAGCTTCCCTCATCATGACCTTATTAATGAGAATTTGCTTTCGATATAATTGATCTTTTCTGTTGGCTACTGACTATACTTAGGCTCTGGCGTAAACACTATCGGAACTCGATAATTAATTTAAAAGGAACAAAAAATGACAACAGTAACACTGCAAGGCAATGAAATCGAAACGGTCGGAACGCTACCTTCGGTGGGAACCAAAGCACCTGATTTTGAGTTAGTTAAAGTCGATCTTTCAACCACGAGTTTATCTGATTATGCTGGTAGTCGCGTGATCTTGAACATTTTCCCTTCCGTTGACACCGGAACCTGCGCCATGTCTGTTCGAACTTTCAATGAGAAGGCGACAGCCATGGAAAATACCAAAGTGGTCTGTGTTTCAGCTGATTTACCTTTTGCTCATAGCCGCTTTTGTGGCGCAGAAGGAATAGACAAAGTGACCACAGGTTCAAGCTTTCGTTCTTCCTTTGGAGATGATTACGGAGTGACTTTCAAAACCGGACCTCTCACCGGATTGTTGTCGCGAGCAGTCGTGGTTGTCGACACAGATGGCTCAGTAATTTATACACAACAAGTGGCAGAAACCGCTGATGAGCCAGATTATGATGCGGCATTAGCTGCACTATAAATAACCTGCTGGTCCTATTCGCTATTTCAGGGCTGTAACTCATTAGCAACAAAAAGCCTCTTTTGTCCAAGTGCGATCAATTTTGCGTCGACCGCACGTAACAATAAGAGGCTTTAGCTAATGTGATGTGTTAGAGCGCGTTGTTAAATAGCGCCTCTAAATTCAAGCCTTGATGACCTAACATATCTCTTAAACGACGCAGCGCTTCTACTTGGATCTGTCTAACGCGTTCACGAGTTAACCCGATTTCAGCGCCGACATCTTCTAATGTAGAGGGTTCGTAACCCATTAAACCGAATCGTCTTGCTAACACTTCTCGTTGCTTTGGATTCAACTCTTCCAGCCATCTGACAATACTGCATTTGATATCTTTATCCTGCAGGTCTTCTTCAGGGCCGCAGCCCTTTTCATCTGCGATGATATCAAGTAGAGCCTTGTCGTTCTCACTTCCAATAGGGGTGTCCACTGAGGTAATACGTTCATTCAAACGTAACATCTTAGTGACATCTTCAACGGGTTTGTCGAGTGATTTAGCGATCTCTTCCGCTGTGGGTTCATGGTCAAGTTTCTGTGCCAATTCGCGAGAAGCTCGTAAATAGACGTTTAATTCTTTTACCACGTGAATGGGCAGTCGGATCGTGCGAGTTTGATTCATAATTGCACGTTCTATGGTTTGTCTTATCCACCAAGTTGCATAGGTAGAAAAGCGAAAGCCTCGTTCGGGATCAAATTTCTCTACCGCACGGATAAGACCAAGGTTACCTTCTTCAATTAGATCAAGAAGTGCTAATCCACGGTTATTGTAGCGGCGGGCAATTTTAACAACTAGACGTAGGTTGCTAACAATCATTCGTTTTCTGGAGGCTTCGTCGCCTTTGAGGGCGCGACGGGCAAAATATACTTCTTCTTCTGCTGATAAAAGCGGTGAGAAACCTATTTCACCTAAATAGAGTTGTGTGGCATCAAGATTTTTTTGCAGTTCTTCCTGGCCGGCTAGAATTTCTTCCATGGGATCGATATCGACACTTTCAGTCTCATTGGTTTCAGCGTCGATAGCTTTGTCGTCAGTGGATTGCTTGTTTAGATCGACTACGACAGTATTTGTATCACCCATAATGCGTCTCCTGCATGGATCAGTTTTAGTTTTATCTCCTCGTTTTTTGTAATTATTATTTATTGTTATTATTTGCGTGGTAAATACTTCAACGGGTCAACAGACTTGCCCCTGTACCTAACTTCAAAACGAAGCTTTACTTGGTCGGTACCTGTACTTCCCATAGAGGCTATTTTTTGCCCCGCTTTAATCCACTGTTGCTCATTTACGAAAACAGCATTGTTATGCGCATAAGCACTTAAAAACGAATCTGAGTGCTTAATTATGATCAATTGACCATAACCTCTCAGTGCATTTCCGGTATAAACCACTTTGCCATCGGCGGCGGCTAGGACGTTATTTCCTAGGCTACCACTAATTTCAATGCCTTTATTGCCTTGCTCTGACAGTGAAAATGTAGAAATTAATTTACCCGTTGCAGGCCAAACCCATTTCGATATTCTTTTAGGGAATTCAATGGTTTCTGTCCGCTTGTTAGGTTTGTTAACAACTTTGTTACTTTCACCATACGCCTGCTTTGAAGGTCGGTCAACTGTCCTATTTGGTTTTGTTTTTGAGGTCCGACCAGGTGAGTCTTTTACTCTTGATTCCGCAGGTTGCTCCTGCCGTTGCAATTGCAACTCTTGTCCTGGGTAAATGGAGAAGGGCTCTTTTAGGTTATTAATTGAAGCGATGTCGCGGTAATCGTTACCCGAATACCAAGCAATAGAATATAAGGTATCGCCTTTTTGCACCGTATATCGGGTGCCTTGAAATCCTTCTTTTTCGAAGTCGCGATAGTCTTTGCCTTGGTAAAGTGAAACCACGGGAGCAGGTGTCGATCTGCTTGAACATGCCGACATAAAAATACAGCTAAAGCTACAAACGGCAATAATCCAACTTGTTCTGTAAGAGGCCGAAAACGCGATAATTTTTTCATTGCTCTTATCAGACATTGGATTAATTCCCTGTCTTATTGCCAAATTTTTCCAGCAAGTACACCATGAATACACCTAACAACATCAATGCTAGTGCTAACATTGCATAGGAGTGTTGCCCTGTGCTCGTCTCGAAGGTAGATGGTAATACATTGCTTTGAAGGAGTGGAATTTCCTTGCCATGCCTATTGATAATGGATTCGATAGTAACTTTCCACGGCCAAACCTTGTTTAGTGAGCCCAACATAAATCCCCCTAACAATGCTAGAGTCAGCGTTTTATGTTTTTCGAACATCCAGTTGAGCACGCGGGAGAAGGAGAGGAGGCCGATTACGCAGCCGCTGGCAAAGATCGCCAAGGTTGTAAATTGCAATGATTTAACGGCATTAAGCATGGGGGCATACATACCTAATAACAATAAAATAAAGCTGCCTGAAATTCCCGGCAAAATCATGGCACAAATCGCGATCATACCAGCAAGAAAGACCATTATTGGTGTTGCTTCGATAAAAGTGGGTGTCATGATAGTGACGTAAAAAGCCACTACTGTGCCTAATGCAAAGGACGCCATCACTGACACGCCCCATCGCTCTATGTGCCTGATGACAGACCACACGGCAGCGAGAATTAAACCAAAGAAAAACGACCACAGCAGCACCGGATATTGCTCTAGGGCAAACACCACCAAATGCGACAGAGTGATAAGACTGACAATTATGCCGCCAAAAACACTGAGTAAGAAGTTGCCATTAATGTGTCGCCATGCTGACGGAATTCCGTGCTTGAATAGAACTTTTACTGCTTCAGGTCCACATTGCTTGAGCGAGTATATTAATTCTGCATAAATACCCGTCATAAAAGCAATGGTGCCACCCGAAACGCCAGGAACAGCATCGGCAGCGCCCATTAGCATGCCTCTTAAACCTAATCCAACGTAGCCCTTTTTATCGCGTTTGACAGCTTTCATGTGTCTTCCCTGAGGTTAAATAATGTCACCGGGAACCAGTGGTACAAAGCGCACAGATTCTACTATAGTACTGGTAAATTCATCGCCATCTCGCACCACGCAATGTAGCTTTTGATCATCCGTACCCACAGGGATTACCAACAGACCACCTTGATTCAATTGTTGATATAAATCGGTTGGCATATGGCTGGCCGCAGCGGTCACAATGATACCGTCAAATGGACCTTTATTTGCCCAGCCTTGCCAACCATCACCGTGTTTCATTGAGACGTTGTGTAAGTCCAGTTGATTCATTCTGCGTTTCGCTTGAAATTGTAATGCTTTAATTCTCTCAACGCTAAACACCTTATCGAAAAGCTGTGCCAAGATCGCGGTTTGATATCCTGAGCCGGTACCAATTTCTAATACGGTTTTATTTGCTGCGCTAGATTCTAAAAGTAATTCTGTCATACGAGCGACAATATAGGGCTGGGAAATGGTTTGCCCTTGACCTATTGGCAGTGCGGTATTTTGGTATGCTTTATGGTGCAATGCATCAGGTAAAAATAGCTCGCGTGGTGTGGCCGCTACTGCCTGCAATACCTTTTGATTTCTAACTCCCTCGGTGTGAAGCAGTTGTGCAAGAGATTCCCCTTTTCGAGTCGCGCGTGTCATATGGTTCCTTGTACTCAATTTTACGTTGAGGATCGTTAGACCCTAACTATTATTATTCTTTTTATTCAGCCACTGCTTCATATTGTCTAAACTTTGATAGGCAGTCATGTCAACGCTCAACGGCGTCACTGAGCAGCGTTTTTTTGCAAGCGCATGAAAGTCGGTGCCTTCGCCAGCATCTTGCTCCTTGCCAACCGCTCCATACCAATAGAGATCTTTTCCAAACGGATCGACATCTTTTATCATGGTTTCCGCCCGATGGCGACGACCTTGTCGGGTTACTTCAATGCCTTGTAACTCGTCATAAGGTACATCAGGGACGTTTACATTTAAAATCTGATCTGCAGGAAGGGCATGATTTTGCAAATGTTGAACGATTTCAACAATGACGCGCGCAGCGGTTTCAAAATGATTTCCCTCGCCTAAATCGAGTGAAACCGCAATCGCTGGCAGCCCCATATATCGGCCTTCGGTGGCCGCTGCCACCGTGCCTGAATAGATCACATCATCACCCAGGTTGGGGCCGTGATTAATCCCTGAAATCACGAGGTCTGGATCTTCATCTAAAAACTGATTGATGCCCAAATGCACACAGTCTGAAGGCGTACCGTTGACCGCGTAAAAACCGTTATGCTGCTTCTCTACACGCAGAGGCTTGCGAATAGAAAGGGCATTGCTAGCAGCGCTGCAATTCGTATCAGGGGCAATCACAGTGACGTCGTAATATTGGCTCAGATGTTGGTACAAACAGCTTAAACCTTGGGCGAAAACGCCGTCGTCATTACTCAACAGTATGCGCATTAATGACCTCTCTTATCACTGATGTAGCAAAACAGCCGCTAGGCAATGAAAATGCGACCTCAAGCCTATTGCTTTGAATTTGCCAATGCAAGTTTTCTGGTACTATGCGTATCGCTCTGCGCTCTTGCTTTAAGCCTAACGAAGAGAGTAAATCGCATACCGCAGCTCTGCTAAGTGCACATTGCTGTTCAAATTCCTGTGCTGCACCTTGACTGTCTAAGTTTCCTTTGCCCCACATAGGCGCTGATAAGGATATATCATTTTTGTGTAAACGATCTTCGATTGCCACGTGATCATCATCTGCGATAAAAAAACTATTGCTACCTGTTAGGATCATCACATCGCCAGTGCAGACTTGCTGCCAGCGATTTTGCGCGATGCGTTCACTGACAAATTCGTTAAATAGCCATGAACGCAACGCGGAAATAGCCATTGAACGTTTATTACGGTTTTTAATGGGTTCATTCGCCAACATTTTTTGCGCTAAGGCCAAATTGCCGCCGTTGGCATGATAACGAGTTTCGCCAAAGCGCTGTGGTCCAAAATAATTGGGTACCCCTTGAGATGCAACTTGCATCAGACGTTGCTCTAATTCCTCGGTGGAGTCGATATCGCGTAGCGTAATCTCAAAGCGATTACCTTTGAGATTACCGACTCTAAGCTTCTTGTTGTGGCGTTTCACATCGAGTATCTGCAATCCTTCTAATTGCAGTTCATGCCAGTCAAATTGCTGCTTGCCTGGAACATGCACCCCAAACCATTGTTGAGTGAGAGCATGTTTATCTTTGCGTCCAGCGTAAGTTACCGCGCGCAATGGCAATTGGCAAAACTGCGCAATTTTCTCTGCAACGAAGGCGGTATTTAGCCCCACTTTTTGCACCCATAAATAAATATGCTCTCCCTCACCGCTAGGCTCGTAACCAAGCTCTTCACGAACGATGAAATCCTCAGGTTGCGCTTTAAGCACGCCCGTCGCTGTGGGTTTAGCAAACAGGTATTGCCATTTATTGGTGGCTAATTCAATCATGATTATGGTTGATAAGCAGTACAACCGCGTGGCAAGCGATGCCTTCCTTGCGGCCGGTGAATCCTAGTTTCTCGGTGGTCGTTGCTTTCACATTGACTTGATCGAGCTGCAAACAGAGGTCGTCACACAGATGGCGCCTCATGTTGACAATGTGAGGTGCCATTTTTGGGGCTTGGGCAATAATAGTTAGATCCAAGTTGCCTACATGGTAACCGCGCTGTGTGACTAACCGGTAAACATGTTTGAGCAGTTCACGGCTATCAGCTCCGCTATACGCTTGATCAGTATCAGGAAAGTGCTGACCAATATCACCTAAGGCGACAGCACCTAAAAGCGCATCGCAGAGCGCGTGTAACGCCACATCGCCATCAGAGTGAGCGATTAAGCCGTGTTCGTATTCAATCGATTCACCGCAAATCTTTATTGGGCCATCACCGCCAAATTTGTGTACGTCATAGCCATGACCAATTCGCATCATAGGTTTTCCAAAGAGAGGTAAAATGCCGCTAATGCTAAATCATCAGGGCGGGTTATTTTAATATTTTTGTCACTGCTTTCGACCAGCTGAACAGGGTGCCCCGCCCATTCCATCGCTGAGGCTTCGTCGGTAATTGCAATCTTGGCTTGCAGTGCGTTACTCAGTGCAGTTCGCAATGCGCTAAAGGGAAAAAATTGTGGGGTTAATGCATGCCATAGACCATCACGGTCCACGGTCTTGTCAATTAAACTTGGCTGGTCTTTGTTTGCTCGTTTCATCGTGTCCCGAACTGGGCAGGCAAGCAGACCGCCTTGTCCTTGGTGCTCGGCTAAGGCGAGCAACTGGCTAATTTCTGAATGTGAAACACATGGCCGTGCAGCATCATGCACCAGCACCCAATCGGGTTGTTGTTGTTGTGCCAGCATATTCAAACCCGCTAAAACCGAATCAGCCCTTTCATCACCGCCATCAACCCGGGTTAGCCAAGGTTGTTGCCGACAAGGCAGGCCGTCGAAATAAGGATCTTGGGGGTGCACAGCGACCACGATATGTTGAATATTAGGGTGGCTGATAAGCTTGTCCAAGGTGTGTTCTAATACAGTCTTGCCGTCGATAGTTAAGTATTGCTTTGGCCGGTCTGCAGCCATTCGCTTACCGACTCCGGCAGCAGGGACAACCACCGTAAATTGTAACTCTGTGGATAGCATCTTTTACTCTTGAGCTGGGAGAATTCGAAAAAATGTCTCGCCTTGCTTGATCAATCCAAGTTCGTTACGAGCTCTTTCTTCCATTGCTTGTACGCCTAATTTCAAATCTTTAATGTCAGCGATCAATAAACTGTTACGTTGTTTTAATCCGGAATTATGCTTTTTTTGTTCGGCAACTTGTTGTTGATAGGCGATGTAATCTGGAATGGAGTTTTTACCGAACCATAGTCGGTATTGGAGCAAAAATAGCAAGCTCACTAAAACTAAGGTGATCCACTTCATCTTGTTTTTGCCTCCGGTTATGATCTAAGGCGTTATTATGCAGAGAATCCCCCTTATGTGCCAGTAAATCCGAGCTTGATAGTCATCTCAATGGATTTCACTGGTTAAACAATTTGTCTTTTAGTTTGTCCTTGAGCTTGTTCTTGAGTTTGTCTTTTTGCTCATCCAAGGCATTGTTAAATTGCACGCTAAGCATTTCTTCGACACCCGTCAAATTTCCGTCCGCCAGTTTTTGCCAATCGAGCCATTGAGACAACTGGCCATTCTTCTCACCCAGAACGGCCTTAATTTTGTCATCGAGTTTGCCACGAAGTTCGACAAGTTTAGTTTGTTGATCGCCACTAAGATTAGCCACCAAGGCAGCCGCTAGTTGTTTGTCCAGATCTGAACGAAAAGACACTTTGGGCTTGGCGTAACTGCCACTAATGTCAGTCTTAATTTTCAGGCTATTTAATTGGCTGAGTGTCTCGGCAATCACTTTGGTCAAATTATTTTGGCCTGTGGCGGTCATTCTCAATTGACTAAAGTTCATATCACCAGAGCCATTCATGGTGCCGTTTTCGACGCTTAGTTTACCGATACTGCCAAATAGGGCTTGGTCTATTTTGGTGGTCAGTTTGTGATCTTTTAATAAGCTGATGTCAGACAATTTGATCCCTTCAAGATCCCATTGCTGATTGGCAGATAAACCCATTTGTGACAATCGGAAGTCACCGTTAACCAATAAAGATTGCCACAAAGCACTGGCCGATGAATTGATACTAAAAGTTGTTGGCTGTTTTATCCGCTCATGTTGATGGGTAATATTTTGCCAATGTGAGTGAATACGTTCTTGTTGCCAATGTAACGAAATATCGGCTTTCTTTATCCAGATATCGGGTAAGTTGGTGTCGTCTGCAAAGGTGATAAAGCGACCACTGTCTCGGCTTGTTTGTTGTTCAGTTGAGCCTTTTATTAGCGGTGCGACAATTTTATAAGCACTTAACAGGTAGTCGCTCCAAAGTGCGGCCTTGTCGCCTAAGATCATGCGGGTAACATCTTCAATTGCCCCTTGGTCGCCGGCAATTAGCAATTTTAGTTGATCATAATCTTGCCCCGGCGCCGCCTTTAAGTTAGCTAGTTTCGGCGCTAAATCGTTTTTTGCATCGCTGACTGACTGTTTAAAAGATTTGATTTTTTGTTGCTCTTGAATCAATTCCTCTCGCAATACCTCAAATTTCTTTTTGGCCGCGATGAGTTCGACAGGATCCTTGTAATCGGTTTTAGTAAGCGCACTAATTCGGTCTTTATACTCTTTGAGTTTGTCCTTGGCGGGTAAACTATCGTATTGAGTTTGGAGTTCGCTAGCGTGGCGCTGATAGGCTTGTTTGGCTTCATTGATGGCGTGGGTTGTTTTGAGATCTGCTCGTGCCAACAATTCATCTACTGATGGTAGTTTTTTCGGGTCAAGTAATTCGGGTTTGATCAACGGGCTGCCGGGTTGACGATAAACGCTACCTTTAGACGCTCTTGTTTGACTAAAGGCAACGCCAGAAACGGTCATCTCTTCAATGATCACTTTGTTGAGCAGTAAGGGACCAAGTTCAATTTGCGCGACAACTTTATCCGCTTGCACTTGGTTTTGAGTAGGATTGCTTGGATCAGTTAATTGGATATCTTCTAAGGTTACACCAAATGGGCTAAAGGTATGTGATACCGATTCAATATTTACCTCAGCACCGGTAGCGGTTTCTAAGGTTGATATCGCCGCAAGCCTGATCCAAGTGTCTAAAAATACAATTAAAATGGCACTGATAAAACCGACAAAAACAACAAATCCTACTAAGCCAGGCCAGCGAATGATGTTACTCATTTTAGCCTCCAAATCGTTGATAAGCTTGATAAATTCGACTGCCTTTGAGCACCTGCACAATATTCCATTGTTCAACCCAAGCCATGAAGTAGGAGCGATATTTAACCACCAGCACTTTGCTTAGAAACAGCACAAAAGGCGACAACAACAGAGTCACTGCTAGGCTGCCTATGATAAGCGTATTATAGAATTGACTAATACGTCCTATCGCGGTGTTGTAAAAGCTCGTCCACATTGCCTGTAACTGCTGATGGATAAGCAGTGCTTCGCCAACGTCGTTCATCAGTGGGTCGATTAACAAAGCGCATAATGAGAAAAGCCCCCAGGACAGCAGAAAGGTCGACAAGTTAACTCTAAAGAACAGGACGAAAAACAGCACAATAAGGTTGTGGAATGCAAGCACAGGGGTGAGTCCGAAAATCATTCCAAACATTATTCCAAACGCTAAAGACCAAGGACCCGCATCTGAATGCAGCGCTTTGAGTAGTTTGGCTAAAACGTACACGACTAACTCCTTATCGGCTTCCTATTTTGGCTATTAGGTTAGCTAGGATTGGGTTTATTGATGCAGCGAAACGCCGATGGAAGATCCAGTGAGATATCGAATTTCCAGTTTTGACATCCAACGGAATTGATGAAGTGCTCGGCCCTGGCTCTGCCATTCTCATTGCGAAGAATGATCACGACATGCAGGTTGTCTATGAAATTCGCTTCAATTTTCCCGATGGTGCCAAAGCTTTTCACTTCCTCTAGTGATAATTCAACTTCTTGCGCTGCAGAAAAGTCAAAGAGTGCAAAATTGACTTTGTGTAAATTCGGAAAAAATTGCTCATCACCGATAACCTTTACAACATGCAGGCCATTCACATGTCCGATAAACTGCAAATGTAAAATATCGTCTTTGATCGAGATCCTATAGCTCAAAATTTAAAGTCCATTGAGACGTGTTTGAGCACCGCAGTGTCGTAAATAACGTTAACACTTTGGTGCTGCAAACGGGTAATTGTTGTTACCTTTATATCCTAGCGCAAAATGATGAAATCGGTTTAGAATTTTTATCTACACACGCATTAATCATCAGATTCTTCCAAGGTCATCAATTTAGTATTGCCACCTGAAGCGGTTGTATCGATGCTGATGGTTTTTTCTGTCAGCAAGCGCTGGATCAGGTTGTCGGCATACTCCGCAGTAATTACCGGTAATATTGCTCCTTCTCGGGCGGCCAATTTTTTCGCCAAAAAGGACTGACTTTGACTTTGACTGTCAATAACAACGCCAGCCAGCGCAGGTGCATTTAATAGCGCAGGTAAATGGCTAAGTTTAGCCACCTGAAGTGCAGCATTGGGCGCGCCTAGCGCTCGCCATTTTTCGGCAAAGGCACAGGCCTCATCAAAAAATAGATCCGATACTACTGAGATAACCACGTTACCTGTCGCTAGTGCCGTGATCACCGATAATGTCCAATATTCAAAGGTGACCTGTTCATCGGCATAACACAACAAGATCCCTCGGGGCTCTAAATACAATGTATTAGACTCGCCTGTAGGTCCCGGCAACTGTTTGGGGTTTTTAAGTAACTTTTCGATTTTAGCTAACTGTATGCGACATACCGCCAAGGTTTGATCAAGGTCATCGGCGAGATCATCCAACATGTCAACGCGAGCAAGTTTTGCCAAAAGCTGTCTAACCCAAGAGATGCGACTTGTCAGATCTGACTCTCGCCACTGTTTCTCAATGCTCGAAGCCGCTTCAATCAGTTTAGCCGCGCCTGCATCGTCGTGTTGTTGATCTTCAAACACCTTATGGATTTGCAGGTTATCTTGAATCTCAATTTCAACTGGTGTGGCTTTTTCAATCATTAAGCGTGGCAAGTAATTGGGGCCGCCTGCTTTGGGGCCAGTTCCAGATAAACCGCGTCCACCGAAAGGTTGAACTCCGACAATGGCACCAATGATGTTGCGATTAATATAGACGTTGCCGGCGCGTGACAACTTGGCTAATTCGGTGGCTTTTTCATCAATCCGAGTATGGATACCCATGGTCAAACCATAACCGGTACTGTTGATCGCTTCTATGACATTAGACAAGTGTTTCTCTTTGTAGCGAACCACATGGATACAAGGCCCAAAGACTTCACGAGATAGCACACCGATATCATCAATTTCATACAATCTCGGCGCAAAATAAAAGCCATTTTCACAGCTGCCAGGCACTTCACAGGCGTGTAACAATGTGCCTTTATCTTGCATTTCTGCCACATGTTGATTGAGGCTATCTAAGGCTTTTTGATCGATAACAGGACCAACGTCCGTCGATAATAAAGCCGGATCGCCTATGCGCAGTTCTTTCATGGCACCAATCAACATGTCGATAATGCTATCGGCAATTTCCTCTTGTAAATACAACACGCGCAATGCTGAACAACGTTGTCCCGCACTTTGGAAGCCAGAAGCGATCACATCGTCAACCACTTGTTCAGGCAAGGCTGTGGAGTCGACAATCATACAGTTTTGGCCACCGGTTTCGGCGATTAGCGGGACTTGTTCTAAGTCACGTTTAGCTAATTCTCTGGCAATTAGGCTGCCGGTCTGTGTCGACCCAGTAAAAATGACGGCTTTGATGCGCGGATCAGGTAATAACGTATCTCCCACAACAGGTCCATGATTGACCACTGTGAGCAAGGTGTCTTTTGGCAAGCCTACGGTTTCCATCAGCTCAGTTGCGCGCAGTGCAATTAAACTGGTTTGTTCAGCTGGTTTAGCTAATACAGTGTTACCTGTGACCAAAGCCGCAACGACCTGACCAAGGAAAATCGCTAAGGGGAAATTCCAAGGGCTTATGCACAAGACAACGCCTCTTGGACTGAGTCTGTTGTCATCCGCAAGCTCTTCGGCTCGTGCGGCATAATAGCGACAAAAGTCGACCGCCTCACGGATCTCATCGATGGCATCTTGCGCAACTTTCCCGGCTTCTTTCATACACAGGGCGATCAATTCATCAGAATGACGCTCTAGAATATCCGCGGTCCGGCGCAGCACATCAGCGCGCTCGTTAACCGGTGTATTTGACCAACTTTGGAACGCTTTTTCAGAGCGAGCGAGCTTATCTTTTATTTGTTGTGGAGAGTCGTAATTGAGGACGCCCACAGACTCTTTTCGATTGGCAGGATTAAGCACATAATGTTGTCCTTCAGGCAGCTTATCTGCGTTTTCTAACGACATACATTGTTCTTGTTGCCAACGATCCAACGCCAGTTTGAGCGGAGAGATATGATTAACATCGGTCAAATCCAATCCCTTAGAATTGGCACGCTCTTGTGCGAACAAATCAATAGGCATTAATATTTGGTCGTTATATTTGAATTTGAGTCGTTGGGTTTTTTCGACTGGATCTTCGAGTAAGTCTTCCACTGGTTTGCTGTCATCGACGATGGCATTAACGAACGACGAGTTCGCGCCATTTTCGAGCAATCGCCTTACTAGGTAAGCCAGAAGGTCTTCATGTTCACCAACCGGGGCGTACACTCTGCACTGTACTTTTTCTTCAGTAACAATTTGATCATACAAACTGTCTCCCATGCCATGCAAACATTGGAATTCAAACCCTTCTTTGTCATCACCGGCTAATTCTAAAATGACCGACGCGGTGTATGCATTGTGGGTCGCGAATTGCGGATAAATACTATCGCGATAGGCCAGAAGTCGATTGGCACAAGCATGGTATGACACATCAGTTGAGGATTTGCGGGTAAAGACCGGGAAATGCTCCATTCCGTCGGTTTGAGCATTTTTAATTTCAGTATCCCAATAGGCTCCTTTAACCAGTCGCAACATCATCGGGCGGCTAACCTTTAAGGTAAGATCACGTACCCAGTCAATGACGTACAGGGCACGTTTTTGATATGCCTGTACAGCAATACCAAATCCCGTCCATTCACCTAAGTCCGGATCAGAAAAAACTTTCTCGATGATATCTAACGAAATATCCAGACGGTCGGCTTCTTCAGCATCTACGGTTAGACCAATGTCATAATCTTTACAAAGTAGACAAAGGTTTTTCAACATTGCCGGTATCTCTTCAAGCACTTCTTCGCGATTGGTAAATTCGTATCTCGGATGAATTGCCGATAACTTAACGGAAATGCCTGGGCTACGTTTAGGACCTTTTTTATTGGCGGCTTTACCTATGGAGTGGATCGCTGTTTCATAAGCGTCATAGTAGCGTTTGGCATCTTTTGCCGTTCTAGCGCCTTCGCCAAGCATGTCATAAGAATACACATAGCCTTGTTGTTCTTTTTCTTCGGCGCGAGCTAGAGCGTCGTCAATGTTTTCGCCCATCACGAATTGCTTGCCCATGACTTTCATAGCAATGTTCATGGCTTTACGAATCACCGGTTCGCCCATTTTGCCAAGGGTCTTTTTGAGTAAGCCAATGCTGTCGCGTTTACGATGGTCAGTGTAAGTAACCATGTTGCCAGTAAGTAATAAACCCCATGAAGAGGCGTTGACAAACATTGAGTCACTGGTGCCTAAATGTGAACTCCATACCCCTTTGGATAACTTGTCGCGGATCAAAGCGTCTTGGGATTTTTTGTCAGGCACACGCAACAATGCTTCAGCCAGACACATCAACACTACCCCTTCGGCGGAGGACAATGAATACTCACTTAACAGGGCATCGACACCACCATGACCTTCTTGTTCTCTGCGAATACGCAGGACCATTTTACGGGCTCTCTCCCAAGCGCGGCTGCGTGCACTGACTGACACTTCCGCATCAGGCAAAATATGATCAACAGCCAAATTTTCATCAATACGATAAAAATCTCTTATCTTTTGTCGAATGGGACAACTGGTGACCAGATTACCGTTAAAAAGCATGGAAAACCTCCTGAAACTAAGAGTAGTGTGTATGTTATTGCAAGGAGCGCTTGGTTAAAACTCAGGGCAATAGAATTTGCGCTATAGAGTAGCTAAAATATTTTGAAAAGCACGTAAAGATTGCCTGATCGGGTACGATTTTCGTTTGAGCATGGATCATGCGGGATGAATTCCATGAAATGCCATTGCCCAAGAGCGTAGATGAGTATCATCCCATCTACTTGCTAGGCAATAATCACTAGGGATAAAAGCCGCAATCACGGCTTACATCCATTGATCATTGCGTCGACGTTTCTTAGGTAAATAAGCAATAATAACACCCACAATGATACTGATTAAGGCGATGATACCACCGCGAGTAAACCACTTCATTTGGGTGCTTTGATCCTGTACATCTAATTCTCGCTGGATCCGTTGATTGTCTTTTTGGATATCTTCTAAATCCTTCACCAAGCGTGCATTACGAGAGGTGAGATCGGTTACTTGCTGATTCAATAGCTCAGTCGACTGAGTCATTTGCTCAAGTTGCGAGTTGGCTTGTTCAAGTTCGCTACGCAAATTCGGCACTACCACCCTAATGCTAGGTTGCGAGGTAATATATTGTGATTCAATCCAACCAGTTCGCTGGGTGTCATCTATCACTTCAACAAAGCCTTTTTCTTGATTCTCTTGAAGTACCGACACACGGGTCCCAGCAACAATGGAACCTAATATTCGATAATTTCTGCCCGGACCAGAATGCATAAAGGCCTGTAAATCATCGGTAACATAACGAATATCACCCGAGCCATCGTTTGGCTCTTGTTGCTGCTGCGCAGTAATTGACAGCGGAGTGAGGCTGACTAATGCAATCAGCAAAATTGAAAACTTTGTCATAGCGTACCGTTGTAGAGTAAACATTTGTACAAATGGTATGGCCTAGACACTGCAAAGGCAAGGTTTGATTCACACCAATCGAAGCGATGCGTCCTGTATCCAAATTGGTATAATTGCCTTGCAATACGCAACGGAGTATTGTTGCCCGACTGATTAATCTTCCTAGTTTGTAGAGTGTCTGAAGCTAATTATTATGGAAAAAGAAATAGAATTAAAAATATTATTACCTGAAGGCATCAATGAAGCGTCGTTGCTTTCGGTGCTGAAAGGGTTTGCAGCAAACATTGAAACGTCCGAGTTCACCCTTTTTAATCAGTATTTCGATACACCAGAATGGGCGCTCAGTGCACACAATATTGGTTTACGAGTAAGAAGCAGCGAAAAAGGCATTGAGCAAACAGTAAAGACTGCAGGCAGAACCGTTGGCGGTTTGCATCAACGCCCCGAATACAACGTCGCTATTGATTCGTTGGACCCTGATCTGGAATTGTTTCCTGCGGATATTTGGCCTGAATCATTGTCAGTGTCTGAACTACAAGAAAATATCGTACAAATTTTTCATACGGATTTTCGTCGTCTTGCGCATTTATTGCGGCTATCAGATGGCACTGATGTCGAATTAGTGTTTGATAAGGGCGATATCAGTACCGCTGATAACCAAACCGAAATTTGCGAATTAGAATTGGAGTTAAAGCGTGGTGATATTGCTGTGCTGTTTGAATTAGCGGAAAAGATAACGTCAATTGCGCCCACTCAATTATGCAATATCAGCAAAGCGGGACGCGGATTTTTATTAGCCAGAAAAGCACTGGCGCCCGCTTCCGAATCATTAGGTTATGTCTCGCTTGAGCGCGGTGACACATGCGAACAAGCCTTCGTGAAAGCGTTGGAGTATGGGTTGTCGTTTTGGCAAAAGGCCGAGTACCGCTACCGACATCGTCGAAAAATAGCTGATTTATTCGACATTCATATTGGCCTCAAGCTCACAGCCGCCTGCGTGAATCTTTACAGCGATGTGTTAAATGCCGAAGAATTACTCGATCTGCGCAACGCGCTCAAATTGAGGCTGCGAAAATGGGCATGGATAGAGCAACTTAGGAGCATTAAAAGCTTACGTTCTAAGCGCGGCATGTACAGCAAACGTTTGGTTCAGCACGCAGCTTTGATAAGTTACCTGCGCGGCTTACAAGATGGAACCTTAAATTTATCGCGCCCCGACTTTTTGATCACCCACAGTGACAATACCTTATTGCAGTTGCGATTATCTAAATTACTCATCACCAAGCCGTGGCGACAAAACAATCAGCGATCCAAACAAAATATTCGGGAACTCGCTAGCGACAAATTAGCCGAAATCTGGCAACGGGTGTTTGAATCAATAAACGGCGACAGCTTGACTTCACAATCTTATTTGCAATTCGAGCCGCTTCTCGATGAAGCCCTGTTAGTCGACCGATTAGTTGGCGATGCTTTTTCGAGCAGTAAACGAGAGGCTTTTTGTGCTCCTTGGCAAGATATTTACGAAGGCATGCAAGAGTTGCGCACCCTTAATGTCTTACAAAATAAGCTGCAAGATTCGGATATGGAGAACAAAACTGAACTTTTACAGTGGAGTGAGCTTAAGAAAAGTACACTTGTGTCCGTTATAAAACAAAGTACGTTGGTTGCGTGGGAAGTGGAGCCTTATTGGTGATGTACAATGGATGAAGCGAGTCTTTATCAAATTTCTATCAGCACTTTGCTGGTGGGATGGTTTATTGCCTTGATTTTGGTATGGGTGCGTTACGACAGGTTAAAGCACGGTAAACTACTGCTGACGGCTATCCTACTTTGGCCATTAATGCTAACGGATGAATGGCTAAAACTTTCGCAAATGCATGACGGCTTAAGTTTTTTAATTGGTACTACTCAATTTGTGCCTGTCATTATTGCTGCTACTTTATTGCTCAGTATTCGCCAACTCACTATTAAAAAATATGCCAATAATGGCATGTTGTTTTTCATTCCTGCACTGCTGCTGGCAGCTGGTCAGTGGCCTTTATTAATGCTGCCAGAAGAAACTAAAATCGCTTTTTTGTATAGCCCCCCTGCAGGTGATATTTTGACAAACTGGCCTTACATAGCGCCTTACTTGTTTGGGGCTTTTGTGATGTTAAGCTATGCCGTACATTCGGCTGAATACCTAAGTAGTTATCACTTTTATTTGTCCGACCAAGTAGTCGACATTGATATGTACCAGTTTCGAATTGCAAACAATGGCTGTTATGTCCTGATATTTGTCGCGATGTTAAACCTGTTGATACTCGGCTTAGTTATCTTTAATTGGCAACCTTTTAGTCAATGGCAGCAAGTACTTAATATTAGTAATGCCGGTGCTTTATTATTCTTGATGTTGATATTGTTGGAAAAACGACGGATTTCACCCACGCCTTTCACTGAAGCTGAATTTGACAAGAATGCCTTCACTGAAGAGCAGTTGCGGGCCACGCTTAAGCAAGCTGAACAGGCAATTATTAAATACAAAGCTTATAAACGAAAAGGATTGCGCATTGAGCAGGTGTGCCACGTGGCTGAGTTAAACCCAGCGGCACTGGCTCTTGCAACACGGTTTATTTTGAAACGCAACTTTCGTGCGTTTATTTATCATTACCGTCTGGAATATGCCAAAAAGGTGTTGATGCGCACTGATCAGAAAGTGACAAGTGTGGCTAAACGACTTGGCTTCAACTCAGAAAAATACCTAAGTAACATGTTCATTAAATATATCCATATGATGAGCAGAAAGGAGCAGCAAAAACCTAATCAGCCATAATGTTGATAGTTATAAACGATTCAACCAATCAGTTTTAATCATTTTAAATGCCCATCCTTAACCTTTAGCCTAGTTTCAGCTATCCGTCTTAATCGCTACAAATTATCTCAGGTAAGCTATCTTTATAGCTGCCAACTCGTTGAAAGTGATGGGTGTGAGAAATGAGTCTTGCGCTATGGCATAATCACTTTGTTATTGATTGATAACAATATTTAGGGGAAAACATGAAAGCATCCGATCTGTTTGTCAGTGCGTTAGAAGCTGAAGGCGTGGAATACATATTTGGCATTCCAGGAGAAGAAAATTTAGATCTGTTAGAGTCTCTGAGAAAATCTTCTATCAAGCTTATCTTAACTCGCCACGAACAGGGCGCCGGCTTTATGGCTGCTACTTATGGCAGGCTAACTGGCAAAGTTGGGGTGTGTTTATCCACATTAGGTCCAGGTGCGACTAACCTAGTTACCCCGGCAGCTTACGCGCAACTTGGTGCGATGCCGATGTTGATGATAACTGGCCAAAAACCCATCAAAACCAGCAAGCAAGGGCGTTTTCAGGTGATCGACGCAGTGGATATGATGAGGCCATTAACTAAGTATACCGCTCAGGTTGTGAGTGGTGATCGTATTCCCTCTATTGTTCGTGAAGCATTTCGTCTTGCCCACGAAGAGCGCCCAGGTGCGGTTCATATCGAATTGCCCGAAGATATTTCTGCGGAGCAAACGTCTGCTAAGTTACTCAACCCAAGTATAGTAAGACGGCCTATTGCAGAAGATAAGTCCATTGCGCGGGCGATTGAAATGATCGAGTCTGCCACCTCTCCGGTCCTAGTGATCGGAGCAGGAGCGAATCGCAAATTAACCGCCAAAATGCTTAAAGAATTTGTCGAGAAAACTGGCATTCCTTACATCACGACGCAAATGGGCAAGGGCGTGTTAGATGAAAGTGGCTCATTGTTTATGGGTAACACCGCCTTATCAGACGGTGACTTTGTCCATCGCGTTATCTCGCGGGCTGATTTGATTATCAATGTGGGTCATGACGTAGTAGAAAAACCGCCGTTCTTTATGAGCAATGATGGCAAAAAAGTGATTCATGTAAACTTTGATTCGGCCGCCGTTGACCCAGTGTATTTTCCGCAATTGGAAGTGGTCGGGGATATTGCCAATAGTATTTGGCAGTTTAAACAAAACATCACCCCGCAGAGCCATTGGAAACTGGACTTTTATTGTGACGTGCACGACGCCTACATTGCTCACCGAAAGGCCTCTGAAGATGACAGCCGGTTTCCCATTTTACCGGAGCGATTTGTTAGAGATATCCGTAAAGCCATGCCTAAAGACGGCATAGTGACGCTCGACAATGGTGTCTATAAGATTTGGTTTGCCCGCAATTATCCAGCATATCTGCCCAACACGTTGCTGCTTGATAATGCGCTAGCAACTATGGGAGCTGGATTGCCTTCGGCCATGGCTGCGAAAATTGTTTATCCAAACAAATCGGTCATCACCGTCTGTGGAGACGGTGGATTTATGATGAATAGTCAGGAAATGGAAACTGCCGTTCGCTTGAAATTGCATATCGTGGTGATCATTTTACGTGACGATGCCTATGGCATGATTAAATGGAAACAAGCTAATATGGAATTTGCAAATTTTGGCCTAGACTATGGCAATCCCGATTTCGTGAAATATGCCCAAAGCTATGGTGCCAAGGGGTGGCGCATTAGTTCAACAGAAGAATTGCTACCTCAAGTAGAAAAGTGTCTCAGCGAACCGGCGGTGCATTTGATTGATGTGCCAGTTGACTATTCACTCAACGACAAAACGCTTAACCATACTATTCGCGAACTCAGCGCAAAACTCTAGGAGCCCACATGTTGAACAAAGCGTATCCCTACTATTTAGCTAATAAAGCCGTGTATGCTAATCAAGATCTAGCGGTAACCAACAAATATACTGGTGAGACAGCAACAACAGTTGCTATGGCCAGTGCCGATGTGATTGACAAAGCCATAGCCGCAGCGGAAAAAAGCCAACCAGCCCTTACCGCAATGAAGCCTTATGAACGACAAAAGGTGTTAAATCATTGTGTAAAACGTTTTGAAGAACGCTTTGATGAGCTAGCGTATGCACTGTGCATTGAAGCGGGAAAACCGATTAAAGATGCCAGAGGCGAGGTCACTCGTCTAATTGATACCTTTAGGATTGCGGCTGAGGAATCCGTGCGTATCAAAGGTGAGGTGATGAATTTAGAAGTTACACCTCGCGCAAAAGGCTACCAAGGAATGTATAAAAAAGTGCCGATTGGCCCTTGTTCCTTCATATCGCCATTCAACTTCCCATTGAACCTAGCCGCGCACAAGGTAGCTCCAGCGTTAGCAGTAGGATGTGCGTTTGTACTCAAACCTGCTAGTCGTACACCACTAGGTGCTCTTATTATGGGGGAAGTGTTAGCAGAAACCGACTTGCCCGAAGGCGCATTTTCGATATTGCCTTGTAGTCGAGATGGTGCAGATTTGTTTACTACAGATGACAGATTCAAACTGTTAAGCTTTACCGGCTCACCAGATGTGGGTTGGGATCTCAAAGCTCGTGCTGGCAAGAAACCGGTAATTTTGGAGTTGGGTGGCAATGCGGGATGTATTGTTGACCATGATACTGATCTGGACGATGCCATCGAGCGCATCGTCTTTGGCGCATATTACCAGTCTGGGCAAAGCTGCATTAGTGTGCAGCGTATTTTGGTGCATGAGTCAATATATGCTGAATTCAAACAACGGTATATCGACAAGGTAGCGAATCTAGTACACGGCGACCCATTAGAGGAAAGTACCTTTATTGGCCCCATGATATCGGAGTCTGAAGCCAGCCGTTTGGAAAAATGGATAAATGAAGCTAAAGACAAGGGGGCTACAGTGTTATGTGGTGGCGAGCGTGATGGCGCTATGCTTCAAGCGACAATCTTAGAAAATGTGCCTCATGATGCCAAAATCAATGCAGACGAAGCATTTGGTCCAGTATCAGTGATCGCGCCTTTTAGCGATTTTGATGCGGCATTGGAAGAGGTGAATAATAGCCAATTTGGTTTGCAGGCTGGGGTGTTTACGCGAGATCTCTACAAAGCACACAAAGCCTGGGACGTGCTCGATGTAGGTGGCGTGGTGATCGGCGATGTGCCTAGTTGGCGAGTGGATAATATGCCTTATGGTGGTGTCAAAGAGTCCGGACTTGGGCGTGAAGGCATTCGATTTGCGATTGAAGATATGACTGAAATCCGTTTAATGGTGATCAGAACTCCCTAAGTCTTTACTTAATATGTCCCGCTGAACTAATAACGAATGGGTAGACGATTTGTTTACCCTTTTTTGTGGCTGACATTATTCTAATCTCAACAATAGCGGTTATGATTTCTCACAGGCTACTTCATTTCAGCATGGCAATATTGATCTTAAAAGTCACTTAATTAAGACTGGAGTCCTTCGTTGTGGGTTTTCAACCGGGGGGATTTTACGTTTGATATATGGATGCAGAAAATTCGATATCTGCGCTTCAGTATCATCGGGGAGGTGATGATTTTTCAAAACAAACACTTTGCGATTTTCTAAATTTAATTGATTGAGATGATCACCATAATATTGATCAAATAATTGCTGAAAACTGCCTTGGTTTGCTGCACAAGTCAGCCCCTCTAATATCCGTGTCGCAAGAATGTCATTGTCTTTGTTAACGTAAAAATAGACAGGCAGGGGGTAATAAATGACCGCGTATTGATCTACGATAAGATTAGAATGAACTTGTTGAAATCGCACCAGTTCAGGTAAAACTTCGTTTGCCCCTCGGGGAAAAGCAATAATGCGTTTGTTCGACAGCATAGCAAATAAACTATCATAGTTGACGGACGTATCGACACGAAGCTTCGCTTCTTGGAATATCAATGCGTCCACCCAACCCAAGCCAAAACCAAAGACAAGCTTTTGCATATCTTGAACCTTGCTAATCTGACTAAAGACGTGTTGATTGTCTTTATGCAACAGTGAAATTCTTACACCTTGGATCCCTCTTAATAACGGAAATGGAATGGCTCGCATAGAGTCATTGAGGTAGCCCGTGACCGGTGAACTCATAATGTTTATCAGTCGATTTTTCTTTATTAAAAGCGGGATGCGACTGGGGGGTAAATTCTCGTCGTATAGCTCTAGTTTATATTCTCCGTAGGATTCACGTGTGCACTCAAGTGCTAGATCTAACAAAGCGATAAAATAGGCTTGGCGCGGGTCTAGCTCACTCTGTGCTTTGGGGTATATGACGGTCAATTGACTAGCAGCAACAGGTGAAACAATGCCAAAGAGCACTATTATCGATAGCAAACTAACTATTCGAGATATAAGCTTTTTAAAGGACATTAACACTCTGGCAATCTTGAGTCTCAGAAACGCGTTAATTATTCTGATCTTACAAAGGCGGATGGCTTTAATATTGTAATACTGCAAAATAATTATCCACTAGTTTAGCAAATTAACCTGGCAGCAAAGAGTAGACGAATTATGGTTGTATTCTCCTTCGTTTCATCAAATTCATGTAGATGAATATTCACTATATTCCTAATTAGAATACATCAATTTAGTACTTTATATGCACAATTAATTTGCCCTGACCTAAAAAATGTTCAATTTTTTGTCGATTTGAGCCAATACCACTTTTTAACATGGACAGGCATCTTTGCTCACAATTTTTAAAATGGACAGGCACTCTTTCTAGACTTAAAACTGCACTAGGGCGGTCAGAATATTCAACTATGCTGTTTCAATATTACTTGTAAAAGGATTCATTAATGCCATTACCCAGGAACCGTCAAATAAGTTTGACAGATACACCTTATTATCATTGTGTATCTCGCTGTGTGCGTCGTGCATTTTTGTGTGGGGAAAACAAGGAGACAGGGCAAAATTACGAGCACAGGCGGCAATGGGTGGAAGACCGTTTATTATTTTTGGCTACCGTGTTTACCATAGATCTCTGTGCTTATGCTGTGATGAGTAATCATACACATGTGATACTGCATGTTGACCAAATCAAAGCGCAAAAACTAACCGACAAGGAGGTGGTACAACGATGGCAAAAAATGCACAAGCCGACCTTGCTGGTTCAAAGATTCATGGATTGCAGTTCGCCACAACTCACTGATGAAGAGTTCATTACCTTAAAATCAACTATATCGATATACCGTAAGCGATTGTTTGATATCAGCTGGTTTATGAAAGAGCTGAATGAATTTATTGCTAGGCAAGCCAACACTGAGGATGATTGTACCGGACATTTTTGGGAAGGTAGATTTAAGTCTCAGGCTTTATTGGATGAACACGCCCTCGCAGCATGTTTGGTGTATGTTGACTTAAATCCGATTCGCGCCCAAATGGCTGTATCACCCGAAACATCAAACCACACCAGTATTAAGCGACGGATAAATGATGCAAAGCGTGGTGCACAACCAAAAGAAATGATGCCATTTGTGGGTGATCCCAAGCTACACCAGCCCAAGGGACTGACATTCAATTTACAGGAATATATTCAATTAGTTGAATTAACTGCTCAGTCGATCCATCTAGGAAAACGAGCCAAAGCTAATATCATAGGTACCCCAATCCTTTCTAAACTTGGTTTTAATGAACATCAATGGAACGTCTTGAGCCAATGCTTCGAAATGACATTCAGCATATCAGCAGGAACAGTCGAATCATTGCGAAGATTCCAATCTCACACAAAACGCAAACGCATGACTGGAGCTTTAGTCAGGCTGTAACTAAACCAACGAAATTGAAATGCGTGTCATAGCTTAAGACTTTGCGTGTGCAAAAATCAGTGATGTTAGGGTTATGTGCGTCATTTATTACCCTTATTTGCCTGTTTTATCGAACAAAACCCATTCAAAGAACGAATCATTTTTTATTCTTAATATATTAATAATTTTCAAGCGTTGAATTTAGGAGTGCCTGTCCTTGCAAGTGTTTTTGCATGTGTATATATAAGTTGAAGCGTAAAGCGCCTATTTGAATTTTTACTCACTGCATCTCATCGAAGATGCGTAGTTTTTAGAAGGCCATTGTTGCCATTACTTTCATTTTCATTTTCATATTTATCGGTAGAGTAAAACCGTTAATCCAACGCAAGATATCCTCACTTAATCGTCAAAATCGAAGCGCTTCCTTGCCGAGGCTAGCTTTCTCTTCTAGTCTAAAGATCAATTGTGGAATTCAAAAGAGAGAACCTCATGACACCTTTCACTGTTAAGTTGATTGCTGCTGTTGCAGTCATAGTTTTGTCAAGCTGCTCAACGCAGTATCAGAATACATCGAAATCTTATGTCAATGAGATCAAAGCTGCGGTTGAAGCTAGGACACCGGAACAGCAGGCACGTGATAAGCATAGACATCCAATACAAACTTTGGCCTTATTTCAAGTCGAGCCAGGAATGACCGTCGCTGAAGCATTGCCCGGTGGAGGCTGGTACACTCAAATATTAGCTAACTATCTTGGACCTAAGGGGAAATTATACGGCATAAATTATGCCGATGATATGTGGCCTAGATTTGGATTTTTTGACCAAGCTACAATCGATAATTTTGTATCTAGAACGGCAGCTTTCAATACTATGGTGAATGGCTTTACTGATAATGGTATTGAAACTCAGGGGTTTACTTTTGCGACTCATCCCAAAGAGTTAGAAGGCACCGTTGACAGAGTGTTAGCAATTCGAGCTCTACACAACTTAAACCGTTTTGAATCTGAAGCCGGCACCATGACGCAGGCATTGAAAGTGATGTATGCTCTTCTCAAAAACGACGGTATGGTGGGCGTGGTGCAACATAGATTGCCTGAAAGTGCCTCAGATGAAGCTGCTGATGGAAGACGGGGGTATTTAAAAGAGTCTACCGTAATTCAAGCTTTTGAAAATGCGGGGTTTGTATTGGTAAGCAAGTCGGAAATAAATGCAAATCCCAATGACAATCCCGGACCAAGCGATATTGTCTGGCGATTACCACCTAGTCTCAATGGCGTTGGTGATGACGAAACCAAAAAATCTGCTATGCAGGCAATCGGCGAGTCAGACCGCATGACGTTGTTATTCAAGAAAAAATAAAATGGCGTTCGTTTTATCAGAGTAACTTTAATTATTCTGTTACATATTGACATTATTAAGCAAGCTTCTTAGGTAGCTTGTTTTGTTATTACTTGGTGAATCTAACAATAAGTCTTTCAATGTAACTCTGAATCTCGATTTAACCTTAGCCCTCAACTGTAACTATCTAGTGCATATGCAATTTAAGAAAATAAAACCCTCGTGGGCGAGTCTTGATCATTCCGCCATCTGCGCCGATGGCGTCGGTTAAGGCGCTTCCATCGGCTGCATTAAGACGAAACTGTAGTGCCTGTCCATGTTCTGCGCTTTAGGACTAAGTTTGGTGCCTGTCCATGAATTGATAGTAGTGCCTGTCCATGAATTGATAAGAAGGCAAAACTAGTCACTAAAAGCGTTTAAAAGAATTTGATGAGTAAACTGTTTGCGCAAATAGAACCCTCTTGGGCGAGTTTTGATCATTGAGCCATCTGCGCCGATGGCGTCGGTTAAGACGCTTCCATCGGCTGCTTTAGGACGAAGTTGTAGTGCCTGTCCATGTTTTGCAGTGATGTTTTCTATTTTACCCAATGCGATCATGTCCATGAGCTCTTCCCAATCGTTGCTCAGGGTGTTTAATTGAGTCTCGCTTGGATGCCACAGGCAGGCTGTAGCGACGCGTCTGTGTGCTGGTGCGATGGCTCGGTCTCCTTCGATAGGGACCCACAAAACACAGTTGAGCTTATTACGGACATTGCTGGCTTGCCAGGTGACTCCAGCAATATTGGTTAGCGGAGCGTAGCACACATAGGTGGTTTCCAGTGGCGCCCCAAAGCCGTCGATAGGTATGGTTTTTAATTCTACCCCTAAATGCGGAAAATCTTGCTGTGGTGACGATCCAGCGTCAGCCCCTAGGTACTTTTCTAGCAACTGACCAGTCCAGCCTTTTTCGCGCTTAAAGTTTATCGGCGTATGAATTCCTGCCGCTTCCGCTAACTCTCCCAACGTCAGCCCGGCCAGCGCCTGTGCGCGTTCGAGCAGTTGCGTAATACTTGTAGGGGGACTAGTCGCAGGTGAAATCAAGTGAATTCCTCTTGTTCCAAATTAAACCGACAATAACCAAGTGATTGTTAGGTCGATGATGATATTGCTTTGATTGGTTGTTAGTTTATGGAAGAATGGCAAAATATTAAAGAAATCAATCCCCCAGGAGTCAACGTGATTGATGCCGAAGGATTCCGCGCGAATGTCGGTATAGTGATTTGCAATAGGATGGGGCAAGTATTTTGGGCAAAGCGCTATGGGCAACATTCATGGCAGTTTCCACAAGGCGGAATAGATCAAGGTGAAACTGCTGAACAAGCAATGTATCGAGAGCTAAATGAGGAAGTTGGACTAAAACCAGAACACGTAAAGATATTAGGCGTAACTAAAAATTGGGTGCGGTATAAACTGCCCAAAAGGTTGATCCGTCAAGGCAGCAATCCAGTGTGTATTGGCCAAAAACAAAAGTGGTTTTTATTGCAGCTTGAATGCAATGAAGCCGACGTTGATGTATTGAGTTCAAGTCACCCTGAATTTGACGGCTGGCGTTGGGTGAGCTTTTGGTATCCGGTCCGTAACGTCGTGTCGTTCAAACGTGATGTATATCGCCGTGTGATGAAAGAATTTGTGCCTTTTGCTATGCCTACCTATGTCAAACAACACCAACCCCAACGGAGTCGTCGACGTAGAAGGCAATCTTAGGAAGCCATGCTTAGAACACTTAAACGTATTGTACAGGAAGTCAGTAAAATCCCTATTTTAGAGGATGCTCTGACGCACCTGACGCGTTGTATTACTGAGTCTATGAGCGTCGATTCCTGCACAATTTACTTAGCTGACCATGAACAACAACATTTTTTAATGATGGCTACAGACGGTCTTGATACGGCTGCGGTTGGCAAGGTTGCCGTCGGTTTCTCGGAAGGTTTGGTCGGTTTAATCGGTCAACGCGAAGAGCCGCTTAATATCGTAGATGCTCAGTCTCACCCGCGCTTTAAACATTACCCTGAAGTAAAAGAAGAAAAATACCACGCCTTCCTCGGTGCGCCTATTATTCATCAGCGTAAAGTGCTGGGCGTGCTTACTTTACAACAAAAGAAAAAGCGCAGATTCAGCGAAGATGAGGAGGCTTTCCTTGTTACCCTTGCCACTCAAATAGCACTAGAAATCGTACATGCTGAAACTCGCGGCTTTCTCTCTTTTGTCGACGAGAATAACCGTAATAAATGGCAACGAAAAATCTCTGGTGTACCCGGTTCATCGGGCTTGGCGATGGGTATCGGTTTTGTGCCCAACTTCAAGGTGACTCTTGACAGTCAGGTCGCCAAACGATCCAATCAACCTGATGCCGAAATTAGCAAATATCGTGACGCTGTGGGTATCACCAGAGGGCAAGTCGATGAGTTGTCTAAACGTGTTGAAGCCCAAGTGCCAAGTGACGTACAAGCGATATTTCAAATCTACAATCACTTGCTCGATGCAAATAGCTTAGGACACGAGGTTGAGGCTCGCATTAAAGACGGATGGGACGCCGCAAGTTCACTGAAATTTGTGGTGGAAAATTATATCCAACAATTTCGCAATATGAGCGATCCCTACATGCAAGAGCGTGCGGTGGATGTTGAAGATTTATCGAACCGGATTCTGGCCAATATTCTAGGCTCTGAAAGTCCATCACAGCGAAAAATAGGTTGTGATCAAGAAGCGATACTCGTTGCCGAAGAAGTTACAGCAACCATGCTTGCTGAGCATTCCACACTTAAACTTCGAGGCATAATTTCAGTGCGTGGCTCGAATAACTCGCACGCTGCAATTTTAGCCAGGGCCATGGGGCTACCTGCTGTTATGGGGCTTTCAAATGCGCCTTTGTCATTGCTTGATGGTAAAGAGCTGCTGGTGGATGGGTACTCAGGAGAAGTCATTGTTTCGCCTTCGACAAGCGTAAAGCGCGAGTTTGAGGCGCTGGTTAATGAAGAGCAAGAGCTATCCGACCGGATCTTAGAGCAAGCACATTTACCTTGTGTCACCAAAGACAACCACAGTATATCGCTGTTCATTAATGCTGGCTTGTCAGCGGAGATGGAAAATACCAATTTTACTTACGGTGAAGGCGTTGGTTTATATCGAACTGAAGTGCCCTTTATGCTCAGAGAGCGGTTTCCGTCTGAGCAAGAGCAGATGGTTCTTTATCGGCAAATGCTCGAATCAGCACCGGATAAACCGATAACAATGCGCACCTTGGATGTCGGTGGGGATAAACCCTTGCCGTATTTTCCTATTTCCGAAGAAAACCCGTTTTTGGGATGGCGCGGCATTCGTTTGACACTCGATCATCCCGAAATTTTTCTGGTGCAAATACGTGCCATGTTACGCGCTAATATTGGTTTGGGAAATTTGCAGATCATGTTACCTATGGTGACCTCAGTGTCGGAAGTGAGCGAGTCTAAAAGGCTCATTCGCCAAGCATTTCATGAGGTAAATGATGAAATTCGTGGCTCTGAATTACAACTGGTTATGCCTAAAATCGGCGTTATGTTGGAAGTTCCTGCTGTGCTTTATCAAATTCCACAATTAGCCAAGAAAGTCGATTTCTTTTCAGTTGGTAGCAATGACCTTACTCAGTATTTGCTCGCGGTAGATCGCAATAATTCGCGAGTTGCCGGATTATACGACAGTTATCATCCCGCAGTGCTAAGTGCGCTTAATAGTATTGTTGAGCAATCTCGGCGCTTCAATATTCCTATCACTGTCTGTGGTGAAATGGCGGGCGAGCCAGGTGGAGCAATCTTGTTAATGGCGATGGGGTACGACAAACTTAGCATGAATAGCCACAATTTATTAAAAGTGAAGTGGGTGATAAGAAGTGTCACTATGCAACATGCCACTCAGCTGTTGCACGACGTTTTAGAATGCGATAACCCCGAACAGGTCCGAGAGCAAGTTGATTTGTATTTAGAAATAATTGGTCTGGGTGGCCTTGTCAGAGCAGGTATTTAATTGTTAGATTTTCCCTTATTGTATCTCGTTTACTTGGCCCTTGGGGCCGTGGTCGGTGTTTTGGCAGGAATGTTAGGGATCGGTGGCGGCTTGATTATCGTGCCCGCGTTGCTTTATGTGTTTTTAAATGAGTTATCAATTCCACTGCAATTAGCGATGCCTATGGCTATCGCCACGTCATTATCGACCATTATCTTAACCAGTATGTCTTCCGCGTTAGCCCATTATAAACTGGGAAATATTCGCCGTTACTTGGTGGTGTGGTGCGCATTGGGTATTGGAGTCGGGGCGTTGCTCGGTCCTCAAATTGCAACAAGATTGGCGGCCGACGATTTGAAGAGCGTCTTCGCCGTGCTGGTTATCTTGATTGCGTTGCAAATGGTATTTATGAAACCCAAAAAATCTGACAAGCAGATTACCATCGCGACTTTGATAATTATTGGTATTGTCACAGGGATCATTTCAGCCTTTATGGGTATTGGTGGTGGTGCATTGATGGTGCCTGCCTTAATTTGGTTTAGAGTTGATATTCGACACGCCATTGGCTGTGCTGCTTTTTGTGGATTGATTATCGCTGTATTTGGTTCACTCAGCTTTATTCAGGCTGGCTGGTTTGTGGAAAATCTGCCAGCGGGGTCTTTTGGTTATATATATCTGCCGGCCGCATTAGGCATCGTTATCACGTCCATATTTACCGCACGACTGGGGGCTAAAATAAGTCACCACCTAGACACACAACGATTGAAACATATTTTTGCAGGCTTCTTAGTCATTGTAAGTCTGCGCATGCTATTAGGATAAACCCAACTATGTCACAAACTTATTACACCCTGCCACAAATTGACCCAGCGATATTCAATTGGGGAATACTCAGCCCTAAGTGGTACGGAATGATGTATTTAGTGGGGTTTGTGGCTGCTTGGTGGTTGGCAAATCGTCGACTCGAACGCACAGGTTGGAGTAAAGATCAGCTTAGTGATTTGCTTTTCTGGGGCTTCCTTGGCGTGATCATCGGTGGACGACTTGGCTACGTATTTTTTTATCAATTTGAACAATTTATCAATGATCCCATCTATTTGTTTAAGATCAACGAAGGTGGAATGTCGTTTCATGGCGGACTATTGGGCGTGATTGCTGCATTATGGTTATCAGCAAAACGATTAAAAGTGCCTTTCTTGGTGGTTGCCGATTTTGTCGCGCCTTTAGCGCCTATCGGATTGGGCGCTGGGAGGATTGGTAATTTTATTAACTCTGAACTTTGGGGGAGAACGACGGATGTACCTTGGGCGATAATCTTTCCTAATGCCGGTCCACAACCAAGACACCCATCACAATTATATGAGTTTGCGTTAGAAGGTGTGGTGCTATTTGCAATCTTATGGTTGTACTCTAAAAAGCCCCGACCGATAGGTGCGATCAGTGGCGTATTTTTGGTAGGATATGGGAGTTTTCGGTTCTTTATCGAATTCTTTAGACAGCCCGACGCGCATTTGATGGACTTGTACCTAGGCCTGTTCAGTCGCGGTCAAATGTTGTCGTTACCAATGATTATAGGTGGCATTGGGTTAATCATATGGGCATACAAATGCAATCAACCATTTGTGCCTGAACCAAAAAAATCTCCCAAGGGTAGGAAGGCTTAAATGCAACAATATCTCGATTTAATGCGCCACGTACTTGAGAATGGCACTAGAAAAGAAGACCGCACGGGCACGGGCACATTAAGTATTTTTGGTTATCAAATGCGCTTTGATTTGGCTGACGGCTTTCCGTTAATCACCACTAAAAAATGTCATTTACGTTCGATTATTCATGAATTGTTGTGGTTCATAAAAGGGCATACTAACATTGCCTATCTTAAAGAGAATGGTGTCAGTATTTGGGATGAATGGGCCACCCCAGAAGGTGAGTTAGGTCCTGTCTATGGTAAGCAATGGCGAAGTTGGGAAGGTGCCAATGGCGAGGTAGTCGATCAACTCAGTGATTTGTTGCAACAAATAAAAACCAATCCTGATTCTCGCAGACTGCTGCTCAGTGCCTGGAATCCGACCGTATTACCCGATACGTCAATGTCACCCAAAGAAAACGCCGCGGCAGGGAAACAAGCTTTGCCTCCGTGTCATACCATGTTTCAGTTCTATGTGATCGATAATAAATTGTCTTGCCAATTGTATCAGCGAAGTGGTGATATCTTTTTAGGTGTGCCCTTTAATATCGCAAGTTACGCGTTACTCACCATGATGATTGCACAAGTATGTGATCTTCAGCTTGGTGATTTCGTGCATACGTTTGGTGATGCTCATCTGTATACCAACCATCTAGAGCAAGCCAAGTTACAATTATCGCGACAGCCTTTTCCACTGCCAAAGATGCAGTTAAATCCGGACGTAAAAAGCTTGTTTGACTTCAGCATAGACGATTTCGAATTAGTCGGTTATCAAGCTCATCCGCATATCAAAGCAGCGGTCGCTATTTAAGCATGAAACTGTCAACGATCCCACTCTTTGACGTCAGATGAATTGTTAGCTGCTCATGTAAGTAAATATCAAAATGTGCCTCACAAAGATGACTTTTTGCTATTACAGTCTTACTATTACGTGAAGATTAAGTAAATTGATTGCAAGGTACTAATCAAATAACCGTTTTGTACCTGCAATGACGAGGTGCGTTGCTTTTTCGGCGATGTAAAAATACACACAAATGTCAGAGAAAATCTAATCATGACAACCAAAGTCCTTATTTGTGACGATTCAGGGTTTGCTAGAAAACAGATGGCTCGTTCGGTACCAGATGGCTGGGACGTTGAAATAAGTTTTGCCGAAAATGGTCAACAAGCTATCGAGCAAATAAAGCAGGGCAACGCAGATGTGATGTTCCTGGATCTAAACATGCCAGTAATGGACGGCTATCAAACCATGCAGGTCATCAAAGAACAAGACTTGCCGACTATGGTAGTCGTGGTGTCGGGAGATGTTCAGCCAGAAGCCCGCACGCGAATGATGAAAATGGGGGCGCTGGATTTCATCCGTAAGCCAGTGGACAATAAAAAGCTAACCACCATTTTAACGCAATATGGCATATATACTGGTGATGGCAAAGCGACCGAGCGTGCTAAAACAGCGCCACCTGCCGAGAAAACGACTGATCCACTGACTGAAAAGTTAGATGCTTATCGCGAAATGGCGAACGTGGCAATGGGGCAAGCAGGCGAAAAACTAGCGCAATTACTCAATCAATTTATCGACCTGCCTATTCCAAATGTCAATCTGATTGAAACCACTGAGTTGCACATGGCAATCGCCGAAATTAGCCGCAATGAAAGTGTATCAGCAATATCTCAGGGGTTTTTAAGTGCCGGGATCAGTGGCGAAGCACTATTAATTTTCAACGATTCTAATTTCGCTAACATGGTGAAACTGCTCAACTATAAGCACACTAAATTAAATAATCAGTTGGAGCTTGAAGCCTTAATGGATGTGACTAACATCATGGTCAGTGCTTGCTTAACGGCTCTGTCAGATCAATTAAATGTTAAATTCACCCACAACCATCCTATCGTACTAGGACAACACTGTGGCCTTGATGATTTGCTGAATACCAATGTGTCTCGTTGGAATAGAGTTCTGGCGATTGAGATTGGTTACGCCATTAAAAGTCAGTCAATCAACTTTGATTTGTTGTTGCTGTTCCCAGATAGGTCAATTGATTTAATGTTTGATAAACTTGTTAAGGTGGTTGAATAACGCATGGCGAATGATTTTAAAGATATTGATTCAATGCATTGGCAGTTTGATTTACTGGGTTCAATCGAAATCGGTTTAACTGTACTTGATCGAGACTTCAATGTGCTGGTTTGGAACCAGTTCATGGAGAACAATAGTGGGATTTTACCGAGCAAGATTAAAGGGAAATCGGTGTTTGATTTCTTTCCGGAAATCGATAAAGAATGGTTTACTATCAAGACAGAACCCGTGTTCAACCTCAAAAGCCCCGCGTTTATCATCTGGGAGCAGCGCTCCTTCTTATTTAAATTTGATACTAGTCGTCCGATCACATCTGCGTCAGATTTTATGTATCAAAACGTCACCGTATTTCCGTTAACGTCAGTAACTGGTGATGTGCAACAAATTTGTATTGTGGTTTACGACGTTACCGATGAAGCCCTCAATAAGAAGGGGATCCAGTCGCTCAACAAGCAACTTAAACAGATCAGTCGCGTAGACGGTCTTACTGGAGTTTTTAATCGACGCCACTGGGAAGAAACCTTTGCACTTGAACATAAACGGATAATGCGAAATAACTCGACAGGTTCAGTGATCATGCTCGACATTGATCACTTTAAAAAGGTCAATGATACTCACGGTCACCCCGCGGGCGATCACATTATCAAAACCTTGGCTCAGGTGATTAACAAGTCTGTGCGGGAAACTGACGTATGTGGACGCTATGGTGGTGAAGAGTTTGCAGTGCTATTAACCGAAACCAGTGCAGAAAATGCCTTGGTGGTCGCTGAGCGTATTCGTCGGTCATGCGAAAGCCTCACTCCCGAATACGAAGGTACTGTAATTCGATTTACCGTGAGTTTGGGGGTTGCTGAGGTGCATAAAACCTACAAAGATCACATGGTGTGGTTAGAAAAGGCTGATCAGGCACTATACAAGGCCAAAGAAGGCGGCAGAAATAAAGTCTGCTGTTTTTAAACGTTAAAGCTACAGGGTTTAGATCGTAATTCTGCCGAATTCTGCACCGACCGACTTCCTAAGCGTTTAGCTTGGGGGAGCGGGATGGTAGCGCTGCTCCAATTCAGCGATGTGGTCTTTAATGAAATACAACAAAACCAAACTGGGTATCACCATGACTGCGGTGAGAATGAAAAATGCAGCCCAATTGCCATTCATCCAATCAACAATAAACCCGCTGGCCGAGGCCATCATGGTTCGACTCAAGGTGCCCAACGAGGCCATCAAGGCGTATTGCGAAGCTGAAAATGCTTGATTGCACAATAGTGAAATAAAGGCTACAAGTGCCACTGAGCTCCATGCTGCAGTAAAACCATCGACAAAGATTGCGGCGGCAAATAACGCCTTGTTTGGTCCCACCACTGACATCAATGCAAACATAAGGTTACTTGCCGCCATCGCGATCCCGCCGGTCATCAGTCCACGATAGATTCCGTAGCGAATATTCACCATGCCACCAAGTACGGCAAACACTATAGTGACCCACCAATTCAACAGCTTGGAATAACTACCAATATCGCTGTTAGTAAAGCCTAATTCTTTGTAAAACACGATACTCATGCGGCCTAAAAATGCCTCGCCTATTTTGAATAGAAAAATAAATAACAAAATAGAAATGGCAATTTTAAAGGTATTACGGCTGAAAAAATCTCGGAACGGTTCAATCAAAGTTACCAGCAACCAATTAACCGCGCGCTCTAGGGAGTTCATGCTTTTATCACCTACCCATTGTTTCGCATACTTCACACTCGCGGCAGATTGTTGCGCTAGTCGGTCGGTAATGGGTTCATCACTGAAAAAAACCATGAGCATGAGCCCTGCCATCATGGCGGCCAAAACCAAATAAATCTCTGACCATTGCCAATTAGGCAGATCGGCAATAAAGAAAGGAATGGCGCCTAGCCCACCGAATCCGGTCCACCAACCTGCAGTGGCCATGGATGAGGCCGCAGCAAGTTTGTCTTTTTCATAGGGTTTAATGATATCAATGCGATAAGCATCGACGGCAATATCTTGAGTCGCTGAAAACACTGCGATAGAAAAGCCGACTAAGCCAATAATCAATAGATTATTTTCAACTGGGATCAGGGCCATGCCTAAACAGGCAAATACAATCATGAATTGTGAGGTGACTATCCAGCCGCGTCTTTGGCCCAACACGGGCGGTTTGATGCGATCTAGCAATGGCGACCAAAAGAAATTAATCGAGTAAGCAATGGTAATTGAGCCGAATAACCCAATAGAGGAACGGCTAAGTCCGGTTTCTTGTAACCACGCCGACAACGCCGAACCAATCATGACCCACGGGAATCCACTGGCGACGCCAAACAAAAAAACGAATAACAGGCGTTTGTCTTTGTAACATAACAACGTGGACTTCAGGGTTTCGCGCACAACAGCTCTACATCATGATGAAAACCGTATTGGATCATGTCTGCCCTTACAGTTCAATGTCTAATTTAAAGTCACAAGTGAAGTGCGCAAAAATAAGCTATTTATAATCGGGTGTGACTTGGAGGTTGAGTTGCAAAATAGTGGGATAGCGTTGATGGTGATTTTGATGATTGTGTTAGGGTCTAATACCAATGCAGTCGAGAGGGTACTGCCCGGCGCCCTCTAGGTAGCTAAGACAGGTTTCCATTTCTGAACGTAGATAGGGGTCTTGTAGCAATTTTTGTTCGGGCCAAAAATGTAGCTGATGAAGAAGGTGCCAAAACACTCTTTCTTTTTGGCTATAGGGCTCATTTTCACTTTTCTTAATATGCGCCCATTCCTCTAGGGTATCCCAGAAGTAAAGATCCACCTCTAAATAAGGTATTTTGTAAGACCAAAACCCTCTGACGAAATACGACAGCTGTTTGGCCTTTAAATCAATAAAATGTTGAATATTCACGAACCAATGGCTGAAAAAAGATTTATCGGATAGTGAAAGTATAGACGTCTATTACACCATTGCTGTGCCTTGGGCCTACAATTTTAATATCCATTTGAAATATGGGGAAATTTGGTGGCTTGAAATAGCCCAGTTACACACCCAGATGAGACCTTAACTGGCGCTACCAGCCCATATGCGTTAACCAACCGTATATCTCTTTTGCTAACCAAAGATACTGCTGTTGGTCCGGTTTCTGTCCCGTTAGCTCCCGTTGCCGATAGATCATTTTTAAAGCTTTATGTGCCGCGATTCTGCGGGCTTCAACGGTTTGCGTAGACCATGCTGGATCCCAAGGTGAATACACATCTAGTACTGGCATTTGAGTTGCCGCTAGCCACTGTGGGAACTGTTGATTGTAATGTCTATCTGGCCAGTAGGGACTGACTACAACCAATCCATCGGGGTTGCCTAACTTATTCTGGGCATATATTTTAGTTAACCAAGCGGCGCTGCTTCCTTGTGCAATGACAAGAAAAAAGCCAGGGTATTGTGCGGCTTTGGGTTCAATGGCGCGCATTTGTAAAATCAGCTGTTGCTCATGCTTTGCAAAGGCTTCGGAATCAATGTGACTATTGCCTTGATTCGGTAACTTTGGAATTGCAGCTTCTGAGCTATCAGTTTGCTCAGACTCTGTGAGAGATGTTTGCTCTTGCTGTGCCGTAGTTTGCTGTTGTTCTGCTTGATCTGCTTGAGCTTCTTGCTCGAGCGATGCCTCTGGCCAAAAGCCAACCAGTGGGGCGGGCATCACCATTGTCACCCAACCCACATCATTGAGTGTCTTGGTGAGCAGCTTGAGGCCATGTTGACTAAACGGGTTTCTGCCCGCTTCGCTTAGCAGTACCGCAACACCTCGAGTAATTGCAGTGTTGGACTCTTGAATGACTATCGCAATACTTTGTTCGCCAGCCAGTAGCATGTCATATTGATCAGCAAATTGGCCGTACTCTATGTCCTGTGCATCGACGTCGATGGATTGCTGCGCCAAAGCAGTCAAATTGACCGCTACGCTTAGCAGCAATGTACTCAGTTTAATCACAGTGCTCATAATCTAGGGAGTTTGCCATTTTTATATCGATATAAAAGGGTTATCGGTCTCAGCGCCGGCACACTTGAATGAAAACGGTGCGGGACAATCAAAATGCATGGGGGTTTGTGACTGAGGATGGGCAAATGCTAAGGATTTAGCATGTAATTGTAATCGTGATGCCGCCGCTAACGCAGCATCATTTGCGTACAATCGGTCACCTAAAATCGGATGACCTAAGCTTAGCATATGCACTCTTAATTGATGAGAGCGACCCGTAACAGGCGTGAGTTCGACTAAGGTTTCTGTGGTGTCGTACTCAAGCCGTTTAAAATGGGTTAATGCCGGTTTGCCCCGTTCATGATCGACCATTTGTTTAGGGCGGTTCGGCCAGTCACAAATTAAGGGTAATTCGACACTGCCTTGAGCGCTTTCAATTTGACCATACACCCTTGCTAGATACGACTTCTGCGTTTGTCTAAGTTCAAACGATTTAGACAATTTACGATGACTGTCCATGTTAAGCGCCATGACCATCAATCCGGATGTGGCCATGTCTAAACGATGGACAATGGTGGCCGTGGGGAATACCCGTTGAATGCGCAGTTGCAAGCTGTCTTTGTGCTCGGCGGCTTTACCTGGCACAGACAACAGCCCACTGGGTTTGTTTAATACCAAAATGTCATCATCTTGGTATTCGATCACAAAGCTCGGGCACTGCGAAGGAGCATAATGGATAATAGTCATATTTACCTAACCAAGCTCCTAATTAGTGATTGTTAACGATCAGTCGGACAGCTTCTAGATGCACTTCAGCATGACTTATCGCTTGGTGCAGTGCATCTTGCTGGATCCTTAGATAATCAATTTCTTCAGTTCGAATCGATGGGTTAATTTGACTTAACGCCAACATACGATTGAGCTCATCAGACAATTGCTCTTGCATGTCGTTAAGGCAATCCTGCTTGATCTGTTGCCCCTGTTTCGACGCGATATCACTAGCACGTTCAACGCTGGTGGTAATCTGTGTTTGCAGCGCATTGACCAGTTGGGTGGACATTTTAGGATTAACCGTTTCTAGTTGATAAAACACTTTGTCTGTTTGCAATCCTTTGGGGTCCACTATCACTTTAATCGGCGTTGGGGGCATAAAGCGGTCTATCTGCAGATGTTTTTCGGCTTTTGTTGATAATACAAATAAACACTCTAACCAGAAAAAGCCGGGTGGCAATGATTTATCGCGCTGCATGCCGATTGCGCTTTTACCATGTACATCTGTGGTAATGGTATCCATCGCATGCTGGACCATCGGGTGATCCCAGCTGAAAAAATGAACATGTTCCAGCGAGGTCGCGGTTTTTCTCTCATAGGTGATTGTCATGCCATCTTCTTCTAATCCCGGCAATTGGGTTAGCATCGATTCAGTTTGGCGCAGCAAATAGCAATCGTCGTCTTTTTCTTCTTGCAACACACCTATAGTATCGAGCAGTTGGGTCATGAACTTTTCTAAACGTGGCGAATCTTCCGCCTGTTGAATCGCTGCTAACAAGGGTTCAATTTTACCTTTACCTGATGAGTTTATTTCGAGTAGCTTGTCTCGCCCCTGCTCCAATTTACTGCGCAAGGCATGGTAGACAGTTTGGGTGTTCTCAATTAACTGCCGCTTGGCAATTTCATCATGGGGATTTTGCAAGGCTGTGAGTAATTGCTCTTCGAGCTCTTCATACACACTGGTGCCGACCGGGCAGGTTAGCTCAAGCGCATTGAGACCATCATGATACCAATCCAGCATGACATGCTGCGCCGAATTGATAAAAAACGGCACGTGGATTTTGACATCTTGGCGCTGACCGATGCGGTCTAAGCGTCCAATGCGTTGCTCCAATAGGTCAGGTACTTGCGGTAAATCAAATAGCACCAAATGATGGGCAAACTGGAAATTACGCCCTTCGCTACCAATCTCACTGCAAATGAGCACTTGTGCTCCTTCTTCTGATTGGGCGAAAAAGTTAGCAATGCGATCCCGCTCTACAATACTTTGGCCTTCGTGAAATAGGCCTGCGCGGATCCCCGTTTTACGTCTAATCGCCTCACTGAGCATTAGAGCGGTGGAAGCTTTTGCGCAGATAGTCAGTACTTTTTCGCCTTTTAGGCGCTGTAATTGGTCGATAAACCAATCAATCCGTGGGTCAAAATCAATCCAGGTATCTACAAACTCAGGGATCCGCTCTGGACTTAGCAATCGACTCGGATCTAACTCTAGATCCAGTGCTTGTTGATATTCTTCGGGCAAGGGTAACGGGTACGACAGTAGATGACGGCTCGGAAAACCCGCTACGCCAGCGCGGCTGTTTCGAAACAGTACGCGTCCGGTACCATGACGATCTAATAACTGTGAAATCAGTTTATCGCGCTGTTGCGAGGTCGCTTCATCGAGTTGCGCTAATAGCTCTTCTCCGGCGAATTGTGCAATCGCACGTTTTGCCTCGTCACTCAACTGCACCTTGTCTTTTGAGCTGGCCAACAAGGGTTCAATGGCTTGCGCAAGTTCAGCATAACGTTGCTCTTCAGCTACAAATTCGCTGTAACTGTGAAAGCGGTCCGGATCAAGCAGTCGAAGTCGAGCAAAGTGACTCTCATGACCTAATTGGTCGGGGGTGGCGGTAAGTAACAACACACCAGAGGTCACTTGAGCAAGCTGCTCTATCACTTGATATTCTTGTGATGGTTGACCAGCCGACCACGTCAGGTGGTGAGCTTCATCAACCACCATCAGGTCCCAATGAGCTTCGCATGCTTGTTGAAAGTAACGACTGTTGTGGGTCAGAAAATCAAGACTACAAAGCACCAACTGTTCTGCTTCAAAGGGATTGCCTTTATCTTCGGCCATGGCTTGGCAGCGCTCTTCGTCGAATATCGAAAAGGCCAGATTCACTCGCCGCAACATTTCTACTAACCATTGATGGACTAAGCTGTCTGGGACCACAATCAACACACGCTGGGCACGATTGGTCAGTAACTGCTGATGAATAATGAGCGCTGCCTCTATGGTTTTGCCCAAACCGACTTCATCGGCTAGCAGGACTCTAGGCGCATGACGTTGGCCTACTTCTGCAGCAATATGTAGCTGGTGCGGAATAATATCGACTCTAGCGCCAACAAAACCCAGTAGCTGTGACGTCGCGTGCTGAAATTGATGAGTGATACATTTCTCACGCAGATCAAACCATTTAGGATCATCAACCTGACCCGCTAACAATCTTTTTTGCGGTTGATTTAATTGGAAATGGTGGTCAATAAAGGTTTCTTTGAGTACCACGCTTTCTTGGTTGTCCAAACGCTTACCCGAATACGTCAACATGCCTTTGTCTTGAACAACTTTTTCAACCTGCATTTGCCATTGTTCATGGCTGGCAACCGTATCACCAATAGCAAAAGTAACCCGGGTCAATGGTGCACTGGCAGGCGCATAGGTACGGGTTTCACCTATGGCAGGAAATAATATTTCTACGGTGCGTTGATTGACGGCGACTATGGTGCCTAAACCCAGTTCGGATTCGGTATTGCTTAACCAACGTTGCCCTAAAGCAAAGTCGTTTGGATCTGACATAGTAACTATATCCAATAGGCTATTTAGCGTGATGTCACAAAAATAGTGAGTGCCGGTGCACGTACGACGCTAAAGTGATTTTAAACAGGAAGCAGATTATACCTGTTTCTGAATCAACATACAGTTGACTTGCTGCTCTTTGGTGGTTGCGATTGGTGCTTTTTACGTTATTTTCTATACACCGCGAGTTGGACCCACGCTTTTCAGTTTATCAATGTCGGATATTCAGACGCGGACGGCTCCAAAGTGGCAGTGCAGATAGCATTGCAAATCAGGCGGATTGGCAATGCGGCGGCTAACTCGACGGTTTTTATATGATGTGGAAGTGGTTTCACTTTAGGAATACCGCAATATTTATGCCGCACTAGCGAATTTTCGTACACTTTTTGCAGTTTGACAAAAGTAGGTGAAAGTCCCCAAAAAGTGGTTTATGGTTAATCTAACGGCTGCTATCTGGCTGTGAGCATATAAGTCCACTCGGACCGCACAATGGAGAACCGAATGCCGAAAAACCGTGATTCGCATACCAAGATCTATGTCCTAGACACCAATATTTTACTGCATGAACCGCTCGCCTTTTTATCGTTTAAAGAACACGATGTCATTGTTCCCATGACCGTTTTAGAAGAACTCGATTATATTAAAGACAGCAAAAAAGATGTCGCCCGTGACGCGAGAATGTCGATTCGAGCTATGGAAGACCTGCTCCATGACGCTACGCCAGAACAAATGATTGAAGGTGTTTCTATGCAAGGCTTGGGCTCGGGAGTTTCTGCGCCAACCGGTTACCTGTCAATTTTTGCCGATCACGGGCTAAATGTTGAGCATCAAGTTTTTACCAGCAACGAAAATGATAATCGCATTATCAATGCGGCATTGCACTTGCAGAAAATCCGCCATCCTCGGCAGGTCGTGTTAGTCACAAAAGATATCAATATGCGTCTTAAGGCCAAAGGTGCGGGTTTAGCGCAGGTACAAGACTATCGCACTGATCAATTGATCACCGATCTTAAATATTTATCCAAGGGCTATCATACCTTTGAGGGGAATTTTTGGGAGAGTGTGAAAACCGTGGACAGTCGTACAGAAGGCCGCGATACCATTCATACCATCGAGCGCAAGGTACTCCCAGAAGCCTACATCAACGAATTTCTAATCGATGAAGAGCAGCAATTTGCGGGGCTGGTAGAATCGATGACGAAGGACACGATTGAGGTATTAGATCTAGGTTACGATCGATTGATGGGACGCAATGCTTGGGGAATCTCACCTAAAAATATCGGTCAGGCAATGGCCTTACATGCATTGCTGGACCCGCACATTGATTTGGTCATACTTACCGGCCCGGCAGGCAGTGGTAAAACCCTTTTGGCTCTTGCCGCAGCGCTTGAAATGGTGGTCGAAAGAAACATGTATGACAAAATCATTGTCACTCGAAGTACTCCTGAAATTGCCGAGTCAATTGGGTTTTTACCGGGTACCGAAGAAGAGAAAATGGCCCCTTGGCTGGCGGCCATCACTGATTCATTGGAAGTGTTACATAAGCACGACGAAAATGTAAAAGGCTCTATGAGTTACATCATGGAAAAGGCCAATATACAGTTTAAATCGGTGAACTTCATGCGTGGCCGTAGTATTCAAAACGCCATTGTCATTTTAGATGAATCACAGAACCTGACGGCGTCGCAATTAAAAACCATTATTACCCGTTGTGGTGAAGGCACCAAATTAATCTGTGGCGGTAACTTAGCGCAAATTGATAGTAATTATTTGAGTGCAGTCACCTCTGGATTGACCTACTTGGTCGAAAAGTTCAAGAACTTCTCGGGCAGCGCAACCATGAATTTAGATGGAGTAGTAAGAAGCAGATTGGCGGAGTTTGCTGAAAAAGAGCTGTAATAGCGGACCGACTCTGCCTATTTAGTGGAACCGCGTCGAATAGGCCGAAGGTGTCGGCAAGTGCCCAATGGCGTTTAGCCGGTATAAGGGAATAACCACGGCCTCAAGGAATAACGACGCTCATGTAATTACCAATTGCAATTTGTCGTGCGGTTTCATCCGATACATCGCCAATACTCAGCAGCGCTGGACCAGTAGGCTCAATTAACACATGAGCGTTGCCGAGTATTTCAATGTCCCGTCCATCAGTGCGTTTGCCTAAATCAACCGCCAATAAAGCGTGGTTAGGGAGATACACAATTGCCATGCCTAGGTTGGGCAGCAATGAGCGGATCACTGCGGCAGTTAATACCGCTTTACTATCGCAATCCCCTCTATTGTTCACCAATACTTTAAGAGGTGAAAAAAATCCGGCGCCATTATTATCAATACGGCCCTCAAGCCGATCGTAGGGAATACTTTGAACCCAGCTGAGTAAGTGGTTGATAAACTCCTTGGTATTGCTGCCTTTCTCTAGTTGGCTATACAACGCCTGCGCAACAACCAGTACCTGCGCCTTGTTTTCCTCTATATAACGAAGATGATCAGGCAGTATACCGGTCTGCCCCATATGATCTGTAAATTCAATGTAATGATTGTCGCTGAGGTATTGCTGAAATGCAGTGCCTTGTGTTTCAGTCATGGTTTCAAGCCACTTTTGGCGCATTTGCGCAGAACGACTGGTTATCTTGAATTCAAGTCGATCTCCTCGTTGCACTATCTTTATCCGTGCTTCTTTAGGATTGATCTGCTGCGCTTGCTTCATTAATTCTACATAGATGTAGCGCTGCACAACTTGAGGCTTATATTCAGTTTGGGATTGTTGACTGGCATTAATCGCTTGTTTGTCGAGTGAAAATGTCAATTGTTGCGGTTGCTGTTGTTGATCAAGCCACTGATAGTTCATTGTCACTGTTGATGCATCGCTGGCTTTATTAAATTGGAGCTGTTGTGCGTTAGCCGTTAGGCTAAACATAGCGCTACAGAAGATAATGGCAATCCGATACAAAACGAATACTCAAGCAAACACACTCATTCAGTGCATGTTAGAGTCTACTTAGTTTTATCGCAAAAGTGTAATTAGGCTTTTAGACACGTTTTGGCCTTCTTACTGTGTATCGGATATTCGCGCATTGAGTGATACTTGTTGCTAGAGTTGATACCAGTTTAACGACTCTCTCAGCGACACCACAGTGCCCACAATAATCAGTGACGGTGGCTTTATTTGCGCCTGCTTTGCAATCGCTTGAATAGTACTGAGTGTGCCGGTCACAACACGCTGGTGGGGAAGGGTGGCAGATTCCACCATGGCAATCGGCATATCTGTCGACATACCGTGAGCAATCAGTTTTTCGCAAATAATCGGTAAACCCGTTAAGCCCATATAAAACACCACTGTTTGGTTCTTCTGTACCAGTGCAGGCCAGTCCAAATTAATACTGTCGTCTTTTAAATGGCCAGTCGCAAAAACTACAGATTGTGCGTGATCGCGATGGGTAAGGGGAATGCCTGCATAACTGGCGGCGCCGGTTGCAGCTGTGATACCAGGCACAACCTGAAAGCGAATATTGTGCTTCACTAAGGTTTCTAGCTCTTCTCCACCGCGACCGAAAATAAACGGATCGCCACCTTTAAGCCGGACTACTCTATTGCCTTTTAATGCCTCAGTGGCGAGCAATTGATTAATTTCCTGCTGTGGAACTGTGTGTTTGCTTTGCGCTTTTCCCACGTAGATTTTTTCGGCGTCACGGCGTACCAACTCCAAAATGTCTTTGGATACCAAACGGTCGTACACCACAACATCGGCTTTTTGCATTAAACGTAGGGCTTTAAACGTCAGTAAATCTGGATCGCCAGGACCGGCGCCAACTAAATAGACTTCTCCTTGTGCTTTTTGCTTATCGGGCGTGTTGAGTTTGTCAGCAAACATAGATTCGGCATCACTGAGATTGTCACTCAGAATTTGTTCCGCGATAGGACCATCCAACACCTCTTCCCAAAAATATCGACGGGCGGTAACCGATGAAAGTTTTTGTTTAACCGTGTCTCTAAAGCGTTCTGAGAACTCTCCCAGTTTGGCGATTTTTTGCGGGATCCAAGACTCCAATTTTTGACGCAAATAGCGCAGTAAAACAGGCGCGACCCCACCGCTACTAATGGCAATAATGATCGGTGAGCGGTCGATGATTGAAGGTGTGATGAATTTGCACAACGGCGTGTTGTCTACCACGTTGACGAGGATTCGATGGGCTGTTGCCAACGCATGAATATGGGCATTGGTGTCACTATTATCGGTTGCGACAAATATGAGATCACGCTGCGCAATGTCATCGTCTTCAAATGAGCGCTCTATTAAAGTTATACGACCTTCGCTTGCCATATTTTTGACCGTTTGACACACCCAGGGGGCAACGACCGTGATGGTGGCTTGGGTCTTGAGCAAGAGCTCAATTTTACGCGCTGCGACTTCTCCAGCACCGACAACCAGACAGTCTAGATGTTGAGAATCAATGAAAAGTGGAAAATAGCGCATTGCTAAACCCTATAAACGAAAATAACGAGTTACCTATACTTAGGATAACCAAATTTAATTATATACGCGGGAGTGTGGCTTACTTTGGTTATAATTTAAAAGCATTAAAACGTTGAATATATTTCCATCAGTTATATAAAACCTATTCCGCTTTTGTATTAGGCTTGTGCTATAAAAAAACCCGCAATCAATGCGGGTTTTGTTAGCGAGTACCAATACTATTTTTCAGACTTGCGTCCTTTGTGCTTAGGCGGAGTGTCACTCCACTCACGGATTGCCAAACGCTGTCCAGCAACACGGGTTTTTTGTAGAACACCGAAGGTATCAGCAGGCATGCCTTGCGGTAAGTCAACGGTACTGTAGGTATCATATATTTCAATGGCACCAATGTTCTTACTGCTAATGTTGGCTTCATTGGCAATTGCACCAACTATGTTACCTGGCTTAGCGCCATGGGTGTGCCCTACATCGATACGGTAACGTTGCTTACCTTCATCAGGTTTGCTGCTGCGGTTACGCGCTTTAGCAGGTCCTTTACGATCATCACGAGAACCACGATCTTTAAAGTCTCTGCCACCTTTGCTATCCCTTTCTTTGTAAGTCGGCTTAGCATTTAGATCCGGTCTGTCACCTTCGCGCAAAATCAGTGGTTCATCACCTTGGGCGATTTTCGCTAAGGCAGCCATTATCCGTTCAGGTGAAGCTTCAGTTTGCTTTTGAATATCTTCAACAATCGGCATAAAGCTCTCTATTGCTTCATCACTCATTGCCTCAACGACACTGGTTTTAAAGCGCGTCAAGCGGGTCTGATTAAGCTCAGAGATTGACGGAATTGGCATAGCTTCGATGGTCTGTTTAGTGGCCTTCTCAATCGCAAACAACATGCGTTTTTCACGATGAGAAATAAACAATATCGCGTCACCTTGGCGACCAGCACGACCAGTACGACCAATACGGTGAACATAAGATTCAGTATCGTATGGGACATCAAAATTGATGACATGACTAACACGCTCTACGTCCAACCCACGCGCCACAACATCGGTAGCTACTAGAATATCAATCTTACCTTGTTTAAGTTTATCAACCGTACGCTCACGGGCGTTTTGTGGAATATCACCGTTAAGCGGTTCCACATCGTAACCTCTGGCTGATAGTTTGTCTGCTAGCTCAACGGTTGCCGTTTTGGTGCGCACAAACACAATGACACCATCGAATTCTTCAACTTCTAGGATCCGTGTTAAGGCTTCCATTTTGTGGTGCCCAGCAACTTGGCAATAACGCTGACGTATGGTGCTTGCGGTGCTGACTTTGGAAGCGATTTTCACATGCTTAGGTGAATTCAGATAGCGCTCAGTGATCTTCTTAATCTGCGCAGGCATAGTCGCTGAAAATAACGCTGTTTGCCGGGTCTTAGGCGCGTGGCTTAGGATCCATTCAACATCGTCGATGAATCCCATGCGTAGCATCTCATCGGCTTCATCCAATACCAAGAAGCGTAATTGGTCTAGTTTTAAGGTGCCGCGTTTAATGTGATCTATCACGCGTCCTGGCGTACCCACAACCACTTGAACGCCGCGCTTTAATTGGCGAATTTGGTTGTCATAGGATTGACCGCCATAAATTGGCAGTACGCGAATTTTTTTAGAGAAGCTGGCGTATACTTGAAACGCTTCTGCAACCTGAATTGCCAATTCACGTGTTGGCGCTAGCACTAATAGCTGCGTAAAGTCTTTATCAATATCCAGATTTGCGAGCATTGGCAGCGCAAATGCGCCGGTTTTTCCGGTTCCCGTCTGTGCCTGACCGAGAATGTCGTGTCCAGCAAGAATAAGGGGAATACTTTCTGCTTGAATCGGGGAAGGTTTTTCATACCCGACTTTTTCTATGGCCTGAAGTAACGCGTCAGGCAAGTTAAGGTCTTTAAATGTTAAGTCTACGTTTGTGGTCATTCATGATCCCTGGTAACCGGAAGAAAAATGTACTGACATCAGTTATTTTTCAGTTCAGCAGGCAATCTTGAAAGTGCCCAGTAGCCGGTATAGTTTAAAGGACATATTATATTCGATAACCTACTTTTATACCAACCTTCGACCTCAAGTTGGTGAGATTTTTATCCTCTTTTTCACAATTATTGGCTTTTTAAGGCTAATAGTTGTCAATTGTGCCATTTTCTGAAATTTTGCGTCTCCAACTACTATTAAAAATTTGTTAAGCCTTGTAGCATAGTGTTAATTACTTAGAAGGAAGATTTAACACATGAGAACATTACTCTTAGTTTTAGGGTTGACCCTCATCATTGGATGTAGCCAAAAAACCAGCGAAGACCATCTAAAAGCCGCCCAAGATTACATCGCTGAAAAAAGGCTTGATTCTGCCGTCTTAGAATTAAAAAATGCGATAAAATTGGACCCCAGAGATCCAGTCGCACGTTTCGAACTAGGTAAAGTTTACTTAACTAAAAAACAATATGAGAGTGCCGAGAAAGAATTAAATCGTGCACTTGAATATGGTCAACCTGCATCCGACGTTATTCCATTGTTATCTCAAGCTTATCAAAATACCGGTGCGCTATCGGAATTGAGTGAAATTGATCATACCGAGGCGGGTATGTCTCCAGAGCAAGAAATTGAAGTCGGCTTCTTTAAACTGCAATCGTTTGCACAGTTAGGTAAAGAAAAAGAAGCAAAAGCCTTAGTTGAACAACTGAGCTCTATTAAAGTGGATACAGTGTATCGTGGCTTAGTCGATGTGTATGGCTCGGTAATGATGGGCGGAGATGTTCAACAAGCGGTAAGCGACGCCGAAGCCTTGGTTGCTAAGTTCCCAAATAATGCCGACTTGCTTAAATTTCAAGGTCAATTATATCTACGGATTTCTGAACCTGAAAAAGCAGCCGAGGTGTACAAATCTTATCTGCAAGTATTCCCCGAAGATACGCAAACTGTTTTTGTATTAGCTAAGTTATTAGTTGATAACGGTAAAATACTAGAAGCCGAGCCATACATCGACCAGCTTTTGGCCAAAAATGCTGAGAATCCTTTGCTCAATCAATTGAAGAGTGTTGTAAGCGCAGCGAAAAACGAACATGAAGATGCTCAGCGTTATGCTGAAAAAGCAATTCAAAATGGTCGCGGAGATCCTGTCTTACGCTTGATTGCCGGACACTCAGCATACATTCTTAAAGATTTTGAAGCTGCTAACCGCCATTTGTCCTATATCGCTAGCTCGTTACCACCGGAACACCCTGGGCTTAAAATGCTCGCGGCCAGCCAACTGGAGCTAGGAATGTCTGGCGAGGCCAGTGAAATGTTGAGTAAGTTCGATAATGTGTCTGAAGATGATGCCAAGCTGTTTTCTAAAACTGGATATGAATTGATTCGCTCGGGCAATATCAAAGAAGCCAAAGAAGTGGTTGAACGTTCTGCGGCCATCAGTCGCACTGCGGAAGATCTTACTCGTCTAGGTGTACTGAGACTGTCTTTGAATGATGTCAGTGGCATCATAGATTTAGAGACTGCCTTAGAAAAAAGTCCGGAAATGGAAGTGACCCGCGCAACGTTAGCAAACGCTTACTTAGCGACAAATCAACTGGATAAGGCAAAAGATTTAGCCACTGATTGGATTAAAAATGAACCCCAAGATTTTAAAGGGCACATGCTTCTTGGTGAGGTATATGTAAAACAAGGGGATTTTGCCAAAGCTCTGGACGAATTTAATAAAGCTGATGCCATTGAGCCGGAAAATGGTTTGGTTCTATTGGCCATTGCCAACTTAGATTTAGTACAACAAAAATTTGCCGAAGGAGCAAAAAAGCTCAAGGCCATACTCGACAAAAAAGCAGATTTTGTGCCTGCAATTGCGACTTACTATTTAGCGCTAAGAGCGCAGGAAAAGGGTAAGGAAGGCATGCAACCAGCACTAGATGCGCTCAAATCAAATCCAAATGATCCTCAGATCCGTTTGGTGGTTGCTCGCATGTATTTATCAGAACGTAATTGGCAAGATGCGCTAAATACGCTTGAAGAATTTGACGAGAATGATAAAACCGCGCCAGCATATTGGAATATCAAAGGTAAATCATTATTGGGATTGGGTGTTATTAGCGATGCCAATCAGCATTATGACAAGTGGATAGCTGCCTATCCAAACAGTAAAGATGCAAATTTAGGTAAATTGTTGTTGTTGGATGCCAAAGGTGATTTCAAAGAAGGCGCTGAGCGCAGTGCCGCTTTCTTAGAAGTCAGAGATGATCTGGCTGTTAGAATGCTCAACGTACACTTTTTAGTTATGTCGGGGCAAATAAACCAAGCTAAGGTTGCGTTTGCTGCTTTACCTGACAATGCCAAACAGCTACCTGTAGCGCAAGGGTTCCAAGCGCGCATACTGTTATCTGAGAATGACAATGAAGGCGCACTGGAGTATTCCAAAACGGTATACGAAAACATTCCTAATAGTCGCAATGCAGTATTACTCGCGGTTAACCTTGAACGCTTAAATCGTAAAAACGATGCTATGGCATTATTGCAAGCCCATGCCGAACAATTTCCGCAAGACGTAGCGGTGAAAATGATGTTAGCAGAACGACAAATTACCAGCGATGAAAGTAAAGCGATTGCTACATATGAGAAAACGCTTAAGTTGAACCCCAACAATTTTGTTGTGCTCAATAATCTGGCTTACCTCTACATTCAAGAAGGTCGACTCAAAGAAGCTGAAACTTACGCACGGCAGGCCGTCGATTTAAGGCCAGACAATGCAGATGCAGTCGATACCTTGGCTCAAGCATTAATGAAACAGCAAAAATATGATGAAGCCTTGAAGTTCTACGATCGGGTTGTTAACGACAAGATGAAGAACAACGAGATCTTTTTGAACTATGTTGAAGTGCTCTTTGCAAAAGGTAATAACAGCCTTGCAAGGCGTAAATTATCAGAGCGTAAGTTCGAAGGCGCAGCACTCACTCAAAGAGTAAATGAGTTGAAAGCGAAGTACGGCGTGTAACGCGCCGCTATTTTCTTTAGGATCGCCAGTGATGGATACTTTGTTAGAAATCGACTTTGTTGTTATTGTGCAACACCTATTGAAAATGGGTATTGCCTTCTTGTTGGCTTTGCCCCTTGCAATTAACCGGGAGCAACAAGCCCAAAGTGCAGGGCTCAGAACCTTTCCCTTAGTAACTATCGCTAGTTGTGCTTTTATGCTGGTCGGTATTGATGTGTTTAGAGACCCTGAATCTCAAGCTAGAGTGATGTACGGTATTGTGACTGGAATTGGCTTTATTGGTGGTGGCTCTATCATCAAAAGCTCGGAGAATGTGTACGGAACCGCTACGGCGGCGAGTATCTGGTTAACAGGAGCGATTGGGGTCTCGGTGGCATTTAATCGCTACGAAATTGCGATTGTATTGAGCGTCGTTGGCTATTTGGTGCTGAAATTTTTAGGTAAATATAAATCAACCTAGTGGTTGTACATTACTTGCGATGTGTTCCACTGGCTAACTCATTGATTTCCATTTCCATTTGCTTTTGCTGACGCTTTTGATCCAACGATATCACCGCGCCTGAGGGCTGAAATTCAGCAATTGCCTCACCAATGGAAATGCATTTGACCGTATTTGCAGCAATGTGTTTAAACGGCTCCGCTACTTTTCTAATCCGCATAGTTTATCCTGTTTTAAATCGCTTTTTGTTGACAATCAAAGTGCCCGCTTTCAATTCACTCATTTCAGGTACATTGTTCTTCATACATTCAATGCCGATACCAATGTCGTTCACATGGGCTATGTCTTGCGAATACAATGCCAACTTTTTGTGTTTACCTATAAGCCAATAAAATTGCGCTTGTCGTTAACCTGATAGCCGAACAGCGTGAATAGATTCGGTGCAAGTGTGTAATAAATGAACACAGCGTCAAAAATTTTACAGGTGCAATAGGTGGCTAACCCGACATTGAATTCATGCGCAAACATTAGCTATTTGAAGGGGGCTCAACAAGCTCGAGGTCAATACTAGGGTATGACGCGATATTCGTATCCACCTGAATCGATGCACACCATTAGCTTGGCGAAAACCTACGCTTTGTAACCGGTTTTGATACACATTCTGCCACTGGGAATAACGTAACTGATGATAACTAAGCAGTAGGCGTGAATGACCTGTGTAAATGCAGATAAGTAAGCTGAAGCTTTATTACCAAGGCTAGTTAACCTGATCTCAGGATAATAAGCGCCCCTCATTAACGTCCTTGTTATGCTTATTTGCGTTGAATTTTCTGGCAATAGGCCTGCTATTACGCACGAAAACTCGCCTTGCTAATCGAAAAAATGCGTCATTGATGTGTGTTTTAGAAGATTCGCTTTTACTGATCCTCACTAACACGTTGAAATCGAGGTGTGATATTGAATTGCTCGTCACATTTTATTTCGAGTCCAGGTTTTTTATCTTCGGAGTGACAATGATATTGTTTAAATACGAGCACCTGACCAAGCCGGAATTATGGTATTGGCACCGCTAGAGCTGGGTAAGGTAGGAGGTCAACCTTAAGTTGCTAGTAAGAATAAATTTGCTACTTAGCCAGTCAGCTCGCCATAGTGCATTTTAGCATCCAAGGTGATTCAATCTAAAACGTCTAATTTGCTATGTCGAATATAAAAAAGGACCTGCTTTGCAGATCCTTTTTTAGCGGGTTAATACTCGTGTTTCATTGGTTAGTGAGCCTTAGCAAGTAGCATAGACTTCTTAGCGTCGCCCGATTAACCGCCTATTTCCCCTGCCGATTAATATTGATAAGACTATCTAATCTAGTCGCTAAATCATTTATGCTCTGAGTTTCATCGGTGATTTGTTCAACTGAATGGGCATTTTGTTGAGCAATCAGTCGGATATCAACCATATTTTGCGTGATAGTTGCAATGTTCTGAGATTGTTGTTGCGTGGATGCGGCAACGGTTAGGTTAGCCTCTTCTATTTTCTCAAAGTGTTGATGGTTGCGCTGCAATACACTGTCAGCTTTTCCAATCGAATGTGACGTGACATTTGATTGCTCTATGATCAAGCCGATTTCCTGAGTTGCCGATGCTGAGGTGTGTTTAAGCTGTTCCATAATAGTTTGCACTTCTTTGGTGGAGTCGGCAGTGCGTTTGGCTAGATTTCTCACTTCTTCAGCAACCACCGCAAACCCACGTCCTTGTTCACCGGCTCGCGCGGCTTCGATAGCCGCATTGAGCGCCAACAAGTTGGTTTGGTCTGATATCGCCTGAATGGTTTCCAACACAGTGGCGATAGTATGGGTATTACTACTCAAAGATCTGATAACTTCAGCTACATCATTGATTTTAACAACCAGTTGCTTAATGTCAGACTGGGTACTGTTGATCACATCGGTGATTACTTTACCGTCTTCATTAATTCGCTGAGCGACTTGCGCCGCCTCCTCAGCATGGGATGCCGACAGGGTAACGCTGTCACTCACTTGAGCTAAAGTATCTGAGATACTTAACGTACTGTCTGCACTGACATTAACAGAGTGTTTGGTTTCTTTCACATGGGCTTCAAGTGAGGCTGCAACTGCATGCAAGTCTTTACTATTAAGCGCTATTTGATTGAACATTTCTTCTAGCTTTTGGATAAACTGATTGTAGCCTTTGGCCACATCCGCAAGCTCTTGTTGACCTTCTTCAGGCAATCGATAGGATAAATCAGCGTTGCCTTGGCCTAACCGAGTGAACAATTCAGATAGCTGACTTATTGGCTGTGTAATACTTCCCGCTACATACCAAGCCGCAATGCAAGCCATCACCGCAATCAATAGAGACCAAAATAACATTGTCCAAGTGGAGCTTTGCAAATCCGTATACATTTCCTGATAAGGAATTTGCGAGACCACAAACCAACCCATACTTGGAATATATTGCGTGGCAACTAGCACTTCTTGGCTTTGTGTTTCTGTTATGGCATAGCTAAATTGCTGCTCAGATAACAATCTATTCACTGCCTCAGCGCCATATAATGACGACAAGGTTTGGCCTACCATTGCGCGATCGTTATGCAATTGCACTTTGCCGGTGGCATCGACTAAATAAACAAAGCCTGTTTGCTCAAGTTTGAAGCTGGCTAATAAAGACACGACTGAATCAAACGAGTTTGCTATGCCGGATAATCCGCGTCCATTGGTCTGTTGGTAGTTAACAAATAAATCAGCTTTTCCAGTCTCTGGGTACTGGTACATACTCACCATGTAATCCTGATTGCTGGTGATATATTTGAAAAACCAGCCATCTGATTGGTCATCTTGTAACACTCGCAAAAAACCATCTTGATTCCAGTATTTAGCGGTTTTCTTATCCGCAAAGGACACGGCACTGTAGCCGCTCGCAGTGGCTATGTTTTTCAATTTTTGGATCAAGAGGGTCTCGCCTTGCGGACTTTGACCTGCTGCATTCCATTGCAAAATAAATTCATCGCTGGCGATAAGGCGCGCGGTGCGTCTCATCATGGCGATATCACTATCAATAGTGGCGGCAATATTCTTAATCTTGCTGGGGAGTTCTGAATTGAGTACCCGTGCTTCTATGGCTTTTTTTGAGGTTAATAGACTGGAAGTTCCTACCAAAACTGCGGTCGCGATTACAAAGGCCGTGAGGGTGAGAATGATTTTTTGCCGAATGGAAAGTTGCTTCATGAATTCATTACCGAAAAACAGTGCGGGATACTATGTGTGACACTCGAAGAGTGATCCTAAACACATTTATCTCGCCTACCAATGATGCCATTAGTCCATTAACTGGCTTGCGATGATGTAAAAAACGTCAATATTCGAGCATCTTAACAGCCTAACGCCGCTAAGCTAATTGTTTTTATCGGTATTCAACTCAGTTCGATGAGAACTAAATTTACTCATGCTGACGTTTTCTTAATCCGCATTCGGTCTACTTAGTCTTATTCTGTGCCTCAGTAAGTTCAGTCAATTGCAACTGAATGGATTTAAGTTGGTCCGACAAATCAATAATGGTGGGCTCACCACGTTCTTCACTCAGCTCTTTTCGCGCTTTTTCGTTTTCCTGTTCCATTACATTTACCACAATACCAATTACCATGTTGAGAAATGCAAAGGCACTGAGAAAAATAAAGGTCAGATAGAAAATCCAACTTAACGGATACACTTCCATGGTCTCGTACATAACATCAGTCCAATCCTCAAAGGTCATAACTCTGAAGAGGGTGAGCATAGAAACCGTAATATCGCCCCAAAGGACCGGGTTAATATTTTCAAAAAGGGTGCTTCCAATAGCCGCGTAGATATAAAAAATAATAAACATCAGCAGCATAACGTAACCGAGCTGTGGCAAGGCTTTGATCAAAGATGTGAGCAACATGCGTAATTCGGGAATGATGGATATCATCCTTAACACACGAAATACGCGGACTAACCTGGCGATAATGGCCATATCGGTGTCGTCGGCGGGTATCAGACTGACAAATACGATGACGGTATCGAACATATTCCAAAAGTTCTTGAAAAAGTCTATTTTGCGCGGCTCGGCAATAAATCGAATGGTTATCTCTGTGAGGAAAAAAATGGTGATAAACCAATCCAGAAAGGTCGCTACGCTGATCAGCGTGTCTGACATTTCATACGTTTTAGCGCCCACTAACAAAGCGGAAAAGATGATCACGGCAATGACCACCAGCTCAAACATTTTATTCGAACGTATTTTTATAAATTTACTTTGTAAGGTAGACGCTTGCATGTCACTGCACTTCCATTTTGGCTTAATGCCGTTGTAATAGATGAAAATTTAGCGGCAGAGTTTACCTGAAAAATTCACAAAAAAAATCTGCTACAAGGTAACCTGTAACAGATTTTTGATTCATCTAGATCTTTTTGCCACTAAGCCGCCGGTGGGCGCAGCCCGCGGTTGATGTCAACCAAGTCTTGTTCGGTCAAATTGCCCGCCGCACGTTTAAGTTCCATCACAGCGGTGATGAAATCATAGCGAGCACCCGCTAAGTTTCTGCGCGCATCAAATAAGTTCCGTGTGCTGTTAAGTACATCTACTATGGTCCGTGTACCCACATCAAACCCAGCTTCGGTTGCTTGCAAGGCACTTTGTGCCGACACTACAGCTTGCTCTAAAGCGCGTATTGTCGAGGTAGCTGCCACTACGTCATTGTACGAGCTGCGAACAGAGCGCACAGTTGAGCGGTGTGCAAGTTCAAGGTTTTCGCTTGCGGCTATGTAGCGATAACGAGCCTGTGCCGTTTGCGCACTGATTGCCCCGCCTTGATAAATAGGCACGTTTAACCGCAGTCCAATCGAGTCATTATCGCGATTTGGAAATCCACTGTTGCCGTTTATCTCAGTGTCATCGCTACCGATTGATGCTGACAGTGTTAACGTTGGGTAATGACCTGCCTTAGCATTAGAGATATCGTCTTTGGCAATTTCTTTTGCCAATTTTTGGACCATCAAATCTAAATTCTTTTCTTCGGCAATACTGAGCCAGCCGTCTACACGCTCTGGCACTGGACGAGATGCGGTGAAACTTTCAGTATTAAGTACCGATAAATTGTCATGATATTTGCCGGTGATCTCCCGTAACTCTTCAAGACGCAATTCAACCAGATTCTCAGCGACGATTTCTTGTGCCGTGGTATTGTCGAAATTGGCTTGGGCTTCGTGCACATCGGTGATGGCGGTTAAGCCCACTTCAAAGCGCTGTTTAGTTTGCTCTAATTGACGTTCAATGGCGCGTTTTTCGGCTTGCACAAATTCTAATCCGTCTTGAGCGCGCAGCACCGACAAATAAGCGCGAACTGTTCTGACGATTAAGTCTTGTTTGGCTAGCGCAAAGTGCGTGTCACCTTGTTGCGCGACTTTCTCGGCTCTATCCAAACCTACCCAGTTTTGGTGATCATATACTGAGAGCGATAAATTGATATCCCAGCCCAAATTGGTCGATTCGCTATTTATAACACTGATCGTTGGTGGGCCGTCTGGCTCCGCGCCTGGTTGAAAGTCAAACTGATCTTGAGAACTGTCGGTGTAGCTGATCACCCCTGAAATTTGCGGCAACAGGTTCGCCCGACTAATTGAAATACCTTCAAAGGCGGCGTCACGGTCGGCTTTGGCGCGATTAATGGTTGGATCTTTTTCCAGGGCTCGTTGATACACCTGATAGAGATCATCTGCGAAGGCTTGAGAGGCCACGCTAAAGCCAATAAGCAGTGACAGAATGGATTTTTTCATTTGCTTTCCTATGTGTGTTCCGTATTGTAACGCGTCTTTTTACACATCAACGCCTATTTCTTTTCAGTTCAAAGTCTAAGTAAATCAAACGCTAAGCGAAATCAAATAGTCGTAACATTAAGGCCTCAAGTGTAACAGAATATTTTTGCTATAGTGTTGTGTCTAATCGTTGAATGTAAAAATTTATTCTTCAAGGTGAATCAACTGATAAAATTGCCTTTTATCTCTGATCCCCCACTTACTACTGACTTTTATGGAGTATGGTTTGAAAGCGTATCCTGTTTTTTCTAATAAAGACGTGAAGGTAACAAAAACTCATTCACTCTATGACGGCTTTTTTAAGCTAGTGGGCTATGAATTTACCCATCGCTTATTTGAAGGTGGTTGGAGCGCACCGGTTAAACGGGAGATACTTGAGCGCGGTCACGCGGTAGCCGTGTTACTTTATGATCCAAAACTGCAGGAGTTTGTATTCATAGAGCAATGTCGAATTGGCGCTATGCCAACCAGTGAGTCACCCTGGTTAATTGAGGTGGTTGCTGGGATGATAGAAGAAGGCGAAGAAATCGAAGAGGTTTGTCGCCGCGAAGCTCAAGAAGAATCAGGCGTTGAAATTCAGCGTTTACATCGTGCTTTGAGTTATCTCTCAAGCCCTGGTGGTACAACCGAGCGAATACATATTTATATTGGTGAAATTGACGCAACTCAGGCACAAGGTGTGCACGGGCTAGATTACGAAAGTGAAGATATCTTAGTGCGCCGAGTGGCTAAATCTGAAGCGTTGGAATGGCTTAATAGTGGCAAAATTGATAACGCAGCAGCACTGATCGCGTTACAATGGTTCTTAATTAATGAAGCACAAGTAGTCGAAATGTGGAGTGATAGTGAGTAGTAAACAGCGTAAATATGTCCCCCATCTGCCAAGCTTGCTGACTGTGTGTGAGCAAAACTACGCTCGCCTGCTGCGAATATTGCCTGACTGCGATACGGTGACTTTAAGCTACACCTTTGAGATTAATGATGGACTTTATTATCGAGTGAAAATACTTGATAGCAGTCGTTATACCAGCACAGTGGAACTTGCCCAATTGGTTGATAACGTGCCTAGCTACTTGCGTCCCGTGATGCAGATTAGGTTGTATCATGACGCTAATGTGGCGGAAGTGCTCAGTGCTCAACACATGGGCAAGTTGCAGCCAAGTTATGCGTATCCTAATAACAAAATGCACCAACCCAATGAAAAAGAAATGACCAATCATTTTTTGGCTGAGTGGCTTTCTTTTTGCCTGCGTCACCTAGCTTCAATGCGCTCCTCTGTTGACTGATTATCAGCTTAGCCCTCGTAGTGAAAACTCTAGTACAAATTAGCGACTGTCATTTGTTTGCTGACAAACATAAAGTGGGTTACCAGCAGATAAAACCCTATTTCAGTTTGGCCGCGGTACTGGAAGAGGTCGTTTGTCATGACCCAGACATGATTCTGGTCACAGGTGATATCTCAGCCGATGGCAGCGAGCAAAGCTATTTAGACTTTCTCGCACTGATAACGCGTTTCGAGTTGTTAGATAAATTACAGGTTATTGCTGGAAACCACGATAACTCTCTTTGGTTTGACCGAGTGTTAGGCGAGTTTGATTTGGCCACCCAGTCTGCCAAGGAGCTGGAAAACTGGTCAGTTCATGGGGTTGATACGCGCCATAAGGGCACCTTAGGACAGCTAAGCAACAGCCAGTTAAATAAACTAAAACTGGGCCTGCAAGATTGCCAATCCGCGTTTCAGCTTGTTGCTTGTCATCATCATCCGTTTGCTTGTGGTGGCTGGATGGACAAACATGAGTGGCTCAATCGGCAAGAATTTACAGACATCATTACTCAATATACCAGTGTTAAAGCCGTCGTGTATGGACACATTCATAGTCAGCAGGTATTCCAAAAATCCGGACATATGTTTGCTTCATGTCCCTCGACTTGTTGGCAATGGTCTACCCAACCGGAATTTGCTACTGATCCTAGCAAGCCTGGGTACAATAAAATTTTACTCGATTCAACCGGTGATTTTGAGATAACGACCCATCGACTTAAATAGGAACAAAACTGCTGACATGAATGACAATAACCCACCTTCAAACTTGCCACCCGTTCTGATCTATATTCATGGCTTTCTAAGCTCACCGGAGTCGGTTAAGGCAACCTTGACATTGGACTACATTGCGCAACATCACCCCGAATTAACCGTTGTTGCACCTCAGGTTCCTCATTATCCTCAAGACGCGGTGGCATTATTGGAAGACATCGTTACCCAATACGCAAAACGACCGCTGCGTTTTATTGGCAGCTCGATGGGCGGCTATTTATCTACTTATTTAGTCGAGAAGTTTGGTGGTAAAGCGGTGTTAATTAATCCAGCAGTCAAGCCATTTGAATTGCTGACGGATTACTTAGGCGATCATATCCACCCTAATACCAAAGAACACTTTACTCTGACACAGCAACATATTGAGCACCTACAACAAATAGATACTCCGACGCTCAAGGTCGCCAATGCGTACTGGGCATTGCTACAAACCGGTGATGAGACCTTAGATTATCGACAGGCAGAACAAAAATACCAAAACAGCAAACTGACGATTGAGCAAGGCGGTGATCACAGCTTTCAAAATTATCAGCGACATTTACCTGAGATTATGCGCTTCTTACTGAACAGCTCTTCACTCTAGGAAATGATTACAAAGGCTCAGAAATAATTTCAGCCTATGCGGCCAGCGATTCAATATTAATGCTCTGCAATTCGTTTAATTATCAACTATAACAAAGGGATAGGCCTTCCCCTAAAGTTGGCATGGGCTCTGCTACCTTAATTACAATTACAGATTTAAGTGGTTTTAATGTAAGCCGTAATAGGAGGTATTTAATGGCAGACAATATTATTTTAGATATGTGGAAATCTTTGGCAGATAGCCCTTTCGTTATGGTCAACCTGCAGTCAGGTCAGCAACATGGAGAGCCAATGCATGCACAACTTGATCAAGACGCAGATGATTGTTTCTGGTTTTATACGACAAAAAGCAATCGGTTAGCCCCAGGCGGAAAAGCCATGGTGCAGTTTAGCAGCAAAGATCACAAACTCTTTGCTTGTTTACGTGGGACGCTAAGCGAAGTTAAAGACACTGATACCATTGACAAATATTGGTCAAATAAAGTGGAAGCTTGGTACCAAGACGGCAGAGATGATGAACAATTGCTTATGCTCAGATTCGACTTAGAGGATGCGGAGATATGGTCCGTAGATCCAGAAATTTCAGGCCTCATTAAATTGGCAACAGGGGCAACCATAAAGCGAACTGAAATGGGCGACCACAAGCTTGTCTCGTTTAACAAAAACTAAGCGCTCACTTATGGTTAAACCACTCTTTACCGAGTGGTTTTTCTCGTGAAATCATATCGATGTGCCCGGTTTTAGGGGGCATTCAAAAAAGTGAGGCCGTAAACGAAACAAACTAAACGAGTGTTCTTTGGCGAAATCAATATTGTTTCGTTCGGATTTGTCGATCTCTGATGAGCGGCTTTCGTTTAACATTCACCTGTTTACTGTTAACGACGATTTTCTATCATTTAAGATTGCATTTGCATTGACTCACCTTTGCAATATTAGTTAGTCTGCCAACATGAAAAATATATATAAAACAATTGTTAGCCTAACCTGTCTAAGTTGCGCTTGGAGCGCACATGGTGCGGAATTCAACTTCGGCTATGACACTAAGTATGTCTCAGAAGGGCGTAATAACCTTACCGATGGTGGCATTATTTGGGCGAACCTAAGTAGCGATATCGATGAGCAAATCTCTTGGACTGTGGCCTATGGGATTGCCACGGCAAGCACGGTCGATTATGACGAGCTAAATGTCACCATTAGCTATGCTAATTCGCACGGCACTATTGATTACTATGTGGATTACACCTATCTGGCATTTTTTGAAGATGATGCTGATGACAATGAAATTGGTTTGGGCGCCGCATGGCAAGGTTTGGGGGCGTTTACTCCTTTTGTTGATGTGGTGTACAGCACCGAGTCTGCAGGCTCTTTTGTGCAGGTTGGCATACAAAGCCAAGTGCAAACTACTCAAGCGTTGAGTATTACCCCGTATTTGATGTTGGCCTACGATTTTGGCTATGCAAGCGACGCTCATGATGGTTACAACCACACAGCTATTGGCGTAACATCCAATTATGTTATCAATTCAGAGTTTTCCGTCAGTTTATTTTTGGAGCAGACTTTCGGTGGTACTGATGTGCGTGTAGAGCGCGGGCAGAGCGATCAATTCTGGGCGGGAATGCGACTTCATTACGGGTTTTAAGATCATCATCTCGACAGAGGCACGTGAATTCTATGGTTACTTAACGATGTTCGTTGCCCAGTGCCCGATGAGTTGTTAACATCATTGTAAACCAAGTGATGATATTCACATTCCCGTGGCACTATAAATCGAACAATAATCATGTCAAATCAATATAATTCTGAAGCAATTGAAGTCTTAAACGGTCTGGAGCCAGTCAAGCGCCGTCCGGGTATGTATACCGACACAACCCGCCCAAACCACCTTAGCCAAGAAGTGATTGATAATAGTGTCGATGAAGCGCTGGCAGGCTTTGCTTCCAGTATCAAAGTGACGCTTTTTGAAGATCAGTCCATAGAAGTAATTGATGATGGACGCGGTATGCCAGTGGATATCCATCCCGAAGAAGGGATTTCTGGGGTTGAAGTCATCATGACCAAGCTGCATGCGGGCGGCAAATTTTCGAACAAAAACTATCAGTTCTCTGGCGGTCTTCATGGCGTCGGTATTTCAGTGGTCAATGCCCTGTCTAATCGTGTTGAAGTGCTTATTAGGCGCGATGGTAATGTGTACAGTATGGCCTTTGAAAACGGTGACAAAGTAGAAGACTTAACCATAATCGACACCTGTGGAAAACGTAATTCGGGCACCAGCGTTAAATTTTGGCCAAATCCAGTGTACTTTGACTCGGCCAAATTCTCAGTATCTAAACTTTTACATATTTTACGTGCCAAAGCGGTGTTATGCCCAGGTTTGCGGATTAAGTTCGATAACAAAATTAGCAAAGAAACCCAAGAGTGGTATTTCGAAGACGGTCTTAGAGATTATTTGTATCAAGCGGTAAGTGATTATGTCACCTTGCCCGAAGACGCACCTTTCGTGGGCAAGCTAGCCGGTAATCATGAAGCGGCCGACTGGGCCGTGATGTGGTTGCCCGAAGGCGGCGAAATGATCACCGAAAGTTACGTTAACCTGATCCCAACGGCACAAGGTGGCACGCACGTTAACGGTCTTCGCCAAGGCTTACTGGAGTCGATGCGAGAGTTTTGTGAATTCAGAAACTTACTGCCACGAGGCGTAAAGCTTTCACCTGAAGATATTTGGGATAGATGCGCCTACATTCTGTCGACTAAAATGGAAGATCCACAGTTCGCAGGACAAACGAAAGAACGGCTTTCTTCGCGTCAAGCGGCCGCTTTTGTGTCAGGCGTGGTGAAAGACGCCTTCAGCTTATGGCTGAATCAACATACCGATGTCGCCGAGTTGCTGGCAGACATGTGCATAAACAATGCCCAGCGCCGACTTCGTCAAAGTAAAAAGGTTGCTCGTAAAAAAATCACTCAGGGGCCTGCGTTGCCAGGCAAATTGACTGATTGTACTAATCAAGATATTGAACGTTCTGAACTGTTTTTGGTTGAAGGTGATTCTGCTGGTGGATCAGCGAAGCAGGCTCGGGATAGGGTTTTTCAGGCCATCATGCCGTTGCGTGGAAAAATATTAAATAGCTGGGAAGTCGACTCGTCTCAAGTGCTTGCCTCGCAAGAAATTCACGATATCTCTGTTGCCTTAGGCATTGATCCTGATTCCGACGATCTATCCGGACTACGTTACGGCAAAATATGTATTCTTGCCGACGCTGACTCCGATGGACTGCATATCGCCACCTTGCTATGTGCTTTATTTGTGAAACATTTCCGCACTTTGGTAAATCAAGGTCATGTGTATGTTGCTATGCCGCCGTTATTTCGCATCGATGTGGGCAAAGAAGTCTATTACGCGCTAGATGAAGGTGAGAAACAAGGGATTTTGGATCGCATTGAAGCAGAGAAAAAGCGCGGCAAAGTCAATGTTCAACGTTTCAAAGGCTTAGGCGAGATGAACCCAATGCAGTTGCGCGAGACCACCATGGATCCAAACACTCGCAGATTGGTTCAGCTCACTGTAGGTGACGCGGAACAAATGCTCGAATTGATGGACATGTTACTTTCCAAAAAACGCGCACCCGATCGCAAAGTCTGGTTAGAATCGAAAGGCAATATGGCAGAAGTGGAGCTGTAACTTGGTTAGACTATTCGGTGTTTGCTGCACATCTGTGGTATTTGTGGCCCAAGTCGCTGCTGTAGAGAATGGATCGATACACTAAAACGATGACGTTAAAAATACTTTTCGTTGGCCAACATGTCTTTGTATTGCCAATAAGTCCTTATGTCTGGCTTCATTAAACTCCTGTTTGGCAGCTTTATAGCCATTGTGCTTTTGACTTTGCTCTTGGCTATATTAGTGTTGGAGAGCGAGCCAAAGGCAGTTTCGTCGGCGCATCAGCAAGTTGATGATGCAGACTCTGTCAATGCATTACTCAAACAAGCACGACAAATTACTCGTAATCGATTCGTCCCGCAAAGCGTAGTTATGTCTTATCAACAGATAAATAGTTTACTGGGCTTTTCACAACGGGCTGTACCTGACTTTTCCGGTAAACTCGTTACCGAAGACAATAAATTAACATTGCTGGCCAGTTACCGTGTGCACTTTGCCGGTGTAGAGGGCTACCTCAACTTGCAAGGTCAGTTAGTTAGCGCTCCAGGTATCGAACTAAAGAACGTTAAAGTTGGTGATCTAGCTCTTTCTCCTGATTGGGTTTTGTCAGTCGTAACAGCAATTATCAACTGGCGAACCCAAAGTGATATTGGAGAGTTAGCACTCCAGCAAGTATCACAAGTACAAGTGGATAATAAAAGTGTGACCTTCACCCTTGTGCCTATCCATGATTTTTTAGCGCAACTAAATCAAATTAAGAATGGTCTGGGTGGAGCTGACAATGAAGCATTACGCAAGCGAGTAACGCATTATTTGACGTTTTTGTCGCAACTTGATATTCCCCAACATCGTCCTGGGCTTTCTCTTGCTGATTTTATGGTACCGTTGTTCAAACGTGCTCAGATGAACAGCACTGACACCTCTGCGGTGACCGAAAACGAAGCCGCTTTGCTGGCCCTGGCGATATACACTGGTCATCACCGGCTGGCCAATTTTGTCGGTGAGGTACAACCTTTTCCGGGCAAAGTGGTAATGCCAAGATATCGTCCCATGCTCGCTAACCGCTCTGATCTAACACAGCATTTTGTTATCTCAGCGGCGATTAAAATTCTTTCTGAACAAGGGATCAGCATGGCAATAGGTGAGTTTAAAGAGTTGATGGATAGAGCCGAAGGTGGCAGTGGATTCAGCTTTGCTGATCTAGCGGCAGATTTAGCCGGACTAAAACTGGCCGTTGCCGCTATGGATCCTGATACAGCCAAACAGGTTCAACGGGCATTAGCCAATATCAACAATGAATCGGACTTCTTTCCAACGATTGAATCCCTGCCAGAGGGGTTAAGTAAAAGCGAATTCTCTGACCAATACAACACCGTCAATAGCCCAGAATATAAACAACAAGTTGACAACATCAATCAACGTATCGCCGCACTCCCCCTATACGCCTCGATGCCTGAGAATTAACAGCAATTAACGGGACACCCATGTTAACGATCTAGGCTTATGAGGTGGGTGTCTTCATAAAAATGACGGGCATGCGATTCAAAATCTTAAGTAAAACACCTTTTACGCTGGTGTTTTTAAGCATTACTGGACATGGAAGGTTTGTAACTTTTCTCAGCCATTTAAACCGACTTTATTTCGCATTATGTTGTCATCATGAGACCAACCATACCAAGTACAAAACCTAATACTGCTCCCATTGGAGGCAACCAATGTTTTTCTAGTCTGACCTGCGGAGCTAAATCTTGGAATATGCAGTAGAGGATCCCTCCTGATGCAAAAACCATAATTACTGATACAGCTTCTGGATATTCTGATAGCCAAAGAAATCCAGACACACCAGAAATGGGCCCAAGAATCGCCATTAAAGAAAACAGCATAATAATTTTTTGAGGTTTGTAAGTAGAAGTCGCATTTAGCTCTCGATATGCGCTAAATCCTTCAGGTAGATTTTGCAGCCCTATTAAAGCGGCAAGTAAAATGGCATTACTATTTCCTGTTGCGAAAGCCGCACCTAGCGCGATGGATTCAGGTATGAAATCAGCAAGCATTGCAGCGAGTTGGCCTGCTGGAGTATTGATTTTTTTAAGAAAAATATCAAGGAACATGAAACTGAGCCCGCCTATTATAAACGAAATACTAGCCGTTAACGGGCTTAGGTGGGATATGCCTTCTGGGATGAGAACCAAGGCAACTGCTGATAAGAGTGCGCCACCCCCAAAGGCCATAACACCGTGTCTAATTTCTTCTTCAATCCACTTATTCTCTATCCTTTCAAGGTATGCAATTACCGCCCCTAGAGCCATTGTTAAACCAGCGATCAACGTTGATGATATGACTATTAGTAAAGGCGACATAATCTACTCCGAATTGATGTACCTTTGTTGGTACTGAAAATTAACTTCATAAAAAGTCTGAAATAAGTAGGGCATTACAATGAGACATCAAGCTTTATATACAAAAGTAGTAAGCGTTGATGGTCTATTGAAAGTAGTCGATCAGATAGAATCTCCAAAGTGTCGATTGCCCCACTCCAATCGTTCATGTCCAACTCCACCTTGAGTAAGGGCCCGCATTCTTAGTAGTTTACTCATCGCTTGTTGCTCGGATATTTTTAAATAGCGCAGGAAAGCGTATGAAATCATCCCGGTCCTGTGGATACCTGCAGAACAATGCAAATAGATCTTTGCATTGTCATTTAAATAGGACTTACATTCCGAAAAACTGTCGGTTATTTGTGGAAGCATTTTTTCCTCGGGAGGTTTTCCATTGGCTAAAGGAAGCCATATCCACTCCAATCCTGCTTTTCTAGAGGCTGATTTTATTTCTAACGCACCTTCTTTTTCAGACAGTAACGTCCAAACATGCGTCACACCGAGTTCTTTGTATACCGAGATATTCTTTAATCTTGGGCGATGGCCGATTGCCAATGCACCGTTTAAAACCGTTTCAAACTCAACACTAACTTCTTTCATGGGTCCCAATAATTCCTAATCGACTCCGATCATCATAGTTGTATAAATTTAACCGTCACACAAGCCAACTAATCGAAGAATCGAATTAACGAGACACCCATCTTTAACTACAAGTTAATATTTACAAGGACACCCATCTTTAACTACAAGTTCAAAATGGTGGGTGTCCTTGTAAATATGCATCAGTACATGTTTCGTACACCAAGGATAATAATCTAGCACCGAGGGTTTAAAACCGATCTTGGGCGACTGGCTTTCAATAACTCGGCTAACTTAGTTGATTATTGATGTGAGGGGGAGCGACTCTTAACGTGTATGGGACCGTTGATTCAAACCATGCAACCAACATTTTGCTTAATCAGTCAAATGTCGAGCGGTTAGTGAGCTTGGCTGAAAGGTCGTTCTATAATCTGCCAAATGTGATCATTGTATTAGATTAACGGCATTAGCCGGGATGGTTAATCAATAGATCTACAACAAGTCTTGGATTGAACGATAGACTTCGGTGGCTTTTTCGGTGCTTAGATTGTTTCGGGCCGCAGTGCCAACACTGCTGGATACTCTGACAAAATCGGTTCCGGTCAAACTTTCAGCTTCGGTGGCATCTTTGTTTTGGTCGAGGTTGCTAGCGCGCTCTTGTTGATCGCGCTCGTTCTGCTGCAAAATACGTGCTTGGGGGGAGAGTTCTACTTCCGGTTGATTCGCGGCACCTATTCCGAACGCATTTATGGTACGAGTTTGGCTATCAGCAGAAGATAGCTGATTCAAAGACAGATTATTTAGACGACTAACGACATCAATTTCCATCGATTGCCAACCTCATTTTATACCGCAATTACGCAAGCAAGTGAGCTTATAGAGCACACCTTAATTATGGTACAAAACGCTCAAAAAACAACCTTTGACGTTATACCGAGCTCTTAAATTGGTTAAGCGTACTCAGCAGTAGTTCCATCTTTTTAACGATTTCGGCAAGTTTAATTTGCAGCTCTTCGTCCTGCTCCTGCTCAAGTTCAACGACTTGGCCAGCTAACTCTTTCACATAGGGCATGAAACGCTTGCTCTGCACGGTAAATCCGGCGTCTTGTGTAAAGACATTTTGAAATTTTCCTTTGCCACTTTGTTGTAATTTGGCTAGTACGTCATCCGCATCAATGGCTTTGCGGTAAATTAATTGCATGTTTTCAGCGAGTTTCTCGAACAACGCGCGCTTAGCAGCATCGGAAATGGTAGACATGTTGGACATCTCAAAATGGTTAAAATAGAACTAAAGAATTTCAAAAAGAGGCCGATAACGACCGTGAGCGGGTAATTTTGCCTGTTTTTTTATATTGCTACAAGCAATGAGGTAATTGGTATGGAACTTCAAGGTGTAAATACATCTGGAACTACCGGTGCGTCGCTAGAAGTAAAAGCCTTGCAACTCGCGAAATCAGATCAAGAGATAAAAGGCCAAGCGACGCTTCAGTTGCTGGAATCAGCGGCTGACGTACCAAAAGTTTCGTCTAATCCTGCAATTGGGTCGAACGTTAACACAACGGCCTAATTAGGGATGAAGATGTAGATCAATAGGCGTTTTGCCGGGCTGTCCGCCAATCTCTCTGACGAGTTTGGGGACTAAAAAGCCCGGCAAATGCTTTATTACTTCAGCCATTATTCCTCGTGCCTCTTTCTCATCAACGTTAAAGTGTGCTGCGCCCTTTACCTTGTCTAACATGTGTAAATAGTATGGCAATATTCCCGCATCAAATAATCGATTACTTAAGTTAATTAATGACGCTGACGAATCGTTAATGTGGCGCAACAATACCGATTGATTTAGTAAGGTCACGCCAGCATCGCGCAGCATCTGCATTTTAGCCGTTAACACATCATCAATCTCATTGGCATGGTTAATGTGCAGTACCATCACTATTTGCAATCGACTATCTGATATCCAATCCAGCAATTGCGCATCAATGCGGCTTGGTATCACCACGGGAAGACGAGTGTGAATACGAAGCCGCTTAATGTGAGGAATGCGCGCTATTTCGGCAGTAAGCCATCGCAAAAAGTCATCTTTTGCCATTAATGGGTCGCCGCCGGAATATATGACTTCGTTGATCTTGGGATCCGCTTGAATGTATTTAAGTGCATCCAACCAGCCCTTTCGATTCAAGCTGTTTTGTTCATAGGGGAAGTGTCGTCTGAAACAATAACGACAATTTACCGCACAGCCGCCGCGTACCATTAACAATGCTCTGGATTGATATTTATGCAAAATTCCCTGCTGTTGATCCTGTTGTTCTAATAAGGGGTCTTCAACAAATTCCGGTGACTCTAGAAATTCGTCATACAACGGAAACACTTGCAATAACAAGGGGTCATGGGGGTTACCCTTCTGTATTTTTTGGGCAAACGGAACCGGCACTTGCATCGGGAAAAGTCGCCTTGCTTGCGCATGTTTTTGGTATTCGTCACCTGATAGCTCGACGAAATCCAATAGTTTTTGCGGATCTTTAAAGCACTGAGCGAGTTCTTTTTGCCAGTTACTCTCTACAGTGATCAATTTTTTAGGTATTATCAGCGCCAAACGTGTACTCAATAGTTAATTTCAGAGGATTTATGGCTAATTACAGCACAAATGAATTCAAAGCGGGCCTTAAGATAATGCTCGACGGCGAACCTTGCAACGTTCTTGAGAACGAATATGTTAAACCAGGTAAAGGACAAGCCTTCAATCGGGTGAAAATTCGCAAGCTAATTTCAGGTAAAGTACTTGAGAAAACCTTTAGATCAGGCGATTCAGTAGAAGGCGCTGATGTAATGGATACCGATTTGTCTTATTTGTACAATGACGGTGAATTCTATCACTTTATGAATAATGAAACCTTTGAGCAAATCGCTGCGGATGAAAAAGCCGTAGGAGAGAATGTGAAATGGTTAGTGGAAAATGATACTTGCACTATTACATTGTGGAATGGCAGTCCGATCGCGGTTACCCCACCTAACTTTGTCGAGTTAGAAATTACCGAAACGGATCCAGGCCTTAAAGGTGATACCGCTGGAACCGGTGGCAAGCCAGCAACCTTAGCGACGGGAGCGGTAGTGCGTGTGCCGCTTTTTGTGCAAACTGGAGAAGTGGTTAAGGTCGACACGCGCAGCGGTGAATACGTTTCTCGCGCGCAAAAATAAATACTTAACCTGTTCTAGAGAGCCGCTTAGCCGGCTCTTTTTTTATCTTAAATTTTTGACTTAGTAGATCCCCGATTATGGCTGATTTTGACGCTTGGCAACCTACTGCCAGTATGGATAGTCTTCGCACCCGAGCTCAGGTGATGGCTCAGGTACGAGGCTTTTTTGCCTTGCGTAATGTGTTGGAAGTGGAAACGCCAATGCTTAGTCAGGCTAGCGTCACCGATGTAAATTTACGCGCCTTCGAAACGCGCTTCAGTCACCCACAATCCAGTCAAGAGCAAGTGTTATATTTGCAAACCTCACCTGAGTTCGCGATGAAACGTTTGCTTTGTGCGGGTAGCGGCTCTATTTACCAATTGAGTAAGGCGTTTCGCAATGAAGAAGCCGGCCGATTCCATAATCCCGAATTCACTATGCTCGAATGGTATCGTGTAGGCTTTGATCATTGGCAATTGATTGACGAAGTGGACGCGTTGTTGCAAGAAGTACTCGATACGCCGCCCTTAGAAATAGTGACCTATCAGCAGGCATTTATTCGCTATTGTGATTTCGATCCGTTAGACATCAGCCTTGCGCATTTACAACAGCAAACAAGTCGGCTGGGATTTAACGATATTGCGCAATCTGAAACCAATAAAGATGTGTTATTACAATTGCTGTGTTGTGAATTAATCGAGCCTCAATTAAGTCAAGAGCGTCCAGTCGCGCTGGTCAATTTTCCAGCGTCTCAGGCCGCGTTGGCTAAACTGGAGCCTGAGGATCCGCGCATTGCTAGACGATTTGAGGTCTATTACAAAGGCATTGAATTGGCTAACGGATATCATGAATTGGGTGACCCCCAAGAACAACTGACTCGGTTTGAAAACGATAACCTGTTACGCCAATCCAAAGGACTGCCAACCATCACAATTGATAATTTGTTTATTCAGGCAATGCACCAAGGATTGCCTGACTGTGCTGGCGTAGCGCTAGGATTTGACCGATTAATGATGTTAAAGCGCCAATCAAGTCGAATAGAGCAGACTATGAGCTTTTTTATCGATAACGCGTGAATCTTAGCAAAGCCAAATATGATTAAAAAATATTCATTCTAAAGTGATTGTCCCACTTAGGTTTTTTGCTACACTCAGTTAACGTTATTCTGTTTTAGCAATAACCACATGGGCATCATGTCAGTATGGATACGACCAAAGTATATGGTTTGGCAATGTCTCGATTGTTTCCCAAACCCAAACCTGCCTTAAAGGCAGAGTATGAATTGCATTGCAATGCCAACAATTTAAAGTACGTCATGTACTTTTCGTTGCTTGCCTGTGTGTTGTTTGGTTTGCATTTGCTGCACCACTTTCGACTCGGTCTAGCAGTGTTTAATACTGAAATGATGCCGTACACTCTGTTGTACGGGTTTTCCATTATTTATCCTGCGTTTAATATTCTTTTCTTGTCCAAACTGAAGTATTTGCCGGCATTGACGCCCGTAGCGACATTTATTGAAGTGATGTTCCCGGTATTTATGACATGTGTGGCTATTTTTCTGTCTGTTTTAGGAGCTCAAGTTGGCTTAGGTTTGACTCCTTTTGCGGTCATCATGATCGTGATCTGCTTTACATTGCAAGGTCATCTTGTGTTGCTTTCCGTAATCATTACTTTGGCGTTTTGCGTTTTAGCAACGTTGTTATTCATCAACATTGATATTCAAATTGCTTCGCCATTGATAGCGACGGGATTGACCACCTCGATTATTTGTATTGTGTTAGCTAACATGACAGAAGCAATGCGAGTGAAACAGTTTGAAGCGCTCAGTGAGTTAAATAGCAATAATCGACAGTTAAAATTGCTGGCACAACAAGATCATTTAACCGGTCTGCTAAATAGGCGTGCGGTTGATCAAATATTGACTCGAGAATTAGCTCGCAGTGAGCGTTTCGACCATCCCCTTTGTTTACTGATGATTGATATCGATAATTTTAAACACATTAATGATGCTTACGGTCATGTGTTAGGTGACCGGGTTTTGGTTGATGTATCGGAAGCCATCAAGTTGCATGTGCGTGATATAGATTATGTGGGTCGCATGGGAGGAGATGAGTTTTTAGTTGTACTGGTGGAAACCGGTCACAATAACGGTATGCAAATAGCGGATCGCATGCGAGATGAAGTCAGTAAGTTAAATCGTGAACACCAAGATATTGCGGTCACCATTAGTATTGGGCTTGGAGTTAGCGAAAAAGAGAGTCATATCGCGCTTATCGAAAAAGCAGATAAAGCGTTGTATATGGCTAAAAAAGCAGGTAAAAATAAAGTACGTTCGGTTAAAGTAACCCCCGTTAAACCAGCAGATAACCCATGAAAGAGACTGATTGGCAGCATAAAACTGCTCGCTTACGACTGCGCAAGTTTAGCATGCAGGATCGGCAATTTGTCATCTCGTTAGTGAATGATCCGCAATGGATAGCGCACATTGGCGACCGCAATGTACATGATGAAACGCAGGCCGAAGCGTTTATTAAAGACGGTCCACTGAGCTGTTATCGAAATCATGGCTTTGGTATGTACATATTTGAAAGTTTGACCGATAACACACCCATGGGCGTGTGCGGTCTTTTGCAGCGCGACTATTTAGATAAACCAGACATTGGCTACGCGATATTACCTCAATTCAGAGGTCAAGGCCTGACGTTTGAGGCGTGTCAAGGCGTATTGCAACACGATGTGTCGCGCTATAGTTTAGATACTGTCTATGCCACTATATCGCCACTCAATAAAGCCTCGATTAAGTTAATTGAAAGGTTGGGGTTCGAATTTAGTAAGCTTATCGAACCCACTAACCAACAATCGTTATTGTATATTAAGCGAAATTTTGACGCGCGATAACTAGGTGATTTTTATCCCTCTTCTGGCGCTGTACTGGTTTGAGCAGGAACAGCTTCAAAGGGGGGAAGAATCGTGACCTTTTCTAAAATTATCGGCTGCTTGGGTACATCATGCCACCTGACGGTAACATTGTATTCGGTTTCTACCTCGGCCATAGCATCAATGATTTCGGTACCTTCTGTGACATAACCGAATACGGTATATCCCCAATTTTTACCAGGGTCCAAACTCTCATTGTCTCTTAGATTAAAGTAAAACTGGCTCATTGCTGAATGCGGGTCATTGTCTCGTGCCATGGCAATGGTGTAGGCCTCGTTTTTTAGTCCGTTACCCGATTCGTTGAATATTTTAGGGAACGTCTTAATACCTTTAAAATCGGTGTCATATCCGCCAGTTTGAACCACAAAATTAGGCACGATACGATGAAACAGCAATCCTTCATAACGCCCCCGTTCCACGTAGCGCAAGAAATTATTCACCGCAATGGGCGCTTTGGCGCGATATAACTCAACGGTGATGTTACCCATACTGGTATGAAGCATTACTTTGGGATAATAATTATCGGGTTGAATATGAGAGCCATCTTTTTTACTTTGGGCAATTGCCACAGTGGCGTTAAACAAAATAATAAGGGCGATAATAATATTTTTCATAAGCGATCTCTGGGTTAATTGTGACTATCTGTGAACCCGCATTCAGGTTATCTATTTGTGTGATGAAAGAATACTAAATTTAGGATCACTACCAACCACTTCATATCCGCCAAACAGGCGTTTGAGAGTTTGTGGATAATCCAAATGTCGGTTGCCAATTATTCTCAATTCTCCGCCTTTCACCAATTTGGTCTTGCTGTCGTCGAACATTTGATAGGCGATATGATCGGTTACTGTATTTTGCTGATGAAAAGGTGGATTACATAATACAATATCAAATTGAGTTTCTTTATCGAGTTGTTCAAGGCAATTGCTTACTACAAACTCACAATCAACCAGCCTCTCAGGAAAGTTCAATCTAACATTTTCCTTAGCTGATGCTACCGCCATATAAGACTCGTCAATAAAAGTCACTTTAGCGTGTTGAGTGCGTTGCAAAACGGTCAAACCAATAATGCCATTACCACAGCCTAAGTCTGCGATACGCTTGCCCTCACAATCAGGTAAACAAGCTGCAAGATGTCGGGCGCCAATATCCATCTGTTGTCGAGCGAAAACGTTAGCATGGTTAACGACATGCAATACGCCATCATCGCTTTTCCAACGCGTTGGCTCAGGAAGCGACAAGTCAGTCAACGGAAACTGCGGTTGGCTAAACACCAAACGAGATTTCTTTTTCGCCAGTGAGGTATGCGTATTACCGAGATATTTTTCAAATAGTGACAAGGTGGACTTTTGAATAGACTTCGCTTTGGCGCCCGCCATTATCCTTGTTGTAGGGCTGATCACTTTACGGATCTGAGCGAGTTGATACTCTAGCAGCGCGGTAGTTCTGGGTATTTTGAGCAAAACCCAATCAGGTGAATCAGGCAAAGACTCTAAACTATTTCGATACTCTACAAAAGTTGGGTTACTATGATTAAGCTGAATGTTTTTCTGGCAAGACTTTTGCGCGATTAATGAGTCAGACACGTGGGTAATGCGGGCGGGCGACAGCCAGCTGGTCAATGCCCCGAAATCGTCATTTAATATTAAAAAGTGCGCATTAGCGTAGTCAGGCTGTTGTTCCACAACGTAGTTGATGAGCAGTTCATCTGCTGAATCCCATGCCTGCCAACTGGGATGCATGAAACGTTTTGGATAACGGTATAACTCCAAGGTTTTATCAAGAAACTGAAAACACGTATTCATCTAAATTAGGACCACCTTCGTAATAACCGGTATGCAACAGGATTTATTTTCTTCATCTACCCGTACATTTGAATCGCTGCCGCTAGCGGATGCAGACGTTCGTTATATGTCGCACTTTATTGATAGTGACGCAGCCGCGCAATTGTATCAGAAATTAAGCACAGGTTTGGCATGGCGGCAAGATTCTATCAAACTCTTTGGTAGACAAGTGAAAATTCCGCGCTTACAGGCTTGGTACGGCGATGCAGATGCCCAGTATAGCTATTCAGGGTTACACATGACGCCGATGGCTTGGACCGATGACCTTTTGCGAGTCAAGCAAGACATCGAAGCGTTGACCCAATGTCAGTTCAATTCAGTTTTAGCCAATTGGTATCGCGACGGTCAAGATAGCATGGGCTGGCACAGTGACAATGAGCCTGAATTAGGCCCTTATCCAACTATCGCATCAGTTACCTTAGGCCAAGTAAGAGACTTTGACTTTAAGCGAAAAGACAATGCACAGACTTATCGAATCCCCCTTCAAAGTGGCAGCTTGTTAGTTATGGCCGGTGCAACTCAGCGATATTGGCAACACGGTATCACCAAACGTACAGCACCATTGATGGGTAGGATAAACTTGACTTTTAGGACTATTTTAGCTTCTGCAACCTAGTTATAATTAACGTGAGTTTCATGCTTAGAAATTATATCTAGTTGTCTCAGTCACTTACTACAATTGGGTAAAATTTAGTTTCAAACTACCGAGAAAAAAGGCTATTTTTAATAACAACACACTCAGAGAATGCCAATGAATATTCAAAATAATATCGAGAAAAAATTACTGTCTCATTTCGATCCGGCCCATCTGGAAGTTATTAACGAAAGCTTCATGCACAATGTGCCACGCGGATCTGAAACCCATTTTAAGGTGGTGTTGGTCACACCTAAATTCACCGGTGAGCGTTTAATTAACCGTCATCGTGCCGTCAATGCCGTATTGAAAGAAGAACTCGCAGAGCAAATTCACGCTTTAGCGTTGCACACTTACACCCATGATGAATGGCATAATTTATATGGCAATTCACCTGATTCTCCCAATTGTCTAGGAGGAATGAAACACGCCACCTCGTAAACATCTAAATCAGATGCTTAAAAGGAATGGGTTTTGTGGGGTGTGTGAGTGCCTACTTACTAGAGAGGTAGAACTGCCTAGCTTGATCGATACTTTGGCAAAGTGAATCAATCTCATCCAAAACTCTGCGAGTCATGCGATACATTTTATCGGCATTAGGGTGCAAGATAAAATGATGCTTTACAGCAGGAATAAAGGGGTAAGTGGTCCAATCAAAAATGGCACTTGCAGGGGCACGTTCAGAGCGCGGTTGTATAATCACTTGAGGTTGGTTAGTAAGTACTTGCTCAATGGATATTGACGGGTAATCCTCAGTACTGTTTTGAATGATATTGTCTGCGCCACAAGCCTGTAATTGCTGTTGTGGCCAAGAACCACCGCTTACAGTCTGCAGGGGACTTGGCCAAATCTCAAAAAAGACACTGACGGCTTGTCGTTTGCTGTAACGGCTAGTTATCTGTGTTAGGCGTTGTAAAAACTGGTTGGCTAAGATCTCTGCCAAGGGAGATTTTTCAACAAGCTCACCCAGTCGACGAATATCCGCTGCTACATCACTCAACACTTTTGGGTCAAAATATTCTACTCTGAGTCCATAGGATTCAAGCCGAGACAGATCATCCAGAGGGTTGCCACTTTTCCATGCGAGAATAATATCGGGCTGCAATTGAATGATCTTTTCTATCTGTAAGCGACTGTGATCACCCACCGTCAAAATGTGCCTAGCGTCGTCGGGATAGTCCGATGAGGTAGTCGTTGCGATGATATGCTCTTGAGCGCCTAGCTCATAAAGTAACTCTACCAAATGCGGAGAAAGGGCGATGAGCTTCAATTGCCCCGCTTGCTGCTTTGGAGTTTGGGCGAGAGCCCATGCGCTGCTAAAGAATACATAGAATATCAGTCCTATAATAAAACGGGTGTGGGTTTTGGTGCTCATTGGGTAACTGATTGTGCTACTCATCTTCTTACCTTGTTAAGCGCTAATAAGAAAAACACACTGCCGATTGCAGAGGTAATAATTCCGATTGGGATTTCTTGGTTTTCAACTAGCACTCGGGCGAGTACATCAATCCAGACTAAAAATACGCCGCCAACTAGAACACAGCCGAGGATTAGAATACGGGTGGTAACACCTAACCAATTTCGTACTATGTGCGGGATCATCAAACCAACAAAGCCAATCCCACCGCAATAAGCAACGATACAAGAAGTTAATGCTGCACAAATTATCAAAACGCCCATACGCATTAGATTCACTCTCACCCCTAACGCTTTAGCACTTTCATCACCCAATAACATGGCATCCATATGACGGCCAAATAGCCACAATACAACAACACTGATGCTGACTACGGGCAGCATGATCCACACGAACCACATTTCAGCTCGAGCTAAGCTGCCCAGTAGCCAGAAAATCACTTTGTTGGCAGCAAAAGGCTCGGCACTAAAAAGTATAAAGTGACTCAATGCACTGAGCATGAAGGATACGGCAACGCCCGCTAATAATAACTGTTCAGTGCGATTTCCAAACAGCTTGCTAGCCAGAATTTGCACTATTATGACTGCGAAAAACGCACCTAAAAATGCCGACAACGGCAAGGCGATGGAAAACGGAATACTGGCCAAGCCAGACAGTATTTCACTCTCTACAGTGGCTGAGCCGGTGAACAGTAGCGTGGCGATGCTGGCACCTAATCCTGCACCTGACACAACGCCGAACAAATAAGGGTCAGCTAATCCGTTATGATACACATTCTGTAAAGTGGCACCTGCTACCGCAAGCCCCGCGCCGACCAGAAAGCCAACGGCTACACGCGGCACGCGTACCTGCCAAAAAATAATTTCATTGACACTTTGCGAGCAGTGACGGGTAACACAATGATAGATTTCTTCGACCGACAACTCAGCCGCACCAAAAAATAGTCCGCCGAAAACGCTCAGTAACGCTAAAGCGATGAAAAACCAAACCATGGGTGTCTTCATATTAAATTGTCCTGACCAAATTGAGCGTCAATATGAGGCGCGCTATGTGGCAGAAATTCAACCCGTAATGCGTGCTGCTGGCTTGCTGGAAATACCTTACAAGGTGTTTTAAATGCACTTTGCAACAAGGTTTCCGTCAATACATCTTGAGGAGCACCTTGTGCTAACATTTGTCCTTCGTTAAGTAAACATAATGTGTCGCAGTAGTTTGCCGCCAAATTAACATCGTGCAAACTCATCACCACACATAAGCCTCTTGCTGTAGCAAGCTGTTTCAATAAATGCAGTATTTGATGCTGGTAAAACACGTCTAAGTGATTGATGGGTTCATCCAGTACAATTAAATGTGCCCTTTGAACCAGTGCTCTGGCAAGCAATCCTCTTTGCTGCTCTCCGCCCGATAAAGTATGAAATGCTTGTTTGCGCTGCGCTAGCAAACCTACCTTGGCAAGCGCATCTGCTATGGTATGTTTTTGTTGAGCGGATACTCGGCTAAAGAGGCGTTGGTGGGGCAGCAGTCCCATACTGATTATCTGCTCAAGATCTAGAGAAAAGACATTGTGATTAAATTGATTGACCACCGCGATTTGTTTGGCTTTTTCATTGTGCGATAAGGACTCTATGGGACGGCCATGCCAATAAATCATATCTTTGCTCGCACGCTGGCCCGCTATCATTTTCAACAGCGTTGTTTTGCCTGCACCATTAGCGCCAAGCACGCCCAAAATTTGGCCTGTCGGTAAGTTGAAGCTTACGTCTTTAAGAATATGCTTATTGTTAATTTGAAAAGCAGCGTGTTTGACATCAAGCATGATGAATAGGCAATTCCAATTTACGTCCCTTCAGTCATTCGCTAATTGAAGGCATTCAAAGCAATAAGTAAACGGGAAAATGACGCTTGAGTTACGGATTAAGGCGACATTTTGAAACGTGTATTCCCGCACGATCAATGCTCAGCGTTATGCACCCTTGGCTGCCAGCCAAAAACTGCAAAACTGAGTGGTTCAGGCTTGGCTGATATCTGACTTATGCCTACTTTTAATTGAGTGTAGGCAATTACAGTTGCGGGTACAGTTTTGGATTCTCACCAAATTCCCATTTAATTTTGCGCTATCCCTTACGAGACAACCGCTTAAACCAAGCTAGAAGTGAGCTAATATAACAGGCTTTAGAAGCACCATCGAGACTTATTTGTGCCCGTCATACTCAGCTTAAGATATTGACCTGATGACTTTTTTTACTGAAAATTCCAGCCAAATACTGTAGGCAACTATCACCTCAGTGTTATGATAGCCGTCCAACAAGAAAGATAAGAATAATATTATGGAAATGCGTCCAGTTGAGAGTGCTTTCCACTTTATAGATACGCTCAACGATGTCTTATGTAAGTGGATCAGTTGGTTTACCTTATTGATGGTGATCACCATGTTGTTGATTGTGGTGCTCAGATACGGTTTTGATATCGGCTGGATTGCCATGCAAGAGTCGGTGATGTATTTGCATGCCACTGTGTTTTTGCTTGGCAGTGCTCACACGCTGCGCGTCAATGAGCACGTGCGAGTTGACATCTTTTATCGACGTTTTAGTCCAGCGAAACAAGCCAAAGTAAATCTTTTTGGCAGTGTGGCGTTTTTGTTACCGGTCAATATCTTCATTTTCATCATTTCTTATGACTACGTGATGTTTTCATGGAGTATGTTGGAGGACTCCCGTGAAGCTGGCGGGATCCCTGCAGTATTTATACTCAAGTCATTGATCTTGGTCTTTGCCGCGATCATGGTGGCACAAGGTATTTCCGAGATACTCAAAAACGCCCTCGCATTGTGCAATTGCAAAGATTCAGATCAACCTCAGCAGGGAGAGCAGTAATGGAATATCTCTCATTGGTGATGTTTGCCTTGGTCTGCGTTACTTTGCTACTGGGGTATCCGGTTGCGTACACATTGGCCGGCACAGCGCTTATATTTGCTGGTATCGGGATGTTTTTCGGTGCATTCGATGCGTCCTATTTGCATGCAGTTCCCAGTCGCCTGTACGGCATTATTACTAATCAAACCCTAGTGGCGGTGCCTCTGTTTGTGTTCATGGGGGTGATGCTGGAAAAATCCGAGGTAGCGCAGAACCTGTTAATGGCGATGGGGCAGGTATTTGGGCGATTGAAGTCCGGTATGGCAATTTCAGTAGTACTAGTGGGCATGCTATTGGCGGCCAGCACTGGCATTGTTGGCGCAACTGTCGTGACCATGGGGCTGTTATCTTTACCCACAATGCTGAAACAAGGCTACGCGCCTTCCTTTGCCAGCGGCGCAATTTGCGCAACCGGGACCTTGGGACAAATCATTCCACCTTCGATTGCCTTAGTATTACTTGGTGATGTGCTGTCTAGTGCATTTCAACAGGCTCAATTAGACATGGGGATCTTTTCGCCAGAGTCGGTGTCAGTTGGGGATTTATTCGTCGGTGCGCTGGTGCCCGGCTTGCTGTTGGTGGGGATGTATCTTATCTATGTATTGGTGTTTGCAGCTAGGCATATAACTGCGCCTGCGGCGCTAGAGTCGGATCAAACAGACTCTCAGGTCAGTTTGTTTAGTGCACTATTTCCGCCACTATTCTTGATTGTGTTAGTTCTGGGTTCCATTTTGTTTGGTTACGCAACGCCCACCGAAGCTGCGGGAGTAGGGGCGGCCGGTGCTTTAATACTAGCACTTGCCCAGCGGCAATTGACCTTAAGCAAACTCAAAGACGTGATGATGGCCACCACCCGAGTGACCTCTATGGTGTTCTTGATCCTCATCGGCGCGGCCATTTTTTCATTGGTATTTCGCGGTTTTGGTGGTGAGGAACTGATTGAAGGTTTCTTTGCTGAATTACCGGGGGGCACCTTTAGTGCAGTGTTGGTCGTCATGGTCGTGATATTTTTACTGGGTTTCATCTTAGACTTTATCGAGATCACCTTTGTAGTAGTGCCGTTGGTCGCGCCTGTGTTGTTGGCCATGGGCGTTGATCCGATCTGGTTGGGTATTATGATTGCGGTGAATCTGCAAACCTCGTTTTTAACCCCTCCTTTTGGTTTCGCTTTATTCTATTTACGCGGCGTTGCGCCCCCAGAAGTAAAAACCAGTCACATCTACAAAGGGGTGCTTCCCTTTATTATAATTCAACTGATGTTATTACTAGCATTGGCTATTTGGCCAAATCTGGTAACGTGGTTGCCATCTTTACTTTAAACGCGTTTGGAACAACTGATATGAAATTACCTAACATAATGATTTTGCTAGCGACTTGTATGGCACTGATCTCCTGTGGTGGAGACAGCAAAGTGCAAGACACAAGTGCTCAATCACAGCAAACTTATGAGTGGAAATTGGTGACATCTTGGCCGAAAAATTTTCCAGGCTTAGGCAAAGCGCCAGAGACCTTTGCCACGTACGTGGATCGTATGTCTAACGGCCGATTAAAAATAAAGGTTTTTGGTGCCGGTCAATTGGTCGATGGCTTCGAAGTATTTGATACGGTTTCTAGTGGTACCGCTGAAATGGGCCATGCTGGCTCGTATTATTGGAAAGGCAAGGCGCCAGCTGCGCAGATATTTACCGCTATTCCATTTGGTATGAATGCCACTGAGTTTAACGGCTGGATGCACTATGGTGGCGGCATGGAATTGTGGCGAGAGCTCTATGCGCCCTTTAACTTGATCCCCTTTGTGGGCGGTAATACCGGTGTGCAAATGGCTGGTTGGTTCAAAAAGGAAATTAACAGTGTCGACGATCTAAAAGGATTGAAAATGCGCATTCCTGGCTTAGGTGCTGAGGTGTTGAAAAAGCTAGGTGGTATTCCAGTGGCTCTAACGGGAGGCGAGTTGTTTACATCACTGCAATCAGGTGCGATTGATGCAACTGAATGGGTAGGGCCTTACAATGATATGTCATTTGGTCTACATAAAGCGGCGAAATATTACTACTACTCGGGTTGGCACGAGCCGGGTGCAAGCTTGGAATTTATGGTTAATAAGCAGGCTTATGAAGCGTTGCCCAAAGACTTGCAAGCTATTATCGAAGTGGCTACGCGAGCCGTCAATCAAGATATGCTAGATGAGTACACTGCAGCCAATAATTCCGCAATGCAGGCATTGGTGGAAACTCACTCAGTGGACATGCGTCCGCTACCAAAAGATGTCATGAACGCACTTCGTCAAGCCAGCAGTGAAGTGATGCAAGAACAAGCAGCTGCCGATCCGATTTTCGCTAAGGTGTATGCGTCCTACAAGAAATTCCAAGATAGCGTGCAGAATTACCACCGTATTTCGGAAATGGAATACTATAAAAATCGTGATGGTGAATAGAATTTAGTGAGGCAAAAAGCCACATCATTTCGATTTTTGATCTGCTCAGATGTGTTGTTACGGCATTGCCCTTTAGAATAGCCAGCAAATTAATTGTGAGGATTACCCATTATGGTCATTAAGCCAAAAGTACGCGGCTTTATATGCACAAATGCGCATCCAGTTGGATGTGCAGCAAGTGTTAACGAACAAATCGAATACGTAAAAAGTTTAGGTGATTTGGGAGAAGGTCCCAAGAATGTGCTTATTCTTGGCTGTTCGACGGGTTATGGACTCGCTTCTCGCATCGTATCGACCTTTGGATATGGCGCTAAAACCTTAGGTGTGTGTTTTGAAAAACCGCCTACTGAGCGAAAAACAGGTACTGCGGGCTGGTACAATACAGCTGCCTTCCATCAATTTGCAGGTCAAGCTGGTATTTACGCTCACACCCTCAATGGTGATGCCTTTTCCAACGAATTGAAACAACAAGTGATTGAGCAACTTAAAGCCAATATGGGTAAAGTTGACTTGGTTATTTACAGTCTTGCGTCACCTCGACGTACTGATCCTGAAACCGGTGAAGTGTATAAATCAACCTTAAAGCCAGTAGGTCAAGATTATAAAACCAAAACTTATGACACCGATAAAGACTTAATTCATGAAGTCGAATTGGAAGCTGCCAATGAGCAAGAAATTGCCGACACTATTAAAGTCATGGGGGGTGAAGATTGGGAATTATGGTTAGCAGCTTTAGCCGATGCTGACTTATTAGCAGATAACTGTAAAACCACAGCTTATACCTACATAGGTAAAGAACTTACGTGGCCGATCTATGGTCAAGCAACTATTGGTAAAGCAAAAGAAGATTTGGATCGTGCTGCCAGTGCCATAACAAACTCATTGAAAGATAAGAATGTAAAAGCCTATGTTTCTTCTTTAAAGGCGTTAGTGACTCAAGCCAGCTCAGCTATTCCAGTCATGCCGTTGTATATCTCGTTGATATATAAAGTGATGAAGCAAGAAGGAACCCATGAAGGCTGTATTGAGCAGATTGCGGGCTTGTTTTCGGAAAAGCTATTGCAAGATGATCCACAAACCGATGATATGAATCGACTACGCATGGATGGCAAGGAAACTAATGATGCTACTCAAGCTAAAATCAAACAGTTATGGGATCAGGTGACTCAGGAAAATTTCCATGAGCTTAGTGACTATGCCGGTTATCACCATGAATTTCTGAAACTATTTGGATTTGACATCGACGGAGTGGATTACGAACAAGATCTTGACCCGTTAGTGGAATGGTAACCTGATCTTGTAGCCGCTTTTTCAACAAACCGCCTTTTTGGCGGTTTGTGTATTTTTAGCGTTAGGAAAACAATTGATTAAGCTTTTTTCCGTAGTAAAATTCATTTTCGGGCCAAAAATGCTTAATTCACAATAAATTGCATGGTGCAAAGTATGCAAATAATGCTAAAATTCCATAGTTAACAAGGCTGAGCATCTAAATTCGACATTCTGATCGCCAGCAACATTTTCATTTTCGAGCGAGGTGGGGGGCCAATGCAGCATGCGTCTGTGTTCACCGGGTTACGAATTCATGTACGGAAACTAAGTAGAGACTAAATCGAAAAGAGCGATCACCTTTGGGTTTTCATGTGAAAGTGCGGCTGATATTAACTTCAGCACAAAGCAAACACTAAGAGCCTAAAAATGATATTTCTTTCATTTTAATTTTATTTTACAAGACTGCGGTTGCATATGATAAAAATCAAGCAAGGGTTAGATCTTCCTATCAAGGGGGCTCCTAACCAAACGATCCAAGATGGACCCAGCGTGACCCGAGTGGCGGTGTTGGGGGAAGAATATGTCGGGATGCGTCCCACCATGTTCGTTCAAGTTGATGACGTAGTGAAAAAAGGTCAGGCTCTTTTTGAAGACAAAAAGAACCCTGGTGTATTGTTCACTGCTCCAGCAGCGGGAAAAGTGGTTGAGGTCAATCGTGGCGCTCGACGTGTCTTACAGTCAGTGGTTATCGAAGTATCTGGTAACGAACAAGAGACATTCGACAAATACGATGCATCACAGCTCGCTGCTGTTGCTCGTGAAAAAGTCGAAGAGAATCTGGTTAAATCTGGTCTGTGGGTGGCGTTGCGAACTCGTCCGTACAGTAAAGTGCCTGCACTGGGTTCCGAGCCGCGTTCTATCTTCGTTAATGCCATGGATACCAATCCATTAGCCGCTGACCCAGAAGTCATTATCGCGCAACGCAAAGCAGACTTCGAAAACGGTCTTGCAGTGCTAAGCAAATTGACTAGCGGCGATGTGTTTGTCTGTAAAGCCCCCGGTGCCGATATTCCTGTGGGCAACACGCAAGTGAAAGTTGAAGAGTTCGCTGGACCACATCCAGCTGGACTTGCTGGCACGCACATCCATTTTCTAGATGCAGTTGGTCAAGGTAAAATGGTGTGGACCATTGGCTACCAAGACGTAATGGCATTTGGTGCATTGTTTGCTACGGGCGAATTAAATAATGAGCGCGTTATTTCGATTGCCGGTCCTGCAGCTAAAAATCCTCGTTTAGTGAAAACGGTACTCGGTGCTGATACTGATCAATTGACGGCTGGCGAACTTGCTGGTGACGATGTTCGTGTCGTGTCGGGTTCGGTACTTATGGGAACGCATGCTCACGGTGTTCATGGCTTCTTAGGTCGTTATCACAATCAATTGTCTTTGCTGGCTGAAGATCGCGAGAAAAAATTGTTTGGTTGGCTAGCCCCTGGTAGCAAAATGCACTCGGTAACCCGTGCTTATCTTGGTCATTTGTCGCCGAGTAAGAAGTACGATATGACCACATCGACTAATGGTTCAGATCGCTCGATGGTGCCTATCGGCAATTACGAGCGCATTATGCCGTTAGATATTTTACCGACATTACTACTACGTGATTTGATTTCTGGTGACACAGACGCAGCGCAAACTTTAGGCTGCCTTGAGTTGGATGAAGAAGATCTCGCCCTGTGTACCTATGTATGCCCAGGCAAATATAACTACGGACCGATCTTACGAGAGTGTCTCACCACAATCGAGAAAGAGGGCTAAGACATGGGTTTAAAAGCTTTTTTAGAAAATATTGAACCTGATTTTGAACCAGGTGGTAAGTATGAGAAGTACTACGCGCTCTATGAAGCCGCTGCGACTATCTTTTACACACCGGGTAAAGTCAATAAATCGACTACCCACGTTCGTGACAGTATCGATTTGAAACGCATTATGATCATGGTTTGGGCCGCGACTTTCCCAGCGATGTTCTTTGGTATGTACAACATTGGTGCTCAGGCACATGAGGCTATTCTAGCCGGCGCTGGAACCTTGCCAGATATTTGGCAAGCGCAATTGTTCTCGGCCTTGGGCGGTGAATTAGGTATTGAAGGCATAGGTTGGATGGGCATGATGGCCTATGGTGCTTGTTTCTTCGTACCCATTTACGCCACTGTGTTTATTGTCGGTGGTTTCTGGGAAGTGATTTTCGCCTCAGTGCGCAAACACGAAGTTAACGAAGGATTCTTCGTTACCTCAGTACTATTTGCACTCACACTACCCGCCACTATTCCTTTATGGCAAGCAGCCTTAGGTATTACCTTTGGTGTGGTTATCGCTAAAGAAATCTTTGGTGGTACTGGAAGAAACTTCCTAAACCCAGCACTTTCGGGTCGCGCATTCTTGTATTTTGCGTACCCAGCACAAATCTCAGGTGATCAAATTTGGGTTGCTGCCGATGGCTACTCAGGCGCTACCTGGTTAGGTAAAGCGGCTGCAGGCCAAATGGATTACAACAACATGGACCTATGGTGGAACTCGTTCTTCGGTAACATCCCAGGTTCAATGGGTGAAGTCTCAAGTTTGGCAATTTTGCTAGGTGGTTTGTTTATTATTTATATGCGCATCGCGTCGTGGCGAATTGTCGCTGGTGTAGCATTAGGTGTGGCATTCTTTGCTTCTTTACTGAACTTCATTGGCAGTGACACTAACCCGATGTTTGCCATGCCTTGGTACTGGCACATGGTCATTGGTGGAATGGCGTTTGGTATGTTCTTTATGGCAACCGACCCCGTTTCCGCTTCGTTTACCGATAAAGGTAAATGGGCTTACGGATTTTTAATAGGATTTATGACTGTGATGATTCGGGTACTCAACCCGGCGTTCCCTGAGGGGATCATGCTAGCCATACTATTTGCAAACTTATGGGCGCCACTGTTCGATTATTTCGTGGCTCAAAGTAACATTAAGCGGAGGGTTGCTCGTGTCGGCTAAAAAGGAAACTCTAGGCAAAACAGTCGGTATCGTCGTTGCCGTATGTTTGGTGTGTTCAATTGTGGTTTCAGGTGCAGCCGTTGGTTTGCGTGAACTACAACAAATAAATGCAGCTAAAGATAAGCAATCTAACATTCTTGAAGCGGCTGGAATTGAAACAACCGCAGACTGCAATGTTATTTGTACGTTTGACAAGTTCGTTGAAGAGCGTCACGTGGATATCAGCACCGGCCAATACGTAGATGTACCGGAAGGCTTTGATATGTACAAAGCCGCTAATGACCCTAAATACACGGTTAAAGTTGAAAACAGTAATGTCGGTTTTCAACGCCGTTCTAGTGTTGCGTCTGTTTATCTTGTAAAAGATACCAGCGGCACCGTTCAGCGCATTGTTTTACCCGTGCATGGCAGTGGTCTTTGGGATTTGATGTTTGGATTCTTAGCATTAGATGCAGATGGCAATACAGTTCGAGAACTTGTTTATTATCAGCATAAAGAAACTCCAGGCTTAGGTGCCGAAATTCTTAATCCAGATTGGAAAGCGAAATGGGATGGCAAAAAACTGTACAAAGATGGCCAAGTGGCGATTGATGTTAAGAAAAATGCCAACCCTGATAACGAATATGCGGTGGACGCACTTTCCGGTGCCACCTTGACCAGCAATGGTGTTGAAAACACCTTGAAGTACTGGGCAGGTGAGAACGGATTTGGTCCGTATCTTAAAAACCAGACTTGGAAATCATAAGGGTTAGAGCAATGGCTGAAGTTAAAGAAATGAAACAGGTCTTGTTCGGACCGATACTAAGTAGTAACCCAATTGCATTGCACGTCTTAGGTGTTTGCTCTGCATTGGCGATTACCACAAAATTGGAAACTGCATTGGTAATGTCATTGGCATTGACCACAGTAGTGGCCTTTTCGAACTTATTTATCTCTATTATCCGTAACCATATTCCTTCGAGTGTGCGGATCATCATTCAGATGACCATAATCGCCTCTTTGGTAATCGTGGTTGATCAGGTGTTAAAAGCCTATTCCTATCAAATTGCCAAAGAGTTATCGGTATTCGTTGGTTTGATTATTACCAACTGTATTGTAATGGGGCGCGCTGAAGCCTATGCAATGAAGAGTCCGCCTCTGATGAGCTTTTTAGATGGTATTGGTAACGGCTTAGGTTATTCGTTTGTACTTATCGTTATTGGTGTGATCAAAGAGTTATTTGGGTTTGGTACCTTACTTGGCTTTGAAATCTTACCATTGGTACAAAACGGTGGTTGGTATCAAGGTAACGGTCTATTAATCCTACCTTTCAGTTCGTTCTTTTTGATTGGTGGTTTGATTTGGTTCATCCGAACTATTCGTCCAGAACAAGTTGAGCCCAAGGAGTAAGAAATGGAACATTATATTAGTCTTTTTGTGCGCTCAGTGTTTATCGAAAACATGGCGCTGTCGCTGTTCTTGGGAATGTGTACCTTCCTTGCAGTATCTAAGAAAGTAAAAACGGCCATGGGCTTGGGTGTTGCGGTAATCGTGGTACTGGGTATTTCTGTGCCGGTTAACCAAGTAATCTATGTAAACATACTTGCTCCTGGCGCATTGGCTTGGGCAGGATTTCCTGATGCAGATTTAAGCTTCTTGAACTTTTTGACCTTTATCGGCGTAATTGCTGCATTAGTTCAAATTCTGGAAATGAGTTTGGATAAGTTCTTTCCTGCTTTGTACAACGCCCTTGGTATTTTCTTACCATTGATCACGGTTAACTGTGCAATCTTTGGTGGTGTGGCATTTGCGGTTCAACGTGAATACAACTTTACCGAGAGCGTGGTTTACGGCATTGGTAGTGGACTAGGTTGGGCGATTGCGATCACCTTACTTGCCGCTGTTCGCGAAAAATTAAAATATGCTGATATGCCTGAAGGCATACGTGGATTGGGATCGGTATTTATGATCGCTGGATTAATGGCGCTTGGTTTCCAATCATTCACAGGCGTGGCGCTTTAAGCGGCAGCACTAAGGAGTATTAGTAAATGAATCAAAGTGAAATTTACCTTGGTGTAGGCATGTTTATCGCCATTGTATTGGCACTCGTGTTTATCATCATGTTTGCAAAATCTAAATTGGTGCCGTCGGGCGACGTGACCATCACTATTAACGGCGATCCTGATAAAGCGATTACGGCCTCTCCTGGCGGTAAATTGCTAGGTGCCTTAGCAGATTCAGGGATCTTCGTATCTTCTGCTTGTGGTGGCGGTGGTTCTTGTGGCCAGTGTCGCGTTGATATCAAATCAGGTGGCGGCGAAATTCTACCTACTGAGTTGGATCACGTGAGTAAGCGCGAAGCCAAAGAAGGTTGTCGTTTGTCTTGTCAGGTGGCTATTAAACAAGACATGGACATCGAACTTCCAGAAGAAGTGTTCGGCATCAAAAAATGGGACTGCGAAGTTATTTCTAATGATAACAAAGCGACTTTCATCAAAGAATTGGTGTTGCGCATTCCTAACGGTGAGAGCGTTCCTTTCCGTGCTGGTGGATATATTCAAATTGAAGCTCCACCTCACCATGTTAAGTACAAAGACTTCGATGTTCCTGATGAGTATCGCGGCGATTGGGAACGTTTCGGATTTTTCGACATTGAATCTAAAGTTGACGAAGAAACGATTCGAGCTTACTCAATGGCGAACTACCCAGAAGAAGAAGGCATTATTATGTTGAACGTGCGTATTGCTACGCCGCCACCTAATAATCTTAGCTTGCCGGCAGGTAAAATGTCGTCGTTCATTTGGAGCCTTAAAGAGGGTGATAAAGCCACAATTTCAGGCCCATTTGGTGAGTTCTTCGCAAAAGACACCCAAGCCGAAATGGTATTTGTTGGTGGTGGTGCGGGTATGGCGCCGATGCGTTCGCATATCTTTGACCAACTTCGTCGCTTAAAAACCGATCGTAAGATTACGTTCTGGTATGGCGCACGTTCGTTACGCGAAATGTTCTATGTTGAAGATTTCGACATGCTGCAAAAAGAAAACGAAAACTTTACTTGGCACGTGGCATTGTCTGATCCACAACCTGAAGATAATTGGGAAGGTGACACCGGATTTATTCATAACGTGTTGTTAGAGAATTATCTGAAAGACCATCCAGCGCCAGAAGACTGTGAATTCTACATGTGTGGTCCACCTATGATGAATGCTGCGGTAATCAACATGCTTAAAGAGCTAGGTGTTGAAGACGAGAACATCATGTTGGATGATTTCGGCGGTTAATTCTGTCGCGCTAATCGATACAAGGAGAGGGACGATATCGTCCCTCTTTTTTATGGTTTAAGGGTTTATGATAAAAGTAAAAGTTATCTCGCTACTAGGCAGTGTCATCGTTATATTGTTGCTGTTATTGAACGCCACGCAAGAGGTGACAGATGTGCACCTTACTGGGCCTACTATGGGCACAAGCTATAACGTAAAAATACGCAAAGACGAAGGGCTAGTCGTTTCCGCTGATGAACTAAAAGATAAGATCGATCAACGTTTGGCTAAGATAAACAAGCTAATGTCGACCTACGATCCTCATTCTGAATTATCGCGATTCAATCAGCATCACAGTACGTTGCCTTTTACCTTATCAGCAGAAACCATGCTGGTATTGCGTGAAGCAAAGCGCTTGGGTGAACTCAGCGATGGCGTTTTGGATGTAACCGTGGGTCCTTTGGTTAACTTATGGGGCTTTGGTCCAGATGCCAAACCCGAAGTCATTCCTTCAAAAGCGACTATTGAAGCACTCAAGCAAAAGATAGGTTTAGATAAACTCTATCTTGGGTCTAATACCGCTAGTAAACTGACTCCCGATCTCTATGTTGACCTTTCTACCATTGCTAAAGGTTACGGCGTTGACGAAATAGCCAACCTGTTAGAGTCGCTAGGGCATACCAACTATTTGGTTGAAATTGGCGGCGAGATGCGTGTTGCTGGACTTAAGGGAAACGGTATTGCTTGGCGTATCGCAGTTGAGCAGCCCGTTATCGACAAGCGTGATGTGCAAACTGTTCTCAGCATCGGTAACAATGCAATTGCCACCTCAGGTGACTATCGAAACTATTTTGAAGAAAATGGGGTCAGATACTCACACCTAATTGATCCGCGCACTGGTTATCCAATTCAACACAATTTAGTTTCGGTGACCGTAGTGCATCCGTCATCTATGACAGCAGATGGTCTTGCTACTGCATTGGGAGTGATGGGCAAAGATGCGGCATTACGCCTAGCTCAAGAGCAACAATTAGATGTGATGCTAATTACTCGAGAAAAAGATGGCTTTAAGACGTATACTAGTGGACGTTTTGACGAATATATTCAAGCGGCCAAGCAACAGAATTAAGCATTTTTTATACTAAGCGTAAATCAAAAGTAGGAAATATCGTGAGTACATTTATCTTAGCCTTCGGATTCTTTTTGATTGTGGTGTTAGCCATGGCTGTAGGGTTTATCGTGCAACAAAAATCCATATCGGGCAGCTGCGGTGGATTAGGCGCGTTAGGAATCGACAAAGCATGTGACTGCCCGGAACCCTGCGATCGTAAAAAAGCCCGCATGGAAAGAGAGCAGCAACGCGAGAAAAAACTCGCCGAATGGAAACAAAACCAAATCCTTTAGTGATATCGCTTATATAAGCCCCTGCGCGCTGTTTGTGAGATCCCCGATAACTGCATTCGGGGATGACACAGAACGTCACTGTCATCCCGGCGGGGCTCCCTTTCTGTCATCCCGGTGGGGCTCTTAAGGCCGGGATCTTCTCAACACCTGTTTGTAATTAACTACGAAGGACTGTTACGGAGATCCCCAACAAGAGCACTTGGGGATGACACAGAACGTCACTGTCATCCCGGTGGTGCTCTCCCTAACCGTCATCCCGGTGGGGCTCTTGAGGCCGGGATCTTCTCAACACCTGTTTGTAATTAACTACGAAGGACTGTTACGGAGATCCCCAACAAGAGCACTTGGGGATGACACAGAACGTCACTGTCATCCCGGTGGGGCTCTCTCTATCTGTCATCCCGGTGGGGCTCTCTCTATCTGTCATCCCGGTGGGGCTCTTGAGGCCGGGATCTTCTCAACACCTGTTTGTAATTAACTACGAAGGACTGTTACGGAGATCCCCAACAAGAGCACTTGGGGATGACACAGAACGTCACTGTCATCCCGGTGGGGCTCTCTCTATCTGTCATCCCGGTGGGGCTCTCTCTATCTGTCATCCCGGTGGGGCTCTTGAGGCCGGGATCTTCTCAACACCTGTTTGTAATTAACTACGAAGGACTGTTACTGAGATCCCCAACAAGAGCACTTGGGGATGACACAGAACGTCACTGTCATCCCGGTGGTGCTCTTAAGGCCGGGATCTTCTCAACACCTGTTTGTAATTAACTACGAAGGACTGTTACGGAGATCCCCAACAAGAGCACTTGGGGATGACACAGAACGTCACTGTCATCCCGGCGGGGCTCTTGAGGCCGGGATCTTCTCAACACCTGTGTGTAATTAACTACGAAGGACTGTTACGGAGATCCCCAACAAGAGCACTTGGGGATGACACAGAACGTCACTGTCATCCCGGTGGAGCTCTCACTATCTGTCATCCCGGCAGTGCTCTTAAAGCCGGGATCTCTTCAACTCTCGCTGGTAGTTAACTAATGCAATTATCAGGTAACTGTATATAATAACAGTTATTTGATTTGATCGGTTTTGGCTTTGCGCAAAATAATTCACATAGATATGGACTGCTTTTATGCCGCCGTGGAGATGCGTGACAAGCCCGAATTGCGTCACCTGCCCATTGCCATTGGTGGTAGTTCAGATCGGCGCGGAGTCATAGCCACGTGCAATTATCCCGCTCGAAAATTCGGTGTGCGTTCTGCAATGGCAACGGCGCATGCAGTAAAACTCTGTCCAAACCTAGTGTTAGTGCCAGGACGCATGGAGTTGTACGTGGAAATATCCAAGCAAATCCGCCAGATATTTCAGCGTTACACCGATAAAATTGAACCCCTTTCGCTAGATGAAGCCTACCTCGATGTATCCGACTGCACCCTTTTTTGCGGCAGCGCCACCTTAATCGCCGAAGATATACGCAAAGCAATTTTCGCTGAAACAGGTTTAACGGCCTCTGCTGGAGTCGCGCCTTGCAAGTTTGTAGCAAAGATCGCTAGCGATGAAAACAAGCCCGATGGCATTTGTGTGATCACGCCAGATAAATTAGATGACTTTGTCAAAGCTTTGCCCTTGGGTAAAATTCCAGGCGTGGGTAAAGTGACAGTGCAAAAACTACATAATCTAGGTTTATATACTTGTAATGATGTGCGCGCCTACTCATTAGAAAAACTGGTCAAAGGCTTTGGGAAGTTTGGACCAGTGATATGGAATCGTAGCCATGCAATTGATGACCGTGATCTCAGTTTATCCAGAGAGCGCAAATCAGTCGGAGTTGAGCGTACGTTATCTGAAGATTTGCTGACCAAAGAGCAGTGCTTAGAAGTAGTAGAAAAACTCTATCCTAAATTAGAAGAGCGACTCATATCGGCTCGCGCTAATACCAAAATTCAAAGCCAAGGCGTAAAGCTAAAATTCAGCGACTTCCAACAAACGACAGTCGAGCATCGCTGCGCGGAATTGAATAAAGACTACTTTATCGAGCTCATCGATGAAGCTTATAGTCGTAAAGCGGATAGGGGGATTAGATTGGTAGGGCTGCACGTAGGCCTTCCCTCAAAAGCCAAATTTCTACAGTTAAACTTGCCATTTGAGTCGTAGCATTTGACAGCAATTACAACTTGATGTTTTTGGCTAATGGAATGACTTTATTATTGCAATTTGAACTTGATCCTTTGGTAGTGTAATAGTCAGAAATTTCCGCCTTATTCCATCGGCACTCTTTATCTACTTAACATGAACTCAACGCAGATAAGCGTAAAATGGGTGTTATTGAGGGACGCTTATTATCCAGAGTTCAGGTTACTTAGGACTAAGCGTAAAATCGTAAGAATCTCTTAGTGGGTTTAAACACTTACTGTAGGTTCTAAAATCAGTATCACTCCAGTTTCTTTTATGGAGAAGGTATTTGACATCGTTGATGTTAGATCTATCCATTTTTTTCAGTTGCGAAAGGATCATGGTGCCCAGTTCAGTTGCAAAATCGCTTCCGCGCAGATAATCGTAAAGCAAAATAATTGCCCAGCCTGCTTCCGTAAAATGTCCACCATAGCTAAATGCAAGATCGCCTTGTTCAATCAATTGAATATTTGTGTCAGTCCAGTCGAACGAACCTATGACTGCACTTTTATTTAACTCAGCTAATACCCTACGTGCACCATCAGCTATTTCAGGAGCTGCAGTCCAGATCATATCCACATCTGGCGCGCGTCTTAAAATTGTGCGTGTGGCGAACATACTCCTTTGTACGCTCCAATCGGTATAGACAGGCGCTAGCACAGAAATCGATTCTGCTTTTGCTTGCTTTAATGCGCCTTCTATACGATGTTTGTTTACGACTGAGGTTGTTGAACCACCTAAAATAGCTAGCGTCGTTCCCCCTTTTTGTGCAACTAGATTTGCTACCACGTTTGCCCCCGCCGAAAATTCATCGGGGGACATATGCGCTTTCCAATGCTGGAATTGCTCACGCGGATTCTGAGTCACTCTTAACTCCAATGGTCCTAAGCTGCTATTGAAAGTGATAAAGGGAACTGACAATTTATTGAATAGCTCAAGTTGAGCATACTCACCTCCGCCGTACATGATTGATAATATAAAATCAGGTTTATGACGTTCTGTCAGCGTTTGAGTAATTAGTTGCAGAAACCCGAATCGGGTCCGTTTAAATCCCTCCAGCGAGATAATCTTTAAATTAATATTGAGATGTTTGGCCACAGATCGTGCAAAGTTATGCGACGCGCTCCAGAATTCACTGATTTTTGCGTCGGGCATAAATAAAGTGACATCGTATGAGTGCTCATCATTGTTGTCGGCACAGGTCTTAGCCTCAGTTGATTTTGCAGTAATGACGAGTACCAGCAAAAGCCACAAACAGCTATTTAAAATTGACGAACGTGGAGATTGAATTGTAGTTCACCCTTTGTAGCAGGATGCCAACCCGCCAGTATAAAAGCGTTAATATTGAATTAAGAGTTTAGCAATTCATTTACAGACATGCTCAAAAACATTAGGTTATGCGAATCTGCGGAATTTCCAATCAAGCTGAAGACGGTTAAATGATGAGATGGCGATAAATGCGATGCCCGTAACCTCAACGGCCAATCGAAATTCATAAGGGGGCATTCGAAGCCTGCAAGGATGAACTATTTTGCTGGCATTACGGCATGTGGGGCAATACAATCGTTATCGACCTGAAACAACATGTTGTCATTGAATGACACCAACCTTGCGTTAACTGTAAGGGCGAAAAAAGTTAACATCGGCAAACTACGCTAGCTGATCAGCTAAGCAACCGCCCCGTATCTAAAATGGATGAACAACCCAGAGATTAACCATAGCCAACGGACACACCAGTATCTGTTGTAAGCTAATCGCAGATAGTGAATAAAAAGTAGCGATAAGCAGGACGTTATTGAACAACGAATACTTAAAATTATTGAGAAACAAATGAGCCAACAAGCAATACCAAATAAACTTAGTGAGCAGTATATTGATTTAGCCAGTGAACGCCTAGGCGGTGAAACCCTGTCTTGTAGCGATGATTTTTTTGCTGAAATGGAAAACTTGCTGAAAGCCGGTAGAGGTATCTTTATCGATGATAAATATACTGAGCGCGGGAAATGGATGGATGGCTGGGAGTCGCGTCGCAGTTATGGACGTGATAATGGTCGGGATCATGATTGGTGCATTATCCGTCTTGGCGTGCCAGGGGTGATCAAAGGCTTCGACGTGGACACCAATTTCTTTCGCGGCAATGCGCCGCAAACGGTGTCTATTGAAGGCTGCCACTCGGCTCAACAACCCGGTGCTGATACCCAATGGTTTAGCTTGCTGGCCGATTCTCCAGTTGAGGCCCACAGCCAAAATCTGTTTGAGATAGACAATGTACAATGCTGTACTCACGTTAGGCTGAATATTTTTCCTGATGGAGGCGTGGCTCGGTTTCGCGTTTACGGTGAAGCCCAAGTGGATTGGCAGCAATTTCTACCTGGCGAATTGATTGATCTGGCGTATGTCAAAAATGGCGGGCGCTCACTGCTGGTGAGTGATATGTTTTTTAGCGATAAAAATAACCTTATCATGCCTGGCCGCGGCAAAGACATGGGCGACGGTTGGGAAACAAAGCGCCGTCGAGATCCCGGACCAGATTGGAATATTGTCAAACTTGGCCATATTGGCTCGATCAATAAAGTGATAGTCGATACCCATCACTTTAAAGGAAATTTCCCTGATACCTTTACTCTCGAAGGTACCATGAATGATAGTCAGGCTTGCATCGATGGCAGTGCCAAATGGCAAACCATTATTCCGCGTAACAAACTCTATGCCCATCGGGAACATGTGTTTATCGATGAAATTGCTGATCCTAAGGCGCATTTTACGCATATTAGATTGAATATCTTTCCAGACGGTGGTGTTTCTCGTCTGCGTACATTCGGCTACCGAAAAGAAGATTGATATGACGAAAAACACTGGGCAAGTATCATTGCCGATTAGGCCTCTTAGTTCAGAGGCCTTCGCGCCATACGGTGATGTGCTTGAAGCGAGCGCTGATAAACATCACTTCACCATAAATGACGGTTATACGGAGCGTTTTCATGATTTGGCACAGATAGATGTGGCCGACGAGAACGGCCGAGCTATTGTCAGTATCTTCCGTTCCACGCCGCTTACCTTGCCGATTAAAATCGAGATGATGGAGCGTCACCCACTGGGTAGCCAAGCCTTTATGCCGCTTAGTCAGCAGCCTTACCTAGTAGTGGTTGCGCCTAAAGGTGCGTTCGACAAGAACAACATAGAGGTCTTTCTCGCCCAGCCGACCCAAGGTGTTAACTACCACAAAGGCACCTGGCATCACTTCTGCCTAGCCCTGAATCATGAATGCGATTTTTTAGTGATTGATCGAAGCGGTGAAGGTAACAATTGTGATGTAGAGACCTTGGATGGCAGTTTGGTGATCAATCTCGAGGGTATTAATGACTCACGTACGTGAGTGCGTTTTTCGCATATGTGTTTGCAACCAAGAAGAAAGCGTCAAAGCAACCCCAGCCAATATCGGCTGGAAATAACGGTAATGACCCTACAGTTAAGATTAACTAGTCATAAGCTTCTTTTTGCTTCGAAGTAAATCGAGTAATTGCTGTTCGGTTAGCAATTCACTGATATGAAAACCTTGTCCCATTGAGTATTCTAGGTCTCTCATAAGCTCCAATTGCTCCTGGGTCTCTATACCTTCAGCGATAGTTTCGATGGCCAGTGATCTAGCCAGACTATTGATTGATTCTAAGATGATGCTTTGTTGTGAGCTTACAAGGTGGCCACTTACGAAACTGCGATCAATTTTAATATAGTTAAACTTAAACTGTCCTAAATAACTTAATGAGGAATAACCGGTTCCGAAATCGTCAAGTGCTAATTGAATCCCCATTTTGGAGAAGATATTCATTTGCGCCCGTGTCAATTCGACCCCTTTAATAATACTTTTTTCGGTCGTTTCTAACGTTAGATAACGGAATAGGTCAGGATCGTTTTCGTATTCGAGCTCAATTGCTTCGAGTAAAGAGATCGAGGTAAAGCCTAGACCTGAAATGTTGACCGACAAGCGAAAATCATAAGGAAGGAGGCTCTTCCATTTCTTTAAATGCCCTAACGCTCTTTTAACGTTGTATACATCAAGTTGCACAATACTGCCGTTTTCTTCCATTTCATTGAGGAAAGAATTTGGTGGGAGCGTGCCCATCTTAGAATATTTCCATCTTACCAAGGCCTCGGCGCCCAGCACTTCTCCGGTATCTAGATCTACAATAGGTTGGAACACAAAAAAGAACTGGTTTTCATTGATGCCTTTTAGTGAGTCCTTTTCAATAACATTGGTTGGCACCATGTCTGATTGCGCATCACCTTGATGTAAAACGACTCGGTTACGACCTTGCTGTTTAGCCTGATACATCGCTTTGTCGGCACAAATGACCAGAGACTCGGCATTACTATTGGATTTAGTATGAAATGCGATGCCAATACTGGTTGAGGTTTTTATTTGGATTTCGTTTAATTTAAACGGTGTCTCTAAGGCTTTGACAATTTTGTTGGCCACTTTTAATGCCGAATCTTTGGTATCAATATCCTCTAATAGAATTGCAAATTCATCCCCTCCCAATCGACTTAAAGTATCTGATTCTCGAATACTTTGTTGCAAAATTTCAGCGACTTTTATTAGCAGTAAATCGCCAATATGATGTCCGTAGGTGTCATTTACCTGTTTAAATTTGTCTAAGTCTAAAAATAACAGGGCGATATTTCGATCTTGTTCTCGTTTACATTTGTTTAGTGCGTGGTAAACCCTATCATTAAATAACGACCGGTTCGGGAGTTTTGTCAGTGGGTCATGTAACGCCAAAAATTGCAGATCAGACTTGGCCTGCATACGTTCTATCGCATTACGAATATGTCGAGCAACAAAGCACAGCAATTGTTCGTCTTTTTGGGTGTAACCAATGTCGTCATTATAACTTTGTACAACGACTACACCATGTAAAGGCGGTTTGCCAAAGGGAACTCCTAACCACGCATTGGGTAACGACCCTTTTATGTAAACTTGGTTAGAGTCGATCATGGCTTGAATTTTTTGCTTGCTAGCTAGCAACGGTTTATCGGTATTTAACACATAGCCTGTAATACTCGGTCTTTGGTTGTCTAGTGGGATCACTTCATTGGGAGGGACTTCGTCAACTTCATCTACCGCATAGGGCAAGGTAATTGCCTGGCCGTCGTCTATGACTAGACCAACAAAGAAATTCGACGCAAACATGAGTTTAGCGATGCAACTATGCAGTCTTTGATAGAATTCTTGCATACTAGATGTTTCAAAAATCAATTCTGCAATTTCGAACAGCGTATCTTGAATCTTCCCACTATATTCGAGTTTCTCAATAGAATGTTGAAGTTTGTCGATAGCCTGAATTTTATCAACTTTAATAGCAGTAACGGAGGCAATTGCGTAGATGGAATTTTGGATATGTTTGGGTAATTGCTCGGTATTATTGCTAGCACAATAAATGACACCAACCAATTTGCCATCGGTCACTACGGGTATTATGAGCCCTGTAACATACTTGCCGCCGTTTTGATTGAGCTCTGGGTACAAACTTACATCGTCGATGCTTTCTATCTGCAATGACTTGGCTGCTTGGCCAATTATTCCTTGGCCCAAAGGAATTTCATTAATAATGAAGAGATCTTGCAGTATCGAACGCTTTTCAGCATAGGCTTCGGAGAGGATCAGAGCTTTGCTTTTGCGTTTGAATGAATAGAGCTCTAGATAATCAATATCAAAATTACGGAGTAAGGTATCGAAAATAAGTTCAATAATTTCCGTTTGCGTTTTAGTCGGCAGAATGTCAATAATATACTGACTGACAACTTTCAGATGGTCGTTTTTATTGTCTGGTTGCCGATGCTCTACGCTCATTCCGAATTGCCCCTATTGTAATACCGTGGCCAATATTATTTCTACACTACAACAGTGACATATCCTTAATCATTCTGCGATTGAAATATACATGCTAGATTGAAATTTATACTCTAATCACGGTTAACTCAAGTATCGTCGATGAAAGTGTAATCTACTAGATAGTGCTGATTAATCTGAGGTAACCTGAATAGATAGGCCACAATCAACCACGCTCATAGATACGGTTCACAATTTGAGTATTCACCCACACGGTTAAAATCTAAAAAACTACGGCGTAGTTTACATAAAATATAATGTTCTATTTGTGCGATCTTAGTCCTTCAATCATCACTTGGGATAGTTCATCAAAATATTTCGACCAAGCCACTTCCAACGCATCATGAAACTGCCCTTTGAGGTTGTATTGGATGGATAGAATAAAAGCTGCTTTCACTACAGTAAAATGATGTTCACGCACGCCATAGGCTTTATGTTGGTACCCTAAGTCGAAAAGGTGGGGCCTTATTGCGGAAAAATTGTTGATATTGTCTACTGCTGAGTTAATCAATTCATAAAAGTGGTTTTCAATGGTTTCGCGTTCACTAGTAAACATTGGCTTCACTAACGGGGCCATTTCAAACAGATTATCGTAAAAGCTCTTAGCGATGTTGGTCTTTGCGTTTTTTAATAGACTAAACGATAGTGTGATCTGTTGTTTTTCTTCTAAAGTTAAAATGTTCAAAATTCCTATACTGTGGTTTGGCGAAACATAAACTGATGGTCATTACTATTATTAAAGAGCTTAGAAGAAAGCTTAAAAAAACAAAAGTACCTCAGATGATTATACTACCTGAGCTGGCTTAAGGTGGGAGCGTCTCAATTAAACAAAAAGTTTAGTCGTTTTCAATTCACCGTTTGAATCTTGTCGAACTCCATTTTTGAAAGTATCAGGTTGAAATAACAAAAAAATTGGCTGACTTTCAACAGTTTTATCGCAAAAATAAACGCAATCATATAAGCTGGTTTTTATGCAATATTTCACTCAATTATTCTTCTTTTTAGCCGAAGCCGCTATGGTCGGCCTGTTTATTATTTCGCTATTTCAATTGCGTAATAAATTCGGCATTGCCACCTTATATATTTCGCTGGGTGTGTTTCAGCACATGCAAACCTCCTTGGCGTCTTTTTTGTATTTCGAGCTGTTTCCTGGCGTTATGGTCAGTCCGGGGTCTGCCGTTCTATTCACCGCAGGCCTATTTGCGATTTTGCTGGTATACATTGAAGAGGGCATAGAAGAGTCACGAAACCTAGTGTACGGGCTGATTTTCGCCAACATCACATTAAGCCTGTTTACATTGCTAATTGGTATCCACCCTACCGGTTTACCTGCCGCTGAAATGGTTGAGATGTCAAATGCAATACTTGTTTATCAACCTCGTATTTTGTTCATCGGCACTTTGGTGCTGGCATTCGATGTCTTTCTGGTTATTTTAACCTATGAATATTTAGGCCGTTATGTGCAAAATTTGTTTATTCGAATTTATGCATCTATGGCATTTGTCTTGATTCTCGATTCAATCTTATTTATTAGTCTGGCATTTTATGACAATCCCCAATATTTAACCCTATTAAATTCGTCATTGGTCGGCAAACTATTGATGGCGGCTTTATATTCGCTAATGCTATATGGTTACCTATCGCATAAGATATCACTGTCTTTGAATCGCACCGACCCCGACCCCGAAGGCGAAAGCAATATCTCAGATACCCTTAGCTTTTTAACTTATCGTCAAAAATACGAGCAACTTCGCGAAACGTCGCTTCGGGACCCGTTAACTGGTTTGTATAACCGAGGGTATTTAAACGAGTGCTTGCCCAAAGAAATAGCAAAGGCTATTCGGACTCAGCGACCATTAGCAGTGTTAATGGTGGATATTGATCATTTCAAGCAAGTAAACGATCAATTTGGCCACCAAGAGGGTGATAGAATTTTGCAATTTGTGGCGCAAGTCATTGCTCAATCCGCTCGCGACATGGATATTGCCTGCCGCTTTGGTGGAGAAGAATTTACCATTATTTTACCCGACACGGACAAAATAAGTGCGAGTGTTTTTGCGCATCGTTTGCAATCAAATTTGTTCGACTCATATCAGGAAGTGATCGACAAACTTGCCTGTGAAGTCACTCTAACTATTGGTGTATGCCTTGTGCCTAGCGAGGCGATCAATATGAGTGAAGCGCTGAGATGTGCCGATAAACGCTTGTATATGGGCAAGGTCGCGGGCCGTAATCGAGTGGTTGTTGAGGACCTTGAAGATGGCTCGGAAACTGAATTAGATACGTAACCTGCACTCTCAATAGTAAGCGCTCCTCAATCACGCTCCTTTCACCTTTCTACTCAAACAGGGAAATGTCATTTTGAACTGCTTTCAAAGGGAGTTCATAAAATTGTCGAATCGGCCAAGTTGCCAATGTTGCAGACGAACGCTGCTGTTTTAAATCGTCGTTGTGCTACATTTGCATCCTTTAATCGATTGCTTATCACACGAGGCTTTATGTTCACCCTTCCACGCAATGTTTGGCTATTAACACTCATTCTGGCGCTAGCTATGAGTGCTGGCGCGATGATGGTGTTAATTGGTGGCGTGTTAGGTGCTCAACTTGCTTCGAATGCTAGTTTGTCAACCATGCCGGTTGCGTTGATGATCGTGGGCACGGCAGTGGGGGTGGTGCCGGTAACTCGTACTATGGGTAAAGTGGGGCGAAAACCGGTATTTGTTGGCGTGGCGTTACTTGCTTGTGCATCAGCATTGCTAGCTTCATTAAGTGTTTACTGGATGAACTTCCCGTTGTTTCTAGGTGCGTCTTTTATTCTCGGTATCGCCGTTTCAGGTTTTCAGCAGATCCGTTTTGCCGCTATGGAGTCGGTGGACTTTGAACGGGCACCTAAAGCTGCCTCTACGGTGTTACTCGGTGGATTGGCAGCTGCGGTGCTCGGCCCAGAGATGGTGACCCTAGGAAGTAATTTCACTAGCACACCTTTTGTTGGATCATTTCTGTTGATGGCCATGTTATGTGGTATGTGCGCCATTTTATTTTCGTTTATGCAAGAAACTCATATTCGGCCGACTATACCGATTAATCATAAAGTGGATATATCGTCGGTACTGAGCAACCCCATGTTTATCATCGCAGTCTCTGCGTCGGTCGTGGGCTATGCTTTAATGAGCTTTATTATGACCGCAACACCAGTGCACATGCATGTTAATGAATACCATAGCTTGGAGCAGGCCAAATGGGTGATCCAAAGTCATATACTGGCGATGTACTTACCGTCGTTATTCAGCGGTTGGTTGATATCCAAACTCGGGGTATTCAGAGTCATAGCCTTAGGATTAGTTATCTTTATGATTACTATCATGGTCGCGTCACAAGGAAATCATTTGGCGAACTACTGGGTTGCACTTATTCTACTCGGGATTGGCTGGAATTTTCTATTTTTAGGCGGCACTGTATTGTTGCCTCAAACCCATAATGAACAACAAAAATTTCGAGTGCAGAGCATTAATGAATTTGCCGTTTTCAGTGCGCAAGGCGTCGCTGCATTAGGAGCCGGTGCCATGTTGTTTCAATTTGGTTGGAAAGGCTTAATGCTAATTAGCGTAAGCATAATTGTTGCACATGCCGTGCTACTAATCTGGCAGACATACCGTAGAAAGCATGTTAATCATCAACATACCAAGGTAGAGAGTAATCAATGATCCCCACAGGCAAATATAGACACTATAAAGGCAATGACTATGAGGTTATTGGCGTGGCACAGCATTTTGAAGATGAAAGTTATTTAGTGGTTTATAGACCGCTTTATGGTGAGCAGGGGTTGTGGGTTAGACCCTTAGAAATGTTCACCGAGTCGGTGAACATTAATGGCCAGTCAATGCCTCGATTTGCTTATCAAGCGGAGTAGCTCAGACTCTTGGTCAACTGAGCGACTAGAATAGCAATTACACAATACAAAATGGTTAATAAGCGACTAAATTACGGATCAGCAAATCCGTCATGCCATTTGCGAGGCAAATCGCCCTCCTGCTTTGGTTACAAATTCGTTGGGCGTTTTATCTGTCAGGGAAGTTAACGTGAAAATAGTTACCGGTATTCTTCTATTTTTCTGTTTTGTATCAGATACCTTTGCATCTGAATCAATAGAGTTAGGGATCGCGTCCTCAGTGGAGTCGGCGATCCTAAACGAAAACCGACCTTATATGGTGTACTTGCCTCCTGCTTATCATGCCAGCGAGAACACTTTCCCAGTCATTTATTTATTGGACGGTGATGTACATAGATTCAAAGGCTTAGTGGGTGTTTTAGAGTCATTAAGTACCGAAACACTTGGTAGCCAAGTTCAACAAGCCATTGTTATTGCCATTCCAAATACCAACCGCTCAAGAGATTTGACGCCTTCCACGCTAACTCAGTGGACTTTTAACGGGCGCGTTCTCGATACTTTCGAGCAAACCGGCAAAGCGAACGTTTTTGCTTTATTCCTTGAGAAAGAACTGATCCCCAAAATTCAATCTACTTACAGAGTTTCAGATAAACGGGTTTTGGTAGGCGAATCTTTTGGTGGTCTTTTTGCAGCGTATGTTTTTCTGCATTCACAATCACTTTTTACCGACTACTTGGTCATTGATCCGACAGCATTGTGGGACGACAACTATTTGAACACAACCTATGAGGCTAATTTTAAGCAGCCAGAATTTCAATCCAATATTTACTTTGCGTTCGCCAATAACGCTCACCTCGGAGAGATAGGACGCACAAATTACAAATGGGGTAGTGATTTCGCCGCATCTATTATTACTAGCTCCAACGCAAATTCTCGGCAACAGTATTTCGAAAACGAAACACACGGGACTGTTGCGCTTTTGGCTTGGTATAGCGGATTAAAGTTTCTCTTACCTACCACCGAGAACTGAAATGTATAACAAGGTGTAATGGCTTTTTAACGCATATTGATGTTGTCATTGCACATAGGGTGGTAGGAAGGAAATGGCTAAGACTAAGACTGATTATTAACGCCCTTTGTAGCAGATGCTATCTATTATATTTTCAGCATCAAGCGAAATGCGGCTTTTAGGTAAATTCACTATACCAATAACAACACTCCTTAAGCAGATGTTTCGTCGACACTGATTTTATCGACATTGACCTCGCATATTCCCATCATTTAACTGTTAGTTACAGAACTTTAGGCGCTATTTACAGTCATAGCTTTTGATCAAATGTGTTACCTAAAAAGGAATTATTATGAATAAAAAAGCAGTTTATCTTGGTTCAGTCGCAGTACTTTCTTCATTGCTAGCGTTTCATTCTTTCAGCAAGCAAGAATCTCTTAATACCGTAGAAAAGTGTTCATCTTTGCTTCCAAGCGGTTATAACTTTTCAATGACCATTGAAGCAAATATAGACACTGCTAATGGTCAAGCATCTATGTCAGGTGATCTGCATTTAACAGATGGAACTCAAGATCGCAATCCTGAATTGAGTGCAAAAGTAGAACCTTTCAAACAATGTGTTATTAGGTTGATGAAATAAGCAACGTAGCTAACACGGGACTTAACTCGTTTCTTCAAATCATTAGGCAGTAACGCAGCGGCGCTTCGCGACTATGCCGCTTCGTCACTACCCATAGCATAGCGCTAACATCAATTGTGGCTTCGTTAGCCGCAATTTAAAAAAGCATCGGCTCTAATTCCGAAAGTTTAGCTGTGCCCCCGCAGGTTTACGTAACCGTAAAGATGATTAGATAAAAACACATCAAGATTACACTTGTAATTCAAAATGTATGAGGTAAGCTTAAATTTTTAAATTACAAGTGTAATCAAAGATGAAAACAGTAGCACTGATATTCTTTATAGTCCTTTCAATTGTTTTATCGTTGCCGTCTTCAGCGATTGTTATGCGTCATGATGTAGACCCTAAAAAATACGCCGCCTCATGGAGTGATTTTCCCCCTTTGGTGCAATTTTACAACGATGGCGCTCATGGTACTCTGGTAGCGCCCACTTGGGTCGTAACCGCTGCTCACACTACATTTTGTACCGATCCCGGTACGACGATTTTAGTGGGCGGGGAAAAGGCTATTGTGAAAAGGCGGTTTGTGCATCCTGATCACACTCCTGGTGTTAGTCACGATCTTGCATTGTTGGAACTATCAGCCCCAGTTACTCATGTCGCACCAGCTTCAATATATTTTGATGATGACGAGCAGGGCAAAATTATCACCTTTATTGGGGCTGGTGGAACTGGCTCGGGGATCGAGGGGCAAACGATTGATAATCTTGAAAATAACGGCGTGCTGCGACTAGCTAATAATGTTGTTGAAACCGCCGATGGCCCGTTACTCACTTTTGTTTTCAATCGTGGTAATAAAGCATTACCACTTGAAGGTATTAGCGGTGGTGGAGACAGTGGTGGTCCGGCGTTTATCAAGAATGGCAACGATTATGTCGTATTAGGAATAAGCTCTCGAGGTGAGTTTGGTATCAAGGTTGGTAAATATGGAATTCGAGAGTATTACACTAGAGTGTCCTTTTTTGAAGAATGGATAAGCGACATCATGCATGGTTCAGAAGCAAAAAGAGCTGCGGTATCGTTATCCAAGCTAACACATTTAATGGCTGGCCTTAGCGAAGAGAATTTACCTCAAATATGCTCTGATATTGGTATAGAACTATGATGCCAATTGTTGTATTTACATATATTACCTAGGTGTACTTGCCTGCTTGAGACATACACCTAATTTGCAAACAAGTTGTTTTAATATTTATTAAGCTAGCTGATGCCCTCCAATGACGAAGGCACTTTTATTAGATCTGAGCGTCGGATGCGAGCGTTCACAAGACTGTCAGGATTATTTACTCCACGATCTGTTTTCTGAGGTAGGACAAGGACATAGCATTGGTTGTTTGTTACAAACTTTTGCCAACTGCAGTTAGATTTTGATGCATATACCACTTGCTGAGCCTTGCAAGTTTGGTAATGAATATTTAGTAAATTGACTATTCATATCGAGCGAACTTTCTGACATTTAACCATCAACAGTTTCCGACTGATCATTGTCAACAATGAGTCAGCCGGAAAAGATAAATTTAACGAGAAAGAGGCTTATCTACTTTATCCAAGATAATATCCACAGTTCTGCTGGAATTAACGCTAATCTGCATAATTTGATTATTATCATTTCTGTCAAAGCGTAAATGCAGCCAACCATTACTAAAAAAGTCCTGAGTAACGGGCTTTAAAATCATTTCATCTGCCCATCTGTGATTTATTTTAAGCTTCTGGTCAACTACGCTAACTTCGTATGCTGCCTCTAATTCCTTGCTCCAATAATTGCCTGAATACTGCTTTAACTCTTCTGAAGTCGGTTCCCATGGTTCAACGCGGTTAAACTTCGTTTTCCACCTGTTTATAAGGATAAGGGTGTCATATTCTGCCGAATCGCCTGAAAACGTCAGGTTTGAATCGCCGGATTGTGTTTGAAAAGAAGTTGAGGTTGTTTGCAATAACTGATGCTTGCCGTCCCACATCAGGCTGTTATCTTTGACACCTAATTTCACTACCGAGTTATATGAATCTGACACAAACAGACCAGTAAAGGGGGTAAGCTCCGCTTCGGTTGATGTTATTAGACTTTTAGCCTGTATATCTTCAGACATAAAGTCGCCTAGCATAAAATCTGCGATATCAGTATCGGAAATGCTTTTGCGTCTACCAAAGTTAGACACGATAAAAATGCCTAAATCGTGCTCTGGGAAATAACTAAACTGGGTTAAAAACGCTTCATGAGCACCTCCATGGGTGTATCTTTTCAACCCTTTATATTGGTTGACGAAAATCCCTAGAGCATATTGCGAATCATATCCACTATTTAATTGAAAAGAGGTTAGAAATAGTTCTCTGGCCTGCTCACTGCCCACTTCTGCAGATTTGAAGTTAGCGAACCATTGGCCCATGTCTTTTATATTGGTGTAAATATCTGACGCACCGAATATAGCGCGGTTACTCTTGGCATTTATGAGTTTATCGTCAGGAGATAAATAATAGGATTCAGCACCGTCTTTAATCACTTGACCAACATTGGTTTCAATTTGAGTATCATTCATTTTCAACGGTTTAAGTATATTTTCTGTGACCCATACATCGGCTGCAGAGCCTGTCACTTTTTCCATTATTTCTGCCAGCACTACCCAAGCTGTACTGTTATAAACAAACTTAGAGCCAGGCGTGAATTCCAGCTTGGGTTGACGTCGAATGACCTCTAGACATTCCTCTCTGGAAAGCCGATCAACCCCAATATATCTCCCCACAATGTTGGATGTTGTGTAGGCCTCTCTATATCCACTGGTATGAGTCAAAAGGTGACGCACGGTTACTGTATGTTCAAACTGTGGCCAATCATCCAACAGTTCATGAACAGGCGTATCCAGATCGAGCTTTCCCTGTACATGGAGCATCGCAAACCCATAGCCAATAAACTGCTTTGTCGTGGAGCCAATGTTATAGACAAGGGATATGTCATTTGGGATCTTATAGCTTAGATTGGCTAGCCCAAAGCCTTTGCCATAAATAAGCTGTCCACCTCTGTACACCCCCACAACGAAACCGGGAGTAGAGTCTGTTACAACCTCTGGAACCAAACTTTTAATGTGTTGTTCAAGTTGCTGTGGGCTGGGTAAGTTCGTTGCCTGAGTGTTAGCAGAAGATAACGCGATAAATAAAGTAAAACTAAGCAGTACTTTCATCAGCTTTCCCTGTTTCAAAATAAATTCCTATGTAGGGACGTCAAATTTATTCCCTCATTTCGAAATATTGAAACACAATATTAGCACACTCATTTACGAGCACAATTTTTAAACAATTGCTGAAAGGTTTCCTGATAAAAACAACGTTTACTCGCTTGTTTTCAAAAATAAGTTTCATCATCGCAATTTAATAACGAAAGTGAATAATCTATTTTGCATAAATTGGGCTTAACAGATTGAATTGTAAAGTACTGCTTCTTGCTTTGTAATAAACTATTTGTCGCTCAAAGTTCTAACGTTAGACTTGCTCAACTTCCACTTTGTGCTAACAACACCAGCTCCGATTACTAATGCCAAATAGCAGCAAATGCCACTAAACCAACATTCAAGGAAGTTATATTAATTGGTTATCAGAATCGAATTAGGCATTTCATCGACTCGGACCCCACAGGTATCTATACCCCAGCCAGGGGCCATGGATTTGTCGGGATTCTTTACATTTTCGCTCTATGGGAAAACGGTATCTGATGTAACAAATTGAAAAATATAGAGTTATAAGATTGGCTAGGCTTTTGCTTATATTTTAGGAAGTGAAGTAAAACTTAATGAATTACTGCATGCGCGCGCCGGTACCGCCGGCTAAAAGAAAATTTTTATCACCCAAAAATTGAGAGATCAGATATGAAACAGATTAGATTGTTAAGACTTATTGTCGCCGGTGTTGCAATTATGCTCGCAGGACCGTTGCACGCTGGGCCAATTTTGCTCGGAGCATTTTCCGGAGGAGAAAGTATCGAAACTTTTACTAATCTGACCGCTCCCGCCCCTGGTGCTTTTACCCTTGGTAATAACACATTTTCTGAGAACAGTACGGGGTCTGGGGGCCCAGGTTGGCGTGTAATCTTTGCCTCCGATGTATTGACTGATAACGCAGGCATTACAGATATTACGATTGATTTGGCGACAGCTTTTAGTCGAGTAGGAATGGATGTCTGGATAGGGCCCGCTACCTACACGGTTAGCTTTTATGATACTGCTCTTAGCTTACTCGGCACCGTTAGTGGAACTGACTTAGGGACACAAGATTCGTTCTTTGCGGGCTGGGAACATGCGGGAGGCATTTCACGCATAAATATACTTGAGACGTCAGGGGAAAACGGCCTCGTCGGTGGTCTCGACAACTTGCGCTGGGAGAATGTGACTGTGCCCGAGCCCACCATCCTAGCCCTACTAGGCCTCGGCCTGGCAGTTATTGGCTTTGGCAGACGCAAGCAACAATCTGCGTAGAAAGGATTCAATAATATTCATTAGGCCCCAGCTTCGGTTGGGGCTTTTTGTTTGCTGCTCAGCAGGCAGCGATAAGTTCTAGATTCGTGAATTTCTCCGAGATAATTTGAGGGCTAAATAAATGCCTGTGTAAGGCCTCCCACACCCCTACTATCCCATGCTCTAACCCACATGATGACTTTGTGCTCAAGCTTGAATAAAAAAGGGGCCTGAAGGCCCCAACACACGGTATCGCACACACACTTTAGAATTTGAATTTCAAACCGACCTTATAGATGCGTCCAAGCACATCATAGTTACTTGGGAAGGTGTTACCTGAGTTTGAGCTGGTATCACCAATGTCGTTGCCAAGTACCGGAGGTTCTTTGTCGAATAGATTGTCGACACCGGCGGTAACAGTGGCGTATTCAGTAACGTTGTAGCTAGCAAACAGGTCGAAATAATCGTATGAATCTATGCTTCTGAACGCTTCGAACCTGAGGCTTCTTTCGCCTGGTTCAACATCAACCGAATTAATGTGTCTCCATAATAAAGAAACGGTAATGTCTTCGTATTGCCATGTGGTACGTTGGATCCAGCGCAGATCAGATAGGGGATCGCAGCTAGTGCCATAATAGCCCTTACAGTCAAGTACTGGCACGGTTTCAGAGCTTTGCGACTCCTGTGTCAGGTACTTGTTAATGTTACCGGAGAAAGACAGGTTCCCCATATCTTCTAAGTCTAGGTTGAAATTGAATCCAATCTCAATCCCCTCAGCACGTAAGTACTTCAAGTTAGTGGTAAACTGATTCACCCCAGCCGCGGAGCCCGTTAAATCGCCACCAACTCGATTGATTTTGGCACACTCAGCGGTATCGCCGTTGATGTAGCACGAGTCCAATATTTCCTGAGCTGAGAAGTTGCCGATAATCCCCGAAATATCGATATCGTAATAATCCACAGAGAAGGTAAAATCGTTGGCCCAATCAAAGTCAGGTGTCCAAACAAAGCCTGCGGTAAAGGTGTCCGCTTCTTCAGGACCCGGTGGATTGGTCGGTGAACTGCCGTTAAAGGTGTTAATTTGGCCCGAGATAATATCGGGGATCACACCGACTTGTGCCGCTGTCATACCGGTTGAAATACATAGCTGGGTTAGGGTTGCATCTATGTTTCCGGCGTTGGCGACCGAACAAGGGTCGATGACAGCGTTATCCAGTCCAGATGTCACTGGTGAGGCGATTTCACCCACATTGGGAGCGCGATTCGCGCGTTGAGTCATTACGCGTAATAGCAGTGAATCAACGGGACGCCAGTTAAAACCAAACTTCCATGAATCGGCAGTGCCAATGGTATCAAAGTCAGACGATCTGAAGCCAAACTCCAAGTCCATTGATTCAGCAAATGCCATTCCATCTAATAAAGGCAAGATACCTTCGAAGTAGAACTCATCTACTTTAAAGCCGCCTTTAATGGGGAGTAAGTTACCCCCTGCGCCACCTTGACAGGACGCGGGCGTTTCTTTCAAACATTCATCTGGCTCAAGAATACCGGTTTCAACTCTATGTTCATAACCGAAGCTCATGGCAAGCGGAGCGCCAGCAGTTGGCAGTTCAATAATGTCGACTGGACCTGTTAGCACCAGTGAAATGATTTCTTGCTCGTATTTTTGTTGTTGTAATGCGATGGCTTTTGAATAGGCCGCCGCCGCATCGGTGATGGTGCCGAAGCCACCAAATAAGTCGATAGGCACACAGGTTCCACCCACCGCACAGGTTACGCCATCACGAGTATCCAGCGCATTTTGAATATTACCGAGATTGGTATAGCCATCACGCACTGTGGTACGGTTTGCTTCGCCGTATTGATAGGAAAAATCGTAATCCCAATCACCGAAAAATAGTCCACGAACACCTGCATTGATTTGCCACAATTCTGAATCGTAACGCTCAGAGCGCTCACCCAACTCTAGTGTTCTGCGCCGTAATCTAACATTCAGCGAGTCTTCGGTATCCACCACGCCATTGTTGTTTGCGTCCGTCCAGCTACCGCCGTCGACCAAGGTGCCATCAGCTACCGCGCCATTCGCTCCATCAAGAATGAAAGCCAATGCTTGATCACCGATGAGTGGGTTGTATAACGGTAAGTCAAAACTTGATCCAAAGGTACCAGAAGGAGCAACTTGTTGAACCACGGTGGTATTGGTGAAGTTAAACGATGAGTAGAACTCTAAGTGCTCATTAACTTCATAGTTTGCCAGCGCGGTCGCGCCGTAGCGTTGCGCTGGCGTTTGGTAATAGTTAAAAGGGTTGAAGTTAAACAAGCTACAGTTAGGACCGATAGTTCCGTCTTCTCTAAATTGTCCGTTCACGCCAGTGCCAATTAGCTCAAATCGAGTAGGGATGGCGGTTGTCGAGCCGCTTCCGGTGATATCCACAACACTTGGACCACCACACCCTGCGGGTGGTGGCGTTGCAACATCGCCATTTAAAAACTCTTGATAACCAGAGCCTGAGTTCGAGTTGATCCCAAATAGGCCAAGGGAGCGATCGCCTAACAGCACAGAATCACGATCCATCCAGCTAATCGATAATACGGCGTTGCCTTTGTCTTCATCGAAATTCGCACCTATGGTCAGTGACATGTTGTCTTGATCACCATCACTGTCTCCACTTTGGGAATGGTTTAAATCTAATGCTATTCCTTGAAAATCATTCTTCAAAATAACGTTTACCGCACCTGAGATGGCATCCGACCCATACACAGCCGAAGCACCACCAGTGACAACATCTATTCGATCAATCAGCGCAGTGGGTATATTGGCGGTATCTACTTGGCCATTGAAATTAAATGGCACCATACGTTTACCGTTTAGCAGTACCAAGTTACGTTGCGCGCCTAGACCTCTGAGGTCAATGGTCGCAGCACCAGCAGTGCCATTATTAACGTTTCCGCCATCGGCTGGGATAGTGGCGGGCAACGAACGGATGATCCGTTCGAATTCAGGTTGTTGTAAATAGCCAATTTGTTCAGAGTCGAGTGAAAATATCGGACTGGATGACTCCACGCCCGGTGCCAAAATACGGCTACCGGTGATGGAGATTTTCTCAACATCCTCTTCGCCCGCAACGTCTTGAGCTATTGCACTGGTCGCATACGACGTCATAACAGTTGCGCATAAAGCAAACCTAACTGCATTTGCTAGTTTGGAGTTGGTAAACATTTTGTTCTCCCTAGCTCGATCTGATGAGTCCAAATCGTCGCTGTGATTATTTTTGTGGACGGCAAATTGACTTGCCTCATCCTTAAGTTATGCGCATTTGTCAGAGGGCTCTAGGCGCTATACACCAGCAGGGGACTCAGAGTGACCAATGGCATGAATCGCATGATTGGCGGGGGGAACTTTTGGTTAGATTGGACTCCAATTTAAGGATGATTCACGACCCAAGGAGTTACTATCCATCTAACTTTATGAATTTAAATGAAAAAATATATTTAAACGGCGCGGGTTTTGAAAAATACACTGCAGATTATTGTTTTTTCTTTGGTGTCAGCGGGGACGCGGTGTGGCGGCTAATTAGCCGCTTTCTGGCCATTTTAAAAAGTGGATTATTCGCGTAAACATCGATATGTTAAAAATACTTTATTACAGGTGAACTTATATTTTCCATGCCACAACATAGTCGTTTTCTTAATCGCTACTTTTGGCTTGCCAATATCTTCTTTTGGTTGGCGGTGCACGCGTTTTTCACCCATATACAATATGGCGCGTCCTTGGGCACTGACAAAGAGCTAAGTATGCTAACAATCTGGGTTCTGTTGAGTCCTTGGTTTTTAAACTGGATCATTGTCACCGCCGGTATCTTTATCGTAGTGAGAAACAACGATATTCCTGATAAACCCTTGTCAAACAAAGTGCTGAGTCATTTTTTCTGGATGTGGGTGCTGCTGTTTTGTTACTGGAGTGTTTCTACCTTTGAAAGAATGTTGTTAGCCGATCAAAATCTTGAACAATATGGTCAGACACTTTGGCGGACCTTAACCACTAGCGCTCAATTGGATTTTTTCATTTATTTTGCGGTACTTGCCTGTGGCCTTGGGATCCGCTTTTATCACAATGCGATTCAAGAAGGGATCGAGCTAAAACGTATGCATTATCAGCTAACCCAAGAGCAACTGAAAACATTACGCTCGCAATTGAACCCGCACTTTTTATTCAATGCCCTCAATACCATCGCTAGTTTAGTCAGGCTAAAACGTGAAAAGGACGCGGTTTATGCATTGTCTGAACTCAGCTTAATGTTGCGTAAAATTCTCGAAAATAAAAATCATAGCGACATCAAAATAAAAGATGAAATAGCCTTTATAAATAGTTATTTAGCAATACAAAAAATGCGCTTTGCGGATAAATTAGATACCCACATCTCGGTTCAACCCGATTGTCTTGAAATTGCTATTCCTAACATGCTGTTACATCCTTTAGTGGAAAATGCGGTGCAACATGGCTCACAATTGGAGTCGAGTAAAAATCTACTAAATTTGGTGATCAGTCGTGACGGCAGCGAGTTGAAAGTTGTGTTAACCAACAAAGTAGCAAAAAATGTTCAACACAACGGGTTTGGTATTGGCTTGAGCAATACCCGTGAGCGTTTATCCAAGCTGTACAATCATTTTCGGCTGGAATCCCAACCACTAGATAATGATTTGTTTGAGACATTATTAGCCATACCAATAGGAGAGCAGGATGCTTAATATATTAATCGCCGATGATGAGCATTTGGCCCGCGAAACCATTAAGTTGTTATTGCAAGACCAAGAAGATGTGGCCAATATTTATGAAGCTAAAGATGGTAATCAAGCATTGCAGTTGGCGAATGAATTTACCCCACAGGTCATCTTTCTCGACATCGAAATGCCAGGTATTTCCGGCATCCAACTCGCTAAGCATATTCCCAGTGAGTGCGTTATTATCTTTGCCACAGCATACAATGAGCATGCGGTAGAGGCGTTTGAGTTAAACGCCTTAGATTACATACTCAAGCCATTTGATGATGAAAGGTTTTATGTAGCACTGGATCGCGCCAGACAAAAAATTAAAGATGATCACCAACAAGACTATTCCAAACTGGGTGAGTTGATTAAACAGATGGTGTCAGAGCCACCTAAGCATTACAAAGAGCGCTTGGTCATTCGCGATCCTGGCCGCATTCGACTCGTTGAAGTTGCTCAAATAGATTATATCACTGGGGCGGGAAATTATGCCGAGCTGCACTTGAACGATGGTAAACATCTGTTGCACCGCGAAACGCTCTCAGCGCTAGAAGAACAACTCAATCCCGAGGCGTTTGTGCGCATTCACCGGTCCTCTATCGTGAGGCGCAGCGTGATTACCGAGTTGCGGCCAAATGACAAAGGCGACTACTCTGTTATTTTACGAAATGGTGAAGTACTGACCTTATCAAGGCGTAATCGAGCCAAACTTGAAGAGTTGACGCATTAAGCGCAACAGCCGTTGCGTTGTAAATCATTTTAACTTGGCATATTGCTGAGGTATTCACCAACACACAACTAAGGCAAAACTGCGGATTTCTCCCTTCCTCAAGTAAAGAGGCTTTGGTTGAGGCACTTCTTCTTAATCCTTTTTTGTATTAAAACCTGATCTGGATCAATATTACTCAAATGAATAGGCGTAACCTTAATCATTTAAAGTCAGCGGTTTATCGCCACACTTAAGGTGCCTTCCTCATGCAACTAGAAAAACATACGTTGATTAACGACTTTCCCGAGCATCATCACACCATTCGTCATCTCAAAATGAATGATATGCACTTCGCCAAGTTATTCGAAAATTATCATCAAATAGAAAGTGCCGTTCACCATATTGAAGAAGGTAATGAAGCGGTTTCTGACGAGCATTTGGAATCCCTTAAGAAAAGTCGCTTTGGACTAAAAGACCAGCTATATGCACTGATAGTGAAAGCTGAAAATGCACTTTAACCCATGCTTGGCTGACAAGTAGGAGTCGGTGGCAATGTCGAAAACGAGATTTTTAATCACAATTAACCTTGTATTGTTAATTCTTAGCATGATGTTTTTAAACAGTTGTAGCAATCCCATGGAGTCGCTACGCAAAGTGACTTACCCGCCTGATTTTAAGTATACAGAGCCATCAAAGCTGCGCTCAGAAATGGGACAATTGGCGCAGCAGATGCGGATGCTGGATGAGGCCCTCAACGAGAGACCTAATCATAACGATGTAGAGATAGAGGAACAACGGCAGCAAGTGCTCAGTGCATTGGCTCAAATAGAAAGGATCGCCTCGCGGTTACAATCCGGTAATTCAGGGGCTAATCATCCCTTTATGCAAGACTACATGGATACTTTTGTCAGCCAAGTGGGGGAAGCGCGTGTTGCGGCTTCTTTGCCCGAGCCACGCTACTATTTTGCCGGAAAGATTTCCGGTGGCTGTACCAGTTGTCATCGAATAAACCGATAACCCCTTGCTCCTGACAAACACAAAAAAAGCGCTGCGATGATGCAAAATCAGCGCAGCGCTTTATCGTTTTGCTCTTCGTTTAACGGTCCAAATTCATGACTTTAGTCCAAGCTTTGACGAAGTCATCTACAAACTTTTGTTTGGATGTATCAAAGGCGTAAACTTCTGCCACAGCGCGCAACTCTGAGTTAGAGCCAAAGATCAGATCCACAGAAGTGGCTGTCCACTTAGGCTCACCAGTAGCGCGATCTACGCCTTGATAGACGCCATCAATATTCGATTTTTGCCATCTGGTCGACATATCCAATAAGTTGACGAAAAAGTCATTGCTCAGAGTTCCAGGTTTATCAGTGAGCACCCCATGGGAAGACTGAGTATGGTTTGCATCGAGGGCACGCAATCCACCTACAAGGACAGTCATTTCAGGTACACTCAAATTTAGTTGATCGGCTTTATCCACTAGTGCTTCAGTGGGCGATTTATAGCTATTGGCTGCATCAAAGTAGTTTCTAAAACCATCGGCATTTAATTTGAGTAAATCAAATGAATCGACATCTGTTTGCTCTTGCGTGGCATCGCCGCGACCGGGCTTAAAGGGCACTGTGATTTGATAGCCTGCATCTTTTGCCGCTTTCTCTATCGCTGCCGCGCCACCCAAAACAATTAAATCTGCCATAGAGACTTTGTCGCTATTGAAGAAACCGCTGGTAGCGTCTTTCTGGATGTCTTTGAGTACTGCTACCACTTTGGCAACTTCCGCTGGATTGTTGACTTCCCAATCTTTTTGCGGTGCCAATGTTAAACGAGCACCATTTGCTCCACCGCGCATATCGGAATCCCGGTAACTCGCGGCTGAAGCCCAAGCAACTCGGATTAATTCAGATACACTCAAGCCGGAATCAAGTATTTTTGCTTTGAGCTTTTTAGCGTCCTTGGCGTCAATAGTCGATTGGCTATCTTCGACAATTGGATCTTGCCAGATAAGAATGTCGGCAGGGACTTCCTTCCCTAAATAATTGGATCTGGGGCCCATGTCTCTGTGGGTTAATTTATACCACGCTTTGGCAAAAGCTAATTGGTACTCCTTTGGATCCGCTAAAAATCGTTCGGCAATTTTACGGTACTCAGGATCAAACTTTAAGGCCAAGTCAGCTGTCGTCATCACTGGTGAGTTAAACTTGCCATCTACATGCGCATCAGGCACAGCTTTGTGTAACGATTCATCTGTGGGGATCCACTGAATCGCTCCGGCTGGACTGCGAGTTTGTTGCCATTCAAAATTCAGCAAATTACTCAAATACAAAGACGTCCACTTAGTTGGCGCTTGGGTCCATGCACCTTCAAGTCCGCTGGTGATCGTATCTTCTGAATGTCCCTTACCACATTTATTTTTCCAACCTAATCCTTGTTCCTCAATCTCTGCCGCAGCGGGCTCGGTGCCCATACAATCTTTTGGTTTGTGGGCACCATGCATCTTACCAAAGGTATGACCGCCCGCAATTAACGCTAAGGTTTCCTCGTCGGTCATTGCCATGCGGCTAAATGCAACGCGAATGTTTTTTGCTGAACCCAGCGGATCGGGTTTACCTTTAGGACCTTCAGGATTGACGTAAATTAAACCCATGTGGGTCGCGCCAAGCGGCCGTTGTAATTTACCGTCTTTGTCTTCTCGATCACTGGCAAGCATTTCTACTTCCGGGCCCCAGTAGACGATGTCTGGCTCCCAATCGTCAGCTCGTCCTCCCGCAAAACCGTAGGTTTCAAAGCCCATATTCTCCAGTGCAACGTTACCGGCCAATACCATTAAATCGGACCATGACAACGCCTCTCCATATTGTTGCTTTATTGGCCACAGTAAGCGTCGAGCTTTGTCAAGGTTGCCATTATCTGGCCAGCTATTGAGGGGGTCAAACCGTTGCTGTCCGCCGCCAGCGCCGCCGCGTCCATCTAAGGTGCGATAAGTTCCAGCACTATGCCAAGTCATACGAATGAAAAAAGGACCATAGTTGCCAAAGTCAGCGGGCCACCATGGTTGCGAGGTGGTGAGTAAGGTATCAATATCTTTTTTTACGGCGTCTAAATCAAGCTGAGAAAACGCTTTGCCGTAATCAAAATTAACACCGTAAGGATTAGAACGGCCATCGTGATCACGAAGAGCCGACAGATCAAGCTGATCAGGCCACCAAAATTGATTTGACCTCGCTTGACCGGGAGGGGCATGACCGGTTCCCATCGCTCCCGCTGGCTTTGTCATTTCTGCTGTTTCAGCTAATCCCGAACCAGAGAGCAATGCCACTGCCAAGAAAGTGGCAATGGTCGATCTTTTAAATAGAGTTTGCTTTTTCATTTTAACGTTCCCATTTGTGACGCTAACTTTAGAGTTTTTGTAAAAAATAAGGCCAATGCTAAGTAACAGGAAATGTTGCGTTGTTCTGCAATCTGACAACCTCCATACGAGATTCAATTCTTCCGCACACAGCATGAGTTCTAATGAAACTAACGATTAGATTGTTTAAGTGTAGGTAGGAAATTGCAGAAAGTGTTGTTATTAAAAGCGATTGGTTTAATCGGAAAAATAGAAACGAGTTATTCAGCGACACAAAATAGGACGCCACGCTCGTGTTTTAGCGTGGCGGTTAACCAAGGCTAGGAAAAGATGCTAGAAACTAATCCACATTAGGTCAATACCAAAGCACACAAAGTCCATAGCATCCCCGCCATTATCGCCGCATAGGAGGCTGGTACTATTTGGGTTTTCACATGGTCCATTAAGTCACACCCAGTGGTCATTGAGCTGAGTATTGTGGTGTCTGAGATCGGTGAACATTGATCGCCGTAAACACTGCCGTTAAGCACAGCGGCAAAGCAAATCATCATAAATATTTCTGGATTCGCTAACATCTCGTTTTGGGCAATAACCCACACTAAAGGCATCGCTAGAGGAAAGGCGATGGCGTAAGTCCCCCAACTGGTGCCGGTTGAAAATGCGATGATCATGGTGAGTATTTGCAACACCACGGGGACACACCAAAACGGCAGTTGTTCGCCTAATAGTTCCACCAGATAGATACCACCGCCAAGTTGTTTACTGATGGCACCAATGGTGATGGCCAGCATCAAGATAATGGACGCGACCACTACGCCTTTCCAACCGGTTCCTAAGCCTTCCAACATGTCGCGAACTTGCATGCCTTTGCCTAGTGCGATCACTATGGCCAATAACAATGCACCGCCAAAAGCCCAGTGTATTTGCGGCGAACCGCTGGCCACAAAGGTGAAAACCGCAATGGCGATCAGGCATATCAAGGGCAATATAAATTCCAACCAATGAGAGCGATAGTTTTCTGGAATATTCACCGCATGCAGTTCTTTAGCACTGATGGGAGCTGCATCTGGGGCGTCAAGTTGACCGGTAAGTCGCGCTCTGGCGATGGCCTTTCTCATTGGTTTGCCTGAGAACCTTGTCCACTCCAGACTGAGTAGTAAGGTTCCGAGCACCGCAAAAATGCCGTAAAAGCTAAATACGATACTGGAAAAGAAAAACGATAGTCGATCGGCTTCTGTGGCCAAAAATGCCACGCCGGGCACAAATAGAAATGCCTGCACATAAGCTGGCCACGCATTAAATGCGATCACTGAGGCAATAGGCGAGGCGGTGGAATCAACTACATAGCTAAGCTCTTCATGGCTAACGTTAGCTTTATCGGCCATGGGTTTTACCGTGGTGCCTACCAATACAGTGCTCATAGTACCACCTTGGAAAAACAACACGCCCAGCATCCAAGTAACTAACTTTGCAGAACGCGGGCCGCTAACAAACCGTTCACTCATCATTTGCGCAAACGCTTGGGCTGCGCCGGTTTTAGCCCAAATCCCCATCAGACCACCGAGCAACCAAAGATATAAAATTAGTATTGATGCCGCATCGGTTGTCGCCATATTGGGGATAAGCACATCGGAGCTAACATCAAACTTTCCGACCATAAAAGCCCCTACCACAATGCCACTAAACAGAGCCAGTAACGGCTCGCGGCTGATCAGGCACAATGCAATAGCGATAAACGCCGGAAGCAAAGACCAGACACCAAAGTGATAATCGGCTTTCAACAGGCTAGGGCCTTGGACACCTTCAATAAACACCCACTGTTGTTTGAGACTGGGTGCTTGTTGCAATTTATCCAAGTTTTGTTGGCGCAGCGGTGATTCCTGATAGGCCACAATGTCAGTCGCAACCTGCGTTTTGCCTCTGGCGACATACTGCCATTGAGCTTGATCATTTTGCGTCATCTGATACTGGATACGAGACTCGACCCAAGTCTCAGGTACACAATAGTTGACATACAAGGCACCAACGATGCCTAAAATAATGCATATCAAGGTCAATAAATTTTGCTTTTTACTCATATTAAGAACAGGCTATATTAGACTATTAACAAAGTATCATAGAATGACAGACTATGAACTATTCCTCAGCTTTATGACTATTTTATAAAACAATAACGAATCGAGATAAACAATAAAGGACAAATCATGAGGTTACCTACACTTTTTGCTGGCGTTGTTGCAGCCACAATATGCGCATTACCAGCCCAATCACAAGATAGATTTGCCAACGTAGAAATGAAAACCGAGCACTTAGGTGACTCGGCATACATGATGGTTGGCTCCGGCGGCAACATCGGTGTTTCTGCTGGCGAAGACGGGTTGTTGATCATTGATGATCAGTTTGAACCCCTAGCGGAACGGATCTCTGCTGCGCTTGACGATATTCTAAAAGGCAAACTGCGTTATGTGATCAACACGCATTATCACGGTGATCACACGGGCAGCAATGCGTATATGCGCGAAGTCAAAGATGCTACCGTTTTTGCACACGACAACGTAAGGGTAAGGTTGAGCAGTAAAGAAGATCACAAACACAGTGAATTACCGGTTGTAACTTATGCCCAAGGTGTGAAATTCCATTTTAACGGTGAAACCCTCAACGTGATTCATTTATCCAATGCGCATACCGATGGTGACAGCGTGGTGATGTTTGAAAAGGCCAATGTGCTGCATACCGGAGATTTGTTTTTTAAAGACCGTTTCCCTTATATCGATATTGATGCCGGAGGCTCGGTAGCGGGGTATATCGCCGGTGTTGAGCAACTGATTGGCATGATCGGCGATGACACCAAGGTGATCCCCGGCCATGGTCCTTTGGGCAACAAAGCGGATTTGCAAAAGTTTGTCGATATGATCAAGCAAACGTCCGCCACGGTAAAACAGTTAAAGATAGATGGCATGCCGGTTGAAGATATCATCGAAGCAGGCTTAGGTGAGCAGTGGCAAGACTGGTCTTGGGCTTTCATTAATGAAGAAAAATGGATCCGAACTCTATACCGATAACATTGACCAAGGCGGCTGCAGGTGACACACCGCAGTTGCACACTTGGTTTGATAATCTTCACGATATTCAATATTGGGGTGGTCCATCAATGGACTACCCGATATCGCTGTGCTCTTTTTCCGAAAAGCTCAAAATGGATTCCCTTGCCAGTTTTAAATTGGCTCAAGGTACGCAACCGTTATTGGCTTTTGGTCAAGCCTACCTCAGAGCTAAACGGATACACTTTTGTCGGTTGGCAGTCTCACCAAGCCACAGAGGAAAAGGCTTAGGGCGCACGTTAGTCAATTCACTAATGCAACACGCACCCAATCATGTTGATGGCAACGGTTATTCTTTGTTTGTGATGGCGGATAATGAAATTGCTATCAAGCTGTATCAATCCCTTGGCTTTCATCTTGCTCAATATCCTGAAACTTTGAGTGAAGGGTTAGCGCAATATTTGTATATGGTTCGCGATCCACTTTGATCACCAAAGCTGAATATCCTTCGGTTTAGGTAAATACAGTGACTATTTTCTTGGAATGTGACCTACGATTGTGCGAGTTGCACTACATTGATCATTTTGGTGCCAAGTAAACCCATCTGTAAATTGCTATCTTATTGAATAATAAAGATTAATAATCTTGGCATTGAAGCTGCTAAGTGAATTGCGTTAGAACGCTTGCACCTTAGTTGAAATCGCGATGACGGCAAAACAATAATAATACGCTTTATCCTGAATTCAGGATAAGGCAAGCCGGTTATCGAGCAAGTGACATCTGCCTATCTTGTTCTCACATGCAATTTAGGCATATCAACCGCTTAACCGCATAGACTTTCGTGTCCTGTAGTCTATGCGGTTTTTTTATCATTTACGGCGGGCAAACTAAGGTTGTTGGTATACCCGTTTGCCTGCAACCCAAGTTTCCAATACTTGCGTTTTCCACAGCTGAGATGGATCTTGGTCAAATATATCTTGATCCACCAGGATGAAATCAGCCCACTTACCTTCCGTTAGGCCACCAAGCACATCTTCTTGGTGGGCAGCGTAAGCGGCGTCAATGGTGAAGCCTTTAAATGCTTGCTCAAGTGTCAGAGCCTGACTCGCAATCCAGCCTTCAGTTGGCTGGTTGCGTCTGTCTTGACGAGTTACCGCGGCGTGTAGTCCAAAAAATGGATTGGCTAATTCCACTGGGAAGTCGGAACCCAGCGCAATGCGTGAACCTTGTTTGATAAATCGCTGCCAAGCATAGGCGCCGCGAAGTCGATCTTTGCCAACACGATCTTCGGCCATATTCATATCGCTGGTGGCATGAGTTGGCTGCATCGCTGGGATAATGTCTAACTGTTTAAATCGCGGGATATCTTGCAGGCTAATTACCTGCGCATGCTCAATGCGATTACGTAAATCACGGCCGCCTATCGTTTTGTAGGTTGCGGCAAACTGATCTAATGCTAAGCGATTGGCACGATCACCTATGGCGTGAAAGTTAAGTTGAAACTTGTTCCTTAAAACCGTTTCAAAAAGGGGTTTTAGCTGATTCTCTTGGGTCACCAGTAAACCGCGATTATGCGGTGCATCTGAATAGTCCTCAAGCAGTGCCGCCCCTCGACTTCCCAACGCACCATCACCGTATGCTTTAACACTACGAATGGATAAAAAATCCTTATCATCAGTGATATAACCTTTGCTTAACATAGCTTCCAAATTAGGATCTACGGCAGATAACATGGCATAAATGCGTACGCCCAATTGATTGCTTTTGGCCTTTTGCTGGTAAAAGTGATAGACCGCTTCGCTGATCCCAGCATCATGCATACTGGTTATCCCAAGCGATAACAGATGGTTTTGTGCGGCGTTAAAGCTGGCTTCGTAAAATGCCTTGTCTGCTTGGGGAATATGCTTTTCCAACAAATCTTGCGCGGTATCAATAAGCACGCCAGACGGATTACCCTGCTCATCGCGCAGGATCTTGCCGCCCGGTGGATCTAGCGTATCTTTGGTGATGCCTGCCAAAGCTAAAGCTTTGCTATTGGCCCAACCGGCATGCCCATCAACTCGACTGAGCCACACTGGGCGATCGGCAATATATTCATCAAGTTGTTTGGCTGTTGGGAAGGCTTTACCAGGCCATAACACCTGATTCCAGCCACGGCCTGTAATCCATTTCAGATCCGGGTTTTGTGCCGCATATTCACGTACATGTAATGCAGTGGCTTGTGCTGATTTATCCTCACGTACATCAATTTGTAAAAGCGTCACGCCCATTCCCATAAAGTGTCCGTGGGCATCAATAAGACCGGGCAATAGCGTGCGATTCTTACCATCGATAATCACTGCACCATTAAATTGATTGATCAGTGTGTGATCGCCCAAAGCCAGTACTTTGCCATTATCAAATGCTAGGTGGCTAAATTGCATTAACGCCCCAGAGTTTGACATGGTGTAGCCTTTGACATTGCTGATGATAGTAGGCTTCGCTAGACAGCTCAGACTAAATAATACGGTTACCCAAATCATTATTGTTTTCATGGTTTTTTCCACTTCCTTTTTTGAACAAATACGCTGCCGTAAAACGGTTACAATTGCAACTATATTGCGGGCAATTGCGCTAGATAATCGATGGACCAAATTTGGGCCATTTTTTGTTGATCAATATTGCCACCGGATAGCAGAACCACCACGGTTTGATTTTTTGGCACCGTGCGTAACCATTCCACTACCGCTTGCATGGTCATTGCGCAGGTAGGCTCCATATGTAGTTTCAACAGGTGTTGCAACCATTGAGTCCAATAGGCGATATGCTGCTCTGAAACTTCATATAGGGCATCGAGTTGCTGTAAAATTGGGAAGGTATGCTCGCCTACAGATGGAGTCGCAGCGCCATCGGCCAGTGTGTTGGCCGGCCCATCGAGACTGACTATTTTACCCAGACGCAATGACTGAGCGGCATCATTAGCATTTAAAGGTTCAGCACCGATCACTTTGGCATGCGGAAAGACTGCGCGAGTTGTGAGTAACGTGCCAGACAACAAACCACCGCCGCCACAAGGTGCAAACACCGCATCCACTTTGCCTGTCTGCTCAAAGGTATCTAGCGCAAGTGTTCCTTGACCCGCAATGATATCAGGGTGATTAAACGGCGGGATCCACAAGGTATCAGGTTCTTTGGCAGCCTCTTGAACCGCATTATCCGCTTCAATTCGAGTTTCGAATAGGGCTAGTTGGGCTCCATAAAACTGGGTTGCTGCCGCTTTCACCGCAGACACATTTTGGGTGCTAAATATCTTTGCCGGAATGCCATACAAATTTGCTGCATAGGCCACTGCTTGGGCGTGATTACCCGAACTATTGGCGACAATTTTGTTTGGTAGCTGATTGTTTTCTGCGAGTCTGGCTAACACATTTAGCGCCCCACGCACCTTAAATGCCCCTGTATGTTGCAGGCATTCTGCTTTAAATATAATCCGACTACCCAGCCACTGATTTAACAGGCTCGACTCGTAAATTGGGGTTTGATGGATCTTTTTATCGATGCGCTTGCGGGCATCGACAATGTCAGAAAATGAAATCATATCGTCCATTTGTTAGTTCACCTGAACTGAAGGATAATAAGTGCTCCGCAATAACGCCCTTTTAAGCTTATCTGCGTTGCGTTTTCTAGCAATAGGCCAGCTATTAAGTACGAAAACTCGCTTGCTAATCGCTAAAATTGAATCATCGTTGGGTGTTTGGAAGATTTTATTTTACTTATCCTCACTAACACTTTGAAATTGTAATGTAATATTTACTTGCTCGACACGTCTTATCTTTAAGTTCAGTTAGTTAAAGTGAACGCTTAGTGAAGCATATTTTTCGGTCTTTGGGTATCGCCGACGGTTGTGTTTTACAAGCAATACCTTATGCTTCATTTTAAGCTAACCACTGGAGACTAATGATGGGTTTACTGGATAAAATGCTCGGCAATGCCTCAGAGATCGATGTGGCGGAGGTCAGCGAAGAGCTCAGCCCAATCATCGGCGAAAATGAGTCGATTGAGCGGGTATTTAAAGAAATACGCGACATGTACGTGTTTACTACTAAACGCCTTATTTTGATTGATAAACAGGGAATTACCGGCAGAAAAGTGGATTACCACACCATTCCCTATCGCGCGATCACCCAATTCAAAATTGAGTCCGCAGGGCATTTTGATATGGATGCCGAGCTCAAAATTTGGATTTCAGGTCAAGATAACCCGATTGAAAAAGAGCTCAATAAAAATGTGGTAGTCGGTATTCAGAAGACCCTCGCCAATCATCTCGTCTAAGCAATATTAAAAAAAGGAGCGGGTTAACTAACGCGTTATTTAACCCGCCCTGTTTCCATTTACGATTAACGCCATTTATATTTGGGGTCGATAATTGGCTTTTGACTTTGTAGGCTATTTTGTTCCTGTAGCAACGCCATTTGGTGCTGATCATACAATCTGATGTTGTCTATTTTGTAGGGCGCTTTTAAGTTTGCTTTGGCAACCATACTGGGGTCAAAGTTAAGTGGCAATATTGCCATTCCTGCATTGAGCTCTAGTGCTACATGGCTCTCCGCTGCCGCTACAAACTTGCCTGTTGGATTGGTAGCATACAAGATAGCTCGCACTTCAAAACGACTAAATTCGTCTACTAAAACATGTACTTGAGCTGTTTCTATATCGTTAGGCTCCATCACTGTGTCAGCAATATTGGCGGTAGGTTGACTCAATGCTAAGGCTAATTTAGCTTTGCGATTAAAGACATTGCCGTTGTGATAACCATTTGCTTCAATTAACAATTCATACAAGCCATTAATGGGTGCAATAATATTGCTTAACTGCGGACGCAGAAAATAGAATTTCCCATCTTTATATTCTGATTTGAGCTTCACTTTAGATCCGTCAACTCCGACTAAAACGGCCTTGAAACTGACAGGTCTTAGCAGCCTCATTGAGGTTCTTAAGGTTCGAGGCAAAGACACAGACGCTGACGCCAAATATTTACGTTGATGATCAATATTTGGATTCTCAGTAGCAAGCTGCAAAACATAATCACTTTGCGGCTCTCTAATCATCACTAAAAATTTGTCAGTAGGGTTTAGTGGCTGTGTTGATTTTAACGTTAAAGGTCCGTTGTCTTGCGCAGCTTTATCAGTAAACAATGCAGTCGATTTTGAGAAAAAACCGGTCTGCGCTAGCTGCGACTCGGCAACCCCTTTGCTTTCAACTATCTTTCCATGTTCGGAAACAAGTTGCATTAAGCTAACGTCTAGTTTTCCGAAATCGGCGTGAGTTGAGTGGTTAGCTGATCCATCTCGAGCTTGTGATATCAGCATCAGTACCTGTGGACTTGTATTATTGATAGGTACGCCTTTATTCAAGGCTGCCCCTGTTATTTCAAACCAGTACTCTTTACTAGAAATCGCATAGCTGCGGTCGATATCGAATGAGCTTGCTGTATTTTCAATAGGCTTGGTGTAATGGCTAGCTTGTGCCGCATAAATTGCCATGCTAAACAAAGAGCTACCTAGGACGAATATAATCTTCATTAGTTGTTTCTTGTTCATGACAATCTCCCTATATATCGTTACGAAGTACTTGGTCTAAACCAAAGCAGGCGCGACGTGATTGCTGATGGCTAAGCGGCTCACCGCCATTCATTACTTGTTTGTCTCTAAACCAAACCGTCCCTGCCACTTCTTGAGAGCTGCATTCCAAAAAACCATCCGAACAAGAATTCAGCCAATTTTGGGTAAACTCAAGGGCAACTTGGTTACTGTAACCACCGCAATAGCTATCCGAGTCAAAAGGTGAAGATTCTACATCTGTGCCGGTGATAACTTTGAACGGAACAGGAAGCGCTCTGCCTTGTGTACCCAGCAGCCAAAACTCGTTCATGAACGCCATATATTCGACTTGCTGTAAGAATACCGCATCACTCGCGTATCCTAATAACCAGCCTAAAGACTGCTCAAAAATGTTGCCATTGATAACTGCGTTAGCTAGAGGAGTGCCGCCACTAGAAGGGGCGATCGCAGTGACATTCTTAGTAGCGGTAATAATTATCGGATATCGGAAGTCCCATGTCGGGTTAGACAAAATCCAACGGACAACATTTGCACCATTTGAGTGAGTGATGAAATGCAATTCAGTGACTTTGTTAGCAACTCCCCATCGATATATTTGATCAGCAAGGCAAACGGCGGCTCTATTCTTCCAAATATATTCTTCAAAATCACAGTTAATAACTAAATAGGGATTACTGTTTCCTGACATCACGGAGTTAATAAAATTAGGGGTCCAATAATCAACTTCGGCATTAGTTTGAAAGCCCGTTCCGTGTACAAATACGACGCCCCTTACTGCAAAGACTTGGCTTGAAAAACTTGCAAGCAATACGCTAAGCACAATCAACATCCGCCAAGATCTAATCCATTTAATGTATGAATAAATCATGATTTTATTCCTTTGAATAGTTATATAAATAGTCCAAGTATCCATGTGAATCTTGGGATTTACGGTTAAAAGCAGAACTTTGGATGCAGGCGAACGGCGGCCTAAAGCGCAGGAAAAAGCTGAGCTGATGAATAATAAGAATAGCAGGGAAACCGCAGAATAATAGGCCACACAAATTTAATTTAAACCTAATAGAGTTGATCAACGAATGTTTATAAACACTCTAAAAACCTATGCCGTATATTTTTATTGGCTATCTAGTAACTGAAAATTGGAGCGCTGAAATATCCGTGGTAAGCTGTACATTAAATAACCGTTCGCAACGTATGGATGCGACATTATGATGCAAAAAAGTACATCTTTAAGCGTGCCAGTGCTGATAGTCTCGTTGTTTTTGCTAACAATTAATCACTCGCCTGCACTCGCTCATGAAGTTGCAATACCTAGTCACCAGATTGATATTACCCCTAATATTGAATCCGCTTCGCCAAAGACCAAAGCGTTGTTAAAGACACTCGCTGAGACGATGTTTACGTCAAAAATTCTATCCGGTCAAAATGTCGGTAGCGCGAATTACCTTTTACAACAAAACTACGAAGCAAGCGTTATCGAGCTTCAACAAGAGACCGGTAAAATTCCCGCCATTTTCTCTGTTGATTATGCCTGGGAAGTCGCCCTCGATGATTACACTCAGACCAACACCATACTTGAACGTCATCTAAACGCTGGGGGCATAGTAACGGTGAGTATGCATCCGGGAAATCCTTTTCTTGGTGGTGGTTTATATACCAAAGGTACCGGAGATTACACCTTTGATGACTTATTCAAACCTGGTACAAAGCCGTACATCTTTTGGCAAACCGTACTTGTAAAGGTGGCTGATGGTCTGGAAAAGTTGCAGCAAAACCATACCGTGTTGTGGCGTCCGCTACATGAAATGAATGGCGCATGGTTCTGGTGGGGCGGAGGTGATGCCGATCAAATAACCCATGCAGAATTTAAAAAGTTATGGCTGTCAATTTATACCTATTTTGAATCCAGAAAGCTGGATAATTTATTGTGGGTGTATAGCCCAAATAGCCATCATGATGAAGGTTCAACCATAGACGTATTAACGCTTTATCCAGGAGACCAGTACGTAGATGTTGTGGCTCTAGATTACTACTCGGATACTTTTTCATTGCTGAATAAAAATGGTTCCGTTGATAAGCTACTATCACTCAACAAACCATTTGGGTTTGCCGAGTTTGGACAGCAAAGCAGAAGTCGAATGAACAACTATGACGCTTTAAACTTCCTTAAGAACAAGTTCCCGCAAACTGGGTTTGTCATCTACTGGCATACCAATACGGACAACTTTTGGCCTGTACCAAGATCAATTATTGATAATAAAAAGGCAAAAGAGTTCATGAATGATCCGCGCGTGATAACCCTTGCAGAGCTTCAATAATTTAGCGACAAAGGTTAACTATCCGCAACTTTTATTACGTTAATTATTAGCCAAAATAGTGGTAATTTTGTATCGTTTTGATACTGAATTTGGCGCTAATTACGGGTGAAACAAACGCTTTCTTCCGCACCTAAGCGCGTTTGGCGTATAGTAGATAGGCAATTTAAAGTTCACGAGGTCAAAGAGATGCAGTATAGAAGAATGGGGCAAACTGGCCTACAGCTAAGTGAGTTTGGATTAGGCTCATGGGTTAACTGGGGTACCTCTATTGGATTGGCCGAGGCTAAGGAAATATTGGCGCTGGCTTATGATGCTGGGATTAACTTTTTTGATAATGCCGAAGGGTATGAAGGTGGGTTGTCTGAGCAGATAATGGGCGATGCCATCAATGCTTTGGGTTGGTCACGAGATAGTTACGTGGTTACATCTAAAGTCTTTTGGGGGGGAGACAAACCTACGCAACGGGGGCTAAGTCGAAAGCATGTTTTTGATGCCTGTCATGCGGCGCTTAACAGGCTGAAGGTCGATTATTTAGATGTGTTTTATTGTCATCGTCCAGATATAGATACGCCAATAAGTGAAACCGTTGAAGCAATGTCAGATTTGGTTCGACAAGGAAAGGTCATGTATTGGGGCACCAGTGAATGGTCAGCGCAACAGATTACGCAGGCCAAAGCAGTGGCAAAGCAGCGAAACTTGGTAGAGCCAATGGTTGAACAACCCGAATATAATTTATTGAACCGAACCAAAGTGGAAGGTGAATTTAGACCCTTGTATTCTCAAGGACTGGGGCTAACGACATATTCGCCGCTCGCTTCTGGCTTGTTAACCGGTAAATATCTGGATGGCGTTCCTGCCGATAGTCGACTCGCTCGATCTGATTATCAATGGCTCAGAGAAATACATTTAGGTGAAGGGAATAATGCTAAACAGTCGAATATAAAACGCTTGAATGATATCGCGGGTGAACTCAATATGAGTCTATCGCATCTTGCTCTCGTCTGGATCTTAACCAATAAATGCGTCTCTTCAGTCATTCTTGGGGTGAATAATACCAAGCAGTTATCACAAAACTTAGGCGCGTTGGATAGTCGCGAAAAATTAGATGCTGAGCTGTTAACAACTATTGACGAGATACTCGGAAATAAACCCTCGGAGCCAGAGCGATTTTAAAATCACAAGGTGAAAAAGGGCGGGTTAAATAAGGTGTTATTTAACCCGCCCTTTTTGGTATTTTAATTGGTTAAGGACGACCTATGGTGCGGTCGAAGAATTGGGTGATGGTTTTGTATAAATGAATGCCGGTATTCTTGCCACGAATGCTGTGCTTTTTACCCGGGTAATCCATGGTTTCAAAGGTAATCGCCATATCCTGCAAATGCTTATACAACTTGGTACTGTGCTTAAACAATACGTTATCATCTGCCATTCCATGATAGATCAGCAGTGGATTTTTAAGATCTTTTGCATAAGGAAATACCGAAGCCGCCGTGTATGCCTCGGGCACTAGCGTAGGGTTACCCATATATCTTTCTGTGTAGTGAGTGTCATAGAGTTGCCAATCGGTAACCGGTGCACCTGATACCCCTGCGCTAAAAGTGTCACCGGCTTTAAACATGGCCATTAAGGTCATGTAGCCTCCGTAGCTATGGCCGTGAATACCAATACGCTTTTCGTCAACATAACCTAAGGATGCCAGAAACTTAGCGCCCGCAACTTGGTCGTCAACTTCTATGCTGCCCATTTTTTGATAGAGTGGCTCCTCAAAGGCTTTGCCGCGATAATTTGAACCGCGGTTATCTACCGAAAACACCACGTAACCTTTGTTAACCCAGTGCTGCATCAGTAAGCCTCGATTACCGTACCATTTATCTTGCACTACTTGTGCATGCGGGCCACCGTAAACAAACACAATGGCAGGGTGCTTACCGGTTATCTTTTTAGGCTTGAATAATCGATAGTGAAGTTGCGCACCATCAGGTGTGTCAAAGGTACCAAATTCTGGGTTCACCCATTGGGATTGATAGGTATTGAGTGGGTGGGAAGCATCAATTTGATTCTGTTCCAACCACGTTAATCGTTTGCCTTGTTGATCGTGCAAACTGACTTGCCATGGCGTGTTGAAAGTTGAAAAGCGATCGACATAGATAGTCGAATCGTCGCTAAAAGTAACTTCGTGGAAGCCTTTGCGCAGACTGACTTTATCGACTTTTCCGCCGTTTAAAGAGACTTTGTAAAGTTGTTTTTCAATTGGCGTGTCTTTGCGCCCGGTGAAAAATACCTGTTGGTTTAGCGTGTCAATCGCCTCGACATCGTCCACCACCCAGTCACCTTTGGTCAGTTGCTTAAGCATTTTGCCCTGCTTGTCGAAAAGATACAGGTGTTTAAATCCGTCGCGCTCACTGGCCCACAAAATTTGCTCGCCCTCGTTCAAAAAGTACAAGTCATCATGCAAGTTAACCCAAGTGTTACTTGATTCGGTGATAAGTACTTGTTGCTTGCCTGTTTGGGCATTGTAGGCACGCAATTCAAGCAGCTGTTGGTTGCGACTTTGCCACTGGTAAGTCAGGGTTAGACTGTCTGGCATCCATTTAGCGCGAGCTAGGTACATGTCCTTTTCTTCGCCTAAATCTATCCAGTCAATTTTTTGTGATTTGAAGTGGTAAACCCCTAAACCAATGTCAACGTTAGCGGTACCCGCTAGTGGATAACGCTGGGTCACCATTTTAATCGAGTCAGCATAAATCTCACTGCGTGTCACCATTTCAACTGGCGACATGTCGACGCGAGTGAGGGCAATGTGGGATTCATCGGGAGACCACCAATAGCCCGTCATTCTACTCATTTCTTCCTGAGCAACGAATTCTGCCATGGCATATTTTATGTTGCCGCCACCCTTAGTGGTTATCGCCTGCTCTTTGCCCGATGCGATGTGCATGATGTAGAGATTCTGCTCGCGCACATAAGAGATGTAGTTCCCCTGTGGCGAGAATTTAATATCAGTTTCAAAGGCGTCGGTGTTGAGTAACTGACGCGCTTTCTTGTCACCCAATTTCAAATAGTAAGCATCGCCGCCAAGAGGAAACAACAGTGCCGTGCCGTCATTTGACCAGAAGTAATCGATGATCCCTGTGCCACTTTCGCGCATACGCTCACGGCGTGCTTTTTCTTCATCAGAAAGTTGTTCATTGCCCGTCATGAGATCGTTTGAGTCGAACAACTTGCTGGTTTTACCGCTGGCAACATCATATTCCCACAAGTCATAGCGCTCGTAATCGCTTTCTTTACCTTTCAAAAAGGTGACGCGTTTACCGTCAGGGGAGACTTTGAGTTTTTTGGGAGCGGCTCCGTCTAGTGCGGGCGATTGAAATATACGCTCAATGGTGAGGGATTCTTGAGCTGATACTTGAAAATGTAACAACGCCGCGATGCAAGTAATCAGCGGTACAACAAACTTTTTCATGGAATACACTTTTCTGTGGTTTAAGATAGGTTATTGTAAACGTATTCAATGTTAAAAAGACAGGTTAGCCATGACAAAAAAGACAGCGTTGGTCTTAGGTGGGACAGGTTTAGTGGGGCACGAGCTGATAAAGCTGTTGTTAGCAGACAGCAGATATGACCGTATTATTTGCTTAGTGCGCAGGCCGATTGACGATGTTCCTATGGAAAATGAGCGAATTTTGCAGATCGTCACGGATTTTGATCATGAGTCGCAACCGTTTTTCGCACATGATCGTTACTTTTCCTATGATCACATTTATGTTTGCCTGGGAACCACTCTAAAGAAAGCGGGCTCCATCGATGGTTTCAGACGAGTCGATTTTGATTTAATTTATCGTGCTGCGTTGATGGCACAAACCAGTTATGCGCAAAGCTTTGTCTGGATCTCTTCAGTGGGAGCCGATATGAACAGCAAAAACCTATATCTCAGAGTGAAAGGGCAATTGGAAAAGTCTATTTTTGATCTTGAAAATTTCAATGCCTATACCGTCAGACCATCTTTATTACTCGGAGAGCGACAAGAAACCAGACGCGCAGAATCTTTGGCTATCAAGCTATGTACCTTTTTGTCGCCATTGATGGTTGGTCGTTTGCGAAAATATCGGCCAGTTGAGGCAACTGAAGTGGCGCGTCAAATGATCGCGCTGCAGCACTTCTAACGGTTTACACAGATTGAAGCAAACTTTGAATGGGTTTCAGTTTAAGCAATTTAGCATTGAACATGCCAACTGCGCCATGAAAGTCGGGACAGATAGCATCTTACTGGGCAGTTGGGTGAACACCAGACAGGCGAAACGTATTTTGGATATTGGCACAGGTAGCGGCCTTTTAGCCATTATGATGGCACAAAAAAGTACGGCAGACACACAGGTGCTAGGTATTGATATTGATGATGGTGCGGTAACACAGGCGAGCAAGAATATGCGTAATTGCCCTTGGAGTGAGAGGCTGAGTTGTCAAAAAGTAGATGTAGCCAACTTATCAGTAGATGCCCCTTATGATCTGATCATTAGTAATCCGCCTTATTTTACCCTGCCTCCTCGCTCATCGGGAAAACGCCGCTCAGACATAGAAGACACCGCCAGACGCAGTGCCAGACACCATAGCGATCTTGATCCTGCTACTTTGTTTCAACAAGTTGCGCGCCTATTAGATCCACAAGGACACTTTTACTGTGTTTTACCCAGCCACAGCCAAGACATTTTAAACTTGGCAAAACAACATGGCTTATATTGTCATCGACTTACCCATGTACACAGCGCCACACACAAACCCGCGATTAGACAATTACTGGAATTTTCCAATGTACCGAGTCAGTGTTTAGAACAGCAATTGGCTATCCACCAAAGCTCAGGTCAATACAGCGCTGAATATCGACAACTGTGCCAAGACTTCTATTTAAAGTTTTAAGATTGCGTCTAAAGGCACAGAATCACTAGAAGCGAGGATCGCTGCAAAGCGCAGGGAAATATGGATTTGGTAAATATTGTTGCTATAGTTAAAGTAACCTTATTAACTAAGTGGTGTGCTATGAGCCATATAGAGTTACCTGATTCGATTGCCAATTTAGTCGATGAATTACAGGTTGTACAATTAGTTTGGCAAGGGATCCCACTTCAACTCCCAAAATTTGCGGTCTACTGCATTATTGATAATCCGGTGTTTGATCGCTTCATCTATCGCAATAATAGGCGCATGGCATTAATTAAGTTAGGTCGTTACGAAGTCCCCGTGATCGATCCATTTCGCGGTAATATTGATCAAGCGCCTGAGCACGTTGTGATTATTTCCCATAGCAAAGATGATCGCTTTGGTTTGTACGCTTATCCAGCCGATCATGTCACCGACGATGTGCACATTCCGCTTTATCATCGTTCGGTAAAACGCATAGTGCGAGACTTTGTTTGAAGACTCGCTTGAATGCTAGATATAAAGAAACCCCAGAAACAAAAAAAGCCCATAAGGGCTTTTTTTAAACGTCTTTGCTAAACCAGAAAGCGTCAGCCTTCTTTCACCAAGATTGATACTTTATCAATACCGGCTTCTTTAGCTTGGTTCATTACTTCCACTACCACACCATGTTTGGTCTTAGGGTGGGCTTGGATAGCTGCTGAGTCGGTGTTGTTTTCAGCCAAAAAGCTTTGAATGTTGGCCACTACGCGGCGAATATCAACTTCACGATTGTCCATGACAATAGTGCCATTTTGATCAATACGGATTGCTAACGTTCTGGCATTGCTTGGTGGAGGCGGCGCATCCGGCGTTTTAGGGCGGTTAGCCATTAACCCCGTTTCTTTAACAAATGACGTTGTCACGATGAAGAAAATAAGCATGATGAACACAATGTCCAACATGGGAGTCATATCGATTTGCGCTTCGTCATCAGCCGAGCCGTGTTTTTTCTTTCTCATAAAATAAACCACAGTGATTAAACGTGAATACCCATAGTATAGAATTACTTTAGGGTGTGAGTAAATGCGTTATGTTGAATTGATTAACAAATTTCTTTATTTTTTGCTTAAAGCTGTTTACTTATCCAACGAATTGACAGCTTTTCCTAAAATTAAAAAATAATTCATCAAAAGTGCATAACTTTGCTGGCGATGTTGAGCCTGAGGATAGATGCCTACTTTTGCTTCTGCAGTTTGCTTGGTCCCTTGCACTAAAAATGCGTTTTTCAATGCATTATCCTGAATTGCGGCTTCAAATGCGCGTGCCGCCATTTCTTGAGGTTGAGCAAAGTAATAATGCTTTAAGGTTTTGTCAGCCAATGCGCAACGCTGAACATAGTCACTCGGCTCGCTTAATTGCTCAGACAAAAACAAGTGCTTAAACCAGTCTGCTAATCGTTGATTTAGTGGATGAGAGTGCATCTGGGCATCTTGTAACCATAGCGATGATGCGAACGTTAGCGATTGTGCTGTAGCAAACATTTTTGTGCTGATGTAATGATCAAAAGCGTGAAACCATTCGTGCGCCAGCGCACCACCACCGGCATTTTTAGCCAGTGCCAGTTGACGTTTTTGCACATCATAATGGGCGCAGCTGTGTTTTTGACCTCCCACCCCAAAGGCTAAAGACAAACTACCGTTGAGGGAGATGACGTGTTCGGGAACCTGCAGAATCTCCATTAAGTCGCACAGGGCATCAAAGAATAAATTTGCTGCCAATTGCTGTTCCACACCCTCGACCCATTTGCCAACGATGACCGTTTTAAAGCCAAATACTTTATTAATATCCGCAAAACTGACATCGGCACCGGCTCGGTGCTGCGGACCATTGCGATAATAAGGTTTTTGAATGCGCGGGACGGGGGTAGGCAAAATATGGGGATTAGTGTTAAGCCAATTCGCCGAGCAATTGCTCGCACCATTGGGCGATGCGTTGATCGGTTAAATCGTATTGGTTTTCATCATCTAACGACAATCCGACAAAATAACTCTTATCCTCGGTGAGCCCTTTAGATGCGATGAAATCGTATCCTTCATTTGGCCAATAACCGATAAAATCACACCCCAGAATCGCTAATTCGTCGTGCAGCATCCCTAGCGCGTCTTGGAACCAATCTGCATAGCCGAGTTGATCACCCAAACCAAACAACGCAACTGTCTTGCCTTGCAGATTCAGTGATTTAATGTCTTCCCAGCTTGATTCCCAATCTTCTTGTAACTCACCAAAGTCCCAGGTAGAGATCCCCAATATCAGTACATCAAATTGTTCGGCTTTTTTTAACGGCACATCTTTAATATTGAACAGGGTCACCACAGGACTATCAAACAGAGTGTTTAATTCAGTTTGGATCTTTTCTGCCGCCATCTCGGTATAGCAGGTGGTTGAGCCGTAAAACAACCCAATTGAAAGCGCATCTTCTGCCATAGTTCTCATTTACCTCTTAGTCAGGCCGGGTATTGTCCCTGTATGCGGTGAATTGATCCAACCCTTTTTTATTACTTCTGATAACAAAAAGGGATCAGCGCTTAATTTCTCAAAAAACCGAATCTTTTGGATGAAATGATTGTTGCGAGGTTATTAAATTCGTTATGGTAATCATTAAGTTTCATTTTGTTGGGCATCTTGGCCTCAATACAAAATACCAAAGGATGCATTATTTTGCCAAAACCACGCTATGCATTATCCCTATTGATCTTGACTTACCTGTTGAGCCCTCTCGCCATCGGTAGTGTTTCTATTCCAGTATTGGATTTTTACCCTCAGTGCGATTATCAAATATTAGATACCGTAACTGAGAGTCGTAAATTAACCCAACAGAATGGGCAATTAGCAGAGGCGTTTGTTGATCAAGCATTTAAGCTAATCGTCGAAAAGTTTACTCAGCGAGCAAATGAGCTTGATGCCCAAGGCATAATCATAATTGATAGAGATTTTGAAAAAAAACAGAAACAGAGTTGGACTAAAAATCAGCTCGAACATAATCTTGTGAGCTATACGGCGCAGTTGATAAAAACCTGCGATCCAGCTCTCGATGTCGAGAAAAAGAGCACGCCTTTCAATGCATCGGGAAAACCTCAGCAAAACTTGGTGTTAGCAAGCATTGGCGGATGGCAACAACAAATAGAGATTGTGCTGCCTAGTCAACACAAACGACATACACCGCCAATCAAAGAATCTGACATCGACCTTATGACTGGCTTATATGGCGTACCTTTAGGTACAGATTACCAAACCGTACAGCAGATGTTTGGCACACCTACTTTTGTCATGGGCATCGATCAACGCCATCGCTTAATTGCCTATGGACGCAAACATTGGCTGGTATTTCAGGACAATCAGCTGGTTCAAGCGAGCTCACATATTCCATGGTTCACCACGACCTTTACCAATTTACTGGCATTTGATGAGCGGTTTGAGCAACAAAATTGGACTTTGCAAGGCAAGATACGCTATCACGATAGTGTCTCTAACGTCCGCTCTAAACTCCCGAATAGTCGTGCATATGATAATAAATTAGTCATGCTGGGCAGTGACAACAAACTGACGATTTTATTGGATCAGTACCTTGATACAAATAGCACCGATCACACTTCAATCGTCGTTGGATTTGAATTGCGTGTTGCGGGCTTTGAATTACCGGAAATAGCTAACATAGATCATGGTCCGCAGGTACTGAAGCAAGTTAACGCTTATTTGGATAATCCCGATAGGGATGAACTAACACTGGCCATGCTTGGTGTGTCGCCTCTGGCCAGTGCGTATAAAGATTCAACATCTCAGTTACTGATATTTGGTCCGAATCTCATTATTGAGCAGTCTGGTTCAAGCCTAACTAAAATTATGTTGTTGGAGCAGTTTTTTGAATTGTCAGGAACAGTAACCACCGCTGGTTGGCGCTTTAACGGGGTAAACCAAGGACAGTCTTTAGACTCCGTTTTGCAGGTGCTGGGTGACAATGTATTTCATTTTGGCGATATTGTGGAATATAGCGAAGAGGCGTTTAGCCAGTATTTGTATTTTTACGAACAAGATGACGGCTTGATACTGTTTAGCAGTGAAATTTCCATATACTAACGTGGGACAATAAATTGTCCGGAGTTTAGGTTAAATTAAAAAGATAGCGCGCTTTGTGGCACAATTAAGTGAGCCATTTTATTATGGACTGCGCTTCAGATTTTATGGGTTTTAATCGTTTTCGTGCGAAGAGGTAAAACAATGAACAAGCTAGGTATGACTGTGGTTTTTATACTGTCAATGGCGGTGGCGTTTTGGGTTGGTACCCAATTCCCATCATCGAGTCCTGCGCAAAAGATAACCCGTGAAATATTTATCGAAGATTTTGACCAACCGGCAGTATTGAGTGTTAAAAAATCAGATCGTCGCATCAAACTTACTCATGATGGCGATGCGGATTCTGACATTCTTGACGAGACTGATCACAACGAGGATGATCACAACAGCGATGACACTGCCACAGCGAATGACGCAGATGTGATCGCTTTGCAACAACAAGTTCAAGAACTGAGTCAACAATTAGAACATCAGCAAGTTACCTTTCAACGACAAACTCAGCGCTATAACCAAGCTGTGGCTAGCTTGCGCGAAGCGGGTTTACCTGTGCCTGAAGGGATTTCACTAGAACAAGCGAGCAAACTACTTCCCGCACCCTTCAACAAGGTGATTGCCGATGCCAATCCGCAATTGGCAGACAAATTTAAAGAGTTACAGGCCCAAGAGCAAGATTTTGCGTGGGCCGTCAGAATGCAGCAACAAATCCAAGATTATTTTATCACTCACGAGAAGTCCCATTTAGTTCAATTGAACTCGATTATTTGTAAAACGGATATCTGTGAAGTCCGTGGCTTTGAAAGCCAACAGGGGGCTTACCAGATTATTATGGACGAATTAGCACAACAAGATTGGTGGTCGCCATATTCCACTCATAACGTTAGTGGAAATGATAGCGATCAAAGAGCCTACTTTTATTTGCTGGCGCGCTTTTCACGGAAATCTTAAAACCCATTGCAATCAGCTGCTTGGATTAAATAACCTGAACTCAGGTGATTTTCACTTTATAACACCTTGAATTTTAAAGGAGCCTTATGAACCGTTTTGTGACTATCTCGCTTGTTGTAGCGGTTGTGTTGTGTGGTTGTGCAGAAAAACAGCCAAAACCGACAGCACCACTGAGTCTACAGGGCCAGTGGCTGGTGGAAACTAATGGCGAAGTGATGTTAGATCCGCAAACCTCGGGTTTAAAGTTTTGGCGCGGGAAATTGCTTTCAGTCTCCGATGCCAGTGCAGATCAATCTCAACGCAAACAACTGCATATCATCGACCCGTTAACCGCGCAATTAGCTGCTGATTCACTGCCCATGATGCTTTCTGAACGGGTTCAACAAAGCTGCTTTGCCGGCTATTTAAGTGATTCACCTGATTTGGAAGCGCTGGCGATAGATCCGCGTAATGATAACGTTTTTGTGGTGGTTACCGAGGATGCAACGCGCAGTACCGGGATGTCAGAAGAATGCCATCAGCGTTACAAGATGACGGGCTCCACTGACTACCCAACGGTATTGATCCGTCTAGAATTACAAGACGACAATAGCCTGCTGATGACCCATGCACGACCCATTCAATATGATCCAGTGTTCAACCTTGGCGATTTCCCCAACGATGGCGTTGAAGGACTGGCGTTTGGCCAAGATAACATCTTGTATTTAGGGGTTGAAAAAGACGCCAAGGGCCACGCGCGTATTTTCTCACTGCAAATTAATGACGATTTTTGGCTAAGTGACGAATTTGCCGCTGTCAGCGACCCACAATTATTCATCCCTACCTATGATTCCGGCAATCACCCCGTCAATGCCATGGATTATTTGCCTGTCGCGGATCATAAAGGATTTATTGTGGCTGCCGCGCGTAATGACGATCAACTGTGGATTATCGACCTTGAAAAACAACAACCAACGCGCATTGTGTCGTTGCAATTTTTAGCCCCAACGTTAACTAGTTCAAGTGACTGTGAGCCGTGGGAATTAATGGACAATGCCTCAATTGAGGGCCTAGCTGTCGCAAATGGACGAATCTGGATGATCAACGATCCGTGGCGCAAAAACTATATGCTAAATGTGCAGTGCGAATCGAATCGCCCTAAATACCAAAAAATGGCACCCTTACTATTTTCACTGCCATTAGAACAAGTTGGCCTGCTGTCTAACCGTTAATCCCGTGACGCACAGCTAAATGGCACAAGCCTGTTAAGCTGTGCCTTTAGCGAGACTAACGCACAATTTAGCCTTTCAGGCGATTCGCAAAGTTCTTTTTAAATTTAGCCAGCTTAGGCGCCACCACCATATTGCAATACTGGTTTTGTGGGTTATTACTAAAATAATCCTGATGATAGTCTTCAGCTTGGTAGTAGTTATTAATTTCTATCACTTCAGTGACCACAGGATCTGGCCAAATTTGTTCAGCCTCGATCTCTGCAATAATATCTTCAGCGACTTTTTTCTGCGTGTCATCATGATAAAAGATAGCACTGCGATATTGGCTGCCAACATCGTTTCCTTGTCGATTTAATTGGGTCGGATTGTGCAGCGCAAAGAAAATCTCTAACACATCTCTGTAGCTCAGCACATCGGCGTCAAAATTAACCCGCACGACTTCGGCGTGTCCGGTTTGTCCTGAACAGACTTGCTCGTAGCTTGGCTCTGCCATCGATCCGCCAGCGTAGCCCGAAAATGCAGACTCGATACCTTCCACCGAATTAAACGCCGATTCGATACACCAGAAGCAACCGCCTGCTAATGTCGCTTGTTGAATATTCGCCATAAATGCCTCTTTATTTTCCCGATGTTATTCATGTGGTAGCAATTGCTTGGCATATCAAGTCATCCAAGCAATTAAGTTTTACGTATCAATCCTATTCGCTAACCAAATACGGGTAACACAGACGTGAAGTTCACCTTGTTTTACGATGGTCGATGTCCATTATGTATGATTGAGATGCGCAAGCTGCATTCTTTGGACAAACAGCAAAACTTAAATCTGGTTGATATTCATTCCAGCGAGTTTGACAGCCAATACCCTATGTTCGATAAGCAACAGCTGGACGCTCGCATTCACGGCTTATTGGAAGACGGTACTATAGTGACTGGACTGGATGCAACCTATCATGCTTGGCAACGTGTTGGTAAAGGTTGGGTATACGCACCTTTACGTTGGCCTGTTATTCGATGGTTTGCTGATTTAGGTTACCGATTGTTTGCTCGCTATCGACACTCATTGTCTTATTTACTGACCAAGCAAGCCCGTTGTCAAAGCTGTATCCCCTCGTCGTTAGCGTCCCAGCGGAGTAAACCCGCCAAGACAGAGCGGACCAAATCGTCTAAATGATCACATTATAAATGAGAACCAACTTATGACTTCACAAAACGTCCTTATTATAGGTGCATCAGGTGGCATTGGTGCAGAGCTGGTTAAACAACTGAGTCAACGACAAGACATTAGCGAAATACATGGCGTTACCCGTCAGTTATTCACTTCTAAGCTGGAAAATGTGTTTTATCATCAAGCTCAAAGTACCCAACCGCAGCAAATTATTGAAGTGTGTGACAAGCTTAAAACGCGCGGACCATTTGGATTGGTTATTTGCTGTATTGGTGCGTTACACGGTGAGCAAAACGGGGTCGAATTGCAGCCTGAAAAACGTCTTGAAGATATTTCCGTACAACAACTAGAGAGCTATTTTAAAACCAATAGCATAGCCCCAATGCTGTGGCTTCAGCATTTGATGCCGTTAGTAAAATCTCAACAAAAAGCGCAAATTGTATTGCTCAGTGCCAGAGTGGCGAGCATCACTGACAATCGACTCGGTGGATGGTATGGCTATCGCGCCAGTAAAGCGGCGCTAAATATGTTGATTAAAACAGCCCAAGTAGAATATCAGCGCAGAGCCAAAAATGTTGAACTGGTGAGTTATCATCCAGGAACGGTAGACACCCATTTGTCTAAACCATTTCAGGCCAATGTTGCCGATGACAAATTATTTACGCCTCAATACACGGTTAGCCAATTATTGTCGCACCTTAAAACGCTAGATATTGCTAACGCACCTCACTATATCGATTGGGATAATCAAACTATTCCTTGGTAACCCTGTCTTAAAAAGGCTTGTAGCAGGCGTGTTACTTGGCTTACACTTTTTGTTTGCGGTTTATGTTAGCAAGCGAAGACATTTTTATCACAGACTGCTAACATCTGGCGTCACAAAACATAATTAAAAAAATAACAAAAGGAAAAATTCATGGCAGCTCGCGAACAGTTTGGTTCTCGTCTCGGGTTTATTTTAGCCGCCGCTGGCTCGGCCGTCGGTATTGGCAACATGGTGGGCTTTCCAGTTGCCGCTACTAAAAACGGTGGTGGCGCATTCTTGTTGCTTTATGCCTTGTTTGTCGTGCTTATCTGCCTACCAGTGATGCTAGCTGAGATGTCTGTTGGGCGACACAGCCGCAAAGATCCGTTAAATGCATATACGCATTTAACCAATAATGAACCCCACTGGCGGGTTGCGGGTTGGCTGTCCATTATAACGCCCTTCATGATCGCAGTTTTTTATCTGGTTATTACCGTGTGGATCTTTGGTTACTTGTTTCAATCCATCATGGGTAATTTAGACCAGCTTGCAGACCCAGCGACCTTCGGTGCATTTATCCAATCTTCTGACTTATTTATTTACATGGTTGCAGTGCTTGCCGTGGTGTATTTGATTTTGCAAGGTGGCGTGAAGCAAGGTATTGAAAAAGCCGCTAAGGTGATGATGCCTGCGCTGTTTTTTATGCTCATCGGCTTGGTAATTTTCGTCCTTACGCTGGATAACGCCTTTGCTGGAGTGGAATACTATCTAGTACCTGATTTCAGTAAAATTACCGCCTCGGTAGTCAGCGCGGCCTTGTCTCAGGCATTCTTCTCGCTATCCTTAGGGATGGGGATTATGATCACTTACGGCTCTTATTTGGATAGCAAAAGTGATGTGCCGGGTTCGGCCAAGTTCGTGGCATTAGCTGATACTGGTGTCGCTTTCATTGCCGGTTTGTTGATTTTACCGGCAATATTCTCGTTTAATCCGGACACCAACACTGCCGAATTAAGTGATTCATCGGTGGGCATGATCTTTACGTTCTTACCGAAAATATTCCTCGCGCTACAAGCTTCTATTGGTTACCTCGGTGCCAGCATCGTAGCTTCACTGTTCTTCTTACTGGTGTTCTTCGCGGCAATTACCTCATTGGTGTCGATTTTTGAAGTGCCTGTTTCGGCCTTCATGGAGTCGAAAAAAGTATCGCGCAAGAAAGCCTTAGGATTAATGGGCGCATTGCTGGTGGTTACCTCAGTCATTGCTTCAATGTCGTTTGGTATCTGGGATCCAGTGACGAGCTTTGTTACTTATGCGGACCAAAGCAAATCGTTGTTTGATGTGATCGTTGATGTCTTTTATGACACCATCTTGCCGTTAAATGGGTTATTGATTTGTTTGTTCGTTATTTATCGTTGGAAGAAAGACAACTTTAATGCTGAGCTCGATGAAGGCGCGCCCAACTACAAAGGCAGCTTTTTTGAGAAATATGTCGATTTCTCAGTGGGAACCTTTATTCCAGTGATATTACTTTTGATCTTTATCAATACAGTGGCACTGAAGTATTTTGGTGAAGCGCTGGTGGGCTAGCACTAACGTGATATTGACAAAGCCGGTTACTTAACAGTATCCGGCTTTTTTATTGGTTTTCATTGCTTGGGGTTCTGGTTTGACAGCATGTCGTAAGGACTGGGGTAGGTCATGGTCATGCCCAAAGTATCCAGTGTCAGCTGACAATTGATTTGTTTTCCCAATTCGCTACTTGTAGTTGCGCAAAAGCTAGGAGTCGCTAAGCCAAGCGATTGTGCAGCCCAACAGTAATACGCTTCACGACTAGGATGGTCGCGGGCACTTAAGTGAAAAGTTTGGCCAAAGTGTTGGCCTTTAATAATGTATTTAATGGCTTGGATGACATCACCGCGATGGACAAGATTCACCACCTGTTGGCCTTGCTCAATGTCTTTCTTACCCGCTAAGAATCGAGCTGGATGACGATCTTCCGAAACTAAGCCCGCCAGCCTTAAAATACTGGCCTGGGGTCCAAAGGTGTGTCTAATCCACTGCTCAATCTCAACATGCACTTTAGCACTATCGGTGGTCGGGTTGGGTTCAGAATATTCGTATACGACACGACTAGCCTCACCGTATACCGCGGTGGTGGAGATAAATAATAGTGATTTAGTTCCGCTGGTTTTGGCTTGACTGATCAGGGCCTTCATCTGGCTCAAAAAAACGTCAGGTTGCAGCGTTTTGCGACCCGGAGGAATGTTGATAATCAGCATGTCGGTGTTGAGTAACGCTTGGACCGCCTCTGAACTGAGATCTTGGCCTAATTCAAACTGCTGAGCTTGAATATGTTGCTGTTGCAGGGATAAAACGCCTTTTTCAGAACGTTTTGTGGCCAAAATTTGATGGCCATTTTCGCCAAGCGCTTTGGCAAGAGGCAGGCCCAACCAGCCTGCACCAATAAGTGTGATTTTCACGTTGTCATTGCTCTGTTACATACGTTGATGTGATTTATTCACAGATATAAGATCCAAGCCAGATAATTCGCTAAGTGATGCTTGTAATTGGTTCTCAGCTTTATCGATATCGACCATTTGATAACACAGTGCGTCCGCTTTTTCTTCAATTACGGCAGCTTGAGCTTCTACTTTGCGCTCAATGTCCTCACCAAAGGTTTCCATACGTTGCTCAAAGCTTCCATCGCCATCACCGAAAATGAGCTGCTGTCCGATAGCAACCATTAAATGTCCAATGGATGAGCTGACCACTTCTTCAATCGCTTCTTCAAAGTCATCTTCCCACTGAGCGCCAAACAGTTCACCATCAGAAAAGTGGGTCGATTGCAGCTGGATACTGCCATCTTGCGCATAGAATTTAGTTTGAATCTTGTCACGGATCTCATCGAGTTTATATTGGATTTTATCGACCGCATTAGAATCTGTACCAAGCAAGCCACCAAATACTTCCGTTACCGCAGAGCTTGCAATGGCAACGCCATCTAAGGCGATTTCAGCCACCGCTGGGACGGCTTGATAAATACCGTTATAATAACTCGACATCCATTGTTGTTGTTCTGCATTAAGCACAACCGATTTGCCATTTACACGCAATGTTTCGCCAGCGGTAATCGCGATGACATCCTGCTCTTCAGTAGTAACTGTAAGTACGTTATTTACTAGAGATACATTACCTTCGATATTAACATCACATTGATGTGCCATCGCACCTGAAGTTGAAACGAGTAAGCTTGCCGCAATTAGTGTCTTTTTCATAGTGAGTTCCTATTTTTCAATTACCCTGTTGAACAACCATTTTGTTGTTATTGTCGAATAGTGAGCAACACTTGGGCCATATTTGAAAAATTGAATAAAAACAATGATATAGATTTTATGCAATGACATTAAGGATAGTGGACTAAAACAAAAATACTACATCAAACCAAATTGTGGTCATTTTCACTATGTGGCTAATCGTGAATTTTCTTATTGTTTTGAATTGGGAACTTCCCAAAATTGTCGATTTTGGTGCATAATAAGCACTGTCTTATTTGGTTGTTGGAGTTCTCATGATTGAAGCTATTTTTTTCGGGATCACTGTGCTGGCTTTCGTCATCGGCATTAGTTGCGTGATCATGGGGTTTTTACCCTCACCTGCGAGCGGAATGCGTGAGAAAGTGGAGTACAGTTTTTTTGGTATCACGGGGTTGGTGATTGGATTGTTATTTTTGGTCGCGCTCATTTGGTAGCACAAATATCCTGTCGATGTTAACAGTCTGCCGAGTTTATTGACTCGGCTAGCTGACAAAAATAGTCTATATCGATAAGTTAGTGCAATTGTTTTTAAGCTCGCGTACAGACCTCCTCCCATCACCTCGGGATGCTATTATTCCCCAACACTTACCAATCCATGTTATCCGACACAAATTTACTGTAATTTAGATATTGAATAAGCCATAGTGGTGTTATTACAGTTGGGTTTAGGTAAGCAATATGGACAAAGAGTTTTTCGTTAGTCACTTCAATGCTATTTGGGAGACAACCCAAACAGCGTTAAACAGTGAAGCCACTTATATTCAAGCCGGTATTATTATTGCCATCTATCTTGCGGCATATTGGATATCGTCAAAGATAATCAAATCTAATGCAGTGAGCGCAAGCTCAGCTCCCAGCGAAGAACACCCTGTCGGTCAATTGCTTTATCGATTGAGTCATATCGTATATCCAATAGTCGCCATAATCTTAGTGCGCTTAGCCTTGGAATTTGGCGAAAATGGTGGATATCCAGTATGGCTGATGAAAGTTGCTTTAACACTGGCTGTGTTGTTGTTTTTCTATTCCATCATTAAAGAATTTGTTTCTAGCCATGCTATGTCGATGATATTCACTTGGGTTGGATTGCCCATACTGTTACTGCACTTGCTGGGGGTATTACCAAGCATTATTACTGCCCTTGAAGAGATATCCTTAAGCATTGGTAATATTACGGTTACGCTTTATGGACTTGTGCGCGTGCTGTTTTTCGGCGTACTGCTGTTTTGGTTGGGCAGGGCGTCCAACTCAGTCGGCAAAGACATTATTCGTAATCAGCAGTCATTAGATATCAGCACCCGAGAAGTGTTTACCAAGCTATTTGAAGTTGGGCTGTTCTGTATAGTGTTTATCCTGCTGCTCAACATCATGGGGATTAACCTAACTGCCCTTGCCGTGTTTGGTGGTGCAGTGGGTGTTGGCTTGGGCTTGGGGTTGCAGTCGATTGCCTCTAACTTCATCTCCGGCATTATCATCTTGTTGGACAAGTCTTTAACTGTAGGGGATTTTGTTGAACTCGAAGATGGTCGAATGGGCTTTGTCAGACAGTTTAATATGCGCCACGCGGTGTTAGAAACCTACGATGGCAAAGATATTCTGGTGCCCAATGAAACCTTTATTTCCTCGCTACTGATTAACTGGACACATAAAGATCCGAAACAACGTTATCGCGTGGATTTTAGTGTGGCTTACTCAACTGATGTCAGAGCGATGGTAGAAATTATCAAAGAAGTTGTTGCCGAGCACCCTCAAGTCATAAGCGGTCCAGACGTACCTTTTGAAGAACGTCCCGATTGTGAAATTGATAGTTTTGGTGATAACGGTATTAATATGTTCGTGGAGTTCTGGATGGACGGTGTTGATGACGGTAGGAATCGAGTGGGGGGGGATTTGCTGTTAACTATTCTCGAAACTCTCAAAGAGCATGGTATTGCTATTCCATTCCCACAACGTGAGGTTACCGTATTAAACGAAGGCTTTGGCAAAGGGGGAGCAAAGGCCTAAACATTGATTCTAGGCGGAGTGAGGTATGGTTTATCTCACTCCGCCTGTCTTTGATGCGAGTTTATTAAAGGTTCGTTTTTATTTATCTTCACTAACAGTTTGTAATATTTAATTGCTCGACACATCTGATCCAAAGTTCAGGTTAATCAATTCCATATCGTGACAGATAAACGTCAATCTTGCCGGTTTCATATAGTTCTATGACGAACGGGTCGATTATGCTCATCAACATTTTTGCTATTTCAGGGTGTTTTGGGCTATACGCGACTACATGCTGCCCTTTAGATAAAGCACCAACACTGATAATCGGAGGCATACTACTGAGGCTATTTTCGGCATGTAACCGCTGCAATTCATATTGAATATATGCGCTATCGTCTAATATGGCATCTACTCTTCCGGAGATGAGTAATGTGAGTAGTCGACGGTAGTTGTTGCCACCGCTTATGAACACCACTTTACTGTTTAGGGCATTTTTTTGTTTTGCCAAATAGCGATCAAATTGTGGATGAGAAAATGTATATCCATCGACAACACCTATCGTAATATGTTGCCAACTGTCTATAGAGGTGTATTTCCACTCTGAGTCATGTCTAACAAAAAAGTGATTGTTACCAATGCCAATCACCGATTTTCCCACAGTCAGATCTGGTGCATCCTCGCTGTATATAGCTGGTAGAGCATGAGCTTCACCATTGCGAACCAAACTGAGCGCTCTTTTGTAAGGCACAATAGTAAAGTTAATTGTGTGATCCTCTGTTGCGAGCGCATCCCGCAAAATTTCAATAACGAATCCTTCTTTCCCTTCGGCATTAGGATCGCAAACAAAAGGACAAAAGGTTGAGTCGACAAATTGAAATTCGTCAGCGTAAACAAAACTGTTAAAGAGAAGTGAAAGCACGGCAATGAGCTTTGATATTTTGTCCATAAAAATCAATTCTTTCCAAATAGAAGATCCCTACTAATAATATACAGAGATTGTTTAGATAGAAAGCAATCGCATCATTTATTTGGCAGTTTTTCCTTCCATAAATACCTCAAAATGATGAATCCCATTTCATAATGAAAACTTTACAATGCAGTGAAAAAAGCACTGAATTTGGCTAGAAATTTATCATGATTTTTCATGCCGACAATTGTTTCTCCCAGAGATTTGAAGCCCTGCGAGCAAATCTCTAACTTGGTACAGGTGTTGCTTTGTTACTAACTCTAACGTCAAGGTAGCTTCAATTTATATATTTGCTGCTGCTTTGGAATTTTAAAAAAAGCAAGGGGAGAAGGCATGTCAAACGAAGCAAATTTAGCAAACAAAACCATCGCCATTATTGCCACTGACGGTTTTGAACAAAGCGAGTTGTTTCAGCCCAAAGAACAGTTAACGTCAATGGGAGCAGAAGTACACATTATTTCGATTGACGACAATGATAGCATCCGCGCATGGGACCAAAAAGATTGGGGTAAAACAGTTGATGTTGACAAGCAAATCGATGAGGTTAGCACGGCTGACTATGACGCAGTTGTGTTACCGGGAGGTCAAATAAATCCAGATGTCCTACGCATGAACGACAAAGTTGTAGACTTTATCAAATCTGCATATGAGCAAGACAACATTAAAGTTTTAGCCGCTATTTGTCACGGACCTTGGCTTATGGTGGAAGCTGCCATTGTGGATGGCAAACAAATCACCTCTTATCCAAGCATTCGTACTGATCTGCGCAATGCGGGAGCCAAGTGGCAGGATAAAACTGTTGTGGTCGATGGAAAACTGATCACTAGTCGCAATCCCGATGATTTACCTAACTTTATTGAGACAATTGCGCAAACGCTGACGCAATAAAAGTCAATTCAAGGATAATCCAATGAATAATGAAAAAGTAGTTATGATCACCGGCGCGTCTAGCGGGATTGGCGCGGCCACCGCTAACAAGGTGCTAGCGGCTGGGCACAAAGCGGTGATTACCGCCAGAAGTACAAATAAACTAAATGAAATAGTGCAGCGTTGGGGAGACAACAAAGTACTAGCCGTAACCGCAGACGTGTCGATTTTGGCTGAGGTAGAAAATGTGGTGAACGAGGCCAAGCAAAAGTTTGGTCGCATCGATGTGGTGTTCGCTAACGCCGGCACGGGAGTGGATACCGCAGGCATCGAAAAGGGCGACCCGAAAGAGTGGAAAACCATGCTGGATGTGAATATTAATGCCTTGCTATTCACTGCGAAAGCCTGTTTGCCGTCATTACGTGAGACAACGGGGCAGTTTATCATTACCAGCTCTATCGCCGGTAAAATCACCTTGGAGGGATCAGTTTATGGTGCCTCAAAATGGTTTGCTTACGGCTTAGGTAAAAATCTAGCCGCTGAAATGGCTGAGTGGAATGGTCGCTGCACTACTATTTGCCCGGGTATGGTCAATACACCGTTTTTCGACGAGGCTAAGCCTGATAAGTTAGATCCTGAGGATATCGCCGACGCCGTGATGTATGCCATTTCAGCTAATCCGCGTTGTGATGTTAGAGAGGTTTGTTTAATGCCTACGCACTGATCTTTGGCATAAATTCTCGGGCTAGTTTGTCGGGCGGATTAATCACCAGAGTTGCTTTGAGATTTGCTGGGCGGATTAGTTTGCGCTGAGTAAATCTCTTAGGTGGTACTATACTTAAAAGGCTAAACTGCACTTTTAACTAACACGAATTTAAGGCCAATTGAATTGACAGGTAATTGTGTTGAGTCACCTAAACCCATTGAATGGGCAATATTAAAAAAAATTAAAACTGCGTAGACACCAAATAAGCGTTATAGCCAATAAAGCACAGTAATAGGGCTAAACCTTCTAACCGATTTATTTTGCCTGGGCCCTTAATACCGAGGCAAAATATGAGTAGCGCAATTGTTACGCCAAGCATCAACAACCCGTCTCGATACAAAAAGGTGCTATCAATATCGACCGGCTGAATGACCCCAGCAATACCGACCACGGCAAGCGTGTTGAATAGGTTCGATCCAACAATGTTACCAATCGCTAATTCATGTTCATTCTTACGAACGGCAATAATTGACGATATAAGTTCTGGCAATGATGTGCCAATGCCAATAATGGTCAAACCTATAATGACATCACTTACCTGAAAATATTCTGCGACTTCCACAGCACCCCATACCAAGACTCTGGAGCTGATGATCAGCACCACTAAACCGCCTATTAACCACAGCATATGAGGCAGTAATTTAGCGTCGGCTTGCTCCACTTCATCAGCCACTTGCTCGCCAAGTTGGTCATTAGGTTGTTTGATGGATTGCCATACTGTCCACGAAAGTAAAATGACAAACAGGCCTAATAAAGCAAATGCATCATCATGGGAGAGTTTCAGATCGACGATTTGCCAAACGGCGAAAAACGTCACCGCTAATAAGATTGGCAGTTCTTTTCTGACAATATCGGATTTCACCACAATTGGGCTCAATAGCGCTGTGACACCCACTACTAATGTAATATTGGTAATATTTGAACCAAAGGCGTTGCCCAATGCCAATCCGCCGTTGCCTTGTAACGCCGCAAATACAGAAACAATTATTTCTGGGGCTGAGGTACCAAAACCAATAATAAACATACCGATAAACAATGGAGAAATACCAAAGTGCCCCGCCGTGTAAGATGCGCCATGGATAAAGCGCTCGGCACTCCATATTAAAATCGGTAATCCAAGTATTATTGCTAATGTCGACCAAAGCATAAATTGTCCTTGTTGCTAAGTATTGTGTAATAGTAGAGGAGAACTCGATGTTTAGCGTAACATTTAGCTAAGGAAATGAAGTAGAGGAAAGTCATGATTAAACTGAAAATTTCGATTGGATTGTGCGTTTTTGCCATGTTAATCGGCCAAGCATATGGACAATCAGCCCCACCTAGCGAACCCAAAAAAGTCGATTTCCCCCATACAGATATTTTTCTGTTTGACTTAGATTTGACCAATTCTCAGCAACCGCTGTCTCAAGGCAAAAATGCAACTCAGAGACAAGGTTATGACAATCAGCCGTATTTTACACCGGATAGCCAGTCCTTTTTATTCTCCAGAGGGGATGACTATCAAACTGATGTCTATGAATACGCGTTAGGAACCGGTGAAATCACACAAATTACTGACTCTCCTGCCACTGAGTTTTCTCCTACTCCCAGCAATAATAATCAAAAAATCGCCTTTGTAAGTGATCGTAATGGTGGCATTTGGCTTGCGGATCGTGCCGATGCAAATCATCCGAAATGGTTACTTGAAAGCATCGACAATCGGGAACCTGTCGGCTATTTCGCGCTCAATCATGACAGTAAGGACTTACTTTACTGGTCAAGATATGGTTATGCGATGATTTTAGCTAACGTACAAACGGGGTCTTATCATTATGTGTCTGGTAATACGCCGCCTGCCACTCCACATATTATTCCTAACACTAACCGATTTAGTTTTGTGCATCGCCAAGGTAATGGTCAGGTTTGGATAAAAGAGTTGGACCCTAACAGTAAAGCGATTCGACCATTGATCATGGTCAATGGTCCGAACCATAATTACGCTTGGGCGCCAGATGGCTCAATTCTCATGATCCAAAATGATGTGCTGTATCGCGCTTTGCCTGAGCAGGGTCAACAGTGGATCACGCTGGCGGATTTGAACGCGTTAAGAATTAAACAAGCAAACCGGATCGCGATTAGCCCAGATGGGAAAAAACTGGCGGTGGTGGGCCAATCTGCGAAGTAGCGGCTGATCAACTAAATGCAATAGCATCGTGCACAATGCTATTGCTCAGTGTTCAGGTTACTTAGTGACTAATCGCTCTATCGCTTACTCGTTGATAAGCACGCAAGTCAAAAATAGGCAGCATGGCCAAACAGTGATCGAATATATCGGATTGTACGCCTTCATAGTTGACCCAATTGGTATCAGCACTGAAGCAGTATATTTCAAGTGGTAAACCAGTTTCAGTAGGCGGCAGTTGGCGTACCATCATCGTCATGTCTTTGTGTAGCTGCGGGTGGTTTTTTAGATAGGCCAGCATGTACGCTCTAAAAGTACCGATGTTCGTTAATCTACGCGTATTAAGTAAATCTTGTTCGTCTATTTGCTGTTCACTATGGAACGCATTCAACATGTCTAACTTATGTTGTATGTAATCTTTAATGTGACGAATTTTTTTGTATTTTTCCAACATAACAGCATCACAAAACTGAATACTGTTAATGTCGATGATCACCGAGCGTTTAATACGTCTACCACCGGATTCTGACATGCCACGCCAATTCTTCACTGAGTCTGTGATCAGCGAATAGGTGGGCACAGTGGATATGGTTTTATCCCAATTTCTGACTTTGACCGTGGTCAAACCCACTTGCAATACTTCTCCGTCGGCACCGTATTTGGGTAATTCTATCCAGTCGCCGGTGTTGACCATGCGATTCGCGGCAATCTGAATTCCGGCGACAAAGCCTAATATCGTATCTCGAAATAACAGTAATAGGATCGCCGTGACGGCACCTAAACCGGAAAGCAGCAGCAATGGCGATTTGTCCAGCAGGTTAGATATCACCAGCAACATGGCCACTATCACCACCAGTAATTTAGCCACTTGAATAAACCCCGTAATAGGGGCTCGCTTGGCCAACTCTGATGCATTGTAAACATCTTCGACTGTATTAAACAGCGCGCTAAATGCCCACACCATAGAAATTACAACGTAAATCAACATGAGTTTGCGGATCACCAAGAACAACAGATCGGTCTCGGCTAGCAACAGTTGACTGACTAAAAATATCACTATAGCGGGAACGAGATGGCCAATACGCCTGAAAAAGCCATGCTTCTGGAGTTCATTGTCCCAATTGTTGTTGGTCAAGGACGTGAATTTAATTATTCTGTCGTGCAATAAACTGCGGCTGAGTTTAAAAGAAATAATTGCAATGCACACTAACAGTAACACGGTAACACTTTGATAGAGCCAACTCTGCGTATCTACCGCAGGGTCAAGAAAGGTTAGTTGTTTAATTAACCATTGTTGGACTTGTAGTCTTTCCGGCATTATTTGGAACTCATATGTTGAGAAATCATTTTATCTTTACGTGACCATGCTTCATTTAGCCACAACTGAAACTGATATTTAAAGTCTTCATCATTGAAATAGTCACCAATCACCAGTTTATCAACTGGTAAAATCTCTACCTTGATGACGACATGTTTTAGTCTTCCTGACAACATGTCCATCATCGGGTGTCCGCTATTCTCGGGATACAAAATGGTGACATTTAGAATGTTAGTAAATAAATCGCCCATCGCCGCCAATGTGAAAGCGACACCGCCGGCTTTAGGGGGTAACAGGTGACTATATGGACTTTTCTTCAATTGATGCTTTAGCGGTGTGAATCGACTGCCCTCTACAAAATTGATTACAGTGGTCGGTGTGGATTCAAATTTTTGGCAATATTTGCGGGTTGTTTCAATATCTTTACCCTTTAGGTGAGGGTTCTTTTCAATGTACTCGCGACTGTATCTGTGCATGAATGGCATGTCTAAGGCCCATGCTCCTAAGCCCACAAAAGGTAGCCAAATCAATTCTTTTTTCAAAAAAAACTTGGGCGCAGGAATACGAAAGGCGGAAAAATCAATCAGTAAAACAATGTCAAGGTAACTTATGTGATTTGGCATCATCAAATACCATTTGTCTTTACTAAGCTCCCCTGAAATTTCAACGTCCCATTGAACATTATTAAATAAGCGTATTAGTCGAACACTTACCACACCAAAAGCAAACTCGAAAAAGTGCATCATAGGGCTGACTAATTTGGTCACCCATTTAAGCGGCAGTATCAGTTTGAGCACGCCGAGTGAAATGATCAATGTTGCCCAAAATCCCAAATTGGTGACTTGCAGCAAAAAATGCAGGGGGAATAATATAACCCTAGGGAGTACGCTTAACATTTCTGCTGACTCTTCTCTGAAAAGGCTTCAATTTGTAGGTCTTTTTCGTTCCAAAGCTGATTCAACCAACGTTGAAATTTCACTCTTTGTTCTGCGTTATCAAAGTAATCCATGGCAAAGGCATCACTTTTGAGTAAATCTTCGATAGATAAAATTCGTACACTTACGTGTATGTTTTTCACTTTGCCGCAAACAAAATCCCAGTACGATGGGATGCCATCTGGGTAGTGGATTGTCACATCTAATAATTTGTGCAACTGATTGCCCATAGCGCTGAGTACAAAGGCCAACCCGCCCGCTTTGGGTTTGAGTAGATGTTTAAACATCTCCCCTTGGCGCGCATGTTTTTCTGGCGTAAAGCGCGTACCTTCAACAAAATTCATGATACTCACAGGTTTGTGTTGAAACTTTTCACACGCCTTGCGAGTGCTTTCCATATCTTTGCCTTTGAGGTGCGGATTCTTTGCTAAAAAGGACTTGCTGTAGCGGCGCATGAAAGGAAAATCCAGAGCCCACCAGGCGATCCCCAAAAACGGCACCCAAATAAGCTCCTTTTTCAAAAAGAATTTTAGGAAAGGAATTTTACGATTGAAAATACGTTGGAGTACTAAAATATCGACCCACGACTGATGATTGGCAATCACCAAATACCAATCTTTTAAGGTCAATGTATCTATGCCTTCCACTTTCCACTTAGTATTGGAGAACAGGCGTTGATTTAGATTATTGACCGAAATCCATGCGCTGGCGCAGCCATCTAGAGGATAGCTGACGAAGGTTTGCCAAATTTTAATCGGGAGAAGTTTTAAGAAGGATAAAATGACAATCGGGATAACCCAAAATACGGTATTAAAAAAATACACTGCCACAGAAATAATGCCGATCAAATTGCGAAATACCGCGCCCAACATAGCCACCCTTACTGAATCAAAACGGGGCGATAGTGTAAACTATTTCGGACAGGCTTTAGTAGTCCAATGTGCGTATCTTGTCAATCAAAGGCGCAATTAAGCCAATTTGACGGTTTTTTTATCCGAATGGCAAGTTTATGGCGAACCAAAATGCCTAAGGTGGATAGTCGCTGTGGTGAATTGCTTATCCCGCTAGAGATAACCAACTTTGATTACGCGAGAAATGGCTGCCTAAAAATGCCATTTGGTCTGCTAATATACGCCTGTTCATCAGATAAAAACGTTCATAAATATTGGGCGTAAATGGCACCGCAATGAGCGCCATATTGGCTTCTTCTGGTGTGCGTGCCGCTTTGTGGCAATTACATCGGTTACAGGCAGTTGCCACGTTGGTCCAACAGTCTCTACCGCCCCGAGAAGTCGGCATAATATGATCGCGGGTGAGCTTTGAGGGTTTAAATTTTTGTCCACAATACAAACATATATAATTATCCCTGCGAAATAAGTATCTGTTGCATAGAGATATTTTCCCTTGCGTATTAATCACTTTGCCATCGCAGGCGATAATTGACGACAATTCAAGGCGGCTTTGCAAACCCTGATGATTCCATCCACCTAGCATGACTTTTTTGGTTTCACCTAGCTCGAATAGTACCCGTTCTTGTGCATAGTGTTTGGCTGCCTCTTCTGGCGTTATCCACGCTTGCGGCATACCGGATTTATTAAGTCTTAGAATAAACATAATCTTTTCCCCACCAGATACTTATCCTCAAGTGGTTTCCCAAAACTGAGGCTAATTCCGTCAACATTCACCTGAACATTCAATTGAATCTTGGTAGCTGGTCAAATAACACTCAACCACTGTGACAGATTTTATGCACCTAGTACAGTCTGAAAAATGAGCAGATATTAATAAAACGTCAAGCTCATGAAACTTTTTCTGTTGTTATTGCATAATGGTGACTTAACGATTGCAATTTGGAGGAAAAGCTATTACTCATTCATTAAGGCCGACGGAGCAAGAACTTTGGTTTTTACCTTTAGGGGGGACCGGTGAGATTGGCATGAATATGAACCTTTTCGGTCATCATGGCCAATGGTTGATGGTAGATTGCGGCGTCACTTTTGATGAGCCATTGTCAGCTGATTCAGACGGTGCCATGGGGCAAAAACATGATGTGGTGTGCGCCGATCCGAGTTTCATTAGTCGTCAAAAAGAGCATTTGGCTGGCATTGTTATTACCCATGCCCATGAAGACCACATTGGCGCTTTACCTTATTTATGGCGTCGCTTTAAATGCCCTGTGTATACCACGGCTTATACGGCTGAGATTTTACGACGTAAGTTATCCTCTTCAAATCAAGGTGCGGCAATCCCTATCATAGAGGTGACAACCAATGAAACCATAGATATTGGCCCATTTAGCGTACAGTGGATGGCAGTCACCCATTCTATTCCTGAGCCCCATGCACTTTTTATACAAACCCCAGCAGGCAATGTGTTTCATACCGCTGACTGGAAAATAGATCCTAAACCGGTAACGGGAAAACCATTTAACCACAATCCGTTCAAATTATTACGTAAGCAAAATGTACAGGCGATGGTATGTGATTCGACTAATGCGCTGCGCAGCGGCAACTCAGTGTCTGAGGGAGAATGCTTTGTTGGACTATCAGAGCTGATAAGCCATGCCAGTGGGCGGGTAGTGGTAGGATGCTTTAGCAGTAATATCGCCAGATTGATCACCCTTGCGCAAATTGCCAAACAGACCGGACGCTACCTGTCGTTACTGGGGCGTTCTTTACAAAATACCGTGGGCGCGGCGAAAGCAACTGGACATTGGCCTGACGATCTGCCCATGGTAGATCCTTATCATACTGGGTATCTATTGCCCCATGAGGTACTTGCTGTCGCAACTGGGAGCCAAGGTGAGCCGCGTGCTGCGTTGAGTAATCTGGCCAATGATAGTTATCGACTGTTGTCGTTAGATAAAGGCGATCTGGTGATTTTCAGCTCTATTGTGATTCCCGGAAACGAACGGTCGATTGAAAAACTGATCTCTGCCTTTCGAGCCAGAAATATACGCACCATTAGTGCTGATGAAAGCGCGTTGCCAATTCATGCCTCGGGTCATCCGTGTCGTGACGAGTTGGCGTTGATGTATGATTGGGTGAGGCCACAAATTGCGGTACCCACACATGGAGAGCAGGAGCATATGCTTGCCAATGCGGATATAGCATTACAACGCCATGTGCCGAAGACCTTAGTGGGTAAAAACGGCGATGTGTTTGTGTTGTCGCCCAACCCTAAGTTGCTCAAAAACGCTGTTAAAACGGGCCGCATTCCGTTACAGCAATGATCGTGCACCGTAAAAAACGAACATACTGTCGTGAGTGATATTACGGGTTGATGCGGCTGTGATGCCAATGCCCATCTTGTAGTGTAAACACAGTGCGCTGGTGTGGACTCGGTGTTAATTGCAATTGGTCTACGTGGTCAATATGGAAAATCAACAATGCAAAATGCTCGCTGATGGTTTCGTTAGCCGCTTTGGTTTGCGTCTGGTTATCTGATTCGTTATTGGTTTGATAATGTGATCCTGGTGCTGCCCAAAAATAGCCTGCTTTTGCAGGGGCAGATAGTCTACGCCAATGGTCTTCACGTAGCTGCTGGCAATCATAATCGGTTGATATGTTCTTAGATGATGATTTGGAAATCAGCTCAATCGAGCCATCGAGACGAAATTGTTCACGGCTAAGGCTGAAATACCAGCATATTTGCCCCCTCGACTGATGGGCGATTTCCGACACTTTATGGCTACGCAAGTCCGTATGCATAATGATATCTGCTGAATTCTCTAAAAAGTCTCGAAACACTAAGGTACGCACCGCCGGTCGATTTTGGCTATCCACTGTTGCAAGTTGCAAATAACGTGATTCAGGGCTATTCGAGCTTCGTTGCAAGTTACTGAGGATACTGTCTTTCCACTTCGGTATAGCGAGCTGGTCATTCATATTATTTACTTCTTTTTAAACTACGTTGGGTAAAGACAGGTGAGTTGAATTGTACGGGAATCGATTCAAACTTTCCGTGACTCTTGGCTTTGTAGACAGCGAAATGCAAATGCGGCATGGAAGAGAATCCGGTATTCCCAGAATAACCAATAAGATCACCTACTAAAACCTTATCGCCCACCTTCACCGCAGCACCTTGATAACGCAAGTGATAATATTCACCCGTAGTGTCATCATCATGCAGCACAGTAACGAAATTAGCGTACTTAGCGAAACGTCGATGGGCTCCACCTTTACGGTGATGTTGGGTCAGGTCAATGACAGTTCCCTCCCTCGCCGCATGCACCGGTGTACCAATAGGCATATCAAAATCTAAGGCATATTTAGAAGCCCCATTATGGCTCCAGCCACCGCCATAACCTTGAACAATCGGATATTTTTGATTGGCCGCATAGGGGAGGGAATAGCGATATTGATCATTGTGCTGAGCGTACATATTCCCCGGTGACCAATTAAACACCGTAGCTCCAAAGTAAAACGCTCTTTGCTTATTTGCTGACTGCAAACTCAGTACTTTTAATTTTTCAAACCCCTTGATCACCCGCGTGACCTCGTAGCGATTTTTGAATTGTTGTTGATGTCGAAGATTGGAGGTTCGTGCTGACAGTGTTGAGGTGATCACGTATGCCTTGTTATTTTGCAGATAAACGTCGACACCTTGGGGGTGACGTTCAACAACAAAGCATGCCCAGTCATCGATACAATACGCGGATGCCGAGGGTATTCCGCAGATAAAAAGTGCAAGAGCAATCAGGGAGTTACCTAAAATTCTAATGTGACTGTCCTCATAAGCTAAAATTCAAACCCTATGCCTATTGATATAATAGACCGTTAAAGTCTTTATAAATTCGTTGGCGGGATTTTGATCAGTTAAATATTCATGCAACTTAGCGTTATCTTTCGTTAATCTCGCGATTACTTAATTGCTTCCTGCTCGCCATGCAAGCTATCTGAACGACGCAATTATGAACGTTATAATTGATAAGAATGATAGTCATATAACACTGCAGATGACTCGTAATCTGAGCCTTTGGATGATATTTTTCATCCATAAAGTGTTCGACTCTAACGAACGTTATCATCTAACTTAGGACGGTAAAAATGCAAACCTCGAAACAACTCTTTACCCACATTTCTTCTCAAGGAAAGTTAACTTTTTCTCTTGAGCAACGAGATGTGCCAACGCCAAAACCCCATGAAGTGATTGTGCGAATGGATGCTGCGCCGATTAACCCTTCTGATATGTGGCCAATGTTTGGACCGGCTGATTTGCGCGAGGCCAAGTTTGATGCTGATGCTAACGCACTCACTGCTCCGGTACATGAGTCTATGTTGATGCGGATAAAATCTCGCCTAGATCAAAAGTTGCCAGTGGGCAATGAGGGCGCCGGTACAGTCGTCGCGGCGGGTGATAGTCCAGCGGCTCAAGCGTTGATAGGCAAAACCGTGGGAGTATTATCAGGTGCGACCTACGCGCAGTTTTGCTGTGTGCCTGTGCAAGCGTGTCTTGTGCATAATGAAGGCACTACGGCGGCGCAAGCCGCGTCTTCCTTTGTTAATCCATTAACTGCGTTGGGCATGGTCGAAACGATGCGAATGGAAGGCCATACCGGTTTAGTCCACACGGCCGCTGCATCGAGTTTAGGTCAAATGCTGAATAAAATTTGTTTGGCTGAAGATGTACCCTTAGTCAATATTGTCAGAAAAGCTGAACAAGTGGATATCCTTAAAAAGATAGGCGCCAAATACATCGTTAATTCTTCAGCTGATAGCTTTAAACAAGATCTTTATAAGGCGCTGGAAGAAACCGGTGCCACTTTGGCGTTTGATGCCATCGGCGGTGGCACATTGGTCAGCGATATTCTGACTGCCATGGAAATGGTCGGCAGCAAAGATGCTAAAGGGTTTAACACCTATGGCTCAGAAAGCAATAAACAGGTTTATATTTACGGTGGTCTAGACTTCTCACCCACTACCCTAAACCGAGCGTATGGCATGACATGGGGAATTGGTGGTTGGTTGCTAATGCGTTTCTTAGGAAAGTTAGAGTTGCCTAAAGTGTTGGCGCTGCATAAGCGAGTGGCGAATGAAATAAACACTACCTTTGCCATCGACTTCAGTGCTGAATTGACGCTCGAAGAGGCGATGCAGCCGAAAAATATCGCGCAGTATTTCGCTAAGAAAACCGGTGAGAAGTATTTGATCAATCCATCGAAAAGCTAAGTTGCACCTTAGCAGTAAGTGAAAAATTAAAGGGCCAACATTTGTGTTGGCCTCTTTGTATTTAGGCGAGGCTATGAGTCATCCGTTTTTATCAAACACACCTTCCCAGCCGCAAGGATTGGGCGATCCAAACGCACAGTTCAATGTGTATATTGGCAATCGTCCAAATTGTGATTTAATTCATGCCAACAGGGCAGTGCAACCGCTAAATTCAAGTGACATTGGTACCATAGGCCAAGCTTGCGGCAACGGATGGCGCAAAGTATTTAACGTCTATGCTAAATTACTGTTTGCGCTGGGGCGCAATCATTTCTCATTCAATGCCAACTTTCCAAGTTGGCAAGCTTATCGAGATAACGAATTACTGCAAATGGGCAGTCGCACGGCGCTGTGGTTCAGCCCACCAGAGAATACAGCGAAACCTGGCATCGAGCTCATCATGGGTCGAACCTATGCTAAATCACTGCAGTTACCGGTAAGCTTAACGTGGTTAAACGAGGAGTTTGCGCTGGCTAATGAAAGAAATCTCATTGTTTGTCCGTATTTTGATTATCGACAGCTATCAAATCAAAAAATTCTGTATTTAGTCGACTTGCTGACAAATCTAAAGGCAACTAACTGACCGAGACTCGAGATTGGGCAACCCAAATAAAAGCCGTTGCGCTATCAAATAAAGTGCGTTTTAGCATGTTGTACGAGGCGTTGATACCTAGCTCATTGCCACCGGTATATTGGGCCGCTCAATCTAACTATCATACAACGTTATTCTAAGTCTATTTTCGGTCAGGCATAAAAAAAGGCAACTCAGAGGTTGCCTTTTTTGTATCTAATTAATTATGTTTGGGTGTTATCCCAACAAACTAATTAAACAGCTTGAATGTTTTCAGCTTGAGGACCTTTTTGGCCTTGGCCAATAGTAAACTCAACTTTTTGACCTTCTTTAAGTGTTTTGAATCCGTCACCAACAATTGAACGGAAATGTGCAAACACATCTGGACCGCTTTCTTGCTCGATGAAACCAAAACCTTTATCTTCGTTGAACCACTTTACGGTTCCTGTAGTTGTATTAGACATAATAATATCCTGAAATTTTATAAAATGGAGCCTTCAATAGGCTTGAATAGCTTAAAAATGTACACTGAAACTTAAAAACTGCAGGACGAGGCTTACGAATAAAACAGCGAAATGTAGGATGTAAATGTGAAACTTCTTTCTAGCTGGACCGGAATATACAGGCAATAGAGGCCCTTGTCTATTAATTTTTTGATAATTTCCTCGATGTCATGTTCCTCGGCGCCAATGCTGCATAGTCAGCGTTAGACGGCTGGAGTGATATCGAAGACGTTGGCCGAGATAAACTTGATTGGCTGACACAATTCTGCACTGCTAATCAATATGGGACGGCGTAATACAGCCTTGAGGCTCAGTTAGACCTCAACAAACCAGTGCTGTTTTTAATCAGGGATTTGATGGGGAGGGGCAATCATTTACGCTGCTCCAACAAGGTTTTTGTGGCGTTCAGCTCATTGTGGATCTGCCCCATCATGGGCGAAAGGTCTCCTTGCCAGCGCTCCCAGGTTACAAATGCTTTTATCAATGGATCATTGTTACACGCCACATCAATGGGAACCTTGAGCTCGAAGAGACGAATTTGCGGTAAATCCACGCCATAAAATATCCTCGATACCGATTGGCGCGGCCCGACACTAAGCAGCGGATTGTCTTCGAAACGTTGTTGATGGGGATGATATTCGACAAACTCGCTTTGGCGTTTAGTCAAATCAAAATAAAACAGCATGTCGGTAAAACGTTGGCGTTCCTGCGGCGATTGCTGAGCCAAAAGCCGTGCACTGCTGGTTAATTCCCTCAATGTCTGGGTGCGTAAATAAATACCATTAGTGGTTCTAAGTGCAGCGAGCCCCTTATTAACCATCTGTCGATTTGCTTCGCTGTGTGCACATGAAAGCAAAATATCTAAGGCTTCCCCAACCTGTTGCTGGGATTGTCGAACGTCTGCATCAACGGCAGCGATGCTAAGTCGGTTGGTATTGATTTCTGCTTCAAGTCGCTCAAGAGCGCGCTCGTATTCAGCCTTGTCGCTATATGCTTGATTCCAGTTCGAAACTTGCAGGCCAACAAACACCCCCACCACCACAATCGCAAAATCTACAAAGACCGCAAACCAGTTTTGCTCTTTAACATGCTTGGTAATTGAACGCAGCAGCATTACCTTGTCTCCAGTTCTTGGTTGATAAGGTCAATGGCTTTTTGCGCCGTCTTATTTTGATCGACTAAGGCGTTGGGCAAGGAAACAATGGCGCCTACCCATTCTGTTAAGTGAGGTTTAATATTAGCATTGTTACTGACTTCATTAACCAGCAACTTTGCTGCGTGATTGGATAAACCTTCAGGGCATTGCAGATTATATATTTCTACCCCATCTTTAAATGCCCAGCAATACTGCCAATAATATTCTTGCGCTTCTACATTGATCAATTGTCTGACCAAAGATCGATAAAGGGGTAATTCATTAAAAGACTGGGCATTATTTTTACTGTGCGCGACATACACTTCTACAGCATCGACGATCACTATGCTGGCAGGAAAACCTTGGTTGCGCATATTTTGGTAACTGGCATAACTCACATTTAAACTCTGCCATTGTGATGCATGCATAAAATCGACTAAGCGATCCCAGCAACGTTCGCCGCAGTCCTGCTGGCTATCAATAAAGGCTAATGAGCGCTTGCCTGCATCCGTGGCTTGTTTATAAGCCAGCGCCCTAGCTTGCGTTGATACAATCGACCCATGTAATTCTTTTCTTAACTCGATTAAGGCCTCGGTTTCTTGTTGAAATTCAACTTGCGCTTCATTCCAATTGGCGACTTGAATACCAATGAACACCCCAAACACCACTATGATGAAGTCGATAAACACCGCAAACCAGTTTTGTTCTTTTACATGTTTTGTCACGCGACTTAGGATCATGGTTGAGCCTCTTCGATGGCTTGGATTAGCGTCAGACTTTCTACGGCTAGCCTTTTTAAGTTATCTACTTGCGTATCATTCACCGCTATTTGGTATTGTAAATTGGACAACATCTCTGACTTAGCGCGAAGAAATAAGGCCGTTTTTTTAAACAATTCATCGGCCAGTGGCAGGTCACAATTTGCCGGTAATGTATTAGAGAACGTATGCGCCACTTCAATCTGCTGGTCACCACAGTCTTTTTTTATCGCATTTTGAATCGCGATAGGCATTTCCCCTCGGATAAACTCGCGGTACGGTGCAATAGTGGTATTTAATGGGTCTGTGGCGTAATCACCGGAGTAATACGCAAAAAGCGCATCTTTTAAGGGCTCATTTTTAATTAAATTTATCTGCCCGGTACTTAACATTTCATTGTAAGTAGCACGATTACTCCAGGCGGGATTGATTTGACTGGCTTGGTAAGTGGCGATAACAAAGTCTTCATCTTTGATGGCGTTTTCACCATTTAAAGCATCCACAGCACGCATGGCATATTGTTTTACTACGATATGATAATTCACCACTGACATCATTGCATCATGGTCATTTTTCAAATCCACAGACAATCGCTTAAGTAATACTTGAGCCTGCTGTTCGCCAACCTGTTCCGCATGCCAATTTGTCACCTGCAGGCCCATAAACACCCCCACTACCACAATCAAAAAGTCGATAAACACCGCAAACCAGTTTTGTTCTTTTACATGTTTTGTCACGCGACTTAGGATCATGGTTAGGCCTTTTGGTTGACTGGTTTTTGAGCATCCACAATCCATGTCCTTTTGCGGCTGGCGATGGTGAACACCACAGAGCGCGCCATTAACATCATTGTTATGACCTTATCGAGGGAGTCAAAACACTCGGCTGCCATTGCAATAACCTGCCCTAAAACCCTAGCCACTAGAGCGAAGGTTGCAGCTAAACGAAAAACCTTACTTGGCTTTAAAGCATTAAATAACGACATTTTAAGGTTGTTCGCCACAGACTCTTGCGAAGTGGGGATCATGCATTTTTACTTTTTTAACCAGCGCAATAAAACGTGGCTCACAACGCACCGGATCCAGCATTGGAAATACCGCCGCCCAACTTTGTTCAGTGCCTTCCTCGACACTCCATCTTTCGAGGTAGTCTAATGACAGCTGGAACTCTCCAAGCATGACCAAAATAGTGGGGATGAAATAACTTGTGATCGCATTGTCACTACTTGGATCGAAATGACTATCGAATGCAAGACTGGCATAACCTTTAGCCACTTGCTGTTTATCAGCTTTACCGGTCAATGCAGCAATCAGCTCACGGCCTTGTTTGCTGGCACTGGGTTTAATTACTTTTGCCATTTTGTCAAACATACGTTGTGCGGCGTCGAAATTGCCTAGTTGCAATTCGATAAGTGCGATGTCTTCCAGACAGCCCCAAAAATCGGGAAACAAGGCTAATACCTGCATGCAGCGGGCTTTGGCATCGGCATAACGGCCCATAGCGAGCAACACTATGCTGTGGTTTTCACCAACAATGCCAGAACGGGGATCAAGCTTTGAAGCATGTTCCATTGACGTAAGGGCCTCTTTGAGCTTACCTTGAATCATTAAAATGGTGCCTCTCCACTGATAAGCCGTGGCGAACGAGGGGCGCAGCGCAATGGCGCGATTGAGTAAGGCATTAGTGGTTACCCGCCGCCTTTGCCAATCGCTTACCTGTGACAATGCCGCATAAGCCTCGGGCTGTGTTGGATCCAGGGCGATGGCCAGTTGGGCAAAATTTTCTGCTCTATCCATCGTTTCCTGAAAGGGGATTTGTGTACTGAAATACCCAATAACTGCGTAGCTCAGCGCTAATCCTGAATAAGCCTGAACAAAATCTGGGTCCAGCACTGTAGCTTGTTCAAATAGTGCTATGGCTTGCCAAAGTTCTGTTTCGCCTCTTTGTTGCCACAGACCCATCCCCTGTAAATACAAATCGTAGGCTTGAATATTTCGCGTGCCTGCAACCGTATCCCCGGGCTCTGTCAGCCCCGTCATTTTGATTTTCAATTGCGCACCTATGGCCTTGGCAATGTCATCTTGAATGGCAAAAATATCGATCAGTTGACGGTCGTAGGTCTCTGACCACAGATGAAAGCCATTACTGGCATCAATTAATTGAGCGGTAATACGCACCTTATCACCTTGCTTGCGCACACTGCCTTCAAGGACCATACGCACATTGAGTGCCTGGGCAATATCGGTCACGTCTATGGCCTTGCCTTTAAACGAAAAAGACGAGGTACGGGCCGCCACTTGTAACTCAGGGGTGCGTGCCAACACATTGAGAATTTCTTCACTGATCCCATCTGAAAAATATTCGTTTGCTGCGTCATTCGACATATTGCTAAAGGGCAGCACGGCAATGGACAGTGGATTGCTTTTATCGTTTTGGCTGTTACTACTGGGTGTTGAATTAACTAGGCTTGGGGCTGTGTTAGCCGCAGGGTAAAGGTGCTGCCAAACAATTAAGGCCAGTACTGCAATCGCTGCCGCCAGGGTGATAACATCCAGTTTTTTCGCGGTGATATTGGTAATGGATTCATCATGTAGCACATCTTGTTCTTTTTTAATGCCTTCGGGCGTGAGCTCGTAGGCCCAGGAAATGATCACCGCCACAATAAAGCCTAAAGCTAAAAGCAACAACAAGGCCTGCATGACCCAATCGGGCGCCTTAATGCTGTCAAATACCAGACTGGCGACTTGGGCTACGACCCACGCGCTGATCAGATAAGCAAGACCTACTCTAAATACGTTTCTTCTTTTTAGTTCGTCAAAAAAACTCATGTTTTATCCATTCAAGTAGCATGCATGCCCAGCACGACAATGACCACCTTGTTGCTTAGAGCAAGGCACAGACATTCTATTTTCGATAGGCTTTTTTATTGGGCAAACGTTCATCGAGTTGGTTCTGCAAGTATGGCCAATGTGGCGTTTCCGGCATTGATGCCATTTTTTAAACTGGCAAGGGCCACGTCAATTTCTCCGAGGTGAAAGCGCAGGTCTTGGCGAACACGCTCATTGGCATGCAATCGTTGAATTTCAGTGCTCGCCAAGCCATCACTGACTTTAATCTCACACCTTTTTGGCAAATTGAGATAGGTCATATTGCTTTCGCTAAAGGTGTAATTGTCGCCACAGGCATTACGAACCTGCATTTGAATATCACTGTCCATGTAGCTGCGAATAGTCGTTCGATATGGAGTATACGAGCTTTTTTCAATGGTGTTTGCACTGCCCGCACGTCCTAAAAAATAGCCACTTAGGGCTTTACGTTTATTAAGGTCTGTAATCAGGCTAATTCGACCAGTTGCCAACAATTCATTATAGGTGCTTAGACTTGGTTGATAATTCCATGTTTGACTGGCTTGATACAGATTGATTAAAAATGCGCTATCGAGCGTTTCTACCGGTTGCTTGAATGCCGCAAGCGCTGCGAAGCCGTAGGTTCGCACTGTGCGCAAATAATCGAAAACATGTTGATGGGTTTGATTTTCTATACGAACTTCAGCTTGAAGGCGTTCTATATATTCCTCAGCAATGCGTTCATTTTCTCGTGACTCATTCCAGTTTGCTACCTGAATACCAATAAACACCCCAACGACTACGATGAGAAAATCAACAAACACCGCAAACCAGTTTTGTTGTTTAATATGCTTGGTGATTGAACGCAGCAACATTATGGGGTTTCTTCTTCGATCAGCGCTAGGACCTGTTCAAGAAAAAGGCGCAGTTCCTGTTGCTCGATGAGGATCAGGCGTTCATAGCCGATGCGGTTGATGATCTCATTTTGAAATGGCAAGCTTGCGGCAAGCACTTTAAATTCGCTAAGCGAAACCACCTCATACTCGGCAAAACCCTCTGTTGCGGCAAAGTAGGCTTCCCATTCTGTGTCTTTGTTGGCGTTTATCCACATTGGTCCGGCAGGCAGGTATTGACTAATATAGGGGTTCCAATGACCATCAACTCGCTGGATCACTGTGTGTTCGTCTTCACTGGCGTCAAGGTACTCAGCCGGCAAAGCAGACACGGCCGGGCGCAGTTCATTGCTTTGCAGACCCTGAAATGTCTGCTGGTTTAACACCGACATCAGCGCACTGGTTGAATAATTGGTGGTGTAGCCATCGAGGAAAACTTTTGCGATCAAAGCCATAGGTACATGCCCTAGCGCCGGATCGCGGACTAATTTAAGCAAGGCCTGCCCAGCGCTGGCAATATCCTCGTGACGCTGTGAATATTTATCGATGGCAAGGATGTTTCCCTGAATTTCATCTTCCAGTCGCTCTAGCGCCACATGCAAAGCGCGTTTATCCGCCTGTTGTTCACTCCATTCGGTGATCTGAAAGGCCAGAAGGATCCCCAGCACCACAATGAAAAAATCGATAAATACCGCGAACCAATTCTGCTCTTTAATGTGCTTGGCTAGCGAACGCAGCAGCATTAGGTTTGAGTTCTTAATGCAGAGATTGTAGTGCTCTGGTGGGTACTCGGAAAATGCGCTAGGCCATAACAAAAAGCACAATTACCAGATATTAAATAAGTCTTTCCTCGCTTACTTTTCATAATGCCAACTCCCTTTCCAGTATGATTTTTGTACTAAGTCAGCTTGCCTTGTTTTGAGTCGTATTACAAATTACTTAACAGTAAATGGTAGCAAAAGCCCTGAAATGGCTTTATTTAGGAGCAAAGTTACCTTGCTAAGCATACTAATAGTCGCCTTACACAGTTGACTTTTTAGCAAGCAACTTATCTAAATAAATACTTAGAACGTCTTTTAACACTCTTATTCTTTGGCGATGTTTCACGTCAGCATGGCGCAGAACCAAAACGGTAAATGGGGTCAAAAAACAAAGTAGAAAACAAAAAAAATCAAGACATATATTGGCGCTCCAAAGTCGCAACGGTGTCAAAACGCGCCAAACACAAATTGCGAACCACACGTTAATAATTAACCCCAGAACGACATAAGTAACCGTCATCGAGTTTCTTTCGACGTTAGTTAGGTTAACGGATGGCTTGTTTTCTATTAGGCAATAGGCACTTAACCAGCGATTAAATTGAAAGAAAATCCAGTAGCTGTTCTGTTTTTCGGTATAGTTAAATTTTGTTTAGCGCCTAAATATCAACGTACGAGGTCTGTTACTGCACCGTCGAGTCATCCCAAATCTATATCAATTCACTGACGCTCAACCTTGTGAGTCGTGATTTAACCGATGTGGCTTTCGCTGTCTTGTTATCCAATGTTTTTGATTTCGAAAAAATCACTGCTTCAGATTCTTTTATAGCGGACCTTCGCGCAATAACTTGTTTGATTTTTCCTAACCCTTTTTGAAATGCTATAATGCGCCATTATTAGTTTCCTTATCATTAAAAGCAGTCCCCCCGAAAGTGGCTTTTAGTTACCCCGAAAGAGTGAAAATAAGGAATGAAAGGGCAAAACCCCGCATTGCGAGTTTGCTGTTAAAGTTAGATTTTAAATATATATAACAAAGGTTTAAGTTGAATAATAAAGCGCAACCACTCAACCGCACTATTTCCGTCGCGCCAATGCTGGATTGGACCGATAAGCATTGTCGTTATTTTTTAAGACAGATTTCGCAGCATGCTCTTTTGTATACGGAAATGGTGACTACTGGGGCAATCATTTTCGGTAAAGGGGATTATCTTGCCTTTAATGAAGCAGAGCATCCTGTGGCTTTGCAGCTAGGGGGCTCTAATCCAAATGAGATGGCCCACTGTGCGGTACTTGCGCAACAGCGCGGATATGACGAAGTTAACATTAATGTGGGTTGTCCGTCAGATCGGGTACAAAACGGCCGTTTCGGTGCCTGTTTAATGGCCGAGCCAGATACAGTGGCACAGTGTGTGGCGGCGATGCAAAAGGAAGTCGATATTCCCGTTACCGTGAAGTCGCGTATTGGTATCGATGAGATGGATGAATATGAGGATTTAACTCGCTTTATCGATGTGGTTGCCAATGCTGGTTGTGACACCTTTATCGTGCATGCCAGAAAAGCGTGGTTGAAAGGACTTAGCCCAAAAGAAAATCGAGATGTGCCGCCGCTTATTTACGAGCGTGTCTATCATTTAAAAGAGCAATTTCCTGATTTGCATATCAGCATCAATGGTGGGGTGAAAACGCTGGACGATACCGATCTGCACTTAAAGTACATCGATGGTGTGATGATCGGCCGTGAAGTCTACAGCAATCCTTATATTCTCGCGCAAGTTGATGGTCGCTACTATGGTGATTCACACGCTATACCTAGCCGTCATCAAATAGTAGAAAACATGATCGAATACGCCAAAGTTCAATTGCAACAAGACGGCGCTCGCGTCTGGCATATTGCCCGGCATATGCTAGGACTTTTTCAAGGTCAACCTGGTGCTCGGATCTGGCGTCGTTATCTTAGCCAACATGGCACTCAAAAAGGGGTTGGTGTTGAGTTGCTCCATGATGCCCTAGCGACCTTGGATGAAGCGCAGCATCAAGCGGAATTGTTTCGCGCAAGTAAACCTAATGATGCGGTTGGTTAAAATAACCAATCGTTTTGGTTAAATTGGCTAAAATTTGCACTCCTGGTCTGTTTTTCAATTCCTGCGCATACTCAATGATTCTCTCGTTTCGGATAAAGTCGTTAAAAAACAAAGGTATGTGATGTTTTTTCGTAGTTGGCACAACTCTCGCAAATGAGACTGTGACCTAATGAGTAACGGTTTAAACGGTTACTAAAATCCAACTTCGAAAAAAGGAAAATATCATGTTTAAGAAAATTACTACGGCCACCCTTATTCTCTCTGGTTTAGTTTTATCTAGCTCAGCGCATGCTGTCGATGTATCACTTGAAAAGTTTGTCGGTATGCTTGTCACGCAAACTGCAGCCGCCACTAAACAAGAAATTAGCTATGGTGTGCAAGAGGCCGTGTTGTCTGTGAATAACGCCGTAAGCTTTGATTCTGATCAAGCGCTTTATGCCACTTCAGTTACTATTACGGATATACAAGACGACAACACAGACGTTAACCAAGAAAATGATAAAACGGAGTAATAGGAGGTGAAGTTATGCTTGATCATATTCATCTTTTAACTTTACTGTTTTCACCGGTTTTGGCTTATCTTTTTTGTGCGTTGTTATTCAGTTTGGCAATGCGTGCTAAGACCTGCCATGAAGTTCCGGTAAACGTCACTGATTTCACATAACGTGACGGTTGTTATGCTAATCATAGCCGTCATGTTCATTTGGTATTATTTACTTTTCAAGCAAAACAACGTGCAACGTTAGTAATAAATACAAACCTCATATACATCTTCAGCTAACCTAAAGCTCAACGTCATCTCCTGAGCATCGGGCAGTAAATTTCCAACCTATCAAGATTTATAATTTGGCTGAGTCGTGGCCGAGTGTTGGGTATTCGCGACTCTAATAATTAGCATTATCAGGATTGAGGTTCAGAGGTGTCCTCTTGTGTCATTGCCGCTTGGTTTAATTGCGCTTGCTGTTGTTCTTCTGCTTTTTTTGCATCATCAAGAAGACGTTGTAACGCTTCAGCTTCTTTTTGCTTTGCAAATTCGATCAACTCTTGTTCTTTTGTCAAAGTGTCTTGTTGCGCAAGTCGTGCGAGCGAGTCTTCGGTTTGGGTTAAGTGATTTTGCGCTTGCTCTAATAACGCTTCTTCTTCTGCCGCGATATTAGCGGCATCCCGTTGTTTTTGCTCTTCTGTCAGCGTTGCAGGAGGGGCTGGCTGGGTCGATGCCTGCTTGTCAGGACTGCAAGCGGTTAAAAAAAGCACTAAAAATATGATTAAAAACTGTTCACGCATGACAAGGCACAACCGTTATTATACTATGCTCGATAGCATAGCATGATAAAGTGTTATCTATTGATAGTGAAGCTAAGGTTGTAATGCGGATGAATAAATTGCGTTGTTGTACACTTTTGTTGTTTACTGTTACGTCTGCAAACAGCGTTTTCGCGAACGTATTGGAATCTTCAACGATTACGTTAGTGGACGCTGAATATAACACCACCACTTGGGCTGCTAGTAATTTATTAGACGGGGACCCCAGAACCCGTTGGTTGTCTACCAAACACATAAACGATATTAATTTTCAACTTAACGACAGCAACGAAGCAATTTGTGTCACTGAGTTTGAGTTGATCAATTATGGTGATAACGCCACTTCCCTCAATCAGTTTATGTTGTTTACTACCTCAAATAGCTCCCTTAGCACAGATTCCGGCACTGAAGGCTGGCGACCTGTGGTCGCGGAGCACGAGCCCATTGAAAAAATAGACTATTTAAGTTGGGCTCAAGGTGCTCGATTAGTGTCAGTGGACAGCGAATATAACTCGACAAGTTGGGGAGTCAAAAACCTCAATGACGGCAGCAAAAATACAAGATGGTTATCTAGAAAGTCTAACAACGTTATTGAATATAATTTCGACACCGACTGGAATGGTACCGCCGGCGATGGGATTCCAATTAGTGAGATTGAGATCGTAAACTATGGTGCCAACGATCGTTCAGTGAGAGAATTTCAGGTAGAAGTGACGACGGATAACGTGACTTGGAGCAAGCTTGAAGTGCCTGGTTCAACAGCTGGCGATGAAGAATACGTTTTTACCAGACGTCAAGATGGCGGCATTTTAGGCACTATTAATAGCCAACTCAATAGCACTTCTTGGGGAGCTGACAACTTACAAGATGGTGATAACAATACCCGATGGTTAAGTGCCAAAGGTAATAACACCATCGAGTTTACCTTTGATCCTGATAATAGTGGTACTAGCGGAGCGCAAGGCGATGTTGCTGATCTTTTCACTATTAAAAAGCTTAATATTGAAAATTATGGCACGGATGACCGCTCAGTTCAGCAATTCCAAGTAGCGGTTAAAACCTTAGCCAACCCCGAATGGCAAAAAATTCGTGTGCCAGGCGCCACACTAGGTGAAGCAGACTATAACTTTGCTATGTCACATCAAGGCGGCACACTGGTAGAGATTGACGGTCAGTACAATACTACCTCATGGTCTGGAGCTAATATTCATGACGGCGATGCAAACACTAGGTGGTTAAATACTAAGCAAAATAATACGCTCGCTTTTCAATTCGATGTGAACGAGGATCAGGTACTGAGTTCGCCAGCCGATCAATTCACCTTAGAACGCTTTTATTTGCGTAATTACGGCAACGATGATCGCTCAATTCGACAGTTTCAAGTTGCGGTGAAAACGGCATCAAATCCTAATTGGCAAAAGCTCCCAGCGCCCGGCTCAACAATTGGCGAACCTGGCTTTAATTTTCTGCTGTCGCACAATGGCGGCACGTTGTTAAGTGTTGATAGTGAGCACAACGCCACTACCTACGGTGCAAAAAATATCCATGATGGCGATGGCACTAATCGCTGGTTAAGTAGAAAAAGCAACAATATCCTCGAGTTTCAATTTGATGTCGATGGTGACGGTGTGCTCGGCGGTGCAACTGATTTATTTTCGTTTGAAAGCTTTTATCTCAAAAATTTGGGTGTTAACGACAGTTCAATAAAGCAATTTCAAATTGAAGTAAAAACGGCTGCCAATCCGAACTGGAAAAAGCTATATGTGCCGGGATCGGCGATTGGTGATCCTGATTATAATTTTGCTTTGATGCAACATGGTGGCACCTTGGTGAACATCGATAGTCAGGCTAACTCGACTAGCCGTGCAGCAAAAAACCTACAAGATGGCGATGGCAATTCTGTTTGGCTTAGTCTCAACTCCAGCAATGTGCTGGATTTTCAATTTGATCTAGACCAAGACGGTTCATTAGCAGGCCCAGGTGATAGGTTTAAACTTGAAAGCTTTCATTTAGTGAATTATGGCGCAAACGATCTCTCTATTAAGCATTTCCAAGTAGAAGTGAAAACCGCCGCAAATCCTGATTGGGCCAAAATTCCAGTATCCGGCTCGGCTGCCAATGACCCCGATTACCAATTTTCTCTGGCTATACACGGTGGCAGTCTAACCACCATTGATAGTGAATACAATTCAAGCAGCTATGCAGCTGCTAATCTTCATGATGGTGACACTGGCACGCGCTGGTTATCCAGAAAACCAGACAATACGCTCGCTTTTACCTTTGATACTGATGGCGATGGTAGCAGCGGAGATGAGATTAATCTGGATACGATCTCATTGGTTAATTATGGCAATAACGACATTTCAATTCAGACCTTTGAAATTGATATACAAATTTCAAACGGCGCTTGGCAAACCATCAATGCGCCCGATGGCGGGACTGTGTTTACCGCTAGCATGACCAGTAACCTTCAAACTTGGGATGTGGGCTTATTTAATAATGTGACCGCAACACGCATTCGAACCCTAACCAATCACGGTGACGCGAGGTATACTGGTGCTTATGAGTTAACCTTTTCAGGCCCATCGGTCGGCCCTTCTTATACCTATACTGCTGCCATGCATGATAATGGCGAAACCTTCTTTATTGATGAGGTAAACCAACCAGTCGATGTTACCGATGTTCGTTTGCGTACTATTACTAATCACGGCGACAGAACCTACATTGGCGCGAAAGAATTTAGATTACTTGGTGCAGCGGTTAGTCGAAGCCACACCTTTACCGCTGCTATGCATGGCAACGGTGAAACCTTCACCTTAGACAGCGACGATATTCCAATCGATGTGACCGATGTGAGACTGATAACCATCAGTAATCATGGCGATCGATCCTATACTGGTGCCAGTGAATTTGAACTACTTGGACCGTCGATCAACAAAAGTAGAACCTTTACCGCAGCCATGCACGGTAACGGTGAAACCTTCACCTTAGATCCGGTGGATGTGCCTACCAATGTCACTGATGTAAAACTATTTACCATTAATAATCACGGCGATCCATCTTATATTGGTGCAAGAGAATTCAAGATATTAGGCCCATCAGTGAGCGAATCTAAAACCTTCACCGCAGCCATGCATGGCAACGGCGAGGTTTTTCAACTAGACGACGATGACATAGCGGTTGATGTCACCGATGTTAAGTTAATTACGATTAATAATTACGGTGATCCAAGCTATACAGGGATGCAAGAATTCGAAGTGTTAGGAGATTCGGTTAATCCTTCAAATACCTTCACAGCGCCCATGTCAGCATTGCCGCACAGGATTGTATTAGACAGTGACGATGAGGTAACTGATATCATCGCAGCGCGCGTGGTCACAATCCAAAATCACGGTGACCGCAGTTATACCGGTATGGCGGAGTTTAAATTATTGGGCGCAGCCATCACACCCAGTTATATTTTCAGTGCTGAGCGAGACGCAACACTGCAAAAATTCCCGTTTGATCCCATTGGCGCTAATATTTTGCGTTTTCACAGCCTCAGCAACCATGGTAGTAACTCATATGTACGTGCGTCTGAATTTGGATTAAATGAAGGTGTGTGTAAAACCGCTCAGTGGCGTATGGATGAAAGTCGCTGGACTGGGGCCGCTAATGAAGTTATCGATAGTACCGGCGGTGGTTATGATGCGGTGTCTATGGGTTATGGTGTGGGAGAAGATCCCTATACCTCCAAAGACTTGCCTGCACTTGATGGTGATCCTGGCTCTTGCCGCTACGGTGAATTCGATGGCGTCGATGATTACATCGTCAGTGGGTTTGGCGATAATCTAGATGAATTGTCCGAAATGACCTTCACGGCATGGATTAAAGCCAGCAGCTTTAATCAAACCAATGGCACTGACTCTCGAGGGGTATTCTCGAAAGGACCAGTAGGCGTTGACGCGGTTTCTTATGGTGCCTTTTTCACTAATACCGGTGGCAATAGACTCAAAGTTGATATTGACGGATCGGATGACCGCTTTGTTTCTAACACCGTTTTTGACATCGAAACTTGGTACCACATCGCTATCGTTTTTGATGGTAATCAGGCTGAATCACAAAGGGTGAAGCTTTATGTCAATGGAGTGCTCGATGGAACTTTCGCTGAAACCAGTGAATTAATTCCCAATACCACTGGCGATTTTTACATTGGCAATTTGTATTCTGCGGTTAATGAGAAAAAAGTTTTTCATGGTGCTATTGATGAAGTCAACTTCAGGCCTACCGCCTTAAGTGCTTCTGAAATTGTTAACTTAATGAATACTCGACGCAGCTGTGCAGTGCCAATCCACCATATTCAAATTGAGCACGACGGTGAAGGCTTAACCTGTATGGCAGAACAGTTGACCTTAAAAGCCTGTGCTGATGCAGCATGTAGTGTTTTAACGCCAAAAGATGTAATCGTAACCTTGGAGGCAACTGGGGCGGCATCTACATGGAGTGAAAATCCGATCACTATACCAGCGGGTAACAGTGTTAACGTTGATTTGAGTCACACCACAGCTGAAGTTGTTACCTTGTCGGCAACGGCAAACCTGCCGACTATCGCAGCGGCGGATTGTACCCCCGATTGTGATATTGAATTTTCTAATGCTGGATTTTTGCTTAGCATGGATAACCATCAAGCTTGTAGTACCACAAATTTATCTATTCAAGCAGTGAAACTCAGTGATACCAGTACCAGTTGTACCGCCGCTGGCAGTGGCGACTTATCCCTTGATTTTGTGTTCAACTATGCCAATCCAACCTCGGGCACCAAAGTACCCAATTTAGATTCCACTCCAATGGAGGTTGCCACAGTCGCACAAAACAGAGTGGTGAATTTTGATGCATCAGGAACCGCTGTGTTGAGTTTTGAATATCATGACGCCGGTAAGGTGAGCATAGAAGTGAATGACGCGGGCGATAGAGGACTCGCTTCTTCAACCGTTAACACTGTGGTAAGCCCAGCAAAATTAATCGTCGCCAGTCCCGATGCCAATGCTCAATGTACTAGTAATGATGCCAGTTGCAGCGCCTTTAAAAAAGCCGGCGAAGCCTTTAATTTATCCGTTACGGCAGCCTGCGCTGATGGTACAGTGACGCCTAATTTTGAAATGGCAAATATCCCCTTAACAATAGACACAGTCGCGCCATTAGCGGGTAATCCGGTTGCGTTAGGGGTGACTAGTGTCAGCATTATTGATACTGACAATGGCATACATACACAAGCCAACCAAACGGTGTCTGAGGTTGGGGTGTTCACTGTCACCGCGACGCCTCCTGTGAGTGGCTATTTTGGTGAGACTATCGCGCCAGCCACTAGTGAAAGTATCGGACGCTTTACACCGGCTTACTTTGATCTTGAAACCCTGTATGACGGCTTTCTCAATGGAGGCGATCCCTTTGTTTATAGCGGTCAAATGAACGCCCTGACACCGACAAAAGGTCAGATATCCTATTCAACCCAACCTGAATTTTCGATTACGGCCAAATCGCTAGGTGGGCATACAACGTTGAACTACACGGGGGACTTCGTGAAATTGCAAGAGGCCAATATTATACGAGTTACACCCACTAAAGATGATCAAGCCATTGGCGCTGATGGGATTAATAAAGTCGCTTTAACGGCCAACTTAGACTCCCCAGAACTGACTGAAAGCAATGGGGTAATTAATTATCAATTCAATGCCGATGACAACTATGTGTACGTTCGAGATGCAAATGCGGTGGTTGCCCCGTTTACCGCCAATATTAATCTTGAAATTACCTCAGTGATAGACAGTGATGGGATCGTCGCTCAAGATTCCGATTCAAATGCCACTAACGGCGTCTTGCAATTACAACCATTCGGCGAAGAAATTCGCTTTGGCCGCTGGACACTGAAGAATAGTTTTGGCCCAGAAATCGATGAGCTGAATTTACCCATGGTCCTCGAATATTGGAATGGCGATGCGTTTGTGACCAATCCGTTGGACAACTTTACAACCTTTGATGCAGCAGCTGATGCCAGCGTTATCGATATGAGCCTAGCACCAGCAACGACCACACCTTCAGGCAGTGGGACATTTGTCTATGGACTAGCAGAGATGATGCTTTCTGCGCCGGGCGAGGGTAACCAAGGAGAGGTCAAGGTTGGCTTTGAAGTACCTGAGTGGCTGCAATACGATTGGAGCAATATCGATGGTAATTTAGATGGTCCTTACAATGAAAACCCATCAGGAATTGCGACTTTTGGTTTATTTCGAGGTAATGATCGCATGATCCATTGGCGAGAAGTTGCTAACTGATAACCTAAGATATTAGGTCACTAAACCGTAACTAATTGAATGCTAACGAATACGCTCAATTAAACTTATTGTAATTTGCCATTTGAGGCTTGAATCAACAACATTACCTATTATACTGTGCGCCACCTCGCGACTTTGCTAATTTAAAGAGAAAATTGTAGTGCAAAAGGGATTTACGCTGATCGAACTAATTATTGTGATTGTCATCTTGGGGATACTCAGTGCAGTCGCCTTACCACGAATGATAGATGTGTCGTCCGATGCCCACATCGCAACCTCTAAGTTTGAGGCTGGCACCTTTAAATCCGCAGTGGACCTAGTCCGAAATACCTATTTAGTGCGTAACCAAAACCCTTTAACGATTGGCGCAATCACCATCCCGATTGATACTGTTTCAAACTGGCCTACCGGAAGTGGCAGTGGCACGCAGTTTTGTGTGAATCTGTGGAATAATTTGCTGGCTAATGCCGAGCCTGTGACGGGGCAATCGAGTCCAACTGCAAGGCTTGCTCCAGGTTGGAATGCATTTGGGAACAGCTATTTTTGTGCTTATGGCAAGAAGTTTGAGTCACGTACTTTCGCGAGTGGCAACCTTCCTCACTTCGTATACTATGTAAGGGACGTGACAGGCATTAATTACAATGGGCAGCGTTATGAAGGTTCAGCTGGTGATGTTCAAACCGTGAACTTGTAACTTATCTAGAGCCCAACTTAACCTAAGCAATTGCTGCTTTTCATTTCAAAAAGACGCCAACAAACGGTTACCTTCTGTTAACCCAAACTTCAGCGCCTAATCTTTACTTTCCTAAGGGAACTTAAAACCGTCTTCTATTACCTTTTTAGCGCTAGCCGATGCTAATAGTAGTCTGTGTTAGTTCGTCCTTACACAGACGTATGATGTTTGAGTAACGCGGCCAATTATACATTTGGCGAAATTTACTAATTTGATTGGTCAAAAAAGCTAATTGTTGAGTTTCGCCCATTGGTTAAGATTGTAATAATCTTCTTTTAAATACCATAAACAATAAAATATTCTTTTAAATCAGTTGGATACGATTTTTTTGGTGAGTTGGCACAACTATCGCTATAAAGACTGCGACTTAACAAGTAACTGGCTAATCAGTGACTTCAAACAACAGCAGTATTAAGGAGAATATTATGTTTAACAAAATCAGTGCTACCGCCATCGTTCTTTCAGGCCTCGCTTTTTCGACGACTTCACAAGCAGCAGAAGTATCAGTAGAGCAGTTAGTTGGATCTTTGGTTTCTCATGCCGCTTACGCCACTAAGCAAGAAATCAGTAACGGGTTGCAAGAAGCAGTATTAACCGCTAATTACACATTGTCGTTGGATTCTGAAGCCGATTATTATGCGACCAATGTCACCATTACTGATCTAACTGATGAAGATACCGAGCTTAAGGAACACAATAGCAAAGCGGAATAATAGGAGAGATACTATGTTTAATCATTTTGATCTACTCATATTATTGCTATCACCGGTGATGGCGTATCTGGCGGCCGCAGTTATCTTTAGTTTAGTAGAGAGCCGAAAAGCCGGTGCTGCAGCTCCGGTTCAAACCGCAAGTTTCGAGTATCACGACGGTCAACGTTCAGTGCAGTAGTGACCGTCACACTCAACTATTTAATGCTATCTTAGTCCCCCTTTTGTCATGACGAATTCCAAGTGGCATGAGCACTTGTCAATATCTCCGTAATCTTAGTTCTTCCTCACTTTTAAAACGTAAATAATCCATTCATTATGATTGATTAATAATTGATGTGTACTTGATTACTCAATTAAGTGCTTTTGGCCAATTCACCATGACAACGAAATCCTTTACTGAATCAATGACCTTATTAGCCGAGCTAAGTTTGACCGCAGGGCGTGTCACAAAAAAGCTTGATCGCGGTCTTGCGGTGCATGGCGTTAGCTTCAATGAATTTCTAATACTTCACTTCTTAGCGCAATCTAACATAGGGACGAAAAGCCGTATCGAACTAGCCGAGTCGCTAGGTATTACTGCCTCTGGGATAACGTGAATACTGAATCCTATGGAGAAGAACCTTCTCATAGAAAAAAAGTCTCTTGCCAGAGATGCCCGGGTCAGTTTAGTGAAATTAACTAAACAAGGAACGCAGTTAAACAAGGATGTTTTTGTCAGTTTCAACATCAGTCTCAAGAACTGTTGCCAGATATTAGGCAGTATCAGGCTGAGACACTGTTAGATCTCTTAGCAAAATTATAGGGCCGCTTACGACCTTTGAGTTTGGTGTGATTGCTAGCCCGCGTTCATGTGAATACCATAGATTTCAAACTCCGTACCTCTAACAGCGATCGTCACCTTCAAGGTGCCGGTTTGCGAAAAGTCACTATTTTCATCCAGCTTCAACGCGTAATGTAAGACAAAGTGCTTAGTATCACCATTTGCACCAACAAACTCAGAGTGGGTAAACGCGCCATCTCGTACTGAGCGGAAATATGTGATGAGTTTCGTAAAGGTCTCATCTGATTTTTGTTTAGAAAATTGTGCTTTTGCCGCCGGACTAAACATGGCATAGAGTCCGTCTAAGTTTTGGCTATTAAAATGTTTGATATATTCGTCTACTAGCTGCTTCCGTACGCTAGCGTTTACCACACCTGGAAGATTGTGGGTGATCTTGTTTCTCACGGCTTCAATCGGCTGCACTTGGGGTTGATTGATGCCAAACCACACAGTGGCAACTAAATTTAAGATCAGCAATACAATGATCAAAAGGTTTAATGGATTCAAAACGCATTCCTTGGATATTTTGTTAAGCCACAAGGCGTGGCGGACACAATATTATTATTTTTTTACCATACCGCAGCGCCGCATAAGAGTGTAGCTTCGAAGCTGAAATAGTCGCTATTTTGTGCCGATAAAAATCTCCCCTTTAGCATTTACGTTTTGACCAATTAGTTAGTGAATTTGACCAAAAAACGTAATTCAACGATAGTCGAAGACATTTTTATATTTTCTGAAATTAAAAAATAACTAATAAAAACAACGGAGTAGAGTTTCCGGCAAGCTTGGCACGTACCTTGTAATAGTAACGGTAGCTAATTGAAGAATGACATTAATGTGATTCGGAATTTAACATTCATAGTTATCGTGGAGGATCGAAAAATGGGTATGTTTTCAAGAATATCAGACATAGTACAAGCTAATATCAATGCAATATTGGATAAAGCAGAAGACCCGCACAAGGTGATTCGTTTAATTATTCAGGAAATGGAAGAAACCTTAGTTGAAATCCGTTCAGTTGCAGCACGCAGTTTGGCCGATAGAAAGCACTTAGAGCGCAAGCAAAACAATTTGCAAGCGCAGGTGAAAGATTGGCAGAACAAAGCGGCTGTGGCATTAAAGAATGATCGTGAAGATCTTGCCAGAGCGGCTTTGATAGAGAAAAACAAAGCGCAAGAAAACTTGCAATCTCTCAATAAAGAGATGGACATGGTTAATGAAACGATTGAAAAGTTACAAGATGATACAGCGCGTTTACAAGACAAGTTAAAAGAAGCGAAAAGTCGTCAGAAAACGCTTTCAATCAGACAACAATCTGCAACAGTGCGCCTTAAAGTCAAAACTACCGAGCAAGTGGTCAAAATAGATGATGCGATCGCCAAGTTTGAGCATTACGAACGCAAAATTGATGACTTGGAATCTCAGGTTGAGGCCTATGACTTGGTCTCAAACGGCAACTCATTAACCGCTGAGATCCAGCAGCTTGAACTTGATGAAAATATTGAGAAAGAGTTAGCTGCCTTACGTAAAAAAGTAGCCTAGAAGTTAGATTAAAACCGCGTTTGGCTTGATATTTTCAAGCCAAACGTTGAGTTAAATTGATTATACCAATCGTAAATGTGATCTGAGTAGGAGTAGTTAGCATGAAAGATTATTTAAACCCAAACAAACTATATCGAGATACGCTTAATGGCAAAGTATCAGGTGTTTGTGCCGGACTGGCCCGCCATTTTAACGTAGAGTCTTGGATGGTCAGAGCTGCCGCGATTGTCGCCTTTATTTTTATGCCAATGGTTGTTGGTATCGCCTATTTACTTGCTGTGGTGTTGCTGCCAACTCGTTACTAGGAGAATCAAGATGAAAAACTTCATCTTAGCTGTCTTAATTGCCGTATTAATCACTTACAGTTGTGGGATCATTGCCAATGAATGGTTTGATTTCACGATACATTTTGATGATCACATGTTGGGTCCAATGGAATCCATTGCGGGTATCACTATTATTGGTGCGGTGATGGCAGTGATTGGCGCCATTGTCGCTGTCAGTGTGTTTGGTGCGCTCATTGTTGGGCTGTTTGCTGGAGCCTTAGCGCTGGTATTTGCTGGGGTTGCCATGTTCTGGCCAATGCTATTAGTGATCGCCTTTATTATTTGGTTAGTAAAAGATAAGCCTAAAGCTCAGTATTGAAATAAGTTTACTGGCAAAGGGATAGTTTTTAACGAATAATTGAGCAATCACTTTGAATTTTAAGAGAATCCTATTTTGGCGCTGAAAATATCAACGGTTAACACCATCATTATCAGCTTTGTGTTGGTTTTGGCTTTTTACTGCCAGGCGGCATCGGCTCAATTACAAGTCTCAAATGCAACCGTAAGATTGTTGCCACCCGGCGTGCCTAATACATCTGCCTATTTCACCATTGAGAATAGCGGAACCCAAGACCAGTCTATCGTTGCCGCAGAACTCAACTTTGCTCGAAAGGCTGAATTACACGCTCACATTATGGATGGTGATATGATGCGTATGGAGCAACAACAACAGGTTCGAATTGCCGCAGGCGAAAGTGTCACTTTTAAGCCAGGCGGTTTGCATGTCATGATTTTTGGCTTAGCCGAGCCATTACAAGAAAACCAACAGGTTAGTTTTACCCTTGTGACCGGTGACAATCAAAAAATTGATGTGACGGCTACTGTTGTCATGCCGGGCAATGAAAGCTCACATCATCACCAATAATACGCGTTCTGACCTAGACTAGAGTGTAATGAATTTTTTATTAAGGACGAGACTATGCAACGATTTTTAACTGCTCGATGGATTTTCGCCTTTGTGACCATCCTATTTTTTATATTTTGGCTGATATCGGTGTATTGGAGCTCAGAGCCCGATCTATTTAATGTGCGTGCCGAAGCGCAAAGCCATGCGCAACAAAATGGGGAGAAAGTAGTCACGGGTTACACTACTACGCACACTCTGATCAAAGTGATCGAGCAGCTAATGGATAAGCCCGGTGGTTATTTGTCTAATGATGTTATCCCGCCAAGCGTGATGATGGACAATATGCCCAGTTGGGAATTTGGGGTGCTAGAAATGTCCCGTGATTTAGCGCTTGCCATGCGCAAAGACTTTAGTCGCTCTCAATCGCAATCAAAAGAAAACCCACAATTGATTAAAGCGCAACCTGCGGTCAATATGAATCACCTACGTTGGTGGTTACCTTCGGCCGAGTCTATGTATACCGATGCGTTACAAGAGCTTTATTTGTATCGCACCGATCTGGCTGATCGCTCCCAAGGTGAAGCACAGTTTTATTCGCGCGCAGACAACTTGCGTGACTGGCTCAAGCAAGTTGAAAAACGACTTGGTAGTATGTCGCAAAAACTCAGTGCTAGTGTCGGTCAGGAAACCCTTAATACCGACTTGGCAGGTGATCCTGATGCACAGTCATCAACCCCTGTACCATCACAAAGCTATGAAAAAACCAGCTGGTGGAAAACCGATGACAACTTCTACGAAGCCAGAGGCGCGTCGTGGGCGTTGATTCACTTTTTAAAAGCGGTTGAAGTTGACTTTGCCGATGTGCTTGAAAAGAAAAACGCCACTGTCAGTCTCAGGCAAATTATTCGCGAATTGGAGTACACACAACAGACAATCTGGAGTCCAATGGTACTGAATGGAAGTGGTTTAGGTATGCTAGCTAATCACTCGTTAGTAATGGCAAACTATATTTCCAGAGCAAATGCTGCTTTAATTGAGTTAAGTGAATTACTAAATCAAGGATAACTGAGTGAAACGTGCAATTACCTCTTTATTGATAGCAACCGCAGTGGTTGCTGCTCCGGCGCAGGCCGACACACTATTGGGACTTTATGTTGGGGCCCAAGCGTGGAATATGGATGCCAAAGGCGGCTTCTCAAATGATGCCTCACTGACTGAATTTGACTTTGATACTGAGACCAAAGGCAGTTTTTATGCTGCATTGGAACACCCAATACCATTTATACCTAATGTAAAAATACGTCAAACGGCGTTGGACACTATGGGCGATGTGGTGTTAAACAGTAGCTTTAGGTTCAATGGTGAAATTTTCAATGTGAATACGCCGCTCACCACTGAAGTCGACATGAGCAATACCGACTTTATTTTGTATTATGAGTTGTTCGATAACGACTTGGTGAGCTTTGATTTTGGTATCAATGCCAAATACATTGATGGTGAAATCTTTGTTCAAGAAACTGGCGATACCAATAATTTCGCCCGCGAAGAATTCTCAGGTGTGGTGCCTATGGCGTATTCGCGTGTGTATTTTGGCTTACCTTTTACGGGGCTTGGCGTATACGCGGAAGGTAGTTATTTGGCTATTGATGATCACACCTTAAGTGATTACGAAATCGCTTTAGCTTATGAGTTTGTCGATAACCTTGCCGTGGATATGACCCTACAGATAGGCTATCGAGCGACCTCGCTTGAGCTTGAAGATCTCGACAATATCTACTCTGATCTGGAATTTAGTGGTGTGTTTGCAGGCTTAGAATTACACTTCTAAGTTAGCGCGAACGTTAGCTACTTACTTGATAAGAAATACCTTTTTTAAGTTTCATAATCAATAAGTAGCTTCTAAGTCCATTAAGTAATAAAAAATCTTATTTTAGTCTTTCCTGTTATTTAAAAAAGTCGTTAACCTCTATCCTATTGAAATAGAGGTTAGCGATTTATGTCATCTTCAACCAACCAAGCACAAGTGCCGCCAGCGATTCTTAATGAGAGTCAGTGGGCCGAAATAAACAGCGCAATTGCGCCGCTCAACAAAGACCAACTCACATGGATGAGTGGTTATTTAGCGGGTTTGGCAAATAGCCAAGTGGCTAATGCAGTCACAACGCCTGTGGAAGCGGTCGCGGCTGATAAAAAATTGACCATTTTGTATGGCTCGCAAACCGGCAATGCTAAAGGCATCGCCCAAGAGTACAAAACCAAAGCTGAATCAGCAGGTATTACGGTTAACTTAGCAAGTATGGCGGACTATAAAGCCAAGCAGCTGAAAAACGAAAGTCACCTAGTGATTGTGGTCAGTACTCATGGTGAAGGCGATGCGCCAGATGATGCTGTTGAGTTGCATGAATTCTTAGCCAGTAAAAAAGCGCCTAAATTACCGCAACTGAAATTTGCCGTTATTGGCTTAGGAGACAGTAGTTACGAATTCTTCTGTCAGACCGCCAAAGACTTTGATGCTCGCTTAGAAGCACTAGGTGCCGATCGATTAGCACCGCGGGTGGATTGTGATGTGGATTACGACATTGCTGCTAACGCCTTTATTGATCAGATCACCACGCAGCTTAAAGATGAATTAACCGCCAAGCAATCTCAGGTAGTTCAATTACCGCGCTCGGTTGCTCATGCGCCTGCAGCTGCGGCCTCTGAGTTTACTAAGAAAAATCCATTTCCTGCCACATTATCCCTTAGTCAGAAGATTACCGGTAGAGACTCCATTAAAGATATCCGTCACGTAGAGATCTCATTAGAGGAATCTGGCATTCAGTATCAGCCTGGAGATGCAATCGGAATTTGGTTTATCAATGACGAGGCGCTTGTTGACGAAGTACTAGCACTGACGACTATTGCTGCGGACGAGAGCATCACTTTAGGTGAAGACACGCTGAGCATCAAGCAAGCTCTGCTTGAAAAGTTTGAATTAACCTTAAGTTATCCCACCTTTGTAAAAAGCTATCTAGAGGTGGCTAAAAACGACAGGTTACAATCTCTGTTTGAAGATAAAGCTGCGCTTCGCGAATATCTCGCAGACAGACAAATTATTGATATTATAAAAGATTTTCCAATTGAATTAACGGCTGAGCAATTAGCCAGAGCACTGCGCCCAATCACACCTCGATTGTATTCGATTGCTTCAAGCCAAGCTGAGGTGGAAGATGAAGTACACCTTACCGTGGCACTAGTGGAATACGATGTTAACGGGCAGCCGCGAAAAGGTGGTGCATCAAGCTTTCTAGCCGAACGACTCGAAGAAGGTCAGGAAGTTAAAGTGTTCATTGAACACAATAACAACTTTAGATTGCCTGACGATCCCAATACCCCTGTCATCATGGTGGGACCTGGAACCGGTATTGCGCCCTTTAGAGCTTTCATGCAAGAGCGTGCAGAGCAAGAAGCAGAAGGTAAGAACTGGTTATTCTTTGGCAATCCGACATTCACGCAGGATTTTTTGTATCAAACTGAATGGCAGCGCTTTGTTAAAGATGGTGTCGTCGACAAAATCAGTTTGGCTTTTTCACGTGATCAAGAACATAAAATTTATGTGCAACATCGTTTGCTCGAACAAGGCGCTGAGGTTTACAAGTGGCTGCAAGACGGTGCACACTTTTACGTGTGTGGTGATGCCACTCATATGGCCAAAGATGTGCACGATGCACTACTTACTATTATTCAACAGCATGGTAGCAAAAATGCTGAACAAGCTGAGCAGTACTTAACTGAACTGCGCCGCGCAAAACGCTATCAGAAGGATGTCTATTAATGTCTGATAACAACAAATTTATCGTCGAAGGAAAACTCTCCGATAACGAACGTATCAAAGGAAACAGCAATTTTCTACGCGGTACTATTGCCAAAGATCTTACCGATGACTTAACTGGCGGATTTACTGGAGATAATTTTCAGCTAATTCGTTTTCATGGCATGTATCAACAAGATGATCGTGATTTACGTGCGGAAAGAGCCAAGCAAAAACTGGAGCCGTTACAAAATGTCATGCTCAGGGCGCGTTTGCCCGGCGGCATCATTCAACCACAACAATGGCTGGCCATCGATAAATTTGCCAAAGATCACAGTTTATATGGCAGCATCCGCTTAACTACCCGCCAGACATTTCAGTTTCACGGTGTATTAAAGCCGAAGATTAAAATGATGCATCAGATGTTAAACAAAGTGGGTATTGATTCAATTGCCACCGCGGGTGACGTAAATCGTAACGTATTGTGCACCTCTAACCCGGTTGAGTCAGAAGTGCATCAACAGGCGTATGAATGGGCAAAGAAAATCAGTGAACACTTGCTACCTAAAACACGCGCATACGCTGAAATATGGCTAGACGGTGAAAAGGTCGAAACCACCGAAGAAGAGCCTATTTTGGGCAATAATTATTTACCGAGAAAGTTCAAAACTACCGTGGTTATTCCACCGCACAACGACATAGATGTGCACGCTAACGATTTGAATTTCGTCGCCATTGCCAAGCAAGGCAAGCTCATTGGCTTTAACGTACTAGTGGGCGGTGGACTTGCGATGACCCACGGTGATCAAAGTACTTACCCCAGAAAAGCCGATGATTTTGGTTTTATTAGCGTCGATCACACCTTGGATGTGGCCGCTGCTGTCGTCAGTGTCCAGCGGGATTGGGGCAATCGGGTTAACCGTAAAAATGCCAAAACCAAATATACCTTAGAGCGGGTTGGCGTAGAGAACTTTAAAGCGGAAGTAGAAAAGCGTGCCGGTATCACCTTTGGTCCTAGTGAAGCTTATGAGTTTACCAGCCGTGGAGACCGCTTTGGATGGGTTGAAGGTATTGATGGTAAGTATCATTTGACCTTATTCATTGAAAATGGCCGGATTTTGGATTATCCCGGAAAGACGCTGAAAACCGGTTGTGCCGAGATTGCCAAAATACATAAAGGGGACTTTAGGTTAACTGCCAATCAGAATTTAGTCATTGCTGGCGTTGCCGCCGAAGACAAACAAGCAATTGAAGCCCTTGCCCGCGAGCATGGTTTAATCACTGATGGTGTAAGCAATCAGCGCTTAGACTCTATGGCCTGTGTGTCATTACCCACCTGTCCATTAGCGATGGCGGAAGCGGAGCGTTATTTGCCCGGTGCAGTGACCGATATCGAGGCATTACTGGAGAAACACGGTATTCCCGAAAAAAGCATTATCTTCCGTGTCACTGGTTGTCCTAACGGCTGTGGGCGGGCAATGCTTGCTGAAGTGGGATTGGTAGGAAAAGGTCCGGGTAAATATAACCTGCATTTAGGTGGCGATCGCGAAGGGACACGCATCCCGAAAATGTATAAAGAAAACATCAGTGAGCAGGAAATCCTCACTCATCTTGATGAACTCATAGGACTGTGGGCAACTAAGGGTAACGACAATGAAGGGTTTGGAGATTTTCTGATCCGAGAACAGGTTGTTGCTCCTGTGATTAATTCAGCTAAGGATTTTTATGCCTAACCTCGCATTGCAATCATCACCACAAAATTCACAAGACACTTGGGTGAATAAACTCGAGAAAACTGAATTTGACGCCCTAAACGTTAAGCTTGAAGCGATGTCGCCAAAGCAACGGGTAAACTGGGCGCTTGCTAACCTGCCTGGCGAACACATAGTGTCCTCCAGTTTCGGTGCGCAATCTGCTGTGATGTTGCATTTGTTGAGCGAGCAGTATGCAAATATTCCGGTCGTGCTTACCGATACGGGCTACCTTTTTCCCGAAACCTATCAATTTATTGATCAACTGACTGAGCGTCTTGGTTTAAACCTCAAAGTGTACCGAGCACCCATTTCAGCGGCCTGGCAAGAGGCTCGTCACGGTAGAATGTGGGAGCAGGGTGTCGAGGGAATTGAAAAGTACAATAAGCTAAATAAAGTCTTGCCTATGCAGGTCGCGTTAGAAGAGCTAAATGCGGGGACTTGGTTTGCAGGATTAAGACGCTCACAGTCAGATTCGCGCGAGAATTTAAAAGTATTGCAGCGCGTATCAGGACAAATCAAGGTTTACCCTATTATTGACCAGTCGAATAAAGCCTTACATGAATACTTGAAAAAGCATGAACTGCCTTATCATCCACTTTGGGAAAAAGGCTATGTGTCTATCGGCGATTGGCATACGACTCGCGCCATTGAAGCTGGCATGAGTGAGCAAGACACGCGCTTCTTCGGAATGAAACGCGAATGTGGCCTGCACGAATTTGGTGATGGGATTTAAGAGCTAAAAAGTCTGGCATCCCCAAAACCAAAATATTCTGGCATCCCCAAAACCAAAATATTCTGTCATCCCCGAAACCAAAATATTCTGTCATCCCCAAGTGCTCTTGTTGGGGATCTCTCAAACAGTTTAACTCAGCCAAATACAAACAGGTGTCCAGAAGTTCCCGTACTGCGTGCGCGCATTTAAGAGCTAAAAAGTCTGTCATCCCCAAGTGCTCTTGTTGGGGATCTCTCAAACAGTTTAACTCAGCCAAATACAAACAGGAGTCCAGAAGTTCCCGCACTGCGTGCGCGCATTTAAGTGCTAAAAAGTCTGTCATCCCCAAGTGCTCTTGTTGGGGATCTCTCAAACAGTTTAACTCAGCCAAGTACAAACAGGAGTCCAGAAGTTCCCGCACTGCGTGCGCGCATTTAAGAGCTCTGCCGGGATGAAATTTTGTTTCGTATTTCGTGCGGTGTTAAGGAGAAACGTGTAGAGCAAGCTCGCGACACTCAAGAAGGAGATGTCGCTGCGCTCCGTCGTTTTTGTTTCGTATCGCGAGCTATTTCTTATCTTCTGTGTTTAGTTCGAAATCGCTGGCATCGTGACGTTCGTGTAGTTGCGTTTCTGGTTCACCCCAAGTTCGATTTACCATTCGGCCGCGCTTCACGGGTTCTCGTTGAGCTATTTCATCGGTCCAACGGATAACGTTCGTGTAGGTGTGTGCTTCAAGAAACTCAGCGGCTTCATACACCTTATTCTTCACCAACGCGCCATACCATGGCCAGACAGCCATATCGGCGATGGTATATTGGTCACCGCTGAGGAACTGATTGTCAGCCAAGCGGCGATCTAAGACATCTAATTGGCGCTTTACTTCCATGGTGTAACGATTTATTGGGTATTCATACTTCTCTGGCGCATAGGCATAAAAATGGCCAAAGCCACCACCTAGCATTGGCGCGCTGCCCATTTGCCAGAATAACCAAGACAGACACTCCGCTTTCTTGGCTGGTTCTGTGGGTAGGAACTCACCAAACTTCTCCGCTAAATATAACAAGATGGAACCCGACTCAAACACTCTTATCGGCTCTTTTACACTGCGATCCACAAGCGCCGGAATTTTCGAATTAGGGTTGATTTCAACGAAACCACTGGTGAACTGATCGCCTTCCATGATATCGATCAAAAACGCATCGTATTCAGCCCCCGCGTGTCCTTTCGCTAATAATTCTTCTAACATGACGGTGACTTTAACGCCATTGGGCGTTGCCAAAGAATAAAGCTGCAATGGGTGCTTTCCTACCGGCAGCTCTTTTTCCGATGTCGCGCCCGCTACAGGGCGATTAATGTTGGCAAACTTACCGCCACTTTCTGCGTCCCAGGTCCATACTTTTGGTGGCGTAAAGGTATCAGTCGTCATAGCGTGTCCTTGTGTTAGTCGGGAGATAACATGTAAACCCCCGAATGTTGGATAAAGAATGTTTAAACTAACGTTGTGCTAATAGAGATCAAAATCAACAGCCAAGACTTGGAATAACTCTTCCAGATAACGACTTTTTGCTTTGCCGTGTATTAACCGAGCTAACTCTACGCCTGTGGATGTAAGTTTGTAATACGTCAGGCTTAACCCCCTTTTTTTAGGGGATAAATAGTAGGTTTCTGGTCCGCAGCGATACTGACTGCGGCTATCAATGTTAAGTTCACCGGTTTCAATTTCGCTACTATATATAAGTCCTAGATCCATGAGTGATAATAGATCAGGGTAGGCCAACCCATGAGCTGCAATATTTACTTGATGATGTTTTGCTAATCTGAGCATAGATAGCAGACTAGGTTTTTGATGATAACCGACGATAATCTTTAAGCCATGCTCGCCTTTTTTCCGACTCGATAGGCTCACCGCTATCTTAAATAGTTTCGCGTCTTTGTGGGTCAAACTTTTTAAAATATGCAGCGTTTTCATGGAAAAACTGCCCGGGTGACTAATTTCAACTGCGTATATCTTGCCCCACAATTCTTGCATCGCGGGGGCATTAATATCTTCGGCCAATTCGATGAAACTGAAAAACCAATCGGGGTCGATCTCTTCGGAAGTACTTTGTTCAAAACTATAATTGCTTGCTAATTCCAAAATCCGCTCAAGGTTTTTTAACTTCCGTTGTGCTTTGACAAACTGGTGTCGTGTCACACGTTTACCGATATCCTGCTCAATAGCAGAATAATTGCTTGGTACAATGCCCGCGCGCGCAAACCATTGCAGCATTTTGTCTTTGACTGGAGCGGGTTGTTTGCCATCTGAGCGAGCCGCTTTTGTCGTGTCTTTTGGGGCCGAACTCGCTACTTTGACCTCAGCTGCATCCGTTTTTATTAAAGCGCTAGGCGGCACATTGGTTTCGATTTTCATAACCTTACTGTATGACTTTCCTGTAATTGATATTTGATTGGGCTGACCAAGTCGATTTTTGCTACAATTATTATTCCTCTTTTTAACATATTACGATATGTTTACCATGTGGATAATTCTTTCTCACCTTTTTTGGTGTTTACATAGCGGAAAACTAAATGTCTTCAACGGGTTATGATAATGACGAACTGATATTTCTTGATGAAGAAGAATCAGATGAATCCGAGACGGTGTATGGTCGTTGGAATATTTTGGTAGTTGATGACGATGAAGAGATTCATTCGGTCACGCGACTTGCCTTGTCTGATCTTATGCTCAATGACAAAAAACTTCATTTTCATCATGCCTATTCCGGCGAACAAGCACTTAAAATCATGGAACAAATGGGCGATCGTTTGGCCATAGTGTTACTTGATGTGGTGATGGAAACGGATGACGCGGGACTCGTTGTTGCACGTAAAATGCGAGAAGAGCTTGGCTTAATGGAGCCGCGTATCATTCTTCGCACCGGCCAACCTGGTTATGCCCCAGAAGAGAGTGTCATTAAAGAATATGACATCAATGATTATAAAACCAAGACAGAGTTAACGCGCAGCAAATTAGTGACGACCATTATCGCGTCACTGCGTTCATATCAGCAAATCCTTACCATCAATCAAAGTCGTGATGGTCTAGAAAAAATCATAATGTCTGCGGCCAATTTGCTTGAAGAACATTCCGTCAAAGGATTCTGTGAAGGTATTGTCACTCAGATCAGTTCGCTTATCGGCCTGGACGCTGGTGGAGTGGTGTGTGCCAGAGCCGGAGCTGTTTTAGATCGCGAAGACAACAGTGTATACGTGTTGGGTGCTGCTGGGGAGTTCGCCAAGTATATTAATGAAAACCTAGACAATTTGCATGACAAGAGAATTGTTGAAGCAGTTAATAAATGTTTGAAATCTAAAAAACACGTTTTTGAAAGCGATTTTTCAGTACTTTTTTTGAATAGTTCCGGCTACGAAGCCGCCGTTTTTTTGAAAATTAAAGATGAAATTAGCCCGATTCATCAAAAACTGCTAGAAGTGTTCTTGTCCAGCATTTCAGTTGGCTATGAAAACGTAAACCTGTTTCATCAGCTACGCAACGCAGCCTTTCGTGATTGGTTAACAAAACTGCCAAATCGAAACGAATTTATTAATATGCTCGACGACATTCGAATGGCTACAGATGAAGGGGCCAATGTGGTCGCCTTAATTGATATTAAACACTTTTCTGATGTTAATGACGGTCTTGGTCAAGACGCCGGTAATCATCTACTTCAGGCTGTCGCAGAAAGAGTTCAAGACAGCTTTGGTGATACCGTCAAAATGGGCCGCATTGGTGCAGATGTGTTTGGCCTTATTGGTTGTGAATCCGTTGTCAATCCGCAACGGATTAATGAATTGTTTTCTTTTCCCTTCAAGGCGGGCGATCACACCTTACCAATAAATATTACGATGGGATTGTGCAAGCTGGTAGATGAAGAAACTAGCGGCATCGATTTATTAAAACAGACTAATATTGCGCTAAATAGAGCCAAAAAAGATTTAAACACCAACTTTGGGTTTTACGAACTTGAGATGGAAGAAAAGACCACTTGGCGATTGGGTCTGATTAGACAGCTCAGAACGGACTTTTCAGCTCGAAAGCTTGAGCTTTGGTATCAACCTCAGGTCGATCTTGTGACGGAGCGAGTGGTCGGAATGGAAGCCTTGTTACGCTGGCCCACTAGTGAAGGATTTATTTCACCCTCCGTGTTTGTCCCTCTTGCCGAATACTCAGGGTTGATTATCGATATTGGTGCTTGGGTTATTGAGGAGTCTTGCCGTAGGTTAAATAAACTGACTCAGGCAGGCTATGATAACGTCCGGATGGCAGTGAATATTTCGATGCCCCAATTTCGTGATCCCGATTTCGTTAATATGGTCATTCGCATTGTGACAGAATACCAGATTGAACCGGCTCGACTTGAGCTGGAAATTACCGAGAGTGTGGTTATGGATGAGCCGCAAATTGTTATCGAGTCTTTGCGAGAGCTTAAAGCATTTGGTATCAAAATCGCCATAGATGACTTTGGTACGGGGTTCTCTTCGATGAGTTATTTGCAGCAGTTACCGCTGGACCGTTTGAAAGTTGATCGTTCATTCATTAATGAGATTAAACCCAATCAATCTGCTTTCATCGCAGAGACTATTGTGACTTTGGGCAATCGTTTAGGTTTGCAAACCATAGCGGAAGGAATAGAGAAGCGTGAGCAAGCAAGCTACATGCTCAAACTCGGCTGTGATGAAGCACAAGGATTTCTCTACGCCAAACCCATGCCATACGATAATCTCATTGAATTCTTGGATGAGCAGAAATCGAAAGGTTAAAGTGTAAGTAACCTGAACTCGTTAATGGATTGACGTTAAACCTTAAAAAGTTGTTGTACACAAAAAAGCCTGACATTTTGTCAGGCTTTTAATTATCTACGCGGTTGTCTAATGAACTTTATCCCGAGTGGAGTTTAGTTCATTGCGAAACGCAACTGGTTCAGCTCTAACCATTTACGTTTTTGCAATATCATTCGTTGTTTCATTTCACGATATTTATACGCCAATTCGAGATTTTCGTACGACTTTTTAAGACTCGCTTGCTTATTTTCCAACAAACTTTTCTTAATCTCATAGTAGTCACTCATTCTGGTCATCAGAACATCGTATTCTCGTTGCAGTTTGTTCATTAACTCTTCTGCGCCGTGCATCGTTGAAATCCGTTGTTGTGTGCGCTGCATCATCATCGCCATACGCGCTTTCTCAATTCGCTCTTCAGGAACACGACGTAAATTTTTCGCTAACCCAACAAAAGCCAAGGAACCAATTAACCACTTAGTTGGATCAAATTGCCACCATTCAATGCCATTACGGTAGTCATACTCAAAAATATGGTGATAATTATGATATCCCTCACCAAATGTGAAGAAAGCAATGAAGCCATTGTCTCTGGCGGTATTTTTGTCAGTATAAGGCTGCTTACCCCAAATGTGGGCCAATGAGTTGATGAAAAAAGTCACATGGTGAACGGCGACCAATCTGAACACACCGGCCAATAACAACATACCCAAAACATCGCCATTTAACAGGCCAAGCAACGCCGGGATCCCGAAGTTCGTAGCCAGCACCAAAGGTAAATAATATTTGTGTTGCCACATGACAATGGCATCTTTTTGCAAGTCTTTGCAGTTGCTGTAATTGCTATAACGCTGCGATTGATAATCTCTTAGCATCCAACCAATATGAGAAAAGAAAAATCCTTGTTTGGCTGAGTAGGGGTCTTTGCCATTTTGGTCCACAAAGCGGTGGTGTACGCGATGATCAGAGCACCAGTGTAAAATGCTGTTTTGCAGTGCCATCGCACCACCAATAGCGAGAACGAATCGCACAACAGGATGAGCATCATAGGATTTGTGTGACCACAATCTGTGGTAGCCTGCAGTTATCGACATGCCTGAAAAATAAATCAAGAAAATACAGGCGCCAATTTCTATCCCATCAAATCCATTGAAATAGGCTTCTAGAGGTACGCCCACTAAGGCGATGAGGCCGGTAATTGAGAATACAAGGATGTTAGTTAATATAATGGGAGCTTTTTTCATCTAATAATTTTAACGCTTTTTGAGCTTACAACTGTACGCTAATTTAGCTTGACCTAGCGAGGATATCAAGTAAATTCGTTGAAAAATAACTCTGACTGCGATGTAATCGACGTTGCTTTAACAATTTACTTTAAACTTTATTAGGAACCTTGTGACCTTAAATCGACAGCAACAAAAACTCAAAACTCGCCGAGCTATTATTGATGCAGCTTTTGGATTACTCGACGAGCAACACAGTTTTTCCAGCATGAGTTTACGTGAAGTGGCTCGTGCCGCCGGGATTGCACCGACTTCTTTTTATCGCCATTTTAAAGATCTGGATGAATTAGGACTGACGCTGGTCGATGAAGCTGGATTGACTCTGCGTCAACTGATGCGCCAAGCCCGCGTCAGGATTGCTTCTGGCGGTGGCGTTATTAGCACGTCGATTGATACCTTTATGGAATTTGTCACTGCGAATAGCAACGTATTCAGACTACTTTTACGTGAGCACACAGGCACGTCAAATGCGTTTAGAGCGGCAGTTGTTAGGGAAATCCAGCACTTCACGCAAGAGTTAACAGATTACACAGTTGCAACCACTAAGCTGCCCAAAGAACTGGCAAATTTGCAAGCGGAAGCCATGGTGAAGTTGGTATTTAGTACTGGCGCAGAAGCCTTAGACTTGGACAATGCCCAAACTGCCAATTTGGCCCAACGCTTAAAAGTACAGTTGCGCTTTATTTCAAACGGAGCACGCGAGTACAGTAAGCATAAAGAATGATCGGGTAGCAATGCACAAGATCATCGTTTTACCAAATATACGCCAGCCTCTACATGGTGGGTGTAAGGGAATTGATCAAACAGAGCAAACCGTTGGACGTCGTGGGTTTTGCTCAGTACTGCTAGGTTTTCCTGCAAAGTTGTTGGATTACACGAAATATACACTATGTTTTGGTAATTACTTACCATCTCAACGGTAGTCTCATCTAAACCTGCTCTTGGTGGATCAACTAACACGGTTTGGCAATTATAGCTTTGCAGATCGACACCACTGAGCCGATTGAACTGACGTTTTCCTAGCTGCGCCTCGACAAACTCTTCACTCGACATACGGATAATAGTGACATTGTCTAACCCGTTATCCGCAATATTCTGTTGCGCGGCTTGCACTGAGGTCTTAGAAATTTCGGTCGCCAAAACGCGCTCAAAATTCTGCGCCATGGGTATGCTAAAATTGCCTAAACCACAATAAAGCTCCAGCAGATCACCTTGGCTTTGCTGAGTTACATCCAATGCCCATTCAATCATTTTGATGTTTACGCCAGCATTGGGCTGGGTGAAACTGTTTTCAATTTGTTGAAATTGATAGTTGCGATCAGCGATCGGTAATACTTCTGTGACGTAGTCTTTATCTTTAACCCATTTTTGCTTGCGAGCACGGCCGACAATATCGATTTTGTAGCTTAGGCGTAACGTCTTTAAAATCCCCTCAATTTCTCGTTCCCAGTGTTCATCCAAGGGTTTGTGATACAGCATAGAAACTACAATTTCATCACTGAGGGTACTCAAATAGTCAATCTGAAAAAGCTTTCTGCGTGCGAGTTCGTTGTGCCTGATTAAATCAAGTAAATCGGTCATCACCTGATTGATTAACAGACTTGCCGGTGGGAAATGTTCGACCTTGTATTTTTGCTTAGTCTGATTGTCGAACATGATGTGAAACAAGTCATCACCTTGATGCCAGACTCGAAATTCAGCTCTCATTCTATAGTGCAACGGCTCAGAACCAAACACCTCAAGAGAGGGCATAGTGAAGCTGTTAAACTGCTGTTCCAGGTGCGCCTCTTTGTGCTTTAATTGAGCGGCGTATTGGCTTGGGTCGATTTCGGTAGGTCGCATGATAAGTCGGCGTCTTTGTTGCTAGAAAACAGCACGAATTGTAAAGACTTCATCTTAGCTTGCAACGGGTATTTGCGGCTTTAATTTGACTCTGCTGCCAAGGTTTGCTGATTTTTTGAACATGTTTACAAATAAAAACTCATTAAACTGTAATTATCGCCGATACTATTTAACGAGGATAGTGAGGTATTTGATATGAACTTTAGTGAAATTAAAGCGTTTTTAGGGAATAAACCCCTAATTAACCCAAATGAGAATGCTCAAAGCCAATTGCGAGAAGCTGGCCTGAAACAGGCTGCTGAAGGGATCCGCGCAAACTCTGAGAGTTCAGTGAGTAAACTAAGTTCGCAAACCACTGTGGGCTTGAGAATTTACAACAATTCGTTAAATCAATCTTTGCGACTCGACGACAAACAAGCAAATTTACCTGCACCCAAAGAAGCGCAAAAGGGGTTATTCGACTTTGAAGAAATCGCTAAGAATGTGCTGCGATTTGTCAGTGGCGTAATTTCAGGTGCAGCCAAAAGTGGTGCTGATGAGGCTACATTGACGGATCTTTTTGACCAAGCTCGCTCTGGGGTGGCTAAAGGGATTAAAATGGCAGAGAAAGAACTTGAAGGCTTCATGAGCGAAGAAATTTCAGGTGGTATTTCGGCCAGCGCGGAATTAATTGAGCGCGGAATTCAACGTTTGCAAGATGAAATCTTCGGCAATCCTGTACAACAAGATACAGCGTACCCATCAAGTGCTGCTGTTACTAAGACGTCAGAAAGTGTGTCTTATGCTAAGCAAGAAAGTGGAGAGCTAAACATTCGCACCCGTGACGGTGACCAAGTCTATATTCAGTTTACCGGTGTACAAGCATTTGAATTTAACCGTCAAATCGTGAGTGAGCAAGCATCAGGCCCTGCTAAATCAAAAGACATGGAAAGCAACGATGTCATGCCTCGTGAACCACTGCAAACGGATGAGGTGCCGTTGAACGAGTCAACCGATTCTACCGACGTTACAGCAGCCGATCCGCAAGTTGCGGCACAATCTAACGCTGAATCGGCAGGCCGCACCACTAGTGTCAGCCAGCAAAGCATGTCATTCAGTCAGAGCAATCTGAGCTTTACCGTCAATGGCGAATTAGATGAAGCCGAATTAGCTTCCATTGGTCAATTAGTCAGTGACGCGAATGATTTAGCCAAGGACTTTTTTGATGGCGATATTGAAACTGCCTTTAATCAAGCCTTAGAGCTTGGCTTTGATAAACAAGAGCTTGCAGGTTACGCCTTGCAATTAACGCGACAAGAGCAGGTTGAGGTGGTGAAAGCGTATGAGTCGGTGTCGCAATACGACGGTAATGAGTCGGCCACGAACGCGTCGTCCAAACCTGTTGAGCGTGTTAGTGACTACTTGGCTAAAATGCTCAATGTACTGGACCAATCTCAGCAAAAGCTGGAAGACAGCGAACAGTATGAAAAGCTGATTAACTCACTGGTAAATCGTGTGCAGGACGTTGATACCAATGAACTGGTTTCTGCGATAAATGATTTCCACGTATTTAATAAGCAGTTGTTAAACAGTTTGCCAAACCAAAAACAAGACGCTTAGTCGCCTTTTATGTCCCCTCAAAACCTGACTTTTCAAGGCCATTATCCGTTGGATAATGGCCTTTTTTATTAGCCTAAATATTGGTGTCGGATTAAGGTAAATGTATTAGTAGTTAGTGTTTAATCGGTACCACTGATAATCTGGATTTGCGCCAGATCGGTATCTCCCTTGATGGCTTTAAGAATGCCATCTTGAGTCAGGGTTCGCATTCCGTCTTTCATAGACTGCTGCTTCATCTCAGTCACCGATGACTCTTTATACACGAGTGACCGTAAATCGGGAGTCATTGCCAGTAATTCATGCACACCAGTTCGACCTTTATAGCCGGTGTCACCGCATTCTTCGCATCCGGCTCCCCTATGTAGAATCAGGGGTTCTTGGATATTCAATTCCGCAAGATATTCTTCACCATACTGACGACGGATAAACGACATATCGACGTCGGAGGCCTCGTACTCTTCTTTACAGTTGCTACATAAAGTGCGTATTAAACGTTGTGCCATGATCCCCACACAAGCATCAGAGAAGTTGACCGGATCGAGTCCGAGATCGAGCAAACGGGTAATGGTTTCGGGAGCTGAGTTGGTGTGCAACGTGGATAGTACCAAGTGACCTGTGAGGGATGCCTCGATACCAGCATGGGCGGTTTCTTTATCCCGCATCTCACCGATCAGAATAATATCTGGGTCAGCACGCAAAAACGCTCTGAGAGCATTGGCGAAGGTGAAGCCAATTTTGGGGCTTACCTGAACCTGCTGCAAACCAGGCTGAGTAATCTCTACTGGATCCTCTGCGGTCCAGATTTTTTTATCCGGGGTGTTCAGATACCCTAGGATGGCATGTAAGGTGGTGGTTTTACCCGAGCCTGTTGGTCCCACCACCAATAAAATACCATGTGGCTTCTTGATCATATCTTTGAGCATTGTCATATTGCGCGGCGATATATTCATTTTCTCAATAGGTAAAGCGCCACCTGCTGCTAATATCCGCATGACAACACCTTCACCAGCCACTGTGGGAATAGTGGCAACCCGGACTTCAACTAGTTGGCCTGACATTTTAAACGCCAATTTGCCATCTTGCGGAACCCGTTTTTCGGCGATATTCAAGTTCGCCATAATTTTGATGCGCGCGATAACAGCACTGTGGTGTGAGGCCGGTACTTGAGTGACATCACGGCATACGCCGTCAATTCTCAGCCTGACGCGCGTTGGACCATTTTTTTCAGGATCCACGTGTATATCGGAGGCATTTAAACGTTTAGCATCATGCAACACTCGGCTTACTAATCGAACAACCGCAGGGGCGTCGTCCGACATTTCCTCGCCTGAGTCATCCATTTCTTCAGCGCTAGTGCCTATTTCATCGAGGATTTCATCCATCTCGCCAGGTGCAGCACCGCCACCGCTGGCGCCTAGATACTGTAATACCTGATTCGGTAAGCCGACGCTGATTTCGTAACTGTCTATGCCAAGCGCACTTTCAATTTCCATCAACAATGCGGCGTTGTTCGGTTCAGCCATCAACACAATGGGATTTTCAGAGGCATCCGCCAATACGACTACGTAATTTCGTTTGAGATAAGAAAGGTTTAATTTATTACCGCTTTGCAACACATGGTATTTTTCAGGCTGATAGTTCAAATAGGGAACTTGATAGTGTACCGACAGAGCGTTACCCAATTCGTCTTCAGGTATACGCGCTTCTGACACTAAACGCTGAATTAATTGACGGATGTCTTTGCTTGATTCAGTAAACTGTTTAAGGTCTTTTTCAGACATCAGCTTGCGATGCACTAAGTAATCGAATGGATTGCTAGTTCCGCCCAACTCATAACGAAACTTATTGCCCAAGATTTCCGATAGCGAATTGGCCATGGTTAAATCAGCGTCGCCAAATGCCCCCACGTTTTTGTTGATTATCTGCATGACACCCATCAACACACCGGCATTGAGAATAGGCACACAAATAATGTTCTCGGTCTTAAATGACGTGTTCTTATCAAACTTGTCGGCAAATTTTAAACGAGGATGGATATCTGCCAGCTCTTGACTGTTATAAGGATCACTAATCAGTAGTGGTTTTTGACTCAGGGCCACGTATCCCGCGATTGATTGCGGACTGATAGGCACTTTAATTTGACGCGTTTCTTTGCCTGTTTTAAAGCGGGCGACCAGATCTTGATGCTGACGACGACGTTGAAAAATACTCATACGCTGAGCACCAAACAAGCTCAGTATCATTGGCTCCAATTGCTGATACGCATCCATTAACGATGGGTGAGCCTCGAGTAACCTATCGATTTTCTGCAGTGCCTGCTCTATTTCAAGTTCTGTTGCCATTTACTACGTCAAAGTTGTTGCAATTAGCTTAACTATAACCGAGTGTAATCATTAACAAAACCTAAGTTTTAGGTGTATTCAGTGCTTTTTTGTTAGTTAGATTAAAAAGCAAACCTGCAATCATAAAAAGCAGTGATGTTTGAAATACTGGATTAGCATGTATGTCTACGTCATTTACTATCCATTGATAAGCACTAGAGTAAAGAGTAGTAAAAATATTTATGAAAATAAGTATATAGGTAAACTTTTCAAGTTTAGGATCCATTAGCTTCACTCCTTCTTTTTACTATGCCGTCACTCATTACAATATTGTTTACTAAAAGAGAGATAAAAGAGTAGCCCTGCAATCACGAAAAGTAACGCTGTTTGAAAAGTTGGATTAGTGTTTAATGCAATATCATCTATAAACCAGGATATGGTTGCTGAAATTAAGTTAAAGGCAATGTTTAAGTAAAGCATTATATAAGTAAACGTTATTATCTTTGGGTTCATGCTCAATTCCTTTATTAAATGAATGCGAGGGATGGCCCCCGCTAATTATCAGTTGCTTTTATGAATGGCATCATATGCTGCCAGACCAAGCTTGTATCCGCCCCTGCCACCGAAAGTATACGCTGCAGCCCTAACTAAAAAGCCAACTGCATAGCCAATTACGTAGCCCGTCTGTTGTTCCTCGGTAGCGCCACACCCTGAGATGGCATGGACGTCTTTGTTTGTTAGTTCATACATAATTTATCTCCTAGTTTGACTTATGTATCGCGTCGTAGAAGCCCATACCCAAACCTCGACCAAAACTCTGCGCGGTTCCTGTTGCGTTAACGTAAGTTAGAAATGTTATCGCTCCTCCCAGCACTAGCGCCGGACCAAAAGCCCCATTAACCTCTACTACTTGATTTTCATTCAATTCTCGCATTTGCGAATTCCTTTTGATTGATAAATGTAGAGTACGTAACCACGTACCCAGAAAGTGTCTGTATTAACCAAAATCGCTTGTGAAGAACGCAGCGAACCGCGTACGCAATAGACTTTGAATACAGACACTAAAAGGTTAGAATAAGGATAGCTAAAGCGCACCTGTCCCTAGGTACAGTTTCTAATAGCTTTTTGTGATATTAAATCAGCCCTTATGGCAATTTGCGCTATCAGTGGCTTTTATTACATTTAGGCGTTGCATATTTTTACAGCGCATGTATAATTCGCGCCCACTTGCCCTTATGGGTAGTGATTTTTGGCAGGACCAATGAGTACAGGCTAACGCTCAAACTTGTTGCAGCGCTGAGAATATACAAACAAGACCCCAATTGGGGGTTATCGGTTTACATGCATCCTCCCACCTAATAGAAAGGTTGGTGTGGATGGTTTTTTTTGTTCTTTCGGTTGGAGCTTAATCGATGCCAAATCAAAGAATTCGTATTCGTTTGAAAGCGTTTGATCACAAGTTGATCGATCAGTCTACGGCTGAAATCGTTGAAACTGCGAAACGTACTGGTGCTCAGGTTAGCGGTCCTATCCCACTGCCTACTCGCAAAGAACGCTATACCGTATTGGTTTCTCCTCACGTAAATAAAGATGCACGTGATCAGTATGAAATCCGTACGCATAAGCGTTTAGTAGATATCATTGAACCAACTGATAAAACAGTTGATGCATTGATGAGATTGGACTTGGCTGCCGGTGTTGATGTTCAAATCAGCCTGGGCTAACAAGAGAGGGTTTTAACAATGGCGATTGGTCTTATCGGTCGTAAAGTAGGTATGACTCGCATCTTCACTGAAGATGGTGTGTCAATTCCTGTGACTGTTATTGAAGCGACCCCAAATCGTGTGACTCAGTTACGCACTGAAGAAACAGATGGGTATCGCGCGCTACAAGTAACCGCTGGCGATAAAAAAGCGAACCGCGTTAATAAAGCTGCAGCAGGTCATTTTGCTAAAGCTGGCGTGGAAGCTGGTCGCGGTTTATGGGAGTTCCGTTTAGACGGCAACGAAGGCGAAGGCATTGAAGTAGGCAGTGAAATTACTGTTGAGATTTTTGCTGAAGCTAAACTTGTTGACGTAGCAGGAACTTCAAAAGGTAAAGGTTTTCAGGGCGGCATTAAGCGCTGGAACTTCAGCCATCAACGTATGACACACGGTAACTCGTTGTCACACCGTGCTCCTGGTTCTATTGGTCAAAACCAATCACCAGGTAAAGTTTTCAAAGGTAAGAAAATGGCTGGCCAAATGGGCAACAAAGCTGTGACTACTCAATCTTTGGAAGTGGTACGTGTTGACGCTGAGAATAACCTTCTTTTAGTCAAAGGTGCAGTACCTGGCGCTCCAGGCGGCGATGTAATCGTCAAGCCTGCAGTTAAAGCGTAACGTCTGAGGAGTGAAGTGATGGAATTAGTATTGAAAGACGCGAACAGCGCTCTTGAAGTCTCCGAAGCGACCTTTGGACGTGATTTTAACGAAGCCCTAGTACACCAAGTAGTAGTGGCGTTCGGTGCTGGAGCCCGTCAAGGTTCTAAAGCACAAAAAACACGCTCTGAAGTTCGAGGCGGTGGCAAGAAGCCATGGCGTCAAAAGGGTACTGGTCGTGCTCGTGCTGGTACAATCCGCAGCCCAATTTGGGTTGGTGGTGGCCGTGCGTTTGCAGCCAAGCCTCAAGATCACAGCCAAAAAGTAAACAAAAAGATGTACCGTGGAGCTATTCGTAGCATCCTATCTGAATTGGTACGTCAAGAACGTTTGGTTGTTGTAGAAAAATTTGGTGTTGATGAACCTAAAACGAAAGCACTTGTTGCTAAGCTTAATGAACTTGAGCTTAATGATGTGCTAATCGTAACGTCTGAAGTAGAAGAGAACTTGTTCTTAGCTGCTCGTAACTTGTATAAAGTTGACGTTCGTGACGTTCAGGGTATTGACCCAGTAAGCTTAATTGCATTCGAAAAAGTGTTGATCACTGCCGATGCGGTTAAACAGCTAGAGGAGGCATTAGCATGATCTCTGAAGAGCGTTTGCTTAAGGTGCTTTTAGCACCACACGTTTCTGAAAAATCAACCATGGCTGCTGAAAGCAACAACGCTGTTGTCTTCAAAGTCGTAAAAGACGCGACCAAAGCTGAAATTAAAGCTGCTGTTGAAAAGCTTTTCGAAGTTGAAGTAAATAGTGTTCGCACCTTGAACGTAAAGGGTAAAACCAAGCGTCACGGTCAGTCTTTTGGTAAGCGTAACGACTGGAAAAAAGCATATGTAGTGCTTAAAGAAGGTCAAGACATCGACTTCGTCGGTGGCGAAGCTTAAGAAGGGGATTAGAGATGCCATTATTAAAAGCTAAGCCGACTTCTGCAGGTCGTCGTCACGTAGTTCAGGTTATTAACCCTGATCTACATAAAGGCGCGCCTTACGCACCATTGCTTGAGAAAAACAGCAAGTCTGGTGGTCGTAACAACAATGGTCGCATTACCGTGCGTCACATTGGTGGTGGTCACAAGCAACATTATCGTTTAATCGACTTCAAGCGTAACAAAGACGGCATTCCAGCCAAAATTGAACGTTTGGAATACGATCCTAACCGTTCTGCTAATATTGCACTTGTGCTTTATGCAGATGGTGAGCGTCGTTATATTCTTGCACCGAAAGGCGCTCAAGCTGGACAAGCTATACAGTCTGGCGCTGATGCTCCGATCAAAGCGGGTAATGCAATGCCTATGCGCAACATCCCAGTGGGTACAACTGTACACGCCATTGAGATGAAGCCTGGTAAAGGCGCGCAAATTGCTCGTTCTGCAGGACAATATGCACAAATCTTAGCGCGTGCCGAAGGTTATGTAACACTTCGTCTGCGTTCTGGTGAAGTTCGTAAAGTATTGGCTGATTGCCGCGCCACCATTGGTGAAGTCGGTAACGCTGAGCACATGCTTCGTTCACTAGGTAAAGCTGGTGCAACACGTTGGCGCGGTGTGCGTCCAACAGTTCGTGGTGTAGCCATGAACCCAGTAGATCACCCACATGGTGGTGGTGAAGGTCGTACCTCTGGTGGCCGTCATCCAGTAACACCTTGGGGTGTCCCGACTAAGGGTAAGAAAACCCGTAGTAACAAGCGTACCGATAAACTTATCGTACGTCGTCGTAACAAGTAACAGCGAGGATTCACCATGCCACGTTCTCTCAAGAAAGGTCCATTTATTGACCTGCACTTGCTGAAGAAGGTAGAGGCTGCAGTGGAAAAGGGCGAAAAGAAACCAATTAAGACTTGGTCTCGTCGCTCCATGATCATCCCAGATATGATTGGGTTGACCATTGCGGTCCATAACGGTCGCCAGCACGTACCTGTTTTCGTCTCTGACGAAATGGTTGGCCATAAGTTGGGCGAATTTGCGCCAACGCGTACTTACCGCGGCCATGTCGCGGATAAGAAAGCGAAGAGATAAGAGGAAAAATTATGGAAGCTTTAGCTAAACATCGTTTTGCCCGTTCTTCGGCTCAGAAAGCACGCTTGGTTGCAGATCAAATTCGCGGTTTACACGTTGAAAAGGCGCTTGAAGTTCTGACTTATAGTCCGAAGAAAAGCGCTGCTCTAGTCAAAAAAGTACTAGAGTCTGCGATTGCGAACGCTGAACACAATGAAGGCGCAGACATCGATGAGTTGACTGTCGCAAAAATCTTCGTTGATGAAGGCCCAACTATGAAGCGTATCAAGACCCGAGCCAAAGGCCGAGCTGATCGTATCTTTAAACGCAGCAGTCATATCACTGTTGTAGTAGCGGACTAGGAGATTGTAATGGGACAGAAGGTACATCCTACAGGTATACGCCTGGGTATCAGCAAACCATGGACGTCTACTTGGTACGCTAACACAGCGGAATATGCAGACAACCTGTTTAATGATCACCAGGTACGTCAATACCTGACAAAAGAATTGAAAAACGCGTCTCTTTCTAAAATCATTATCGAGCGCCCAGCGAAAAGCATTCGTGTGACTATTCACACTGCTCGCCCTGGTGTTGTTATCGGTAAGAAAGGTGAAGATGTAGAGAAGCTTCGCAAACATGTATCTAAGCTAGCCGGTGTGCCAGCTCAGATCAATATTGCTGAAGTGCGTAAACCTGAACTAGATGGCCAACTTGTTGCTGACAGCATCGCAAGCCAATTAGAACGACGCGTTATGTTCCGTCGTGCTATGAAGCGTGCAGTGCAAAACGCAATGCGTCTGGGTGCCAAAGGTATCAAGGTTCAAGTAAGCGGTCGTTTGGGCGGAGCAGAAATTGCACGCGCAGAATGGTATCGTGAAGGTCGTGTACCACTACACACTTTCCGTGCTGATATCGACTATGCAACTTCTGAAGCTTTGACTACGTACGGTATCATCGGCGTTAAAGTTTGGATCTTCAAAGGTGAAGTATTAGGCGGACTGCCTCTTACCCAAGAGCAACCTGCTCCAGCACCTAAGAAGAAAGGCCGTTCTGCTAAGCGTGAGGGCTAATTATGTTACAACCTAAACGTATGAAATTCCGCAAAATGCACAAGGGCCGCAACCGTGGTCTAGCTGTAGCGGGGAGTAAAGTTAGCTTCGGTACTTACGGTCTTAAATCGGTTGGCCGCGGTCGTATGACTGCACGTCAAATCGAAGCAGCACGTCGTGCTATGACTCGTCACGTTAAACGTCAAGGTAAAATTTGGATTCGAGTTTTCCCTGACAAGCCAATTACTGAGAAGCCTCTAGAAGTGCGTCAAGGTAAAGGTAAAGGTAACGTTGAGTACTGGGTATGCCAAATTCAACCAGGCCGTGTGTTATATGAGATGGAAGGTGTTCCTGAATCATTAGCGCGCGAAGCGTTTGAATTGGCAGCGGCTAAACTGCCATTTAAAACAACCTTTGTAACTCGGACGGTGATGTAATGAAAGCGGCTGAACTGAAAGACAAAAACGTAGAAGAATTGAACACGGAATTGTTAAACCTACTTCGTGAGCAATTCAACCTACGCATGCAGCACAGCACTGGCCAGTTGGAAAAAACCGACCAGCTACGTAAAGTGCGTCGCAACATCGCGCGTGTTAAAACCATGTTGACTGAAAAGGCTGATGCGCCTTCTGTAGGAGCATAATTATGACTGAACAATCGGTTCGTACAGTACAGGGTCGTGTGGTTAGTAATAAAATGGACAAGTCCATTACTATTATTGTAGAACGTAAAGTGAAGCACCCAATCTACGGGAAATTCATCAAGCGTACTACTAAACTACACGCTCATGATGAGACTAACCAATGTAACGAAGGTGACGTAGTAACAGTACGTGAATGTCGTCCTTTGTCTAAGTCTAAAAACTGGACTTTGGTTGAGATCGTCACTAAAGCGCAAGCATAAGCTTTAGTTTTAGTATTAAAAAAGGCGCTAATCGCAAGATTAGCGCCTTTTTTGTTTTAAGATATGCTGCTAGCAGAGTAATTCAAAAGCCTATCTTTGTCGCTTCTAGCTTGCTCTGCCCTAGTAACGCTTAATGATTAGAAAATGTAACTAAAACCGATGCTTGCCTGTTTTAGATCGGTGCTGAAGTTAGCATCTTCAAAATCTTCAAACGCTTCTTCGGTATCTAAGTCTGCGTCGTATAAGGTGTAATCAAAGCTTACTGACAGGCTTGGCGTGAGAGCATAGGCTACTCCAAGTCCAGTAAACAGACCTTCATCTTCATTATTGTCGCTAAAATTGAAGGTGTTTAAGGTAGATTCATACCAAAGTTGTCCCAATTTTGCGTGCACTGAAAATCTATCAGAGATCGGTAGGATACCTTTTAGCCCTAGGGTATAGCCATCGGTATCAACTGAAGCTACATCACTACCGTATTCGCCAAAATCGACGTATGATCCTTCGATCGCAAAATAAGAGTTGAACTGATATCCGCCAAGAAATTGATATGCATCTTTGTCATCATCAAATTCATCATCGCCATCCACTCTCAGATGGCCATAATTTCCTCCAAGATAAAATCCGTTGTCTATCCGTAGATCGTCATTCGCTTGTGCATAACTTGTCGCAGTTAGTGCTGATACGGCCAATAAAGGTATTAGTTTTTTCATGTGTATTCTCCTTTGTCACGAAGTTTACTTATTGAATAAATTGGAATGCAGATTTCAGTCAATATCCGCAATTTTCAAATTGATAACTTCAAATACTATGCCAAAAAATATCGTCTGAAAAACACGCTAAAAATGCTGTTTCTGGGCGTTAGGTGGCCAATATTGAGATAAGAAGAAGAAAAACTTACAAGAGTTGAATAAGATTTACATAAACGCTTTTTGATGAAAATTAGCATATTAAGGACCAATTTAATTGCATCAAATCAATATGCGTCAGATACCATCTACATAAGCTAGTACAATAGTCACTAGCTCAAGTGTAATAGCTCAGACTTGCTGGCTATAATTGCGAGGAACAAGCCCCAGCCAACGAGTTGGGGGCCGGTTGAATGGATTGTTAGCTTTACATGGCATAAATAACAACCTGAAACATAATATAAAGTAGTAGTAGCCAACCGATAATAAATGCTACATCTTCATGCAAGTTTACGGCGCGAAAGCTTATGTAATTCTCTAAACTTTCACTCATGGGCTTACTGTAAATGATTAAGGATAGTGCTATACCAAATTCAAAAAAGAAAAATACCCAATCGAAAATATCGAAAACAATGGCAGCACTCCCAACCGATAGAATAAAGCAGTAATATGATAATCCGATAACGACGGCTACAATCTTAGCTGTGCGCCATTTCTCAAAGTTTTCCCGAAATGACATGCCATATTCGTAACGTGAATATAGTTCGCCTCCGATTAAGGGCAAGGTTGTTAAAAAAACTGCTAACAAAGAATCCATTTGCGATTCGAACTCCGTAAAGCTAACGCTTCAATAATGTGTTCGATAGTTTGGCAGTTTTTTTGCGTTGTGAGCAATAAAAATCGACAAATGTATTCGAATCACAATTAATTGACTTGTCAGTCGCCCTTGGATAGTCTGTGAGCGCAGATGTCATTACAAGGTGGATTTATGGATACACGAATTCAATTCAGAATAGATGAGCAAGTCAAAAAGCTAGCTCAACAAATGGCTGAAAGTCAGGGCCGTACGATAAGTGATGCGTGTAGAGAGCTGACAGAACAATTGGCCGAGCAACAACGCCTTAAATCATCTCACGATTCTTGGTTAACGGAGCAGGTTAATCAGGCGTTTGAAAAGATGGAAGCTGGGAAATCTAAGTTTGTACCTCATGAAACAGCAAAGACATCAATGGAACAAAGAAAAGCAAAAATTAGACTACGGGATTAAAAGTGATTTATTGGGAAGAGCAATCTCTAATTGACCGAGAAAAGATATTTGAATTTCTATATGAATTTAATCCCATGGCGGCAGAAGCAACGGACGAAACAATTGAAGAAAAAGTGCAAAGCTTATTGTTTCAACCAGAAATGGGAGTCGAGCGAGATGGCATAAACGGGCGCTTATTACTAATTCCAGATATATCAATGATTGTGTCATATTACTTTGATGGAAAAAATATTAGGGTAATGAGGGTACTTCACACAAAGCAGAAGTTTCCAGGGTGAGACTTGGGCGACTAACGCCTCAATGAGAAGCTAAAAAATAGTTGCTTATACTTTAGCGACGTAGGAGCAGGAGGCAACTGTTTTTTGTCTTTCTTAATTGCCTTGTTATGTTTGTGGTACTATAATCAGACCTGTTAAAAGACCAGTAAATCGCACTGAGAAAAATATGACCAACAGAATATTGACCGAAACAGCTGCAAGTATAAGTGAGCTAAAAGCCAACCCAATGAAAGTTGCGTTAAGTGCCGACGGAGAAGCAATTGCTGTACTGAATAGAAATGAGCCTGCATTTTATTGTATTCCAGCAGAAACTTATGAGCAAATGATTGATCATTTAGAAGACTTAGAGCTGATGAGAATCGCAGAACAAAGAAAAGGAGAAGAGTCTATCAAGGTTAGCCTAAATGACCTTTGAGTTAGAATTTAAAAAGACAGCATTAAAAGAGTGGAAAAAGCTAGGCTCAACAGTTCGTGAACAATTTAAAAAGAAACTAACTGAAGTTTTGGAAGGCCCCCATATCCCTAGTGCTAAATTGTCCGGCTCAAATAACCTTTACAAGATTAAATTAAGGCAAGCAGGTTATAGACTAGTTTACGAAGTTCAAGATGAGAAAGTGACGATTACGGTGATTTCAGTCGGCAAAAGAGATAAAGGCCAAATTTATAAAATTGCACAGCACCGAATTAGCTAGCAAACATAACGCCTCATTAAGAGGCAAAAAATTGTTGGCCAAAATCAGCGAGGCACGAGCATGGCCAACTGTTTTTTGTCCTTTTAAATGACTTGTTATACGGCATTACCACTAATTATCGTAATACTCATCAACTTGAGTTGCTAACTCTCTAATTGGTTTAGCACCATCAAAATGCTCTGAACTTTTATTATGGAACTCAATAAAACCCAATTTGGTTTCAACGTCATATTCACCAAGAGCTTCATCTAAAAAGAGATAACCAAGGTTGCCATAAGTTGTGTGTTCTTTATCGCTGTAATTATCAAAAAACAAAACGACGCCCAATTTATCTTCGTCTTTATATATATTGTAATAAACATCATCAGCTTTAATTGATACACCGCCAAAAGTAAGATCGTTCAGTGGTGTTCTTCTAGGACGAAATTTTACTATTGTCCATTGTTTTAATTCAGGTGCTGAGTTAAATAGTAATTCAACCGAAGGAAAGGATTTTTTTATACCACCTGCGCTTAAAACAAACTCTCTTTTACCATTTTCGCGAATAGGGCTAAACTCAAAAGTAAGCTCTGGATCTACTTTAGAAAGTGCTAAAGATAATTTATCAAAAGTATTTTCAGTATCTTTTTCAAAATTGAAGATCATATCTTCATTCTTTTGAAACCATTTCCAAAAATCAGCTTCAACTGATGCATTTGCTTTTGAACCAAATATTGAAAATATTCCCATAATTACTAATATAACTCCGTGCTTCATAGAATCCTTGCCGTATAACGCCTTGCTAAGCGGTTGTGGTGAAATGGCGGCTTGTTTGCGTCTTTTTGCAAACAAGGTGACAGTTTACCACAATCCGACTTGAGCAACTTGTTATACGATTTTACCATGCTAGAACTTCGTCACCGGCATCTGTAGTAATAAGAGCTGCAAAATAACCTGCAACACCTACGATGGCTTTACGAACTGAATTATCAGAGTTTTCGAAATCTGGAAGATACTGCATTCGAAGCTCGCCATTACCAAAGCTAAGAAACGGATACCAACTACCGTTAACAAGAACCTCAGTTGCCCCTTCAGGAGCTGACATTTCTATTGTTTCACCAGTTGCTGGATTTTTTAAGACAATTGGCTCTGAATTAAAACGCAAATTATCCTGTGACTCGACAAACTCGTCCCACTCATCTTCGTGAATTTCCTCACCAGTTTCATTGAAATTCTCATCGTAGCTTTGCGTGACTATTAGAGTGATGCTCATTTTTCTTCCTTCGTATAACGCCTTACTAATAGGCGCATAAATGCTTGGCTAAAATTAGCGACGAAGGAGCGCAAGCCAAGCGTTTTGCGTCCTTTTGAGTAACTTGTTAGGTAACCTTATTCACCAAGCTCTTTTAAGATAACCTCAAAATGACCAGATTTAATAAGTGCTTCTACTTGCTCTTTTGCAGAAGGTGCAATCTTTGGGTACTCAGTCTCAAGGTAAACGACAATTTCTTCGGCAGTCCAAGGTCCAAGTGAAGTAACGTAATCAAAGAAGTCGTTTTGAATTTCCCGAAACGATTGGTATTCCTGTTTAGTAAGAACCACTTCCTTCTCAGTTATGACAATATGCACCTGTATTTCCTTGGTTACCTAACGCCCCACTAAGAGGCAAATGATAGTTGGTTAAAATAAGCGACGAAGGAGCAAAAGCCAACTGTTATTTGTCCTACTTGAGTGACTTGTTATATGCCCAAACTACACTGTGAACTTTGTAAATATTGATTTCGCAACCCAAAGTAAAATGGAATAAATAAGCACTAAAGCAACAAGTATTCCCAAGAAACCTATAATGACAATATGAGTAGGAATTTCCCGCAATGGTTTATTAACATCGATGGCCAATGCATCTCCCGTATAGTGAACTAAATATACGAATGAAAAAGTGGCTAAAACAACTAAAAACGTATAAACGAAATAGCGAATTATTTTAGTTTTTCCATTGGGTGCCGCATCAAATTTATAGTCAAACTTATTCAAGTTTTCCGAACCCCTCTAGGGCATATAACGCCTCATTAAGAGGCTAAAAATAGTTGGTTAAAATAAGCGACGAAGGAGCAAAAGCCAACTGTTTTTTGTCCTGCTTTAATGACTTGTTAGTTTACTTTACCTGAACTTGGAACCACATTTATGACAGGATTTAGGTCTGATTTCTACGCCTTCGCTGCCTAATGCAAATGGAACCGAATTACATTTTGGACACCTGTAATACAACCAGATACCAACATTAAAGATTAACACTCCGATTAATGCACCATAAAAAGGATTTAGAAACTCAATGCCAAAATATTGAAGGATAAAACCACTCGAAAAGAACACAGCGGTTAATAACAATATGACATAAAACCGCTTCTGGATTGGTTTAAATTGCTCAGACACATCATCCATAATTGAGTGTTACTCCAAGTAAACTAACAGTGTATTACTACGAATTCGCGGTATGCCCAAAATCGAAACACTGTGAACCCACATGTTATTAATTATTTTTTTCAATAATAGCAATGGCTTAAGTGCTTTTACCAGCATTTAAATGATTATGACTCATGGGGAAAGTACGAATTTCAGTTTATAGGGGTCCCTGTAAACTTTTTCGAATAAAACGATCTATTTTAAAATTAATGACTTAGCCCACTCTTATCCGTCGAAAGTGAGAATTTCATTGCGTAAAAGTGAGAACTTTATTGGCAGATTCTGAATATCTCAATTATAACTGTATATTAATACAGTTATAATTGGGGGGCTTTATGTCAGAATTTATTGAGTCAGTTCGTATTGAAATTAGAACCAGACAATATAGTTTGCAAACCGAAAAGTCGTACCTTAATTGGATCCGAAGCTTTATACGGTTCAATAATTTTAAACATCCATTGGATTTAGGTAATTTGGACATTGAGCGCTTTTTAAATCACTTGGCAATGAACCGTCAAGTCAGCGCCGCAACTCAAAATCAAGCACTATGTGCATTAATCTTCATGTATCGACATGTTATCAAACGTGACATTGTAGGTTTGAGTTACTCGTTCACTAAAAAGCCTCGCAGAATGCCGACAGTGTTAGATGCCGATGAAGTCTCTACTGTGGTATCAAAGATGAGCGGCAAGTATAAGCTCATCACTGCGTTACTGTATGGAGCAGGGTTGAGGATCCACGAAGCGCTGGGGTTACGCATTAAAGACGTTGATTTTTCCAATCAGACAATCTTTGTATTTCGTGGTAAAGGTGGAAAAGATCGATATACGTTACTGCCTAAAAAGCTTATTGAGCCGATACGAAACCAGATTAGTTTATCCAAGGAAATGCACCTGAGAGACCTTAGCGCTGGCTATGGTTTAACCTCTCTACCCGCTAGTCTTATACGCAAATACGGTAACGCTGCAAAAGATGCCGCCTGGCAATACATTTTCACGTCCTCGACAAGGTGTGTGCATCCTCATGATGGCTATGTGTGCAGACATCACCTCCATCATTCTACCTATCGGAAACAACTGCGCGCTGCTGTAATGAAAAGTAATATAGTTAAACGAGTAACTGCGCATACATTCAGACACTCTTTTGCCACTCAATTATTATTGAATGGAGCAGACATCAGGACGGTTCAAGATTTGTTGGGTCATAGTGATGTGCGCACAACTGAAATTTATACGCATGTCATAGGCTCGCGATTTTGCAATACAACGAGTCCTGCAGATAGAATTTAATACTAATTATTGAGTGACAGCTTTCACTGCTGGAGCAGACCTTCAACTCAGACAACCCAAGATCCGCTTTTCGCGCTTTGCAGTTAGTCAGATTTGATGAAGCCCAGCTCAATCCAATTGTCAGATTGAAGCCCTTGGTAATCACATTAATTCAATTCAAGTTTGCTCATTAGGGTCGCTAGAGCTCATCAGTTGATAAGCTCAGTAGATTGTAGAGTCTGCCTACAATGTCAATTGCGAGACATCGCGAAGATCGCCTAATTTCCCTTTAACAAAACAGTTGAATGCGATCGAGTATCTTGGTTTGTCAGAAAGGTTAGGTTCCACTTGATGAGTTAGTTCAGAAGGGAATAACAAAATATCATGGGTTTGAGGTGTCACTACGTTAATTGGCGTGTTGTATATATTTTGTTTGTCGTTAGATGGATTGATCACAAGCTGGCGATAAGTAGTGTGTTTATCAAACACCATTCGTGAAACTGGCGCGGGTAATTCAGCGTAATACAGTGAACCAGAAACAATGGAATTGGAGTGTGAGTGGGTGTGCATACCGATGTTTGGATTATTGATCAAAGACCAGGATTGGGTTACGTAAAGCTTCTGCTCGATGCCCATCACTTCTTTGGCGTATATATCGAGTGCCTCTTGAACCGCTTTTTTAATACTGGCTAGCTTGGGATCTTCGAATATCGATAGGTTTTCAGAAATCATATTCTGCTGATTGGGCAGCATTTTGAATGATTTAATATATTCAATCTGCTCTTTGCTTATCGCATGACTTAAATTAGCTCGAAAATAGGGGATAGCAAACAATGGTTGCACGTCGAAATTTTGAATAGTCATTATAAATGTCCTAATTATTGTTATTTTTATGTAACATTTAGTAACAAATATATAGAAACATCGCCCCGCCTTCAACGCCAAGTGACCAGTTCGACGTGAATATTATTAGCTCACCTTAAGTAATCAAATAACTAAAGAGCAACAGGGTAAGAATTTATGGCTATTATCTGTTTTTTATTCATTGTAGATAACCTGAGTCAAGGTTAGCTAGTTGGAGGGTTTCGATGCCCCCAAAGCGCCAGTTGAGTGCCCAACAGTGACACCACACAATAAGCCGCAAAAAAGTAAAACCCAGTGCCAACATTGGAAAGAGTTTGAGTGCTAATATCTAAGCCCATTTTAAACCCAAAAACACTGAATTGGTGAGACTCTGTTGTCTCAGCATGGTTGGTCGATAATATGGCCAGAAAAATCGCTATAACAAACACATCTGCCATTGACCACTTGCCAATCTGCGCGACAAATTCATACAGTTTAGAAGCCAGCCTGGTACCCGGTTGAAAATAAGCAAGCGTCACAAGCGCGGTTTTAACCAGCGGAATGATCACTGAAAACAAAAAGATTAAAAAGGCCACGAGTAAACGTTGGTCATGCCACAGCTCATCGATGGTTGCCATGATCGAAAGCTCTTTGTCCACCAGAGCTGAACTGAGAGTTGAACCGCCAACCGACGCCGCCATTTCCATATTTAACGAAAACATCGGTAATAGAATTCCAGGAAAAAATAAGCCCAATGCGAGAACATTAAAGGCAAACCCCAAATGCCGTTTTATCAAGGTAACTCCTACTGATTACTTTATAACAGAAAACCAAGTCAACTAATTTAACTGTTTACAAAGACTTAGTTTTAATTTTATTTGCAATTAATTGCATCTAATTGTGACTGTCGAACGTTATGTTATATAGGGTATCAAGATTTGTGGCTAGTTACTTGGGTGAACAATGGAACACGAACAACATTTTAAGCTACTCAAAAAAGTAGCTGTAGGCGATAGAAAGGCGTTTGAACAGCTGTATCAAGCCACCTGTAATCAGCTTTATGCAGTGAGTTTAAAAATATTGCAAAACAAAGAACAGGCGGATGATGCTTTGCAAGATGCGTTTATTCGTATCTGGCACAACGCCGGTGACTATTCCGCTTCAAAAGGTAAGGTTCTGACTTGGATGGTGAGTATTGTGCGTTATCGAGCATTTGATGCAATACGCTTTCGTAAAGTACGCCAAGGCAACGGCTTGGAAGAAAACTACGAGGTTGTGGTGGAAGATAGCATTCCGCTGTCTGCACACGAAAAGCAACAATTGGATTATTGCTTGGAAGAGCTCGAAGAAACACAGCGGCAGGCAATACATTTGGCTTATTTTGGTGGTCTTACTCATCAAGAAGTGTCGGACCATATCAAACGTCCGCTAGGCTCAAGCAAAAGTTTAATCAGGCGCGGTATGCAGTCATTGAAAAGGTGTTTAGGATTATGAATTACGTTAATCAGCAAACCACACATGCGCTTGCCGCAGAATATGTATTGGGCACACTTCGCGGCGGCGCAAGAAAAAGATTTAAACAATTACTGCTTGAGCACGACAGTATTAATGATGCGGTAGTGCAATGGGAGTCCTATTTCAACGGGCTGGCCCTTAAACTTGAACCCGTTGTTCCCGATCCGATTGTGTGGCAAAAAATACAGGCCCGCTTAGACAATGCAGACGATAACCAATCTGTTGGTGACAATGTGGTCAGTTTATCTTCGACCAAAACACGATTCTGGCAAGGGCTTTCGGGTTTGGCAACTGCCGCCGCTATTGTTTTGGCCGTGCTATTAATACAACCTAAGGTCATTGAACCTCAGCAAGTACAACAGTTTACCGTAGTGCAAAATGAACAAGCACAACCCTTGTGGTTAGTCGAAGTATTGCAGCAAACCATTGAGGCGCAAGCCACTCAAAATGTTGAACAACGAGCATCTAATGATTATGAGTTGTGGATGGTACCAGAAGACGGCACGGCACCTGTTTCATTAGGGCTACTACCAAAACGAGATAAAGTTGTGTTGGCGAAAAACGAACTATTTGAGCAAATCGATATTGCTGCATTGGCCGTAAGCCTAGAGCCGCTTGGTGGTTCGCCTACCGGCTCTCCAACTGAAGTATTGTTTATTGCCAAATTGGCCGTTTTGTAACGAGGCGAACATTCCTCAGGTTCATACCTTCGACATCGCTGAGGCAGCATATGAGAGTGCTGCTTCAGCAATTCAATGACTAATTTCGATACAAAAGCATTCGGTTTATTCGATTTTAAACTCTATGGATACTTGATGACATGGACTACGAACCGGCTTGCTGTCTTTTTCGGCCGGTTTATAGATCCACTGTGATAGAGAGCGTTTTGCTTCGTTCTCAAAAATATCTGATGGATAGGATTCAATCACCTCAATATTATCCGTTTTGCCTTGCTCGGTAATATCATACACCATGACCACATAACCCTCTATTCGCTTTCTAGAAGCCTCTGCGGGATATTGTGGTGCAACTCTATGTACATTATTGTCAAAATCTTCAAATCCAGCTAGGGGGGATGTCTCGCGCTCAAAGTTTTCACATCTATTGTTGTAATTAAGCACTTCAGAATCCGTATTTGCACAACCTATTAACGCCAAGCTAGCCAATATCAAAATGTTTTTCATTGTTTTTTCCCTGTTGTATGTATTTATCTTCCAACGGCACTTTATCACCTAAATTAAACAGATAACCTTGGTAATTAATTTGTTTTTCAATGCCTTACGATTCATTCGTTTGAATTTACTCTAATTAAAGTATCCCATGGTTGCGCTCATTTCAATCTCGCCTCAAGAGCTATCTCAAAAATAGTGACATTTTTTTGCATCCAATACTCATGGTGAGTCGTTAGTTCTAATGCGAGTTAAATAAATCAATTAAAAGAAGGTAAATTATGCAACATTCTAACGTATCCAAATTGGCATCTGTGATTTGCGGAGTGCTTGTCGCTGGCGCAGCGACTGCCTCTAGCCACAGAGAAGCGCCAAATATTACGCGACTTCCTACTGTCGACTCGACAGATTTTTACGCTTTCAATAGCTACGAAGAAGGGCGAGAAGATTACGTCACTTTGATTGCGAACTATATTCCTTTGCAAGACGCTTATGGCGGACCAAATTATTTTGCGATGGATCCTGCGGCGGTTTACAGCATTCATGTAGACAATGACGGTGATGCAGTGGAAGACATGACTTTCCAATTTCGCTTTACCTCGTCATTACTTAACGACAATCAAGGTGCAGCGCTGATGGTAGGTCCTGAGGGCGCACAAAAATCCGTTGGCGTGCCACTTAAAAATATCGGCCCCATTACTGCTACCAACCAAGCTTCAGCGAATTTTAGTGAAACTTATAGCTTAACTATGGTGTCGGGCTCTCAGCGCACGGGTACGTCTGTTGCAATTCAAAATAGTGCTGAAGGTACGGCTAATTTTTCCAAGCCCCTTGATTACATTGGTAATAAAACCTTTAGCGATGGTGCCACTTACGCACAATATGCCAATAGCTTTATCTACGATGCCAGTATTCCGGGTTGTGAACAAATGGCTCGCGTCTTTGTAGGTCAACGAAAAGACCCGTTTGTGGTAAACCTAGGCAAGACGTTTGACTTAGTAAACTATGTACCAGTAGAAGGGGACAGTGCACCTGGTGCTGACGACGGCCAAGGGTTTCCCGGTGGTATCACTCAAGATGCGACCAACGATGATTTGAATGACAAAAATGTAACCTCGATTGCTTTAGAAGTCCCTAAGTCCTGTTTAACGGGAAGTGGAAATGGCACCATCGGTGCTTGGACAACCGCTAGCTTGCCTCAAGCGAGAATTCTCAACCCTGATGCTGACTTTGCCAACACTGAAGTGAATGGCGGGGCATTGACGCAAGTTTCACGCTTAGGTAATCCGTTGGTAAATGAGCTCGTCATTGGATTGGGCGATAAAGATAAATTTTCTTCTGCACATCCAATGAATGATGGTCAGTTTATTGATTATGTCACTCATCCAACGTTGCCAGAATTGCTCAATATTTTATTTAAAGATGCGGTCAATACGACTTTAGGTACCAACCTTGAAACTCTGGCACCTACTAACTTCCCTCGAAACGATCTGGTTACTGCATTTCTAACTGGATTTGTAGGCGTAAACCAAATGGCCACAGTAACCCCATCTGAAATGCTTAGGCTAAACACGGGGATTGCAGCAACAGCCGCTGCTGATCAATCTGCATTTGGCGTGGCAGGTAACGACTTAGCCGGTTTTCCAAATGGCCGCCGTCCAGGTGATGACGTGGTAGATATTGCCTTGCGCGTGGTGATGGGACGTTTATGTCATCCGATACCTGTCGCTGGTGTTGATACCGATCTAGGTTTATGTGCTCCAGAAGATGCAAACGTGGGTACGGTTCCTTTCACTGACGGTGCACCGGTGAATGCACAAATGATGATGAATTCATTCCCTTACTTAGCAATGCCAATTCCTGGTTCAGAATAAGGAGGACATTATGAAATATCAATTTATCAACCTTGCCGTGATTATGTCCTTGGGCATGTTAGTTAGTGGCTGTAACTGGGGAGACGATGATGACGAAACGCCAATCCCCAACCGCGCACCCAACGCATTGTCAGAAGATCTGACGACTCAAGCTGATGTGGTCATCGTGGGGCAGGTTACTGCCACCGACGAAGACGGTGATATGTTGACTTACTCACTGACCTCCGAACCTCAATTGGGCTCGATTACATTGGCGGCTGACGGTGCTTTTACCTATACACCTAACTCCACGGTAACTGGTCAAGATAGCTTTGCCTTTACGGCTTCAGATGGTTCATTGGTCAGTAATGCCGGCACTATTGGCATCACAATAGAAAACCAAGTAGTCAGTTTTGCAAGCTATAGTCGAGACGCGTTTTCACAAGATGAGCAAGACACGCCATTACCAATAAACGGTAGAGAGTTTACTCAGGATGTGTCCGATCCTAACGCGTACGATGATTTGATAATTAACCCTTAACAGCTAAACAAGGATGTCATTAACTTCCATTTAAAAAATGACCATGGCTAAGGACGGCCTTTTTATCGCAAGCCGGAGACAATATGAAAGGTAAATTTTTTACACTATTGCGCCAAGATGTGTCAAATATTGCTGCTCGGTGGGCTCTGTTACGGGCTTTATTTTGCTATTTATTTCTTGTGACTGGTGTCAGCATGGCAAAACCAGTTACGCCAACACCTAATACGGTCGTAGCCAATTGGCCTGCACAATTAAATGATGCGAATTCAACCGCAAGTCTGAGCAACGTCATGTGGCATATCAAACAAGGCCAATATCCTGGCAATGCCAATTTGCACTACTCTTTAGCCCAAAGCATGATGGCGCGCGTTCCTCAGGAGCAGCTCGACCCCATGTTGAGCCACTACTTGCAAGCGCGCTTGTTACAATATCAACATCGCTTTGCAGAAGCACAAGATCACCTAGATCGCCTATTATCAATCTCGCCTAGGCACATCAATGGCTTGCTACTAAAAGCCAATTTGCACTTGGTGAAAAATCAAATCGAACAGGCTTTAGATACCTGCAAACAATTGGTTGGGGTTGCCGACCTGATGTTAGCGACGGCATGTAATTTAGAGGCAGCCAGTTATCAACCTCAAAAACTGCAAGCCAGTTACCAAGTGCTCAGTAGTTTACTGAAAACGCGGGGTTTAGCCTCCAATGGTAAAAGTTCAAACGACGATATCGAAACCCAAGCATGGCTAAAACAAATTGCTGCTGATATGGCAATTCGACTAGATAGGATTGACGAAGCCGAAACGTGGATAAGCGCTGAAAATTTAGCACAGCAACCACTTAGCTACGTGGTGTTATGGGCCGATATTCAACAGCGACTTGGTAACTATAACGCCATCCTTGAGCAGCTCGGTAGCATAGTTGAACAATCTGAATTTAAAGACGACAGCTTATTGATCCGCTTGGCGATGGCTGAAAAAGCCCATTATAAACCTCAATCTTCTGGTAAATGGCAGTCATTAGCGCAGCAAAGAATCCAATTACGAGTTGCACGCAATGATGACTTTCACGCAGCCGACATTGCCAGATACTACTTGTATGTTGATTTACAACCAGAGCAAGCACTGTTTTGGGCCAGAAATAACTTTGCCCACGCCAAATTATTTGATGATAAGCAATTACTTGAATACGCCCAATCGTTTCTAGTGCAGCAGGAGATCTAGTCATGCATAAAGGTTACGCATTGTTGGTTGTATTATATTGTTGTGTCTTTTCAGCACCCAGCGTTGCTCATCAGTTGAGTACCGCCTATCTTCAGTTATCAAGCCAAACAAATCACTCTAATTCCTTTGATGGCCAATTACAGTTGCGCCTATACGACTTGGAACGCAGTGTTGGCTTAGACACAAGCGGAGATGGTGAATTGCGTTGGCATGAGGTGCTTGAGAGGCAAAGCGCTATTGTCAGTTATATTGATCAACATCTAAAGATTGACTCACAGGCGACACCTTGTGAGATACAGCCCCAGTACCCGTTGCAGTTTGATAGCCATTTTGACCAAGGATTCTTGGTAATCAATTTTAGTGCTATCTGTGTGGGTGACATCAAAGAACAGAGCCTGACGGTGACATACCAAGGTATTTTTCCGCAAGACCCAGACCATAAACTGCTACTGAATATTGACGGCTATAGCCAACACAGTGCACAGAACCTGAGTGCAGTGATTGACCAACAACAGCAGAGTAAAACCTTTGATCCTCAGCAATCCTATGTATGGCAAACCTTTAGCACTTATCTATATCAAGGTGTGGTACATATCTTAATCGGTACCGACCACATCTTGTTTCTAGTGGTTTTGTTGATGAGCTGTGTGCTGTACCGAGAAGGGGGCACATGGTATGCCCAGCACAGATTAGTACCAGTACTAAAATCGGCAGCTTGGATAGTCACCGCGTTTACGTTTGCTCACTCTATCACCTTGACCGCGACTGCACTGAATTGGATTTCATTTAATACCCGTTGGGTTGAAGTGGGTATTGCCCTATCCGTATTGTTAACCGCGTTGAATAACCTGTGGCCGGTTTTACTGCGATTGGGATGGATTACCTTTGCTTTTGGCTTATTACATGGAATGGGCTTTGCTAGCGTTTTAGGAGAGCTGGGCTTGTCATCGCAGCACCAAATAGTGTCTATCTTAGCTTTCAATCTAGGGGTGGAGTTGGGTCAGCTATTAATACTACTTGTTGCTTTACCGCTCTTTTATCTATGTCGAAATTTTCATTTCTATCGCTGGTTGATACTCAAAATGGGATCTTTGGTTATTGGTCTTATTGCATTAAATTGGGCCATTCAGCGCCTATAAAAAAAGCGCCAACGGTATTGGCGCTTTCATCGTATTAATCACATAACAGGAGCAACAAAGTCACTTTGCTCCTGTTAACCATGATTTACCTATTCTACTGGGAAGCCACGGTCACGCATTAAGGCTTCTACCTTAGCGTCACGACCACGGAACAAGCGGTAAGCTTCTGCTGGGTCCATTGCATTACGAATTGCAAACAAGTGCTTGACTAGCTTAGCGCCCACTTCTTTGTCGTAAAAGCCACCCGGTGCTTCGGCAAAGGCTTCTGCCGCATCAGAGGTGAGTACTTCAGCCCACATGTATCCGTAGTAGCTTGAAGCATAGCCTTCGCTGCTAAAGATATGACCAAAGTGGGTGCTGCGATGGCGCATCACCACTTCCGCTGGCATGCCTAACTTAGCAAGTTGTTCTTTCTCGAAGTTTTGCGGATCAATCTTGGCAGGATCTGTGGTGTGGTAAAGCAGATCCATGATCGCAGACGCCATGTACTCAGTGGTTTTGAAGCCTTCGTTAAAGGTTGCCGCTTCTTTGATTTTAGCCACTAGCTCTTGCGGAATAGGCTCGCCCGTTTTGTAATGGACCAAGTAATTGTTGATCACTTCATCAGTAGTCAACCATCTTTCTAAAAGTTGTGATTGGAATTCAGTGTAGTCTCTTACGCCTGAATGCGAAGTGGGGTACGCCACATCGGCAGCAAGGAAGTGCAATGCATGACCAAACTCGTGGAAGTAGGTCTCGGCATCATCAAAAGAAATCAAGGTGGGCTCACCTTCAGGCCCTTTGACAAAGTTAGAGTTATTCGATGACAGCACAGTTTTCTTACCATCGAAGGTGGTGTAACTGCGGTAAGTCGTCGCCCAAGCGCCAGAACGTTTACCTTGACGCGCAAACGGATCTAAATACCACAAACCGATGTGTTCACCACTGGTTAGATCGGTTACTTCCCAGACTTTTACGTCTTCATGGAAAACCGGCACTTTGCCTTCTTCGACAGGAGTAAACTTAAAGTTAAACAAACGACCGGCTACATAAAACATGGCTTCACGTAACTTATCTAACTGTAAGTATTGTTTTACTTCATCTGAATCTAAGTCGTATTTTTGTTTACGTACTTTTTCCGCGTAAAAACGGTAATCCCACGGCATGATTTTGATATCCGCGCCTTCAGCATCGGCAACCGCTTGCATATCAGCAACTTCTTCCTCAACCCGCGCAATGGCTGCTGGCCAGACTTTTTGCATTAAATCCATGGCGTTTTCCGGATTTTTCGCCATGCGATCTTCTAAACGCCATTGTGAATAATTGTCATACCCTAATAATTTGATGCGCTCGTGACGCAACGTCAAGATTTGCTTGATGAGCTCATTATTATCAAATTGGTCGCCATTGTTACCGCGACTGTAGTAGGTTTCCCATACTTCTTTGCGCAGCTCACGTTCGGTCGAATAGGTTAAGAATGGGTCCATCGAAGAGCGTGTGTTGGTGATGGCATACTTGCCTTCTTGACCACGCTGAGCAGCCGCAGATGCCGCCGCTGTGACAAACGACTCTGGTAAGCCAGAGAGTTGGTCTTTTTCAATGAACAAGACGTAATTTTCTTCGTCGGCCAATACATTGTTGGCAAACTGTGTTTGCAAGCTAGCCACTTCTTGATTGATATCAGCGTAGCGCTTTTTGGCTTCACCTTTGAGCGTTGCACCATTACGAGCAAACCCATTGTAATTTAACCATGTGACGCGCTGTTGCTCAGAGGTTAACGTTTTATACTCGTCGCTTTCGTAAACCGCGCTTACTCTGGCAAATAATTTTTCGTTTTGGTTTATCTTTGAGCTAAATGCCGAAATCTTTGGCACCATTTCTTTTTGAATTTCACGAAACTCTGGACTGTTTTTATTCGCGCTCCAAATGCCCCAGTAGGTGAATACGCGACCTAATTCTGCGCCCGCTTTCTCTAACGGTACTATAGTATTATCAAATGTTGGCGCTTCTGGGTTATTAATAATAGCTTCGATTTCAGCCAAATTAAGCTCCATGCCTTTCTCAAGAGCTGGCTTAAGATCCGCAAGTTTCATCTTATCGAAAGCAGGAACACCGCCATATGGACCACTATATTCAGCAAGTAATGGGTTGGTAATGGTTTCACTCTTTTCAGTGTGGGCCTTTTCAGACATCGTCTGCTGAGTAGTATTACTTTCTGAGCATCCAGCAAGTGCAGTGACCAGCATGGCGCTAGTAAGCGTCAGGGCAAATTTTTTCATAGGTTTCCTAATTATGTAGGCAGATTTGTGCTGTTGTATTTTTATTTTTCATTTTTCATGCCTTGTGACGGCACGTTCCCCCACATACTAAAGAATAGGTAGAAAACTACAAGTGAGGACGGTTACAAAGTTGTTAGTAAGCGTTGCTTAAATTTTACATTTCAGCAAAGCTTGGTCGCACTTTTTCAAAGAGTCTGTTGTTTTTGACCATTAAAGTGAAATTGAATGGGCTTTGAGGTGAGTGTAATAAGGCATCACCTGATCAACGACTCGCTGTTGTGCCGAGTTCAGAGTAAAGGTTTTTTTAGCCACGGTGGCAAAGCCGGTTGACGCTTCGACTGAGTGGTACCAATGTTTCGCCCATACACCGTCACTGCATCGTCTGCCAGATGGCCAACTGAGCATGTTAGCGCTAAATTCAACCTGCAAGGCATCACATAATTTGGGGATCAACCGATCAGCATGCTGAAGGACATCGTTAGAATTGATCACTGGAATATTTTGACCAGTCACTTGGCTGATTTCATCGAATAGTTGGGATTGGCGTATAATCCCGATATCTTCGGCACTGCAAACGCCGCGACTCTGAGTGTAAGAATTAACGATCTCACTTGGCTCTCGGATCAAAAAACAGTGTCTTATATTCTTTGTCCAGCTAAGGTCAACATTGGCCAACATGTGGTGCGTCATGTGCTTTTGATATTGTATTTTAGCGTTGACGGGACCTTGCGATAATTGTGTTGCTACCGTGTCATAGTTGCTGCTTTGCGCTTGTATTACTTCATCAAAGTACGGGTGGGGACTTTGGGTCTGCTGCAAGTAAAAAGCATAGAAAGGCTCATCGACCACGTCGCAATCTGGTCGATTTTCCCAACTGCGCATCATTGCAGTGGAGATATTGCGTGGCCCAGACCACATGGCGATTCTGATTGTCATTTATTGGCTATCCCTGCTGTTCGATCAGGTTTATATAATGCTGCTGCAAGATCTTGGTTTTAGAATTGTCCCCAGTGCCTATTTTCCTTCCGTCAATTTCAGATACGGGTGTTAGACCGGCGAACGTGCCGGTAATAAAGGCCTCATCTGCAGCGTATACATCAGATAACGTAAAGTTTTTCTCGCGGACCACTATGCCATGCTGTTTACATAGATTGATCACATTGCGGCGCGTAATGCCATCTAAACAATAGTCACCACTGGACGTCCAAACCTCATCTTGAGTAACAATAAAAAAGTGAGTCGAATTACAGGTGGCAACAAATCCGTGTGGATCTAACATCAGCGCTTCATCCACGCCGGCTTTTGCCGCTTGGATACAAGCAAAGATACAGTTTAATTTAGAGTGGGTATTGAGCTTGGGGTCCTGCACATCGGGATAGCCGCGCCTCACATGCGTGGTGAACAAGGTAACCCCTGCCTCTGACGGAGCCAATGGCGTTTTAAACTCTGCAATGATCACAATGGTTGCCGCTGAAATTGTCACACGAGGATCTTGATACGGCGTTGCTTTCACACCGCGAGTGACCATCAGTCGAATATGTACGCCATCATGCATCTGGTTTGCCTGACAGGTTGCCATTATGCGCTCGATTAATTCAGTTTTGGCTAAGCCAATATCTAAATCCAGTGCCTTAGCCCCGTCATACAAGCGTTTCATGTGTTGCTCAACAAAGGCGAGTTTACCGTGATGCAATCGTAGTCCTTCCCAGACTCCGTCACCGAGAATAAAACCGCTGTCAAATACCGAAATCTTGGCTTCGTTACGAGGGAATAATTCGCCGTTGATATTGATCAATATACTGTCATTGCGCGGATCTTGCTGGTACACGTGCGTAGCCATTGGATCGATTACTCTTTAAAAACAGGAGCATAGAACATAAACAAAAACCAAAGCGATGAAAACCTTAATTAGGTTCAAAATTATCAATTAAATTGCAATTGTGTGTTAAGGCGTTGGTAACATGAGGTTTTTTTTTGCATTTAGGTCATAGATACCGCGATAATTGTGTGAATGAGTTTAGTTTGGAAATTAGCATGAACCACAACAGCGAAACCGCATCTCCCTTGTCGATACCTGAGAATCGTATTCACGCCTATGTTATTCCTGGGGTAAAACGCGATGTCTCAAAGATGATCCGGCCTTGCACTGCAACCCGCGATTGGATGGACGCCACACCGGCACGTTATGCTTATCGTTGTATTCCGCTTACCGCAGCTAATACCATGGGCTGGGAGTTGCTAAATCCGGTTGATGTCGAAATAAGTTGGAGTGGATTGGAAAACGGCGACCGCTTGAATATTAAGCCTGCCAAACATGATCCCTTCGCGCCCGTACCCCATTTTGGTTCCGGCACAGTGACTTGGTATTTACCTTTTTTATTTCGCACACCGCCTGAATATGGATTGTTAATTTCTGGCCCTGCCAATCATGATAAACAATCCATTACCCCTCTTGATGCCTTCGTGCGCACAGACTGGGTGCCTTTTCCTTTCACTATGAATTGGCGTATTACTCAAGCCGATACACCTATCACGTTTGCCGCTGGTGAGCCTATTTGTCGGATAATGCCTTTTCCATTGACCTTGCTCAATGAGATGCAAATGGAGTTTCATGATCTAGGTGAAGATCCGGTATTTATGCAAAAGGTCAAAGAGTGGGAAAGCAATCGTCAGCGTAATTACCAAAAACAAAAAGAAGCCGAAGCCAGTTGGGCTGCGCAGGGTAAAAAGCCCGAATTAAAAGAGCTGTGGAATTCACAATATGCCAAAGGTCAAGGCAGTGAAATTGGTAAAATTAAGCATCAAAATGTGTATAAGTGCCATGAACCTGATGATATGCGAAAAAAATAGAGATCGCCTAATAAATATAACATAAACCTAAGTGATTGAATTAAAGTCGTTATAATTACTAAATCTGATATTAGCGTATATTTAAGTATACCTAATGTATTTCCACGTACCTTACACCGGCCATTTGTTGCGTATTATTTAATCAAGTTAAACGTACCAGTGAGTCAGCCATCATGTTCAAGTATCTATGTTTGTCTATGGCACTAATCGGCGGAGCGTGCCAAGCAGAAGAAAACTTCGTAGCGCAAAGTGTAAACTGGCTTAAATCGGGCTTACCGGAATCGGTTAACGTTGAATTTCAAAAATCGCGTATCAAGTTTAATGGTTGCAAGCATCGTGAATATGTCCTTGCACTTACGCAACCACTAAGCAAAAATTTCTCCCTTGAAGGCGGTGTGACCTATGCCAAAGGCCAGCTAAACTGGGGGATCAACAATCAGAAAATCAGCCTTAAGCGCTATTCATTCCTACCTAGGTATCAAATAAGTCAAACCATCAGTGTGAGTGCCGGTATGGTGTTGCAATCTGCGCCAGAGTTTAAAACCTCACAAGGGTTTGAATTGAACTTACCGAAAAGCAAAATCTATATGTTCAGTAGTCGCTTTGAAGGGGTAAGAGACGAGCATCAAGTTGAAATAGCGCTAAGTAGTCATAAGTGGGATGCTACAAATGAATTTGGTACGCTGTTTGCCAATGGGCTGGTGGACAACAAATTGAATGTCAGCTATTCGGCATTTTTCTAACCGCAAAGGTACCTAAATACCCAACGGCTAAACCACACCAGCGGAAGCTAAGGGTCTCTCCTGTAGATGACTCACATCACATAACATCGGCACCTTGGATAAGTCCTGTTTGTTGATCTGAGTGACACAAGTATTTTCAAATCTCACGCCAGCCAGTTGTTTTTGCGGAATCGAAACTATTTCCGATAATATAAATCTGAGTACTAAGCCGTGGGTCATCACCACTAAATTCCCGTCAACTCGTTGAGCGTTATCATGTATGTGTTGCCAAGCTAGCGACATGCGCTGGGCAAATTGCTGATGACTTTCGCCATTAGGGGGATGGTAATCTGGCGCAAAAAAGTCCGCTTGGATATCGTCATAATGGCGGCCTCGCAATTCGCCAAAACTGCGTTCTTGCAACAGATCACTAAGGATAACAGGGCATTGCAACTGAGAGCCCAAAGGTGCGGCAGTTTGTTGAGTTCGAACATGACTACTACACAATATGGCGGACGCAGATGTGTTTTTAAATGAAGCCGCAAGCTGACTCGCCTGCTGCTGCCCACGCGCCGATAAAGGGGTTTGTGGGGTCTGCAAGATACGATCTTTATTGCCGTTTGTTTCGCCGTGACGGATCAGATATATCCACATTGTTGTCTATCCAAATTAGCAATATTGAAGCAGTAATGGGGTGTAAAGCAATTATGCAAATACCACAGTTTTATTCTTATGAATAATCACCCGGTCTTGAAGGTGATAACGCACACCATTAGCCAACGCCGTTTTCTCACAACTTTTACCTTTGCGCACCATGTCTGCAGCTGAGTCACTATGGCTTATGCGGATCACCTCTTGTTCTATGATCGGTCCTTCATCGAGATCTTTCGTCACATAATGACAGGTGGCGCCGATCAGTTTTACACCTCTATCATAGGCTTGCTGGTAGGGTTTCGCGCCAGCAAACGAAGGTAGGAAACTATGATGGATATTGATCGCTTTGCCAGCCAATTTTTGGCACAGGTTATCCGGCACAATTTGCATAAAACGCGCTAACACCGTCAAGTCTGCCTGATACTCGTCTAATAAAGCTTCGACCTGTGCGAAAGCAACGGCTTTATCTTGGTTTTTAAAATCTACCCAATGGAAGGGCACTTTGTACCAATCAGCAAATTGCTTCATTTGTGGGTGATTAGCAATGATGCAAGGAATATCGCAATCTAACTCGCCACTGTGCCAGCGATGTAAAATATCGATTAGACAATGAGACTCGTGACTGGCCAACAAGGCAACCTTCTGCTTTTGATGAGAATCTGAGACTTTCCAATTCATTGAAAATGATTCGGCAATAGGCGCAAAGGCACTTCTGAGATTTTCTAAGCTGAGGTTCAAGGTATCTGCTTTAATTTCGTGGCGCATAAAAAAGCGACCTAATTGAGAGTCGGTATGATGACTGGCCTCTACGATCGTTGCTTGGTTATCCGCTAGAAATTGACTGACAGCGGCGACCAGTCCTACTTGATCTGGGCAGTCAATAACTAACCTAAAGGTTTGTTGCATATCCTATTCTCAACATTGTTGTCGGTTTAATAAAGCTATTGTGCGGTGGGCTGACCGCATAGGTAAAGCACTAATTGCCATTAGCTATAACCTTTCGGACGAATGGGTTTGCGCATTTCCCATGATTGTCTAATAGGGTAATGCACTCCTTGCTTCCCCGACACTGACTCAAATAAATGCAATTTATCTACATTAATTACAAAATTGGGCGCAAGTAACGCAGCGGGCGGATTAGCTGAGACTTTTCTGACTAAGGTGACATGGGGTTTATAGTCTCGATTAGGCAACTCGATGGTGGATTTTTTGCACACCTCAATGAGGGAGGTGTATAGCTGATACACCGAATCGTTGACGTTAGTGCAGCCTAACCACAGAATTTTGGGCTTTGACCAATAGCCCATCATGTCCAGTGAAAACTGCTGAGGTTGCATCGTTAACTCGTCTAATCCCAAACTTAGCATTTCAAGTTGCCGATCGGTGATTTGACCTAAAAACACCGCCGTAATGTGAAAATTACTGGCGGGTACGGCTGCCTCAAAGCTCGGCAAGCTTTTGTGTCGCCATGCGTCAATATCGAGCTTAGATTTAACGGCTAGATCAAAGCCTAAAAAATAGCGCATTATCACTCCTTGAACGGTAAACTCTGCATATTATAAAGCATTTTCGGTGTACTAACGTGTTACCTGTAGAAAGTTGTTGGCCAAGACTGGCGGAGTTGATGGTCGAGAAAGACGTGATCTTAGTCGCACCACCAGGGGCCGGGAAGTCGACTTATTTACCGCTGAAGCTATTGCAACTGGCATGCTTTGAACAGCAAAAAATCATTATGCTCCAGCCAAGACAAATTGCGGTCAGAGCGATTGCTAACTATTTGGCCGAGCAATTAGGTGAGCAGGTTGGCAATACCGTCGGTTATCGGATGCGAGGTGAGGTTCAGGTAAGTGCCAATACACGCCTAGAAATTGTTACTGAGGGCTTGCTCACGCGTATGCTGCAAAGTGATCCTGAGCTGCAAGGAATTGGCCTGATTATTTTTGATGAATTCCACGAGCGCAATGCCCATGCCGATTTTTCATTGGCACTGTGTTTGGAAGCTCAGCAAGCACTGCGGCCAGATTTACGCTTGCTACTGATGTCAGCTACGCTGGAGGTTGAACCGGTTAATGCGCTTATGAGCGAAGCTGAAGTCGTTCAAACCCAAGGGCGGAGCTATCCGGTTAGCGTGCATTACTGCCCTGTGAATCCGAAACTGAAGCTGGAACCTCAACTGTTCTCGCTGATCAAAAACGCGTTAATTGAGCACACAGGAGACATACTGGTATTTTTACCTGGTGCCGCAGAAATCCGTCGGCTTGAATCTTTGTGTCAGACTCTTGATGGAGCGCAATTTGATGTAATGCCACTTTATGGTGCTCTAAACAAAGAGCAACAGATTGCCGCGATAAAGCCGTCGTCTGCGGGCCATCGTAAAATTGTGTTAGCAACCAATATTGCCGAGACCAGTTTGACCATCGATGGCATTTCGGTGGTGATTGATTCAGGCAAAGAAAAGGTCGCGAGTTTTAATTGGCAACGAAAACTACCGCAACTCAGCACTCAACACATCTCCAAAGCCTCAGCAACGCAAAGAGCGGGGCGGGCAGGTCGGCAATCTGCGGGACATTGTTATCGACTTTGGTCACAAGAGCAGCAACAGCGACGGAGCGAGCAGCACACTGCGGAAATTTTATTACTCGATGTCACCGGCTTTTATCTTGAAGCCAAAGTATGGGGCAACGAATTAAGCGAATTGGCGTTGCTGGATAAGCCCAAATCGTCACAAATTCAATATGCTAAAGACACCTTGAGTTGGCTGGGGGCGCTGGACAAAGACGGCAAACTCACAGCTAAAGGTAGGGCATTAAACCAATTTGGAACGCACCCAAGGTTGGCCAACTTATTGCTGGAAGCACAACAGATGGAAAACGCTATCACGCAATTGGGTTGTCTGGTGTGTGCCCTAATTGATCATAAACCGATCAAGGAGCTTAGTCATACCGTATGGATAAGTGATCACCTGCAGTTTTTATTGTCTTCTTTACACCACCCTATTTGGCAACAGGCAAAGCGCTGGGCCAAACGTTTAGGCGTGTCGTTGCACTCTGCGGACATTAATAAAGCGCTGCCTCATTTGGGCAACATTCTGTGTGCCGCATATCCTGACTATATTGGTAAACGCCGATCTGCCGAAGCATATTCTTTGGTCAATGGCACTGGCGTTAGCTTTCCACCTCAACATCAACCTCATAATAGCCAGTGGCTTATCGCTCCTAATTTAAGTTTACAACACCATGCTGACGCTCGCATTCGATTGGCTGCGCCCTTAGATGAACAGCAACTACTGACTGACTTTGCTGATCATATTAGTCACCAGCAAGAGGTGTTTTGGTCAACCGAATTACAGCGCGTGATTGCCCGAGAATACACCAAACTGGGTGCCATTACGGTATCTGAAAAGACGCTGAAATCGCCTGATAGTGCCGCAAGCGCAGTTGCCATCATGTCAGAGATAACGAAGCAAGGTTTGGCGTGGTTAAATTGGTCCGATTCAGTCAATCAGTTCATCTATAGAGTGCGCAGAGCTCGGGAATTATTAGGGCAAGATTGGCCTGACTTTACCGACGCCACCTTATTAAACCAATTGTATAAATGGTTATTCCCCTTTCTGGATGGCGTGAGAAGTGCGCAACAACTGAAACAACTAGATTGGCTGCAAATATTAAAAAATAGACTGAGTTGGCAACAACAACAGGCGCTAGAGACATTGCTTCCGGCCAGGACCGAAGTGGCAACCGGTCACACAGTCGCCTTACGATATTTAGACAACGGCGAGGTAGAACTTCATACCAAACTCCAACAACTTTATGGCTGGCAATCTGCTCCTACTATCGCCAATGGTAAATTGGTGCTGACGTTAGTGCTGCTCTCACCGGCAGGCAGGCCACTGCAAAAAACCAAAGACTTAAACAGTTTTTGGCAAGGCAGTTACCAAGAAGTTAAAAAAGAAATGAAAGGTCGCTACCCCAAACATTTTTGGCCTGACGATCCCGCCACAGCAAAAGCGACCAGTAAAACCAAAAAGCGTATGTGATATACAAAAACATGGAAATTATTTTACCCAAAGATTCATAAACTTACTGTTTTTGCGTGCGTAGGCACTAGAGAAAATGCGTAAAACACCGATACTGTGCTTTATGCTTAAATGCAATCACCCATCCACTCGAGCATGCTCGGAGGTAGTTAGAATGCGAATTTCTTTAGTCTTAATCATGTTGTTGCAGTTTTCTATTTTTGTAACACTCGGCGCAGGTTTATTACCCAGTGCCTATGCCAATGTTTTACACGATACTCTGATCGAGTCATCCCAAGAAGCCAGATTTACTCTCTCACCAAGTAACATGCGCAACCCTGTTACGCGTCTGGAGCTGACCACAACAGCTGGGAAACAAACATTTGAATTAACTGAAAATGAGACGCTACTCGATTCGATATCCGAATTTACCTCAAGAAGCGAGTTAACCGTATATAAAGGAAAAATATCTGGAAATCTAAATTCTTGGGCTCGTTTTACCGATAATAACGGCAAAATATCAGGTGCCTATTTTGACGGTACTAGTTTGTTTTTCGTGAGTCAGCAAACTCAGATCGATGCTGAACTTGGGGAAGTTCAGCGGTTCCAAGAGCAAGGCGCGGAGTTACTGGTGTATAACGCCAATCAAATTCGACACAGTGGTACTTGTGCGCTGCACGACGAAGCCTCAACAGAAGCCTTTTCCTATCAGGGATTTGTAGAGCAACTAACGCAGATGATGGCAAACGCTGCGTCAAAAGAGCTCAAAGTTTCATTAACTGCAGACACCGAATTCGAAGCTGCGAGTCCCGAAGACGCAGCGATCGAAATGATTGCCGAAATGAATGTTGTCGATGGTATTTTTGCAGAGCAGTTAGGCGTTACTATTTCCATTAATGAGATCCGAGTCTTGACCAACAATGGTAATTTAACTGTGACTGATGCGGTGGATTTGATCATTGCTTATCGTACTTATGTGTCAACCCAATACAACAACCCTGGCGCAAGTCACCTGTTTACCGGTAAAAATCTCGATGGAAGCACGATCGGCATCGCCTATGTTGGTGCTTTGTGTAATAGCTACGCCGTCGGTGTGACTCAGCGTTTTGGCAACAATACGGCCTTGGTAACCGCTCATGAGTTTGGTCATAATTTTGGTGCGCCACATGACAACCAGAATGGCTCAGCCTGTGCTTCAACTCCGGGAATTTATTTAATGAATCCGGGTATCAATGGCAGCGATCAATTTTCAGATTGCAGCATTGCTAATATGCAACCCTATGTCGACCAAGCGCAATGCTTAGTGGATGTGTCCCCACCAACAATTAACTCTTCGGCTAATACTAATGCTGAGGTTGCCGTGCCCTATCAATATGATGCCGATGGATTTGTCGAAGCCGACGGCTCGGGTGATATTGCATTTACGCTGGATTTTGGACCCGATGGCATGACAGTCTCAGTTGAGGGTGAAGTTTTATGGATTCCTTCTGAGCAACAGGTTGGCGTGCATTCGGTTCAGATCACCGCGACCAGTCAATATGGATCCGATAGTCAATTGTTTGATGTGGAAGTGGATGCGCCAGCGGAGGCTGAATATTTTGATTTTACCGGCAAACCGATTACGTCGTTTGGTGGCAAACAAGATGTTAAAGGCACTTATGCGATTACGAATTCTGGTGCCGGGATTCGTTTAGTTGGAAATCGGTGGAAAAAAGTAGACTTTGATTATCAAATCACACCTAACACTGTCTTGGAATTCGATTTCAAAAGCACTAAAAAAGGAGAAGTGCATGCCATTGGATTTGATACTGATGATGCGTTTGAACAAGCGCGATCTTTTATGTTGTTTGGCACTCAACCATGGGGTATTCAAGACTTTACATATAATTCCTTGAATCAAACACAACACTTTGTAATTCCTGTTGGAGAGTATTATCAAGGTATAGTTTCTAATATGTATTTTATTATGGATAACGATATTTTTTATCCTAGGTCTGATGCTGAATTTAGCTACATTCAAGTTTACGAAGCCGAAGAAGAGGACGATCAAGCATCACAATTGGAAATAAATTTCAATCAGGTTGAGATAACTAGCTACGGAACGAATCAAAAAATTAAAGGCTCCCATCAAGTTTTAGATGATGGACTAACGTTAAAATTAGACGGTAATGTATGGCGTAAGATCCCCCTGAGTATTGAAATTACAAGAGATACGATAATAGAGTTTGACTACAAATCTGATTTACTGGGAGAGGTTCATGGATTAGGGTTTTCGGTAAACAATGACCTCAGTAGATCCACTACCTTTGCCTTGATGGGGACGCAAATCTGGGGGATCACTGATTTTAATTATACTGGTAACGGAGAGTACCAACATTTTGAAATCCCAGTTGGAGACTATTATACAGGGGCGTTTCAGTATCTAATTTTTTCGATGGATAATGATGTGTTTTATCCAAGGTCAAATAGTTACTTTAAAAACATAGTAATTCGAGAGTAAAAAATTGATTTAGGCAGAGTCAGATTAGTTTTTTGTTTTAGATGCTATTAAATTGAGCCATGTATTTGAGACTGGTACACTGCGTTGTATTCAGTCTCAATTTTCTTATTCATGTCATTTGTTCAAAAACTTAACCCTATCACGTGGTTTCGCAAGTATTTCTGGAAACTATTATTACTGGCAACCGTCTGTTTTGCGGCTTACATGTTGTATTTGGACGCGGTTATTGCCCAACAGTTTTCTGGAAACAAGTGGCAGGTGCCAGCACAGATCTATGCCCGTCCATTAGAGATCACCTTAAAAGAAGAAATTACCGCTAAAGAGATCATTGAAGAGCTGGAATTGCTCGGTTATCGCCGGGTCAATCGAGCTATCAGTACGGGCGAATATCAATACGCCAATAATCAATTTATTGTGCATCGGCGGGCGTTTCATTTTGCTGATGGATTTCAGGGACAGACCAGCTTGTCACTTACCCTCAAACGCGGCCGAGTAGATAAGATCATCAATCTGAATAGCCAACAACCGATTTCAAGTTTTCGTTTAGAGCCTTGGCTGGTAACGCGTTTAGTCAGTGACGGTAAAGAAGATCGGATGCTAGTATCCCTTGGACAAGTGCCTAAGGAGTTAGTCGATGCCTTAGTGCTGGTGGAAGATAAAGACTTTTATCAACATCATGGCATTGCCCCGCTTTCCATATTGCGCGCTCTGATCGCCAATATATCAGCCGGGCGCGCTGTACAAGGAGGCAGTACGCTTACCCAGCAATTGATTAAAAACCTCTATCTGACCAATGAAAAGTCCATTTCGCGCAAAGTGAAAGAAGCCTTAATGTCGGTGTTAATTGACGCGCGATACAGCAAGCAACAAATATTAGAGGCCTATCTAAACGAGGTGTTTCTTGGGCAAAACGGCGATACCGGTGTGCATGGTTTTGGGCTAGCCAGCTACTTTTATTTTGATCGACCGTTAAACGAACTCAACTTAATTGAGATGACTACGCTGGTAGGCATGATCAAAGGCCCTTCTTACTATAATCCCCGTCGTTATCCTGAGCGGGTTGTCGAGCGCCGTAATCTGGTACTGCGACTGCTTTTCGAAAATGGCAATATCTCACAAAAGACCTTTGAAGAATCGTTAGATCAACCGGTTAAAGTGGCAACCGGTGCTTCGTTGGTGAAGGGCAAGCATCCAGCCTTTATGGATAAAGTACAGCGTGAACTGCGCACCATTCTCGATAATCCTAATATTCGTGAGTCTGGGGTGAAAGTGTTTACTACCCTTGACTCCAATGCACAGCGAAAGGCTGAAAAAGCCTTGTCTCAAGGCTTGCTGAGTATTGAAAAAGACCGCAAGCTAGCAGGGTTGCAAGCCGCAATGTTAGTCACTGACATAGATTCGGGTGAGATCCGCGCCATAGTGGGGGACAGGAACACGCAATATCAAGGTTTCAATCGTGCATTGGATGCAAGGCGTTCAATTGGCTCGCTAGTCAAACCCGCGATCTACCTGACAGCACTCGAACAGCCTGAAACTTATAATCTGGCCACGCCTTTACTCGACGAACCTATTGAGTTACCTGGATTACGCGGCGAGCCGTGGAAACCGCAAAACGCCGATAAAGAATTTCGTGGTCAAGTGCCTTTGTATACCGCACTTACTCAATCTTTAAATGTACCCACGGTCAGTTTAGGTATGGAAGTGGGGCTAGACAATATTGCGCATACGCTGCAACGATTAGGGGTTGAGTCGCCCGTGACTCAGTATCCTGCTTTAACACTGGGTGCGTTAGATCTGTCCCCTGTCGAGGTCAACCAAATGTATCAGACCATCGCCAATAGTGGCCTGCGCATACGCTTACATACCGTCAATGCAATATTGGCCCCTGACGATCAATTGATCTGGGAGATTCAGCCCGAGACTACTCAAGCTTTCGATCCAAACGTAACTTATTTAATGAATTACGCACTGCATAAAGTGACATTAGAAGGTACCGCGAAGCGGATACGCCGAAAGTTCCCATCCATTAACATGGGCGGCAAAACTGGCACCACTGATGATTATCGCGATAGTTGGTTTACCGGTTTTGATAAGAATGTATTAGTCACCAGTTGGATCGGAACTGATGACAACAAGAGTACCGGTTTAACCGGCGCAAATGGCGCGTTGAGGTTGTTTATCGATTATCAGTCCTTGCAAGAGCCTAAGTCGTTAGTGCGCCGTTTTCCGAAAGGTTTGGGGATTGCGCACTTTAATCCTGCTAGTGGTAGAGCCACGCAAGCGGGTTGTCAAACCAGCATGAGCTTGCCAGCCATTCTGGCTGCATTGCCGAAAAAACTGGATAAATGCGATACTAAAAACCCCAAGATCCAAGAACGTAAGAGTATCTGGGAGAGACTATTCGGTAATTAGCTGCCAAGCCTGTACTTTTTAGTAAGTCAGTTGTCTATCGTGGTTGAGTGCGTCCGCGTTTAAAAAAGCCGTTTACTGCTCGCCCGTTAAAGCCGTTTTATTCAAGCGATAATCAATAAACTGATTTAGTTGTGGCATCTGGGTGCATTTCACATTGCCACCTAATGCACCAGAGATATTAGCAATCGCCTTATTTAGTCCTGAGCTACAATTCACTTGCACGGTATTTTGCTGCATGATTTTTTCATCCTCAGTAATAAAAGGATCGATAGTGGGTAGCTGTAAATCCGGTGATACCTTTGCTTGTTGATACTGCTTCGATTGATTCTGCGCCAAGCGCTGATTGGCTTGTTCAGAAAATACCTGTAGATGTTGTTGCGCCAACTCCCGTGAACTGAGCACCGGTAATCCACTTTTAATCTCTGCGCTGGGTTCCTCATGCTCAGCGTTATAATTGATCGCGGGTAATGCGTCCCGCCTTTGCGCTAATGTTTTAGCCGACTCAACTAGAGGCGTTGGGCTAGGTTTAGGCTGAGCCTCTATCTGGGCTTGCGCTGATTCACTGCTGTCGGACGGGTCCATCCGAGCGGCTGTATGCGAGATTTTAGGCTCAATATCGATATAAATGAGTTTTGCTTGAATACCGATGGGTTCTTTCTTGGGTGACTTTTTTTCTGGTGCTTTATTGAGAGTAAGCACTAACGCACCTAATGCCAAATGTAATCCTACAGACACCAGTATCAGCGGATACACTGTATGCTTTCGGACCGGCTTTTGCTCTACTTTTTGACGTTCAAATTCCATCTAAACACACTTTTACCCAACCGCTGCAGTCAGTAGAGTAGGGGATCAAAGCATTAGTTCCCCAGTCCCCCTTTTTTGTTAATTATCCATAAAGGCTACCTACCTCCAACCTTAAATCCAGATTGGTGCAAATGCACCGCTGTGCACACCATTGGTGCAATTATTTTGAGCGGTGCTCGGTGATTTGTGCCTAATGTATTGATAAATATATCAAAAAATTATTGGCACAAGACTTGTTCTACAACCTGTAGCGTTTTACAAAACTATAATCACCGGGAGCAACATAATGAAACTAGTCACAGCGATCGTTAAGCCGTTCAAGCTTGATGATGTTCGCGAGGCCATCTCTGAGATTGGCATAGATGGGTTGACCGTTACAGAGGTCAAAGGGTTTGGTAGACAAAAAGGTCACACCGAGTTGTATCGTGGTGCTGAATACCAAGTGGACTTTTTACCGAAAGTGAAGCTTGAGATTGCGGTGCAAAACGATCACGTAGAGCGCTTGGTTGAAGCCATTGTGGGTGCCGCGAAAACCGGCAAAATCGGCGATGGAAAAGTATTTGTCTACGACTTAGAGCACGCAGTACGCATCCGCACGGGTGAAACTGACGGCGAAGCCATTTAACCAGCACAGGAGAAGATCATGGAAATCACATTTGAACTTGGGTATGCACTAGATACCTTTTACTTTCTGATCTGTGGCGCACTTGTAATGTGGATGGCTGCAGGTTTTACAATGTTGGAAGCTGGCTTAGTGCGAGCTAAAAACACCACCGAAATACTGACTAAAAACGTCGCACTCTATGCGATTTCTTGCATCATGTATATGGTCTGCGGTTACGCCATCATGTACGGCGGAGACGACTTCACTTGGTTTCTAAGTGGGATCACCGAAGATGGTGCCACCGGTGTCGCAGAAGATGCAGCCACTTATGCCCCATCAGCTGACTTTTTCTTCCAAGTGGTGTTCGTGGCAACCGCAATGTCGATTGTTTCGGGTGCCGTTGCTGAGCGCATGAAACTTTGGGCGTTCTTAGCTTTCGCGGTTGTCCTCACGGGCTTCATCTATCCTATGGAAGGGGCTTGGACTTGGGGTGGTGAAGCTGTATTTGGTATGTACACTCTGGGTGATCTTGGTTTCTCAGACTTTGCTGGTTCAGGCATCGTACATATGGCTGGTGCCGCTGCGGCATTAGCCGGTGTGCTTGTACTAGGTGCTCGTAAAGGTAAATACACCGCCGATGGCAAAATTAATGCGATCCCCGGTGCCAACCTACCGTTGGCCACTTTGGGTACCTTTATTCTGTGGATGGGTTGGTTTGGCTTTAACGGTGGTTCAGTGCTGGCGACGGCCAGTGTAGAAAGTGCCAATGCGGTTGCAGTGGTATTTATGAACACCAATGCTGCCGCTGCGGGTGGTTTGGTCGCTGCACTTATCTTAGCCAGAGTGCTGTTCGGTAAAGCGGACCTGACGATGGCATTAAACGGTGCCTTAGCTGGTTTGGTCGCCATTACCGCTGAGCCTTCAACACCGACTCCACTGCAAGCGACGTTATTCGGTGCACTTGGTGGGTTGCTGGTGGTTGGTAGTATCATTACCTTGGATAAGTTGAAGATTGATGATCCGGTAGGCGCTATCTCGGTTCACGGTGTTGTTGGACTACTTGGCTTGTTATTAGTGCCAGTGACTAACCCGCTTACCGCTGACGGTGGCTCTTCCTTTAGTGGCCAACTCATCGGTGCCTTAACCATTTTTGTTTGGGTATTTGTGACTAGCTTAGTCGTGTGGTTAATCCTCAAAGCGATCATCGGAATTCGTGTTAGCGAAGAAGAAGAATTCGATGGCGTCGATATGAGCGAATGTGGTTTGGAAGCGTATCCCGATTTCACCGGCGGTCGTTCATAATAAACTGACGTTAATACCGACAAGGGCTAAAACAACAATAACAGCGTCCTTGTTTTGATCTCAAAAGCCTCGCGTGTCGAGGCTTTTTGTTTTTAAGCTGCATTAACTCTTTAAAGCATTGATTGTGAAGCGTATCCTTAACCCTATCATCGAATTGGAGTTAATCAGCATGCGCAAGAGTTTGTTATTTTGCCTATCCATTATCATCACATTCCCAGCTTTTACTTACGATAGAATCACCGGCGAGCCCTTCGCTTCGCGCTCTGAGGTGATTGCGTCCAATGGTATGGTGGCAACCAGTCAACCATTGGCCACTCAAGTTGGCTTGGATATTCTCAAGCAAGGTGGCAACGCTATCGATGCGGCCATAGCTGCCAATGCCATGCTAGGGCTTGTGGAGCCAACAGGTAATGGCATCGGAGGAGACCTGTTTGCCATAGTCTGGGATGCCAAGACTAAGCAATTATACGGCTTGAATGCGTCAGGGCGCTCGCCAAAATCGTTAACTCTGGCGTATTTTAAGGAACAAGGTCTCAGCAAAATTCCATCCCACGGGCCGTTGCCTGTGTCGGTGCCTGGCGCGGTGGATGGCTGGTTTAAGTTACATGAGCGCTTTGGCTCTGTGCCCATGACGACCATCCTAGCGCCGACCATCGATTATGCTAAGAAAGGCTTTCCAGTCTCTGAGCTTATCGCTTGGTATATGAATCGCAGTGTGCCTATTTTAAGTAAATATGATGGTTTTAAAGAAACCTATATGCCCAATGGGTCGACCCCGAAAAAGGGCGAGATATTTGTTAATCAACACCTAGCGGCAACGTTGGAAAAAATCGCTACAGGCGGGCGCGATGCTTTTTATAAAGGCGACATTGCGCGCACTATTGCAGCTTACATGCAAGAGCAGGGCGGTTTTCTTTCTTATGAAGATTTAGCTGAGCATGAATCTGATTGGGTTGAGCCGGTTTCCAGTAATTATCGCGGTTACGATGTGTGGGAGCTACCGCCGAACGGGCAAGGAATCGCGGCGCTACAAATTCTCAACGTGCTTGAACAATTCGATATCGAAGGTATGGGATTCGGCTCTCCTGAGTACATTCATACTTTTGTTGAAGCCAAGAAGTTAGCTTTTGAAGATCGAGCTAAATACTATGCAGATCCACAGTTCAATGAGATCCCTGTTGATTGGCTAATATCCAAGGAATACGCGCAACAGCGCGCCAAGTTAATTGATATGAAACGTGCCGCCAAGCGCATGGATGCTGGAATTAATGAGGGTGATACGATTTACCTCACCACCGCTGACAAAGACGGTAATATGGTCTCGTTGATTCAATCAAACTACCGCGGTATGGGTTCTGGAATGACACCCACTGGACTGGGCTTTATTTTGCAAGACCGAGGTGAAATGTTTTCTTTAGAAGAAGGTCATTTTAATGTCTATGCCCCAGGCAAGCGTCCATTTCATACCATTATTCCAGCCTTTGTGACACGCAACGGTAAGCCTTGGTTGAGTTTTGGTGTGATGGGCGGCGGCACACAACCGCAGATGCACGCACAAATTATCGTGAATTTGATTGATTTCGGCATGAATCTACAAGAGGCCGGGGATGCACCTAGGATCCTGCATACAGGTTCAAGCGAGCCGACAGGTGAGAAGATGACCGACGGTGGCTATATTAGTCTTGAAAGCGGTTATAGCCAAAAAACGCGCCGACAATTAGTTCAAATGGGGCACACGCTAACCGATGTGTCTGGCAGTTTTGGTGGTTACCAAGCAATCCTCCGAGACCCTAAAACCGGCGTTTTATATGGCGCTTCAGAGTCGCGTAAAGACGGTCAGGCTGCTGGCTATTAAATCAGCTGAATACATCATAACAGGACGGAATAGCAACTCATGGCACAACCGCAAAAAGGGATCTGCGCAGAACCTAATCTGCATGCCCAATACTTAATGTTCAACGTGATCGACGATGACTCACAAGTGGTGCGCGCCAAACTAGCGCACATCTTGGATGTGTTTGAGCATTACGATAATGAACATTATGAGGCCATGGTTTCTGGCGTGATCGCGATTGGCGCCAGTTATTGGACTGAGCTTTATCCTGGCTTGATCCCACAGGAATTAGCCCCTTTTCCGGATATGGAATGTGAAGATAGGCACGCTCCTGCAACGCCTTGCGATCTATTTATTCAAATTCGAGCAGACCGAGCTGACGTGTGTTTTGCCATTGGCAGTGAAGTCTGTGAATTGTTAAAAGGACATGTTGAGCTGTTTGAGGAAGTGAAAGGTTTTCGCTACCTAGATGGCCGCGACCTGATTGGTTTTGTCGATGGCACCGAAAACCCCAGAGGCATGCGTAAACTTGCTGTGGCGATAGTCGGTGATGATGATCCTGACTTTGCTGGCGGCAGCTACATTCACGTGCAGCGCTATCGCACTAACATGGATAATTGGCAGCGACTTCCACTAAAGCAACAAGAAGACATCATCGGACGCACAAAAACGGATAATATTGAATATAGCGCCGATGATAAACCTGCTTTCGCACATACCAAGCGGTCAAGTTTAAAAGATGATCAAGGCAACAGCATTGAGATCCTGAGACAAAGCATGCCCTACGGCGATATGACAGTAAAAGGCCTGTTTTTTATATCACTGGCGAAAAGCCCTAAACCTTTTACCCTGATGCTTAAAAGTATGGTGTTTGGTGACGAAGATGGCGTATACGATCGACTACTGGATTTCACTGTAGCAGAGACGGGAGCAGCGTTTTTTGCCCCTTCCATTAGCTTTATCAAGAAAGCCAAAGACATCTAATATTATTCAGGTTAATTAATTGAGTGCTGGCGTTTCAGAAGTTATTTGAGGTTATTGAAGAGTTAGCGCGCCATCCCAATCTTTAGCCAAATCGGAATGTTTTGCCCGCTGGCATTGCTCGATATGATGCGTGATCAAAGGATCTTTGGGTGAAATCTCTAGTGCTTGCCCAAAGCATTGCAAGGCGCCATTCCAATCTTTATTGATCCGCGCTTTAATGCCTTTTTCAATGTGCTCAGCGGTGGCCAACTTTAATTCTTGTTCGTCTTCGGGAAGGTGGCTGAGTATTTCGTATATTTCCACCGGTGTTTTGCGTCCTTTTACTCTTACCCAGTCAAGTATTCGATAGGTGTACTTTTCCGAAGCGTTGGCAGTCTTAAGTACCTGAGCGCTCACCACAATGTCTGCCCCTAAGATAGGCGCGAGTGTTTCTAAACGAAAAGCAATGTTGACGCTATCCCCGATCACAGTGGTGTCCATTCTATCGTCAGACCCTACGGTGCCAATGATCACGGGACCAAAATGCACGCCAACACCGATATTCACCGGTGGATAGCCACTGTTGCTTCTGTGCTGATTATAAATGTTTAATGCGTAACGTAAGTCCACCGCAGCATTTAAGGCATCAACGGCTTTATCTTGATTAGAGCCGTTGGGGTGGTCAAATAAAGCCATAATGGCATCACCGATAAACTTATCGATAAAGCCACCGTTTTGATGAATAGGATCGTTCATCCGTAAAAAATAGGAGTTCAGGAATTTCATCAACTCCTGGGGTGTCATTCTTTCTGATAAACCAGTAAATCCACGAATGTCACAAAACAAAATAGCCACTTCATCTTCATCAGCTCGGCCTAGCTCCAAGGTATTGGAGCCATGTTTAGCAAAGTGTTCAACAAACTGGCGAGGCACAAACTTCTGAAATGTTTGGGTCAGACGCAGCGCCTCGTCGGCTTTGTTTAGAAAACGTTGCTCGGTCTCGGCATCTTGCTCAGAGCGTTGGATCTGACTGTGAGACAGCTGCGAGCTGTGTTCTTGTTGACGCGTTTCCAGTCTATTGCGCATGCGCAACAATATCACCACTAATACCGCGATTATGGTTAGCAATAATATGGTCAATGGCTGCATGAGTTGTTCAATCATTAATCGGAATAATCTTTAGTTTATCAACGCTTATGCGCTAAAGCTTAGCAAGGTATGGCAACAAATCATATGTTGTTTAATTACCTTTGTTAAGCTGTAGCAAAAATGCGTTAACGGGTCAGTTCACTGAACACAGATTCGGTAACTTCGAGTGTTTTATCGACAATAGCCTGATCATGCATTGCCGAAACGAATCCTGCTTCATAAGATGCCGGGGCCATGTAAACACCGCCTTTTAACATACCATGGAAGAACTTATTGAAGGTCTTGGTATCACAGTTTATCGCTTGTTGATAATTGGTTACCCGTTCGATATCGGTGAAAAATACGCCAAACATGCTACCGGCGTAGTTAACTGACATGGGGACGCCATGCTTATTGGCAATGGATTTTATACCTTGGGCAATTTGTTGGGTTGTTTTGCTCAGCTGCTCATATAAGCCTGGCGCGCTTATCTGCTTTAAAGCAGCAAGGCCCGCAGCCATGGCGACTGGATTACCAGACAAGGTTCCCGCCTGATAAATAGGTCCGGTGGGTGCAATTTGTTGCATGATCTCGGCTTTACCGCCAAAGGCGCCTACAGGCATGCCGCCGCCAATCACTTTACCTAAACAGGTCAAATCTGGCGTTACGCCATAAAACGCTTGCGCGCCGCCGCGTGCTACCCGAAAGCCTGTCATCACTTCATCGAAGATCAATACGCTGTTATATTGATCACAGATATCGCGTAATCCTTGTAAAAAACCTTCTACTGGAGGAATACAGTTCATGTTTCCGGCTACAGGTTCAACGATGATACAGGCGATGTCATCGCCATATTCTTCAAATGCTTGAACCACGCTGTCTAGGTTATTGAATTCCATGGTCAGTGTGTGTTTGGCAAAATCCTCTGGAATACCAGGCGAGCTGGGCACGCCAAGGGTGAGCGCACCAGAACCGGCTTTTACCAATAAGGAGTCAGCGTGGCCGTGATAACAGCCTTCAAATTTCAGTATTTTATCTTTACCCGTCACGCCGCGCGCTAGTCGTATGGCACTCATGGTCGCTTCGGTACCAGAATTGACCATGCGTAACATTTCCATCGACGGAACCAAAGAATTCACTAACTCTGCCATGGTCACTTCTGATTCTGTCGGTGCACCAAAACTGAGGCCATTTTCAGCTGCCGCTATCACCGCTTGGCGAATGAGCGCGTTATTGTGTCCCAAGACCATGGGTCCCCAAGATTGCACATAATCGATATATTGCTTTCCATCCGCGTCGTAAATATAGGGACCGTCTGCTTTGACGATAAACGGCGGAGTACCGCCGACGGCTTTGAATGCGCGAACCGGTGAATTAACCCCACCCGGGATATGTTTTTGTGCCTGTAAAAATAACGCTTCTGATTTTTGCATATCTTCTCTTATCGTTTTGAACTGTACCAATGTACGTCGGTATCGTATTTTGAGACTAACTTTTCGACGCCCAATGTGAGCGCAAACAAGGCCATTCGCACTAATACCCCATTGTCGGTTTGACGAAAAATAGCCAGATTCGGGTGCATGTTTAGGTCGTTATCAAGTTCGTTTGCGTCTGCACGAGAATCCCGCGGTAACGGATGCATGATCACCGTTTTTGATTTGAAATGTTTGGTGTAAATTGATTGATTTAATCTGAATTTACCTCGGTATTTATTGGCTTCTTGTTGAGACTCAAATCGCTCTTCTTGAATTCGCGTCTGATAACATATGTCAACATCCAAACTGCCTTCCAACTGCTCGGTAATGGTAACTTGGTGACCCGCAGCGTCAAGGTCCTTTAAAATAGCGTCTGGCATGGCCAGCTCTTTGGGTGAAATTAACGTAAATTTCACATTGTTAAATAAACTTAATAGTCTTGATAATGAATGTACGGTGCGCCCGTATTTGAGATCACCGATCATGGCAATGTGGATCCCATCAATGCTGCCACCGCCATATTGTTGCTCTTTGTTAATGGTGTACAGATCTAATAACGCTTGAGTCGGATGCTCATTTGCACCGTCGCCGCCGTTTATCACTGGCACACGACTGCCTTGAGCAAATTCAGCCACCGACCCACTATCAGGATGGCGCATGGCAATAATATCGGAGTAGCCACTTAGCACCCGTGCCGTATCAAACAGCGATTCACCTTTTGCCAATGCTGAGCTACTCATGCCAACGGTTTCTCGGACTTCGCCGCCTAGCAGATTGAATGCAGTGCCAAAGCTGACGCGGGTGCGGGTACTAGCTTCAAAAAATAAGTTTCCTAAAATTGCGCCGTCCAGGACCTTTGTGCGCTTACGCCGCATGGCATAAGGTGTCATCTGGTCAGCAACATTGAAAATAGTTTGAATTGAATCGCGATCGAATTGCGCCACCGATAATATATGTTGGCCTTCAAATTTCATTGCACACCCTTACTCGTCTGATAGCAAAGAAGGTGGTCCCACTCGCCTTTTACTGGCGCATGAGTCTATCAAAAAAAAACATCAGAGGAACGTATTATTACTGTGTTTAGGGGGAATTTTATGGCTCAGAATAATTTTTCTGAAAAACCAAACAACCTTCCAATACCCGCTTATTGTATCGCGAAGCGTAGTGCTTTAAAGCCGAACGTCTGCTGGTGTCCTGGCCAATCTGCACGGTATCACCTGCACCTTGTAGGTAACGAATACCACAGTGTTTTTCTACCCATTCCACCGAATATGTTTGTCCATCAATACCGGGAAAACTTATCACTTTGTTGGCAAATGCTAAAAGGCGAAAGTCCAAAGCGGTAATGGCTTGTTCAGCATCAGCCTCAGGATCTGCCTGCTCCAATATTGCGTCAGGTAATTGTTTTGATACCGGCAAAGCAGCGGAATCATCTGCACCTTGGGCATCTATTTGGGCATCCTTTTGAACACAAGCACTCATGAACAACGCCATGATTATTGCAAGCACACTTTTATTGCCGCGAAAGTGGATAGGCATTTGTCTCATCGCACAGCACCTTGCCTGAAGATGGCTATTTTGATAAGTGCTAACAATATGAAAATCATACCTAAGCTACCCCCACCGGAATCATCTGGAGAGGTAGGTTCAGGCGCTGGGGTTGGCGGCGCGGATGTATCCGTTGGGCGCACTTCAATGGTAATCATTGCAGTATCACTGGCAAACGAAGGGTCTTGGATTGTGTATCGGATGGTGTCAGTACCAAAATAGCTTTTGGCTGCCGTGTAATTGATCTTGCCATCCACAACACTGACTTGTGCCGCCCCTAGATAGGTCACTTCCACTAAGGATATTTCATCTTCATCTACGTCGAAATCATTACTCAAAACGTCAAACACGTTTAAACCTGAGCCTTGTACAATTGACTCGCTATCATCGACCGCACTAGGTGCATCATTGAGTGGTGACACACTAACATTGAATACAAATACATTGCTGTCGTTGATCCCATCGTTAACCGTTAAGTTAACTCGCAATGTACCAAAGAAATTGTTGGACGGCGTTACTGTGATCCCGCTAGACGTATAATTTGCGCCCGGTAAAATCGTTAAGCTGAAATTGGATGGATAGTCTGAGTCTGGGTCATCAACCACCAAATCAGAAAACTCAATCGTCAAAGAGGTGTCTTCGTTTATCTCTTGAGCAACTTGCGCCGTTATCAAAGGGGCAACCGGATCTTCGCCAGGAACAATATCAAAGCGCCCCGGATTGACAGCAAAGAACACATTGTCGCTGCATTTCACCATTAGCCGTGCATTGGTGGTATTGGTATTGGGCACGACTACGTCCTCTTGCCCGTCATTCGTTGTGCTAGCTAACAACGTCGACTCAAAAATACGATCACCGTCTGCGTCCAATAAAATATCGACATTGGCGCAATTGATTGGGGCTGAGGCTGTACCTGCCACATTCCAACTCACCGTGTGATTTTGGCCTCCAATCCAACGTACTTGTGCTAAGGGACGGTTGACCGAAAATGCCTCTGTCGTTGGCTCAACATCTAGGGTGGCATTCAAAGTGTTCACGCCGCCTTTACCATCGCGCACTAATAACTCGAAATTAAGCTGCCTTTGGGTCGCAGGATATACCTCACCGAAACTGATCGTGTCGTTGAGCACATCGGCTAATCGTGGAAAATATCGGGTCGGCGAATCGGTCGGAGGGTACGAACGAAACAACGGGTTTGCTCCGTTATCTACAATCAACTCATCATCTGAGGAGGTGCTTCCTGAAAAGTTGCCCGGATCAATTTGATCCCAGATAAAAGTCAAAGAATCGTTGTCAGCGTCGGTTACCTCAGCCGTCAACATGAAGGGGGTATTCGCTGGGATACTATGGTTTATTGGTGCGCTCGATATGTTGGGTATAGTGTTGCCGTTTGCAACTGAGGTACCGCAACTCATGCTATCGAGGTTATCTCTAATTTGCTCAATCGAAAAGCTATGGAAATAGCTGTCAGCGTCATCTTGTAAGTTTTGTTTAGCGCACAATCCTGCGTATGACATAAGGGTGGAGCCACTGCCAGGCTCGACGGCAGCTAGTCTAGATCGTTGATCATCAGTACACGCACCTGTGCTGCTCGCATTAAAGGTGTGATCGGCGGCCAATTGGTGACCAAATTCATGGATCACTAATTGAATATAGAAACTCTCGTCGGTTGGCCGACTGCTGCCAGATTGACCTCTGGCTTTGAACCCATTAACACAAATACTTTGTATGGTTGCTAAGCCTCCTGGGTCGGTGTTGACAACATGACCCATGTCATAGTTTGCTGAGCCAATCAGATCATCAATGGTGCGTTGATTGGCATCCAGATCTTCACTCGCGTCATTCACAAAGGGGTCAGATTCACCATCTGTAAAAATGAGTCTGTCGTTATTGGCAACCAGTTCAAATTGAATGGCTAAATCGGTGAGAAATATTTGATTAATCCGGTTCACCAATCTTCCTAGCTCCGCCAACGTACCAGCTTCACCGCCATTGATTCTTGTGTATTCCGCCGCCGCACTAATAGCCAAACGGTAAGTGGTTACCGAATTACCATTGGGACGCGCAGCTTGTTTGGCAGCCAGTTCAGTTAACGTTGATTTGCGGGCTTCGTTTGGCAGGCGCAGATAATCGGGTCTGTCAAGGTTGATATGGGTTGCTTGATTGATCTCATCTTTGGCAAAATAACTTAAATAATGGTGTTTATCTTCGCCTTTTTCAAAGTTTAACAGTGTCCAATTACCCTGATACTTAAACATCCCGGAAAAGCCTTGCGGGGAAAGGTCAAAACGGCCGGTGTTAGCGGGGTCCGTGATGTCCACGCCTTTAAATGATCGGATCTCAGGGAATTTTGCCGCCAGCTGTGGCGCCATCACCTGTATTTCGGTAAGTGCAAAGGTTGTTTCGCTGCCATCTGGTAAAGGCACAATAACATCGAATTGCGGCTCATCATTAGCCTGCAACTTGGCTAATCCTTGCGGATTAATCACGACTCGATTGCCTGCAGAAACCTGGGTTTGATAATCGCTTAAAGACTGAGACTTTGCCGATTCTTTGAGCCAAAGAGGTTGCTCATGGGGGGATGCTAAAGACCAACTGCTGACACAAAGCAGCATGGTGGCCAGACTCACTCGGTAACCTAATCTCATAATCTGTCCCAAAGTAACCTTTCGTTTGGTTGAAATCGCCATGCTAACCGATAAAACCGAAACCTAGCTAATTAATTTCGGTATAGCGAATAACATTTCATACGTATGAGTCTTAGATTTGGTCTCTAAGTACCGCATATTATTTTTCTGTTAGGCCTAAAACTTTGATTAAAGGCAGTTAAAAAAACATCACTAGCTTGATTTTTCGCCGCTGATCATTGCCAGTATGTGATCGGTTGCCTTAGTGACCTCAACGAGTTGCTGTTGTTGCGACATGCTATAGGGAAGGCCCAACAAACTGCGCAAATGGAAATCCCCTTTAAGCATATTAAAAAACGCACAGGCCCAATATTTAGCTGACTCAGTGGTTAATTGTAAATGGGTATTTTTGTGTAAGTAATTACTGAGTATTTGCATGCCGTTTTGTGGCCCGGCAATGTAAAACAGCTCTGCCACATGCGGATTACTATCTAATTCACCAATCACCACTCGGTGCATGGCGACCGTATCCTCATCCTGCATTAGGCTCATAATTTGCACGCCGAATTTGATCAATACCTCTCTGGGTGCTTGATCGAGGGCTCCCATATGGGATTCGCTGAGTTGGTATTGAGTACATTTAAAGTCAATCACGGCAGTGAACAACGCATCTTTATTACTAAAGTGCGAGTAAACCGTTTGTTTTGAAACGCCGGCTCGAGTCGCCACCATGTCCATTGAGGTAGAAGACACGCCTTGGCTAAGAAATAATTCACTGGCTGCCAGTAGAATGTTTCGGCGTTTCTCTTCGCTTTTTGGTCTACCCGCTTTAGGCAGTGCCTTGGCGACTGACTTTATTTTATTACACACTGATCTTTGCACTTTACCAACTCGTTCTAATGGTTCATTCTATTATCATACTGGACGGTCCAGTATTTATATATTATTCTAAGTCTTAATTCAACTTTGTAACTATCCAGGGGCAGTTTACCTGTTTTGTTCTGAACGGAAATGTTAATGAAATCGAGTCCATCCAAATCACTATTGCTTGCAATTACCATCATTATACCTTTTCTTGCGATTGTTGGGTTAATGCTTGCTGCTGGCTCAGGTCAAGTGTCTGCGCCGCCAAGTGAGGCCAAGTTACACACAGTCGAAGTGATTCAAGTCGTGCCAGAGAAAGGCTATCAGCAACAACAATTAGCCTATGGCCGCATTGAGTCGGCCAATCTCGCCAATCTCGGATTCGAACTGGCAGGCAAAATTGATCAAATCTTTGTCGATGAAGGGGACTGGATTAAATCAGGCCAGCGTATTGCTGTGTTGGATACTCAACGGCTCGATGCAAGCATGAAGGAGTTAGATGCGGCATTGCAGCGAGCCAAAGCGGATCAACGTTTGGCTTTGCAATCAAAAGAGAGAGTAGCGGAACTGGTGAGACGCAAATTAGAGTCGAGTCAGCGTTTGGATGAAGTCGAAGAATCGGCAACGGTCGCCAGCGCGCTGGTGGAGCAAACACAAGCTCGCATTAACACTTTGCAAGTGGAGTTACAAAAGTCAATTTTACGTGCTTCTTTTGATGGCACCGTGGTTTCTCGTCCAGTAGATCCCGGCACCGTCGTTAGCGCGGGGCAACCAGTACTACTAGTGCAACAAACCTCAGATTATGACGCTCGTATCGCACTTTCTAGTGAACAAGCCCAGCACCTGCAAGTTGGTCAGCAACATACATTGATGGCAAATGGGCAAGCATTGACTGGTGTGGTGAAATCCATCGCCAATACCCGGCAGCTAAACACGCGCACTATCGATGTGATTTTTACCCTGCTACCAACACATGCGGCGTTACTGCCAGGTGATTTGATTGCATTAACTTACAGTACGCATGTTGAAGAGCAGGGCGCTTGGGTGCCAAAACAAGCATTAAGTAATGGCATTCGCGGGCTTTGGACCTTATTTACCGTGACAGATAAAGGTCGACAAGAGGTGACATCACGCTCCGTCGAAGTACTTTACTCAGGAGAAACGCACAGTTATGTCAGAGGAGCATTAAGTGCAAACGATTGGATGATAGTCCGAGGTGCACAACGATTGGTGCCCGGCCAAATTGTGCACGCGGTGGGATCAGACATTACCGCCAGTGTGCTATTAAGTGACGCATCGAATCAAAGGGTGCAGTAATGACATTGCCGAATCCGCAAAAGCGGCAAAAAGCGCCTTGGTTTAGTGCCTTCTTTACTAACGGTCACTTGCTGGCGCTAACCATTATTATTTTTCTTGTTGCCGGAATTTCTGCCATATCGTCTTTACCTCGATTGGAAGATCCGCGCATCGATACCCGTAATGTCTTGGTATTAACGTCTTATCCGGGGGCATCAGCTGAGCGAGTTGAAGCCTTGGTCAGTGATGTCATTGAAGATGAACTGAGACAGCTTTATGAAATTAAAGAGATCAAATCAACATCCCGAGCGGGCATTTCGGTCATCAGTGTCGAGCTGCAAGCCTATATAGATAGCAACTCTAACGAACAGGTTTTTTCAAAAATTCGCGACCGTTTAGCTGCGGCTAAACAACAATTTCCAGCCGGTGCCGGTGAACCTGAACTAGATGAAAAACGCGGAGCTACATCGTTTACATTACTGGTTTCTTTAGGCTCCCCAGAAGGATATCAAACGCCTTTATCCATTGTGACTCGCATGAGCGAAGAAGTTGCGGATAGATTACGAAACGTACCTGGCACTGAAATAGTGCGCACCTATGGCGAATTAAAAGAAGAGATTATCGTTGAAGTTGACCCGCACAAATTATCCAGTGTTGGATTGAGTGTCGCACAGGTAAGTCAGCTCATCGCTGATGCCGATCCGAAGCTTCCAGCGGGAGTCATGCGCAGCGATAGCCAAAACATACGGATTCAAGTCGCCCAAGAACTCGCCAGTTTAGATGTGATCCGCAATATTCCATTAGTGGTATCAAACACCAGCCAATTCCTGCGCATTCAAGATGTCGCTAAGGTCTATCGCGGTTGGCAAGACCCTCCCAAAGACATTGCTCTGGTCAATGGTCAGCAAAAAATCCTTGTAGCAGCGCGGATGCAGCCAACAGTGCGTGTCGATAAATGGACAGAGTCAGCCAACCAAGCATTGGCCGATTTCAATGCGCTCTATCAAGGCACCGTCAGTGCTGAAGTCATATTTGAACAAAATCAATATACCGAATCGAGACTACTCGAACTTACCCAAAACCTACTGATGGGGTGTTTGGTGGTGATGATAGTGGTGTTTTTATTCATGGGCTTTAGGAGCGCATGGATTGTCGGGATCTCTTTACCACTGAGCGCCGCATTCACGCTATTTTCATTGAGTTTTTTCGATGAACAAATCCATCAAATGTCAATTTTTGGGATCATCATTGCGATTGGATTATTGATTGATAATGCCATTGTGATCACCGACGAAATTCGTAGTCATTTGCTCGAACCTGAGAATACCCGACTCGATGCGTTAGTTAAAAGTATACGCCATTTGTTTAGCCCGTTGTTGGCCTCGACCTTAACCACCATTTTAGGCTTTATGCCGATATTCTTGCTGCCCGGCAATATCGGGGACTTCATCAGCTCCATCGCGGTCAGTGTGGTAATGGCGTTGGTCGGTTCGTTATTTATTTCACTGACGGTTATCGCAGCATTAGCTGCACGATACTTGCCCCGGCGTGACTCCAAACAGCAAATTCAGCCGTGGTATCAAGGTGGGCTGCAGTTTAAATTACTTAGCGATTGGTATAAGACAACCATCACCAGTGGCATCCAACGACCGCTTTTATTGCTGGTGTTGAGTATAGGTTTGCCACTGAGCGGATTTGTATTGTCGGGACAGTTAGGCAATGTGTTTTTCCCCAGTGCCGACCGAGATCAATTTGAAGTTTACGTCTGGATGCCAGAAGGCACAGCCTTGTCGAGAACTCGCGAGCTGGTTGAAGATATTAATCACCACATTGGTGACCAAGAGGCAGTCGAACAGGTAACTTGGTTGATTGGTGGATCTGCGCCATCGGTGTATTACAACCAAGTGATGACACGTGACAACACAGCGCATTTTGCAAATGCCGTGGTTAAAACACATACTGTCAGTGGCGCAGCCAAGCTTATCCCAGCATTGCAACATAGCTTGGACAGTCGGTTTCCGCAGGCCAAAGTTGTGGTCAGAGCCTTTGGCCAAGGGCCGCCAATTTCAGCCCCCATAGGGGTTGAAATTTATGGCCCAGACTTATCAATTATCGATAGCTTAGGGCAACAAGTGCGACTCGCCATGTCGCAAATACCAGGTGTGACCAATACCATTGCATCAATCACCGTGGGTGAGCCTGAATTGATCCTTGATGTCACTCGCAACGAGTCTTCATTGGCCGGCATGTCATTGAATGACATCGCGGCCCAATTGCAATCGTCTTTAGATGGGCGACTGGGAGGGTCGATACTTGAAGGAACCGAAGAGATCCCGATCCGTATTCGATTGCCAGAATCGCAACGAAATAGTATCGATAGCCTCAATGCCATACCGTTGTTGAGTGCTACCTTGGCCAAGCAGCAAACCTGGGTTCCGGTATCAGCACTTGGGCAATTTGAATTGCGTTCTAGTATTGCCGGTATCACTCGGAAAAATGGCGAACGAGTCAATATTGTCGAAGGATTCTTGCTGCCTAATGCTAAGGCCGTGGATGTTAGCAATGCGCTGCAAAGCAAATTGTCAGGACCAGATTTTGACTTGCCCAAAGGCTACCGTATAAAAATGGCAGGCGATGCCGATGAGCAGCAAGAAGCGCTTGGCTTGTTGGCGACTTATGCGCCGGTATTGTTAGTACTGATGATCACCACCCTGATTTTAACCTTTAGGAGTGTCAAGCTAGCCGCGTTGATTGCGTCTGTAGCTTTGCTGTCAGTGGGGTTGGGGATGTTCAGTTTATGGCTGTCCGGGTTACCGATTGGCTTTAACCCATTATTAGGCTGTGCAGGATTAATAGGTGTTGCTATCAATGGCTCCATTGTGGTGATTGCATCAATCAACGCAAACCCTAAAGCCAAAATCGGGGATCTGGATGAAATCGTGAGAGAGACCATGAGTTGCAGCCGCCATATTCTATCCACTACCTTTACAACCGTTGGCGGCTTTATCCCTTTATTGCTGTTTAGTGAAGGCACTTTCTGGCCGCCATTAGCGGTAGTTTTAGCCGGTGGCGTCGGTTTGTCTATTATACTAAGCCTAGTGTTTACGCCCATTGTTGCTGGACGACTTGCGATTCGTCGTGGTAAACAATCAGCACAAGCAGTGGCTTATGCATGAACTTAGTAAAAACCAAATTAGTGGTATAGTGTGAACTAGAGTAAATAAACGGCCGTATAAACCATGGATTTAAAACGCTGGTTAAAAACAGACTGCGCTCACTGTCAGCGGATGAGGTTGATCGTTATTTGGTGTTTAATTATGTTGGTAGTGTATTTCTATGTCTGGCATTGAAACAAAAAACAACAATCAGGCTGCCCAAGACGCTAGTATAAAAATCAAAGCGGCGGCCAAACGAAACGGGCTAACCACCTTGTTAATTGGTCTTATGGTGTTGGTTTTGGCCATCATTTTGATCAATGTATTGCCTCCGTTTCTTTATCTTGCCAGTGTGTTTGCTTTGAGTGGAGCAATTGTCACCATTCTTATTGGCTGGTTCAAAATGCGCGAGCCAGAGCACAGCATAGAACTGACTAAAACCCATATTTACTACCAACATCGACACGGTAAGTGGGAACTGACCTGGGATAACATTCAACGGATTGATATTCCCAAAGTATCCTCAGGTCTTGAACAAAAAACGCTGGGTATGGTGGGGATCAAAATCAAGCAATATGAACCCTTGCTCACAACAATCTCGCCGCGTCTGGCAACCAATCTATTGTTAGAGCAACGCCACTTGTTATTACAAAATGCGCACTGTGCAACGGGCGGTTGTTATAGTAATGATCTTATTGAGAACGACCGTTATAAGGCGCAAAGCGGTCAATTGATCACGGGTATTCCTGCCATGTTGGCCAATAGGATGACCAAGCTAAGAGCCAGTTTGGGATATGATATTTTTATTTCTGTGACTGAACTGGACCGCTCTACAGAGGAGTTTGTTGCTTTGCTCAAACAGTGCCAGTTGAAAGTAAATCAAGAGCACGTTCACTGAGCGAATTTAAATTCTAGGCCATAGTCACATTGGTAATCGTGGTTTAGAGATAATCAACACTTTGCTCTAGGATCAGATCACATTCGTGCAGAAAATCCGTTAAACGTGACTCTACAACCTGATAGTCATGTTGCTTTAATGCGGTTTCCAATTCATCACACAAGTCGCGCAAAATGGGCACACCGGTATAACAGCAAGCGCCGTGTAACTTGTGAATTAACGCCTGGGTATTTTGGGTATCTTGTTTTTCCCAACTTTGAGCTATTTGTAGTTTCAGCTCAGGTAACTGATTAACGAATCCGGTAAACACTTCTTTTGCTGCATCCTTGTTATGATTGGCTCGCTCTAAGGCTAAATCCCAATCAATTGAAGCGGCCTGCTCTTCGACTAAATCGATGTCATTACACCAACGCTGAATAAGTGCAACAAGATCTGATAAATCTAAGGGTTTGGGTAGATAATCGTCCATTCCGGAAGCCAAGAGTCGCTCTTGCTCTTCTTTCAATGCGTGTGCTGTGACCGCAATGATAGGCGTTCCTATGTTCAATTGTGTTTTGCGGATCAGCTTGGATGCCTGTAAACCATCCATATTTGGCATTTGCACGTCCATTAGGATCAGGTCGAATTCCTGCTCTTTGCATAGCTTAACGGCATCTTCACCAGTGTAACTGAGCCTAAGATCAATTTTAGAGGGCTTTAACCATGTACTCAGTAAGCGTAGATTCATTTCCATGTCATCTACGGCCAATACTTTAATCGGCGGTAACTTAAGTAAATCGTGATGCAATTGATCGTATTTAGTTTCTTCTGGTGTATCGGTCAAACTGGCTAATTTATTCACAGTCATCGGCAGGCGCAGTTTGACAATGTGTGCTAAGTCTTGATGCTTATCTTCTAGCATCAACTCGGGACCTGAATAGAGAAACACTAAGTTATCTATTTTTGTATTGATAATGTCATTGAACAGTTTTTCGTTTTGCTGCAAATAATGATGAGGCAAGCAAACAAAAATAATGCTGTATTTGTGTTTAAGTCGTTTAAGATCGGCCACTTCATCGACTAAAGTGACTTCTGCACCCACGTGTTCAAGCATTTTTATTGTCGACATAGTTGCCGTACTATCGGTATTTAGTATTAATATTGGCTTTTTATTCCAGCCAATATTTTGCACGTTTTCATCATTTATATTTAGCACATTGGTCAGCACAGTTACCGTGAAACAACTGCCTTTGCCGGGCTTACTATTTAAGGTGATTTTACCGCCCATTAAGCGCACCAGCTTTTGGCAAATCATTAACCCAAGTCCTGTACCTTGATATGAGCGGCTGGTGGCATCATCGATTTGAGAGAACGCACTGAAAAGCTTCTTTCTATCCTGTTGGCTAATACCAATGCCGGTGTCTTCGATACTGAATTTCAACTCAAACAAACCGTGATTGAGCTCCTTTCCCTGTGCGTGCAAACTGATGTGCCCAGAGGGCGTAAACTTAAGCGCATTGCCGAGTAAATTGGTCAAAACCTGCTTAATTCGTTGGGCGTCACCGATTAATTTTTGCGGTAATTTTGCCAGCTCAAAATGGAATTCAAGGTTCTTCTGATGAGCTGATTTGGCCATCACGCTGACCATTTCTTCTAACAACTCGTTAGGACTGAAGGGTTGGCTATTGATCTGTAGCTTACCGGCTTCAATTTTGGATACATCCAATACGTCATTCACAATATTCAGCAAGGTATCTGCTGCACTATTAATGATCCGTACATGCTCTTGTTTGTCGACTGGTAACGGCGTGTGGATCAATTCTTTACTAAAACCGAGAATGGCATTCAGTGGTGTGCGTATCTCGTGGCTCATATTAGCCAGAAACTGCGATTTAATGGTACTGGCGTTGATCGCATCTTTACGCGCAATATCCAATCGCACATTTTGCTCTTCAATGAATTCCATATTGTTGCGAATATCATTTGTCGCTTGTTGAATGTCACTTTCTAACTGGCTGTGACTTTTATCCATGATTGCTAACGAAAACAAGCCCGCTTCAACAAACACGCCTATTTGAAAGCAATAAGCCGTAACTTCATTAGTCGGTAAGATGCCAGTTAAACTTAACATACCAGCAATCGCCGTGAGAAACAGAATGCTCCATGCAAAAATGAAATACCGAGCCGGCCGGAAATTGTTTGCATAACTCTCGAAGCCTGCCACGAGATAACTTGTGATAGCCACAAGACTGCTGATATAGACCAATGCATTTTGCCATAGCACGGGAAATAGGTTGATAAGCGAACAAAACCCCATTACTGCTAATAGGCCAATGTTTACCTTGATGTAAGAGGCCGTCTTGGGCGCAGTATGTTTAGCGTCAAGAAAGCTATAAGTGAAAACACCTGAAGCAATGCCGATAAACACAAAAATCAAATCCATATGATTGGATAGCCAAAGCGTCACTCCATAGGGCAATAGCATTACCGAGTGGCCCCCCCAAACAAACTGCCATACCACGGCTGATACTATGTAGCCTACGTAGGCAAGTAGACTGACTTCCCGGTTACTTACATACAACACTAAATTGTAGATGGCTAATATCAGTAGACCGCCATAGAAAAATCCCCACAACAAACTATCCCAAAACGAAGAACGCAGGTATTTCTCAAAGGGTTGGATATCTAAAGGCGCAATAATATTTTTATCAATAGACTCAAGGCGCACAAATAAATCAATTGGTGTAGCCAGCGGTATATTGACTTTAATCGATGGGTATCGACTGTTTTGCGAGCGTGATAACTTTCCCTGTTGACTGAAGGCAATAATCTGATTGCCATTAAGCAGGTAAAAGTCGACATGATCCACTTGCGCAAAACCAATATCAATCACCCATTCTTGAATATCGATAACTCGACTGAATCGGGTATGCAGCCAGATGCCACCGTCATGCAATCCATAGTTTGGGTTAGACGAAGGTAGCCAGCGAAAGTCTTGCTTACGCTGGCGCACTTGGTCGATGGTCAGTTGCGTTCCTTGCTCTGGAAGTATTTTGACCTTTTCAGAGAGTCGGATTGTTTGTTCTTTATTAATTAATTGCAGCGTCGATTGTGCAAAGGCACCGTGACCAATAATCATTAGTAAAAAGCCAAACACTATCCTGTTAAGCAAGGCCATGTTAATTCATGTCATCCCATTCATGTGAGTACGTCAGTGCACATTAAACCTGTTGAAGTTGGCTTTTTCAATTGCAATTTAAATAACTTCAAAACAACGGGTCAATTATTGGGTGTTTTTAAGGTTGAACCGACCATTTTTACAGCGATATCAACAAATTTATAAGTGCTGCTCTCGCACCCTGTGGATAAAGAGTTTAGTATAAACAGCGTATTTACAATCTTGTTATCAACGCCATTAATCCTGTATCAACACAGTAAGGACTTATTCTATGTCTACCTTGCTCAAAATTAGCTTTGTCAGCCTCTCTTTACTAATAAGCTCTAATATCTTTGCCTTACCTCTAGATAAACTGTCGCTGCCAGAGGGATTTAAGATAGAGGTATATGCCGAAGGCGTCACCAACGCTCGGCAGATGGCTTTGGGTAAAACCGGCATTATTTATGTTGGTAGCAGAGGTGAAGGAAAGGTTCACGCGGTGGTTGACGAAAACCAAGATGGCAGCGCTGACAAAGTGGTGCTGATCGCAGAAGGGCTCACCATGCCTTCGGGTTTAACCTATAGAAATGGTGACTTGTATGTGGCAGAAGTCAGTAAGATCCACAAATTTTCCAATATAGACCAGACCTATGCCTCGTCACCAAAATCTGAGATTGTTATCGATGGCCTGCCGGAAGAGAAACATCACGGTTGGAAAAATATCGATTTTGGTCCTGACGGCTGGTTGTATGTTCCAATTGGTGCGCCTTGCAACATTTGCGAAACGATTGACGATGGTAAATTTAATGATCCGCGCTTTGCCAGTATTTTGAAATTTGATTTAGCGAATGATAAGCATGAATGGGTGGCCAAAGGCGTGCGTAACAGTGTTGGATTCGATTGGCATCCAGTAACTAAAGAACTGTGGTTTAGTGACAATGGACGAGATTGGATGGGGGATGATATTCCGCCGTGCGAGATCAATCATGTTAGTGAACCCGGTCAACATTTTGGTTATCCTTATTTCCATGGTGGCGACATTCCAGATCCTGAATTTGGGGGTGATAAAAAACCGCAAGACTATCGTTTTCCTGCATATAATCTTGGTGCCCACGTAGCGCCACTAGGCATTCACTTTTATCAAGGGAAGCAGTTCCCCGCCGAATTCAAACATCGTCTTTTTGTTGCCGAACACGGCTCGTGGAATCGCAGTACAAAATCAGGCTATCGCGTCATGATGGCAACCATCGAAAACGATAAAGTCACCGATTATCAACCTTTCATCGAAGGATTCTTAAATGAACAAGATGATGCATGGGGCCGACCAGTGGCGATGCTGACACTGCCCGATGGAAGCTTGCTAGTATCTGATGATTTCGCAAATGTGATTTATAAGGTAACCTACAAGAAATAACTGGGGGCTGCTGTTTTTGCAGAATCAATAACAGCATAACGATAGCCAGATAATAAAAATAAATGGTAAAGCAAACTAACTATGAGTGACGAAATCATCATCAACAAAGACGGCATTGAGCAGCTTTCGCTTGGCCGTTTTACCGAAGACGCCTACCTAAATTATTCGATGTACGTGATCATGGATCGCGCGCTTCCTCATATTGGTGATGGCTTGAAGCCGGTGCAAAGGCGCATCGTATATGCCATGTCCGAGCTGGGATTAAGTGCTACTGCGAAATACAAAAAATCGGCACGTACAGTGGGTGATGTGTTAGGTAAATTTCATCCTCATGGTGACTCAGCCTGTTACGAAGCTATGGTATTGATGGCCCAGCCATTCAGTTACCGCTATCCGCTAGTTGATGGCCAAGGTAACTGGGGTGCGCCTGATGATCCTAAGTCGTTTGCTGCCATGCGTTACACTGAATCTCGATTATCGAAGTTTAGTGAAGTGCTGCTCAATGAATTGGGTCAAGGCACAGTAGATTGGCAGCCTAACTTTGATGGCACCATGAACGAGCCCAAAGTATTACCGGCCCGTTTACCGCATATTTTGCTCAATGGTGTGACCGGCATCGCGGTGGGAATGGCCACTGATATCCCACCTCATAACGCCAGAGAAGTAGCCAAAGCCTGTGCGGCTTTATTGGACAATAGTAAGGCCGAATTGGCCGAGTTACTGACTCATATTCAGGCGCCAGATTACCCAACTGAAGCGGAAATCATCACACCCAAAGAAGACATTGTTAAGTTATATGAAACCGGGCGCGGCTCAATAAAGATGCGCGCGGTTTATCATGAAGACAGTGGTGATGTGGTGATCACAGCGCTGCCACATCAAGCCTCGGGTGGAAAAATACTCGAGCAAATCGCCGCCCAAATGCAAGCCAAAAAGCTGCCTATGGTCAGCGATCTTCGCGATGAATCAGATCACGAAAACCCAACTAGGCTGGTGATTACGCCGCGTTCCAACCGAGTAGATGTGGAACAGCTAATGCAGCACTTGTTTGCCACCACGGATCTCGAGAAAAACTATCGGGTCAACATCAACATGATTGGCCTCGACGGTAGGCCCAAAGTCAAAGACCTGCGCACAATTTTGAGTGAATGGTTGGTCTTTAGAAAAGATACCGTCGTTAGACGATTACAATATAGACTAGACAAAGTGCTGGCCCGTTTGCACATTTTGGAAGGTTTACTCATCGCGTTCTTAAACATCGATGAAGTGATCCGAATTATCCGTTATGAAGATGAGCCTAAACAAGAATTGATGCAACGGTTCAGTCTATCGGACAAACAAGCTGAAGCCATTCTTGAGTTAAAACTACGTCACCTAGCCAAACTAGAAGAATTTAAAATTAAAGGCGAGCAAGAAGAGCTCGCTAAAGAAAGAGACGAGCTGCAAACATTACTTGGCTCAGATCGTCGACTTAAGACACTGATTAAGAAAGAAATTCTTGCCGATGCTGAAAAGTATGGCGATGACAGACGTTCGCCTCTGGTGCAACGCAGCGAAGCAAAAGCGTTGTCTGAAAATGAACTGATCCCATCTGAACCAGTGACAGTGGTGCTATCTAAAATGGGCTGGGCGCGTTGTGCCAAAGGCCATGATGTTGATGTAGAGGGACTGAGTTACAAATCAGGTGACAGCTATCTCTCCAGTGCCAAAGGACGCAGCAACCAACAAGCCGTGTTCCTTGACAGCTCAGGCCGAACATTTTCCACGGACGCACATAGCCTCCCTTCAGCCAGAAGCCAAGGTGAACCCTTAACCGGTAAATTTAATATTGTCGGTGGTGAAACCGTCGAACACGCCATTATGGGATTGGATGAGCAACGTTATCTGGTTGCGTCTGACGCAGGATATGGTTTTGTTGGTAAATTCTCTGACATGGTCAGTAAAAATAAAGCGGGTAAGGCCTACTTATCTTTGCCAACCAGTGCCAAGGTCATTAAGCCACAACCAGTAACTAATATTGAAAGTGACTGGTGTATGGCCATTTCCAATGAAGGGCGAATGCTGATGTTCCCATTGCGTGACCTACCCAGTTTAGGTAAGGGCAAGGGCAATAAAATCATTAATATCCCTTCGGCAAAAGCTAAGAGTCGGGAAGAGTATGTCACCGTGCTCGCCGTTGTCCCTGATGGTGCACAAGTGAAAGTGCTTGCTGGTAAACGCGGTATGACCTTGACTGCCGCTGACCTCAGTCACTATCAAGGTGAAAGAGGGCGCCGAGGCAACAAACTCCCAAGAGGACTGCAACGGGTTGATGGTGTGGAAGTGATATTGCCATCTAAGCCTAATGCTGACACCTCACCCACAGAAGCGCCCGGCGAAGATCAGCCACAGGGAGATTGAAATAAGGTGAGTGTCTAGCGAGCTTTGTTTGCTAGATACTCACATCCAACTCTGGCGCTGTGATTACTAAGCCATACAGTCGGTCTACTTAATTGTGCGATGCAGTTGAAAATGACCTTCCATTGTCGTGTTGAGTTGTTAGTGGACATGAAGCGTCGCAGCAATGCTTACATACTGATTAAAAACGAGCGCCAGCAAAGTGCGCTAATCCGCTAATTGAACACGCATCAGCGGGCTTGTTAAAAGGTCATATAAAAATCTCAAGTTTACCTGAAGGCTCTGAGCCGATTCTGCAGCATATTGCTCAAGGGTTTCTAACGCCGCGTGATCAAAATATTGCCCTGCGAAGATGACGCCGTATATATCAGCAATGTGCTTTATGTCAGATAACGGGTTTTCATTGAGTAGTAGCAGGTCTGCCTGCTTATTTATCTCGACACTGCCGAAGTCTTTCCCTAAGCCTGCAAATTCGGCAGGATTAATGGTTGCAGCCTGGATAGCTTGTAAATGAGTCAATCCCGCTGCCACTAACATCAAAAGTTCATCGTGCAGGCTTGAACCGGTAAAGACATAGCTGTCGATATTATCGGTACCTGCTAACACTTTGACGCCGAGGTGCTGAGCTCGTCCGACTTGCGCGCTTGCAGCGGCGTAATAATCACCATGGACGAAGTTGCCGTTGCGGTCATTTCCCTGCTCAGATGCGCGCCTTATATCAGGCTCCCATAATAATTTTCGAACAATATAGGGAATATACTCAAGCCGTCCATCGAGTCGAAAAGATGGCTCATTGGCCATGGCGCTCATTTTAATTGTGGTTAATGTGGGCACCCATCGGGTATTGGTGTTCGCCATAGACACCATTAAATTATCGCAGCTATCGGTATCTTGATTATTCAGTATTTCACGAATAAATGGTGCGTTATACAAAGAGATAGGATCCTCATGTTGCCGAAAAGACGCAATGCCCGTGAAACATTCAAACATAAATAACCTGCCGTGCTCAATACTGGCGACGTTGGCATCTAGCACCTGTTCTAAAGAAACAGCAAGGGGTTTATGACCGGCTATGGCCAGATGATGTTGTTGTGTCGCGACGACTAAATGGTTGAATTGTTTCAGAGTTAATTCGGTGTATGTTTTAACAAAATCAACATTTTGTTTGGCATAAAATGCAGCTAACTGCTGTGCATCTTCAAGGTTATTGAGACGAAAATAATCAGCAAATCCTTCAGGGACTTCATTGCCTCCATTGGTTTGATAGCTACTCTGTAACGGATACCGAGGTGATATTCTCAAACCGCGAATTGCTTGCTGCTCCCAAATCATCTTTTCTTGCGGGCAAGCCCAATAATTGTCATCTTGAGTAAGGCAACCCGACATATCACGCACAGAAGTTACGCCATTAGCAATAAACAACGGGTGGTGCAGATAAGGCGAGAGTTTCAGACTATGGGTATGTATATCCCAAAGGCCGGGCATGAGATATTTACCAGTGCCGTCTATCTCAATATAACTGGCGTTAGGTTGATATTGATTACTGGGTATTATCTTCGCTATTTTGCCTTGTTCGATGAATACCGTTTTGTTCCTAAGAATATTGCCATTGGTTGTATTAATTACGTTGATATTTTTCAACGCAAAATCCCCTTTTTTACCAACCAGCGGCGGCGATTTGATAGGCAGTGCGATTAACAATGCCATCACGCTTACACTGCCAACAACAAGCCAAAATAAGATCCTTAAAACGTTTTTCATGAAAATCCTTTGCCCTTTAACTAAGATCTTCCCCACAACAATGAAGACCGTTCCCTATTCAATTTCTGTCAATTTAAATTCCGCTGGAGTTTTATATCCTAAACTCGAATGTAATCCTTGTCGATTGTAGAAATATCTGTGTAACAAATGGGGGGTTTACACATTCATTAAATGACCGAGAAAAGATATTAGAATATCTAAATGAGTGTAAACCATTGGCGGCTGAAGCAACCGATGAAGCAAATGAAGATATAGTGGAAAACTTATTGTTTCATCCGGACTGAGGGATTACCGTTATTTCTGTTACTGAACAACCATATCTTCTGCCTGTTTAAACTCGGTGCATCTGTTGGTAACGAGCTTTACCAGAGTGTTTATTATTTTAGACTCTTGTCCATCATGAACGATAACTATGCGCCCCCTTGCACTGTCAAACATAGTTAGTGATACTTCTGATCGCTTATATTTCCACCAAAATGCAGCGGCGACTGCCAACCACAATAAGGCAACCAAAAGGCCCGCAATTAGTTTATCAATGCTTTCTGCAATCAAGGAGGCTTTTCCAATAGCAAATATGGCCAACAGAATAAACGGAAATGAGGCAAACTTTAGAATAGGGTTTTTAGACGTCGAATATATGCTGTTGCGTACGTCTACTTCAGTGTATTTGACTTCGAATGCCAAAGAATCCTCGGAATCACTATGTTTATAAGAGAGTGAATGCTCATCAAATGAGAACTTTGTTTTGTGCCCTTTAAACTTTTGAGTGAACGAATTCAAAAACTCTCTCCGAAGATATAGCGCAGCCATTTTCGGTCGCGGTTTGATGGCGACTTTTATGCGTTTCTTTGCATAAAAGGTGACAGAAAACGAGATCCGTAAGATGGTCTTGTTACATGCACTTTGCTATACTTTGTTTTACTATGTAATACATATTAAGCAAGTAGGTATCAATTATGAAGACAGAAATGCTAAGTACACGTATAGACCATGACACCAAGCTAGCATTTACTAATGTATGTGACGATATGGGTTTAAGCACCTCGCAAGCCTTAAAGTTATTTGCCAAAGCGGTTATTAATTATGGTGGGATACCTTTTGAACTTAAAGCAAAAACACCAAATACCTTGACAGCAAATGCAATTGAAGAGCTAGAGTCTGGAAATGGCACTAAAGCTGAAACTATTGAAGAGCTTTTTACCCATTTAGACATCGGTGGCTTGAAATAGTGCTTAAACTTGAATACGCAACGCAATTTAAAAAAGATTTTAAGAAAATTGCGAAACGTCCATTACCTGATGTAGTTGAAGTTGGGCACGTGATTAAACTGTTACTGCTTGGTGAAACTTTGCCAGATAAATATGTTGATCATTTGTTGTCGGGTAATTGGCAAGGTTACCGTGATTGCCATGTTAAGCCAGATTTAGTTTTGATATATAAAGTAGATAACAACTCTTTAAAACTTGCAAGGATTGGAACTCATAGTGAGCTATTTCGCTAGCATGTAACGCTTTGCATATGAGTATTTTCGCAGTGCTTGGACCGACAGCGAGAGGTTTTCCTTGTGACGCGCCTTGTTAGGTGTTTTTACTGCCATTCTGGTTCTTTTTAAAACGCCGCTCTGCAAACCACCACATTACTGCCCCGTATAGTAAACCAGCGAGAGGCCATACTATGTAATGGACTATGGCGGCCCTTGAAGTGTAACCTTCTGCAAATGGCTTACTAATAAAGGACATTGCAACGAACATTGGCATGCCCCACATAAACAAACCGTTAAAAAGGATATAATTAAACCATCCTTTTTTTCTAGTTTCTTCCCAAGCTTCTAATTCTTGCATAGTAAAATTCCCGCTGACTTGGCTAGTTAGATAACTTACTTATCCATCCAACACGATTCATAAACTATCTCTCCATTACTTATAAATTTTATTTTATGTACTTTATTGAACTCATCAATTGGTTGTGGTTCGTCACCGACTTGAAGAGTAAATGTACTTGTCGGCACAACATCGTCATCCACTGTAACCATTGCTTTAGAAGTAAATAGGCCCGCTTGAAACCCTTTGATTATAAAACCATAAATATTAATGGCGACTTGTTGCTCTCTTCCTTTGAGAGAGCTTAAATCCGGCTGTAGAAAGCTAATATCTTCAAGAGGCTTTTCTAGGCTGAGCAATCTTGCTTTGAAGTGTTTAATGGTTTCTTCGTAGTATGGCATGTTTGTGTTTAGTTTTGACGTAGATAAATCTATTAAATCTGCCACAGACAAAATAATTTTTGAGTTTGTGTTTGCTAAAAATACTGCTGGCTGTTCAACAGTTAAAGCATGTTTAAAATTCTGTTTCTGAACTACCGGATAAAAGTCTAAAGCGCAAGGGTCGTATTCCGCTTTAGCATTGTAACTAAAAAGCCAAATAAACGTTGCGACGAGTATATTTTTTTTCATGGTCATCTAACACCGTCCTAAGACGCGCGCGCTTTTCGCGCGTCGGATCTTAAGCACCTTGTTATGAGCTTTACGGAGTGAGTAATTTTGCAATTTGTTGCTCCACGTGCTCGATCTTTATTTTCTTTTTCTCTGCTACTTCGCTTGTCCATTCGTAGGTATCAGCCCAGTACAAGGCCTTTTCATGGAGAGCTGTTGGAAATCCAGGATCTATAGCCTTTACCGACAATACGGCTACAGACGCCTGATCCCACAAGCGGGACAATTGATACTCTCTTTCTCGATCATGGCATTTTTGGCCGCCAGAAAATTCTATGTACTTCTTTGTTTCATTGAGAGCATCATTGATGGCATTTAATGCAGCTACTGTTTTTTCGTCTTGGGCGTGTCTTTCTTTTTGTAAATAGTCCAACAGTTTCTGTAGGGCATCAAGTATCACAATACTCTCCTTATTCTGTGCTCGTAACGCCTCAATAAGAGGCCGAATTATGCTTGGCTATACTTTGTGAGGAACGAACACCAGCCAAGCGTAAGGCGTCCGACTTCATTGATTTGTTAGGTGGCGTTTCTAAAATAACTACGCCCGATAAATAGCAAATGTCCTAAAACAAGGATAGGGCCAAAAGTTAAAACTTGAATTATTAAGCTATCAATTTGATTACTATAAAAGAAGGCTGCAAGCCAATTTACCGCCCAATAGACAATAAAAGCCAAAATCAATTTTGAGTGTGTAGCTGGTTTATCTCCAAAAACATAAGACATCAATTTAAAGACTGAATAAAAAACAAGTACACAAGCTATAAATAAGCTAGCCGCGAATAGCTTTACTTCAACAGGTGCACCATCCCCTTCAACCTGAGTCATAATAGCTGGAACTAACACGACGGGAACGGAAAAAAGGCAAATTTCAAATTTAAACCAAATTCGGAAAGCTTCGCTCATAGTCACCTAACTGTTAGGCGTCCATTTTAATGCGTTTGTTATATTGCATTTTTTAATACAGCCTCAGTTTTGCCAAGTGGTTCCTTTGCAATGCGCTGAAGTTGTTTACCAAAGCTATTAATTGCTTGGGGCTCGACTTTTAAATCGAAATTAACCTTATAATTTTCGTTTCTTACATTTGTGAAAGACTCAATGTGAGCAATAGTAATAGCAAGTAGCGTATGCCCAGAGTTGTCTGTGCAGAAACCGGAAACTGAAAAGTATGAGATATCCGCTTTAGACCGTGTCGTAAATTCAAAGGAATCACTTACTGATTTAGGAAATACCTCAAGCACTTTTCCTAATTCTTCAATTTCATTTCTATTGGTATAGCAATCGGCTCGCCCTGCAAAGACGCTATTGCTTCCGTTAATTCTAATCTCGAATAAACATTCATCTTCCCAAATAGATGAAATTGCTAAATGACTCTCCATGTTACTCCTGCAATATAACGCCCCTAATAAACGGCGCAAACTTGTTGGCTATAATGGCGAGGAACGTATATGGACTCCCCTTGTAAAGCAATCATGTGTTAAATTAATTCATTGGTGCAATTAACAAGTTCACGTATATTCGGTTTCATTGTGGGGAGCTACCCCGAACCTTAATGGCTTAAT